>CP016093.1:2625000-3316890 GCA_001664005.1 Rhizobiales bacterium NRL2
ATCGGTTCGGCATGTGTCGAGAACTTCCAATTTAGGCGGAGTGGACCCGCCTCGCAAGCGAATTCGGAGAGAACCTCCGTGTCGCCCGACGCCGGGGGTAAATGGACTTATCGCCCGCCGCCGTCAAGTCCCCAATTCGCTTGCCGGCGGCGAAAATCTGCGAACACAATCGGACGCTGGGAAAAGGGACCGGGGAGGCGCGCGGACAAGGTGAAGAAACCCGTCATCGGCCTGGCCCTGGGCGCCGGCATCGCCCGCGGATGGGCGCATATCGGCGTGCTGCGCCGTCTCGAACAGGCTGGCATCGCCCCCGACATCATCTGTGGCACCTCGATCGGCGCGCTGGTCGGCGGCACCTACGCCGCCGGCAAGCTGGACGCGATGGAGCACTGGGCCGGCGAGCTGACGCGCGGGCGCATGTTCCGCTACATGGACCTTGCCTTCGGCGGCGGCGGGCTGATGGGCGGACGCAAGCTGGTCCGCCGCCTGGAGCAGGACTGCGGCGAGGTGCGCATCGAGGAGATGGCGGTGAAGTTCGCCGCCGTCACCACCGAACTCGCCACCGGGCACGAGATCTGGCTGCGCGACGGCCCGCTGGTGCCCGCGATCACCGCCTCCTACGCCCTGCCCGGCATCTTTCCGCCGGTGAAGGTCAAGGATCGCTGGCTGGTCGACGGCGCCATGGTCAATCCGGTTCCGGTCAGCGTCTGCCGCGCCCTGGGCGCCCGCCTGGTCATCGCCGTCAATCTCAACGGCGACGTCTTCGGCAAGAACAACCTCGCCGCCGATCTGATCGACGAGGACCTGCATTTCGACGACCTGCTGGCGCGCATCCGCGAGAACCCGGTCAAGGCGCTGAGTCCGCAGACGCTGATGATGCGCCAGATCTTCGGCCGCGAGGAAGGCCGGCCCAGTGTCTTCTCGGTGATGATGAGCTCGATCCAGATCGTCCAGGACCGCCTCAACCGCTCGCGCATGGCCGGCGACCCCGCCGACGTCACGGTCGAGCCGCGGCTGAGCCACATCGGGCTGCTGGAGTTCGACCGCGCCGAAGAGGCCATCCGCGAGGGCCGCGAGGCCGTCGAGCGGGCCCTGCCCGGCATCGCCGACGCCTACGCCGTCCTCGCCTGACGCCGCCCGCCGGGCCGTTTCCGGACAGCCGATGGTCGCATTCGGGCGCGCGGGGGCCTATGTTCTGGCGCACAAGCCAACGGCCGCCGCCCCGATCGCCGACGGAAAAGAAGAAGGTCAACATGCTGGGCGCTCTCCTCTCCCTCTCCGCCCTGTTCATCGGCATCGGCCTGATGATGGCCGGCAACGGTCTGCAGGGCTCGCTGCTGGGCCTGCGCGGTTCGCTGGAAGGCTTCGACACTGCCGTCCTCGGCATCGTGATGTCGGGCTATTTCATGGGCTTTCTCGCCGGCTCCCTCTACGCGCCCCGGGTGGTCAAGCGCGTCGGCCATATCCGCGTCTTCGCCGCCCTCGCCTCGCTGGCGTCCGCGGCGATCCTGGTGCACTCGATCTTCATCGACCCCTGGGTCTGGGGGGCGATGCGGGTGGTCACCGGCTTCTGCTATGCCGGCCTCTACATCGTCTGCGAGAGCTGGCTCAACGACATGAGCGACAACCAGAACCGCGGGCGGCTGCTGGCCATCTACATGGTGGTGCAGATGGGCGCGATGTCGGGCGGGCAGTTCCTGCTGGGCCTGTCCGACCCGAGCGGCGCCAACCTGTTCATGCTGATCGCCGTGCTGGTCTCGCTGGCGGTGCTGCCGCTCTGTCTCTCGGCCACCCGCGCCCCCGACATCTCGGCGCCGGAGGCGATGAGCTTCCGCGAACTCTTCCAGGCCTCGCCGCTCGGCACCATCGGCATCTTCATGTCGGGCATCGCCAACGGCGCCCTGTTCGGCTTCGGCGCCATCTACGCTCAGCGCGCCGGCCTGACCGTCGGCGAGATATCGACCTTCGTCGCCGCCATCTTCCTGGGCGGCATGCTGCTGCAGTTTCCGATCGGGCGCTTTTCCGACATCTTCGACAGGCGGATCGTCATCATGGCCGCGACCCTGGCGGCGTCCGTCGCCGCGGCCTCGGCGCTGTTCGTGCCGACGCCGGCGCCGCTGGATCCGATGGGCCCGGTGACAGAAGAGCGTCTGGTCTGGCCGATTCTCGCTCTCGCCGTGCTGATCGGCGGGCTGTCCATGCCGCACTATTCGCTGTTCACCGCGCATGTGAACGACCGCGTGCCGACGGCGAAGATGATCTCCGCCTCGAGCGGGCTCGTCTTTCTCAACGGCGCGGGCGCCATTCTCGGACCCAATATCGCCGCCGCCTTCATGGGCGCGCTCGGACCGGTGGGGTTCTTCGTCACCATCGCGGTCGTCCACGCCGCCATCGGCATGCTGACCTTCTTCCGTATCTCCCGCCGGGCCGCGCCGACGCCGGACGAGCAGGCCGATTTCGTCGCCATGCCGATGCGGGGCACCCAGTACGCCAGCCAGATGCCGACCGGCTGGGACAGCGACGAGACACCGGAACAGTCCGACGACGATGCCGAACCGGCGATGATCTTCGATGACGAATCGGAGCCGGAGGACCAACCTGCGGGCCCATGACTGAAAAGGCGGACGTGGTGGTGGTCGGGGCGGGCGTGATCGGCCTGGCGGCGGCGCGCGCCTTCGCGCTGGCGGGACGGGAGGTCATCGTCATCGAGCGCGAGGGCCATGTCGGCGAGGGCACCAGCTCGCGCAATTCCGAAGTGATCCACGCCGGCATCTACTATCCGAAGGACAGTCTGAAGGCGCGCGCCTGCGTCGCCGGCAAGCATGCGCTGTACGACTATTGCGCCGGGCACGGCGTCCCTCACCGGCGCTGCGGCAAACTGATCGTGGCAAGCGGTTCCGACCAACTCGACGAACTGCGCGCGCTCCGCGCCAGGGGCGCGGCCAACGGCGTCGGCGACCTGCGGCTGCTCGACCGCGAGGAAATGCTGGCGCTGGAGCCGGCGGTGGACGGTGTCGCGGCCCTACTCTCCCCTTCCACGGGTATCATCGACAGCCACGCCTACATGCTGGCCCTGCAAGGCGACGCCGAGGCCGCCGGGGCGATGATCGCCTTTCTGACGCCCCTTCTCGCCGTCGAGGCGGGCGAGGCCGGCCCGGTCATCGAAACCGGCGGCGCGCAGCCCATGCGGCTGGCCTGCCGGACGCTGGTCAACGCCGCGGGCCTGGCAGCGCCGGTCGTCGCCGACCTGGCCGACGGCCGCCGCCGCCGCCGCTTCTACGCCAAGGGTAACTACTACACCCTGGCGGGCCGCTGCCCGTTCTCGCGCCTGATCTATCCCGTCCCGGAACCGGGTGGCCTGGGGGTCCACCTGACCATCGACATGGCCGGCGAGGCGCGCTTCGGACCCGACGTCGAGTGGCTGACCGAAGACGATCCGGCCGCCATCGACTACCGGGTCGATCCGGCCCGCGCCGAGCGCTTTCACGACGCCATCCGGCGCTACTGGCCGGGCCTGCCCGAGGATGCGCTGCAGCCCGGCTATAGCGGCGTGCGCCCGAAGCTCTCCGGCCCCGGCGAACCGGCCGCGGACTTCGTGGTGGAAGGCCCCCGGGAACACGGTGTCCCGGGCCTGGTCAACATGCTGGGCATCGAGAGCCCGGGAATCACGGCCTCGCTGGCTCTCGCGGACCTGGCGATGACGGCGGCCGGCCCGACGGACTGACGGGACCGGACGGCAAGTCGGTCAGGCGTCCCCGCCGGCCGGGTCCTGCGGCTTCGCCGCTATCGCCGCCAGCGCCCGCGCCTGTTCCTCGACATCGATCGGCATGGCGGAGGCGATCTCCAGCTCCCGGGCTTCCAGCGCCCGAGGACCCTGCCGCGCCACAGCCGCCAGCAGCACGGCGTCGCGGCGGCGTATCAGATGCTCGATCTGCGGCCGGAACAGCACGACCAACGCCCGCAGCCAGCGGTCGACGTCGGCGGGCGGCCCCGCGCCGGCGGGCCGGAAGCGGTCCAGCATGGCAATCACGTCGTCGCCGGCGCAAAGCGCTTCCCCGGTCACCCAGCGGTTGGTGGTGAACAGATGGCTGGGCCTGCCGCGCCGGTCGACCGCAAGCGCGACGAGGTGCGAGACCGATCCCCGCCCTCCGGGCCAGGACGTGGCCTCGTCCGGAACCAGCGGCCGGACGCTCGCCGGCATGCCGGGCGCGCGCAGGAAGGTATGGAAGTGGCCGAGGTCGCCCGGCGCACCGTCGTGACGGTGGAAATAATACTGCGCGTGGCTCTCGGGATCGTGGGCATCGCCCTCGGGCAGTCGACGCCAGTCCGCCGGTGTGGGTCCGTCGTCGCCCAACAGCAATCCGGCGACGCCACCGGGCCGGCCGCGGTGACGCGCCTCGATGGCGGCGACCGTTCTCGCCGCCGCATTCATTGCCGCCAGCCGCGACGCCCCGGCCCCGGCGGCCGGATTCGCCGTGCTCGCCCGGAAGATGTATCGCCAAGGGTCCTTCATCGGGGCTATTCTCCGGCCGGCGGATCGGAATGGAAGGTGCCGGATGCAGACCCCGGCAAGGAAGCCCATAAATTCACCAGATTGCCCAAAATTCCGGCATTTCATTTGACAAAAAATCAGTCAGTTTGCTAACTTGTTGAAAATATTGGGGTAATTTCTACCATTCGGGTGGCACGCGGTGTGCTAATCCGGCTTAGGCTGTGCCGTGGCATCAGCGTGGGGAAATCTGACGACAGGAGGGTGTCAGTACGCGGCGATGAAGAAAATCGAAGCTGTCATCAAACCGTTCAAGCTCGACGAGGTGAAGGAAGCCCTTCACGAGGTCGGTCTTCAGGGCATCACCGTGACCGAGGCCAAGGGCTTCGGGCGCCAGAAGGGCCACACCGAACTCTATCGCGGCGCCGAATATGTCGTCGACTTTCTGCCGAAGGTGAAGGTCGAGGTGGTGCTGGACGACGACATGGTCGAGCGCGCGCTGGAAGCCATCCAGCAGGCCGCCCGCACCGGGCGGATCGGCGACGGAAAGATCTTCGTTTCCACCGTGGACGAGGTCATCCGCATCCGGACCGGCGAGAAGGGCTCGGACGCGGTCTGAGGACCGTGATCAATTCCGGGCGCCGCGGCCCGCCGCAGCGCTCTGTGCAATCTGTGAAAGGACAGGGAATCAAACATGTCTGACGACATCAACAAGGTCATGAGCCGGATCAACTCCGACGAGGTCAAGTACGTGGATCTCCGGTTCACCGACCCGCGGGGCAAGTGGCAGCATCTGACGATGGACGCCGACGTGTTCCCCGAGGATTTCTTCGAGGAAGGCGTGATGTTCGACGGCTCCTCGATTGCTGGCTGGAAGGCGATCAACGAATCCGACATGGCGCTGCTGCCGGATCCGACCTCGGCCGTGATGGACCCGTTCATGGCGCAGCCGACGCTGATCCTGTTCTGCGACATCAACGAGCCGTCGACGGGCGAAGGCTACAGCCGCGACCCGCGCACCACCGCCAAGCGCGCCTCCGAGTACATGAAGTACGCCGGCGTCGGCGATGCGGCCTATTTCGGTCCCGAGGCCGAGTTCTTCCTGTTCGACGACGTCCGCTTCGACGTGAAGATGAACCACACCTTCTTCCGTATCGATGACCAGGAAGGCCCCTACAATTCCGGCACCGAGTTCGAGGCCGGCAACATGGGTCACCGCCCGGGGGTCAAGGGCGGCTACTTCCCCGTGCCGCCGGTCGACGCGGGCCAGGATATCCGCTCCGAGATGCTCGCCGTCATGCGCGAGATGGGCCTGAATACCGACAAGCACCACCACGAGGTGGCGCCGTCGCAGCACGAGCTCGGCATGACCTTCGCCGAGATGACCAAGGCCGCCGACAACATCCAGATCTACAAGTACGTCGTGCAGCAGGTCGCCCATCAGTGGGGCAAGACCGCGACCTTCATGCCAAAGCCGATCATGGGCGACAACGGCTCGGGCATGCACGTCCACCAGTCGATCTGGAAGGGCGGCGAGCCGACCTTCGCCGGCTCCGGCTATGCGGATCTCTCCGACACGGCGCTCTACTACATCGGCGGCATCATCAAGCACGCGAAGGCCATCAACGCCTTCACCAACCCGTCGACGAACTCCTACAAGCGGCTGATTCCGGGCTTCGAGGCGCCGGTCCTGCTGGCCTACTCCGCCCGCAACCGTTCGGCGTCGTGCCGCATCCCCTTCGGCTCCAGCCCCAAGGCGAAGCGCGTGGAGATCCGGTTCCCCGACCCGATGGCGAATCCCTATCTCGCGTTCTCGGCCATGCTGATGGCCGGCCTGGACGGCATCGAGAACAAGATCCATCCGGGCGATCCGATGGACAAGAACCTCTACGACCTGCCGCCGGAGGAGCTGGAAGGCGTGCCGACGGTGTGCGGCTCGCTGCGCGAGGCTCTCACCTCCCTCGACGCCGACCGCGAGTTCCTGAAGAAGGGCGACGTCTTCACCGACGACCAGATCAACGGCTACATGGACCTGAAGTGGGAGGAGATCTTCCGCTTCGAGCACACGCCGCATCCGGTCGAGTTCGCGATGTACTATTCGAACTGATCCCCACGGGGATCGTCGAAACGGGTAAGGCCGCGGCGCAAGCCGCGGCCTTTTCCTTTGGAGTGCCGCGGCGGTGGCGCGCGGCAAGTTTTCGCTGGACAGCGCCCGCCCCCTCCCCAACCTTCCGGCACAGAAAACAAGGGGAGCATGGGATGCCCGAACTGAAGAACCGCCAGGGCTTCGCGACGCGCGCGATCCACGCCGGTCAACGCCCGGATCCGACGACGGGCGCCGTGATGACGCCGATCTACGCCACCTCGACCTACGTCCAGGAAAGTCCCGGCGTCCACAAGGGTTTCGAGTACAGCCGTTCCCAGAACCCGACACGGATGGCGTTCGAAGCCTGTGTCGCCGATCTCGAGAACGGCGCCCACGGCCTTGCCTTCGCGTCCGGCATGGCGGCGATGGGCACCGTACTGGAGCTGCTCGACAGCGGTGATCACGTCGTCGCCATGGACGATCTCTATGGCGGCAGCTACCGGCTGTTCGAGAACGTCCGCAAGCGCTCCGCCGGGCTCGACTTCAGCTTCGCCGATCTCTCCGATCCGGCCGCCTTCGAAGCCGCCATCCGGCCGGAGACGAAGATGGTCTGGGTCGAGAGTCCGACCAATCCGCTGCTGAAGCTGGTGGACCTCAAGGCGATTGCCGACATCGCCCGGTCCCGCGGCATCCTGATGGTCTGCGACAACACCTTCGCCACGCCCTACTGCCAGCAGCCGCTGGAGTTCGGCGCGGACATCGTCGTTCATTCGATCACCAAGTACATCAACGGCCATTCCGACGTCGTCGGCGGCGTCGTCGTGATCGGCGAGAACCCGGACCTGAAGGAACGGCTCTACTACCTGCAGAACGCGGTGGGCGGCATCCTGGGACCGTTCGATTCCTTCCTGGCGCTGCGCGGCGTCAAGACGCTGGCGCTGCGCATGCGCCAGCACTGCAACTCCGCCCTGGCGATCGCCGAGCACCTGGAAGCTCACCCCGGCATCGAGAGGGTGATCTATCCGGGCCTGCCGAGCCATCCCCAGCATGAGCTTGCCGCGCGCCAGATGGACGGCTTCGGCGGCATGGTGACGGCCTTCATCAAGGGCGGACTGGCGGACGCCCGCCGTTTCCTGGAACGCTGCGAGATCTTCGCCCTGGCCGAGAGCCTGGGCGGGGTCGAGAGCCTGATCGAGCATCCGGCGATCATGACCCATGCCTCCGTGCCGGCCGACGTGCGCGCCAAGCTCGGCATTTCCGATACGCTGATCCGCCTTTCGGTGGGGGTCGAGGACATCGACGACCTGATCGCCGAACTTGACCGGGCGCTCGGCTGAGCCGCGGAAAGGAGGGAGCGATGAAGGACCGGGAGCCCGAAGGCCGTCAGGGCGGCGTGGACCCGATGGAGCGGCTGCTGCGTGTCATGGCGCGGCTGCGCGATCCCGAACGCGGCTGCCCCTGGGACGTCGAACAGGATTTCGAGAGCATCGCGCCCTACACCATCGAGGAGGCCTACGAGGTCGCCGACGCCATCGAGCGGCGCAGCATGGAGGATCTGAAGGGGGAACTGGGCGACCTGCTGTTCCAGGTCGTGTTCCACGCCCGCATGGCCGAGGAGCTTGACGCCTTCGACTTCGAGGATGTGGCCGACCACATATCGGAGAAAATGATCGAGCGTCACCCGCATGTCTTCGGCGAGGGCGCCGGGATCGACAGCGCCGGCGCCCAGACCCGTAACTGGGAGGCGCAGAAGGCCGCCGAGCGCGGGCGCCGGGCCGCCCGGGAGGGCCGACGCCCCTCCGCGCTGGATGGCGTCGCCATGGGACTGCCGGCGCTGATGCGGGCGGAGAAGATCCAGAAACGCGCCGCGCGGGTGGGTTTCGATTTCCCCGATATCGCACCGGTCATGGGCAAGATCGACGAGGAGTGGGCCGAAGTCCGGGCCGAGATCGAAAGCGGCGACCGGGATCGTCAGGAGGCCGAGATCGGCGATCTGCTGTTCGCCGTCGTCAACCTCGCCCGATACCTTGGAATCGACGCCGAAGCCGCTCTGCGCAATACGAATTCGCGCTTCGTCAGCCGCTTTCACAGGGTCGAGGCGGCGGTCGCCGCGGAGGGGCGCTCCATCGAGGAAGCCACGCTGGAAGAGATGGACGCCCACTGGAACGCAGCCAAGAAGACGCAGGACTGAGTCCGCTTCCTACTTCCTCGGCCGCAGCACCGTGACCGTCGGGAACGCCGCCTCCACCGCCTTGCGCGTCAGCGGCAGCCGGATGTAGTCGCCCCTCTGCCAGAGCGGCAGCTGGTCGCTGAATCCTTCGGCGTTCAACCAGCCGTCCTGCCCGCCGAGCAGGACGAAATGGTTCTCGTCAGGGTCGGCCATGTCGGAGATCTGCCGGGCCTGGGAGCCGTAGAACGCCCAGTGCCGCTCACTGGCCGGACTGTGGGCGGACTTCATCACCGTCTCGTTGGAGCCGCCGGCGGGCACGTCGCCGAAGACGTAGCGGCCGCCGATCAGCGGCGCGTTGGCCAGCGGGTGGCGAAGCTGCAGACGGTGCATGTCGCCCCAGACGGCGAATTCCTCGCCGGCGGCTTCCATTTCCTCGAAGCCCTTCTCCAGCGCCGCGCGCGCCTGTTCCGGCGTGAGGCGCAGCAGGTCGCGCGCAAGCTTCATGCGGAACCAGGCCCAGCGGCTGACGACCTCCAGAACGTCGACCTCGCCAAGGGCTTCGTAGACGGGGGTGGCAATGCCCGCAATCATGCCTTCCAGCAACAGGGCGCCTCGGGAATCCGCCTCGTAGTCGCCATTCCACTGCGCGAGTTCGTCCGGAACCCGGCTGCCGAGGCCTGCCTTTTCCGCCGCCTCCACGATGGTGTCGCGGAGCACGACGGCCGAGGGCGAGTGGGTGTTCCGCTGAAGCTTCGCCATGAATTCGCGGTCCACGTTCCTGGTCGGCCGGAGATGGGATTCGATCACCGAGATCCGGTCCGGCGGCGTGTCGAAGATGGTCAGCGGCGTGACCGCCTCTGCGGTCGGGTTGTTGGCCGAAGCCACGAAGCCCTTCTCTGGATTGACGATCCAGGGCAGCGAAGATGCGGTCAGCAAGGTGTTCCACGGATCGGCCTCGCCGGACGCCGGCGGCTGCACCACCAAGTCGTCGGGGGCGCCGTGCGGGCGGGCGGGCAGACGGGCCGCCGTGCCGATGGCGATGTCGCCGTCGGCCGCGGCCAGCACGAAGGCCAGGCCCGGAATGGCGAAGCCTTCCATGGCCGCGCGGAATTCGCCCACATCGTTGGCGCGCGCGGCGTCCATATAGGCGCTGAGTTCGTCGCTGCCGCCCTGCCCCACCCAGCGCAGGGCAAGCTGCCGCCCTCGCGGGTCATCGACCATGGGCGCGTCGGTGATCACAGGGCCATAGGGCGAAACGCGAATCTCGATATCGCGATCGAAGCCGAAGCGGATCGGCACCTCCTCCCGAACCGTCGTGAAGGCGCTGTCGGGCAGGGCGCTGACGTCGATCAGGTCGGACGATCGCGCGCGAAGGTTGGTCGCGCCCCAGGCGAGATGCCGGTTCCGGCCCAGACCGAAGACCGGCATGCCGGCCGGCATCATGCCCACCACCTCTAAACTGGGCGTCTTCAGTCCGGCCAGCAGCCAGATGTTCGGCACGGTGATGCCGAGATGGGGGTCGGTGGCGAGCATCGGCGCGCCACTGGCCGTGCGCGCACCCGAGACCGCCCAGGCGTTGGAGCCGGCCCGCGCGTCGCCGCCCAGCGCGAACAGCAGCGCGGCAAGCAGCCGCCCGCCGTCGCGGTCCTCTTCCAGATCCGCAATGCTGGGAAGCGATCCGCCGTTGAAACGCATCACCTCGTCCCAGATCTCCGGCCAGTCCTCGCGGTCCGTCAGGCCGAGCAGGCCGATCGAAACCAGCCAGTTGACGTCGGAGCCGGCGAGGCGGCCGAAGGCCAGCACGTCGATCGCCGACCATGGCTTCGGTTCGAAGGCGAACAGCCGGTATTCGTGCGGCAGTTCGTCCAGCCTGGCGACGTAAGCGTTGACGCCCTCGGCGAAGCGGTCGAGCCACAGCTTCGTTTCCACGGGCAATGCGGGGTAGTTGGCCTCGGCCGCGCGGCGGTAGCCGATGGTGCGCAGGGTCTGGTCCAGGTCCGCCGCCAACGGACCCGCGACCTCGGCCAGGCGCCCGCTGGCGGCGCGCCGCAGGATCTCCATCTGGCCGAGCCGCAGATGCGCGTGGACATAGCCCAGCGCATAGGCGCCGTCGGCGTCGGACTCTGCGGTGATCCACGGCACCATGTGCTCGTTCCAGCGAATCTCGACCGGCGCCGCGACATCCAGACCCGCCGTTTCCAGCGCGGCGATCCGGTTTCCGACGTCGACCGGTTCGGGGACCGAGGTCAGCAGACTGCATCCGCCGATCAGCGCCGCCACGGCGACGGTCGACAACAGGGTAGAAATGCGTCGCGTCATGGGCTGCGCTTTCTCCGGAACCGCACTGGCCCCATCTACGTGCGCGAGGGGTATCCGGATGACAAGTGAAGGCAGGCCGTTTCCGCGCAACGGTTACAAATCGTAATTCCGGCGCGGGATTCCGGCCAGACGCCGGTCAGGGTCCGGCCGATTCCTGCACGATGATCGCGAAGCACGCGCCAAGACCCGGCGTCGAACGCACTTCGACGCGCCCGCCGAGTGAGTCCACCTCCGACAGCGCCACGTCGAGGCCGATACCCCGGCCGGCGTAGAGGCTGACGTCCGCGGCGCCGCTGACGCCCGGCTGGAAGACACGCGCGGACAGTTCGTCCGGCAATCCCGCGCCATCGTCGGAGACCTCGACGGTGAGCAGGCCGCCGGCACGGTGCGCGGCGATCGCGATGGTCCCGCGCTGCGGCTTGCCCAGCGCAGACCGCCGGTCCGGCGTCTCGATACCGTGAACGATGGCGTTGCGGACCAGATGCTGCAGCGCCCGGGTGAGCGCCGCGCGGCTCTGATCGTCAATCCGAAGATCGCCGCCGGTGATGTTGAGTTCGGCTTCCTTGCCCAGGGAGGCGGAGATCTGCCCGATCATCCGTTCCGCCCACCACAGACACTGGGTGAACGCGCCCTCCCCGGCCAACCCGGCGGACGCGGGCGCGCCCGTGCCGATTTCCGAATCCAGCAGACGCCGCGCCTCCGACACGCGCTGCGCCACGTCGCTGCCATCGCCGCCGCGGCCCATGACCCCTTCGAGTTCGTGCAGGGCGCCGGCAAGTTCGGAAAGACCGAGAAACCCGACCGCGCCCTTGACCGTGTGCAGATCGCGCAGCGCCCTGTCCCGCCCCTGGGGATCGCCGTGAGCGGTTTCGGCAGACTCGATGGCGCGGCGGACATCGGCCAGCACTTCGGCCCGGTGGCTGTCCGCAGCGTCTTCCTGGATCGCAATATTCATGGATGAACGGTATTCAGACCCCGAGACAGAACAGACTCGCAGGAGACGCTTAATTTTGGATGAAGCCGCCGCGCCCCTGATCCGTTTCGACCCGCCGCTGATCCGCGCCACATTGCTCAGGCGCTACAAGCGATTCCTGGCCGACGTGCGCCTGGAGGACGGGCGTGAAGTAACGGCCCACTGCCCCAATCCCGGTTCCATGCTGAGCCTGATCGATGGCGGGGCGCAGACCGTCTGGCTCACGCCGGTCGACAACCCGGCGCGCAAGCTGAAGTGGACGCTGGAACTGATCGAGGCCGGCGGCGCCGTGGTCTGCGTCAATACCCAGCGGCCGAACGCCATCGCGGAAGCGGCGCTGGCGGGCGGGACGATCCCCGAACTCGCCGGCTATCCGGTCCGCCGCCGGGAGGTCCGCTATGGCGAGAACTCCCGCATCGACCTGTTGCTGCAGGCCGAGGGGCGTCCGGATTGCTATGTCGAGGTGAAGGGCGTGACCCTCTCCCGCCAGCCAGGCCTGGTCGAGTTCCCGGATTCGGTGACAAGAAGAGGCGCCAAGCACCTGAAGGAATTGACCGAAATGGCGGCGCGCGGCCATCGGGCGGTGATGCTGTTCCTCAGCCCCAGGGGCGACGGACAGGCCTTCCGCCCCGCCGCCGATATCGATTCCGCCTACGCCGCAGGCCTTGCCGCCGCGATGGACGCAGGGGTGGAAGCGGTCTGCCGGACTTGCCACGTTTCCGCGCTGGGCATATATCCGGGCGACGCCATTCCCGTCCTCATCGACTGAGCGCCATATGAACTACATCTCGGCGGACAACGCACCGGTCCGCAACACCGGCCAGATCAAGCTGCACGACGCGGCCGCCTTCGATGGCATGCGCGCCGCGGGGCGGCTGGCCGCCGAGACGCTCGACATGATCGTCGGGCACGTGAAACCGGGCGTGACCACGGAAGAGCTCGACGGCCTCTGCCACGAGTTCATCACCGCCCGGGGCGCGGTGCCGGCGCCGCTCAACTACCGGGGCTTTCCGAAGTCGATCTGCACGTCCATCAACCATGTCGTCTGTCACGGCATCCCGGGCCCGCGGGCGCTGAAGGACGGCGACATCATGAACATCGACGTCACCGTCATCCTCGACGGCTGGCACGGCGACACCAGCCGCATGTTCCACGTCGGCAAACCGAAGAAGAAGTCGGAGCGGCTGATCGACGTCACCTACGAGGCCATGATGCGCGGCATCCGGGCCGTCAAGCCCGGCGCCCGGCTGGGCGACATCGGCGCGGCGATCCAGGAATACGCGGAGGCCGAGCGCTGCTCGGTCGTGCGCGACTTCTGCGGTCACGGCCTGGGCCGCGTCTTCCACGACGCGCCCAACGTCCTGCATTACGGCCAGGCGAACTCCGGCGTCGAGTTGAAGCCCGGGATGTTCTTCACCGTCGAGCCGATGATCAATCTCGGCGACTGGCGGGTGAAGATCCTGGAGGACGGCTGGACCGCCGTGACCCGCGACCGCTCGCTGTCGGCGCAGTTCGAACACTCGATCGGCGTCACCGAAGACGGCGTCGAGATCTTCACGGAATCGCCGGCCGGCCTGCACAAGCCCCCCTACGGCTGAGGCGGCGGGGCGCGGCCATGGCGGAAGCGAAACGCGCCGGCACGGAAAAGCCCCACTACCACGGTCACCGGCAGCGGGTCCGCGAGAAGCTGATCGAAAACGGGCCCGATGGCTTCAAGGACTACGAGATCCTCGAAATCCTGCTCTGGGCGGCCAGCCCGCGTGGCGACACCAAACCGCTGGCCAAGCGCCTGATCGATCATTTCGGCGACTACGCCCATGTCATCACGGCCGGTCCCGAGCAACTCCGCGAGGTACCCGGCATCGGCGACGCCGCGGTGGCCGCCATCCGCATCGTCGAGGCATCGGCCGTCCGCCTCGCCCGCGCCCGGGTGATGCACCGGGATGTCGTGCTGTCCTCCTGGCAGGCCCTGCTCGACTACTGCAACGCCACCAAGCGCTACAAGGCGACCGAGGAGTTCCATGTCCTGTTCCTCGACCGCAAGAACGTATTGATTGCCGACGAGGTGCAGCAGAAGGGCACCGTCGATCACACGCCGGTCTATCCCCGGGAGATCGTCAAGCGCGCGCTCAACCTCGAAGCCTCCGCGCTGATCATGGTGCACAACCACCCCTCCGGCGACCCGACGCCGTCCCGCGCGGACATCGACATGACGAAGCAGGTCCGCGACGCGGCCAAGGCAGTTGGGCTGGTCCTTCACGATCACCTGGTGATCGGTCGCGACGAACCCTTCAGCTTTCGCTCGAACGGTCTGCTCTAACGTCCGAAGATTTCATCGAATTGCCGCTTCAGCGCGGCGTCGAGATCGGCCATCGACGCCGCGACCCCCAGTTCCGCGAACGACGTCACGCCATAGTCGCTGATGCCACAGGGCACGATGCCGCCGAAATGCTCCAGGTCGGGGTTCAGGTTGATGGCGATGCCGTGGAAGCTGACCCAGCGCCGGAGCCGGATGCCGAGCGCGGCGATCTTTTTCTCGCCCTCGGCGGTCTCGACCCATACGCCAACGCGGCCCTGGCGCCGTTCGCCGGCGATGCCGAATTCGGCGAGCGTCCCGATCACCCAGCGTTCCAGGTCGTTGACGAAGCGCCGGACGTCGGGTCCGCGGCGGCGCAGGTCCAGCATGACGTAGCCGACGCGCTGCCCGGGACCGTGATAGGTGTACTCGCCCCCCCGCCCCGTCCGGTGCACGGGAAAGCGGTCGGGCGTCAGCAGATCGGCCGCGTCGGCCGAAGTGCCCGCGGTGTAGAGCGGCGGATGCTCCAGCAGCCAGACGCACTCGTCCGCGCCGTCGTCGCGGATCGCCGCCGCGCGGCGCTCCATCCAGCCGACCGCCGCCGGATAGTCGACCGGCGCCGCCGATTCTCGCCATTCCACCGTCATGCGCCGCCGCCTTTACCTTCCGCTAACCGGTTTCTGCCTAGATGGTGCGCATGAACGATGACGAAAACAAAGCCCAGCCCGAGAGCATCGCCGACAATTTCGAACTGGCCATAGCCGACGTCGATGTCGAAATCTCCGTCGTCCTGGGCCGGGCCCAGATGCCGATCCATCAGCTTCTCAAGATGGGCCGCGGCGCGGTGATCGAACTCGATTCCGGCGTCGACGACCCGGCCTGGATCCTGGCCAACAATCAGGTCATCGCCCGCGGCGAGATCGTCGTCACCGGCGAGCATGTGGGCATTTCCGTTCTGGAGAAGGTGAAGGCCTTCCAGTAGGCCCCGCCCGCGCTATTGTCCCAAGGGTCAATTGCCGGTGGAGACGGAAAGCATGTCGGACGAACTCAGGCGGATGGTCAGCGAGCGCATGACGCCCTTCGGCGCGCTCCTCGGGATCGAATTCACCACCGTCGAGCCCGACCTTGTCGAGGCCGAGATGCTGGTGAAGCCGGAGTTCTGCACCAACCCCGCGATCATGCACGGCGGCGCGGTGATGGCACTGGCCGACAATGTCGGCGCGGTGGCGACCGTCATCAACCTGCCGCCGGATACCGTCACCACGACGCTCGAGAGCAAGACCAACTTCCTGGCCGCCGTGCCGGTGAACCAGAAGGCCATCGCCCGCTGCGTGCCGGTTCACAAGGGCCGCACGACCATGGTCTGGACCACGACGATCAGCCGGGAGGACGGGCGCAAGGCCGCCGTCGTCACCCAGACACAGATGGTGCTGCCGGCGAAGAAATGACCTCGGCTCAGGCCCGCTCGTCCTTCGGGGAATCCAGCACGACATAGGTGGTGATCGCGTTGACCTGCGGCAGCGCACCCAGCACCTGGGTGTGGAAATGCTTGTAGGCTGTCAGGTCCGTCGCCTCCACGCGCAGCATGTATTCCACCGCCCCCGTGATGTTGTGACACTCCAGCACTTCCGGGGCCGTGGCGATGGCGCGCTCGAACGCTTCCTGTGAAGCCTTGGTGTGACTGGAGAGCCCCACGGCGACCAGGGCGACGAACCCGGTCCCCAGCCTGGTGCGGTCGATGACCGCGCGATAGCCGCGGATGACGCCGCGCCGCTCCAGATCCTGCACGCGTCTGAGGCAGGCCGACGGCGACAGGCCGACACGCTGAGCGAGCTCGATATTGCTGATACGGCCGTCGCGGGACAGCTCTTGCAATATTCTCTCGAAAATTCGATCCATACCGATCATTGATTGCAATATATTCACGATATACGTCGAAACAGCAATCAAATACCGCCAGTTTTGAATAATTATTGCGTCATGTCATATGAACTTGCCGGCGCTCTGGCGGTCTTCGCCTTTGTCTCCTCGATCACACCCGGACCGAACAACCTGATGCTGATGGCATCGGGCGCAAACTACGGCTTTCGCCGAACCATCCCCCACATGCTCGGCGTCGGACTGGGCTTTGTGTTCATGGTGCTGGTGCTCGGTTCGGGCGCCGGGCGGCTGGTCGCGGAAACACCGGAACTTCTCATGATGCTAAAGGCCGTCAGCGTGGTCTACATGCTCTGGCTGGCCTGGAAGATCGCGAATGCTGCCCCGCCGGAGGCGGCAGCCGCACCGGGGCGCCCCCTGACCTTCCTGCAGGCCGCGGGCTTCCAATGGGTCAATCCGAAGGCATGGGCGATGGCGCTGTCAGCGGTAACTGTCTACGCCCCCGGCCAGGATTTCCTCTCCATCCTGGCTGTCGGGCTGATTTTCGGCGCCATCAACCTGCCATCCGTCAGTTCATGGACCCTTGCTGGCCAGCAGATGCGGCGGCTGATCGGCAGCCGCCGCCGTCTGCGGATATTCAACCTGATGATGGCCGCACTACTGCTGGCGTCACTCTATCCGGTACTGATGCCGTGACCGATGATTACCCGCCGGAACGCACCTTCACGTAGGAGCCCGGCGCGTCCTCGATCGCCTTCAGGCCGCCCTCGCCCGGTACGCGGGCCGGCACCTTCTTGCCGGAGTGCTTCTGCATCCACTTGATCCAGTCCGGCCACCAGGAACCCGGCGTCTCAGTGGCGTCGGCCAGCCATTCGTCCGGCGTCGCGTACTTCTTGCGCTTCTCGTTCGTCCAGTACTGATACTTCTTCGCGTCCGGCGGGTTGACCACGCCCGCGATATGCCCCGAACCCGCCAGCATGAACCGGACCGGCCCGGAGAAGTGCTGCGTCGCCTTGAAGACCGAGCGGTACGGCGCGATGTGGTCCTCCTTGCCCGCCTGCACGTAGACCGGGATCTTCACCTTGCCCAGGTCGATCGGCGTGCCGTTGAATTCCAGCCCGCCCGGCTGCGCCAGCAGGTTCTGCTGATACATCTTGCGCAGGTAGAAGCTGTGCATGACCCGCGGCAGACGCGTGGCGTCGGAATTCCAGTAGAGCAGATCGAAGGGGAACGGGTCCTTGCCCATCAGGTAGTTGTTGACCACGAAGGACCAGATAAGGTCGTTGGCGCGCAGCATGTTGAACGTGGACGCCATCTCCGCGCCCTCCAGATAGCCGCGCTCCTCCATCATTTCCTCGATGTGGGCGATGCTCTCGTCGTCGATGAAGACGCCCAGTTCGCCGGGCTCGGTGAAATCGACCTGGGCTGTGAAGAACGTGGTGGCCTTGATCCGGTCGTCGCCGCGGGCCGCCATGTAGGCCAGAGTGGCGGCCATCAGCGTGCCGCCCAGGCAATAGCCGATGGTCGTGACCTCGCGCACGCCGACCGCCTGCTCGATAGCGTCGAGCGCGGCCAGGATGCCCTCGTGCATGTAATCCTCGAAGTTCTTGTTCGCGAGCTTCTCGTCCGGATTCACCCATGAGATGACGAAGACGGTCAGCCCCTGCTCGGTGCACCAGCGGATGAACGAGTTCTCGGCCCGGAGATCGAGAATGTAGAACTTGTTGATCCACGGCGGCGCGATCAGCAGCGGCCGCTCGTGAACCTGCTCGGTCGCCGGCGCATACTGGATCAACTGCATCAGCTCGTTCTGATAGACCACCTTTCCGGGCGTCGTGGCGACGTTGCCGCCGACTTCGAAGGCGTCCAGATCGGTCATCTTGATGGCCAGCTTGCCCCGGCCCCGCTCCAGATCCTCCAGCAGGTGATCGAGGCCGCGCACCAGGTTCTCGCCGTTGGTGGCCAGGGTCTCGCGCAGGACCATCGGATTGGTCATGACGAAATTCGACGGCGACATCGCGTCGGCGAACTGCCGGGTGTAGAAGTCGACCTTCTCCGCGGTGTGCTGGTCCAGTCCCTCGACATCGTGCACGGTGTCGGTCATCCATTTCGACGTCAGCAGGTAGGATTGCTTGATGAAGTCGAAGATCTGGTTTTCCTGCCAGGCGGCGTCCTTGAAGCGCTTGTCGGAGCGCGGCGTGGGCACCGCGTCCTCGACCTCCTCGCCCATCATCTTCTGCGCCGCCTGCTGCCAGAGCTCCATGTAGCCCTTGAACAGGTTCATCTGCGCGTCGACCAGCTTGCCCGGGTCGGCCATCATCCGCGAGGTCATCTCCATGAACGCCTTGCCGACGTTCATGGGATCCGCGGGACCGGGCGCCGCCGGCGCCTGATCCTGATGGCGCTCCAGGAAGTCGGCCACCAGACGCTGGCTCTGCGCAGCGACCCTGGACATGTTCAGCGAGAACTCGTTCAGGTCCGGTGTCGGGAATTCCTCATTGGACTTCTCTGCCATCGCCTCCTCCCATGGTTCATGGCGGATCTGTCGTCCGTTGCCGTCATTGTGCGGACGGCGCGGCGGAATGAACAGGGGAAGGTTAACGCGGCGTCGCTTTTGCTGCACTGCACAATTTGACGCAAGCCCGTCCTGCAGCCTCTTCCGCACGCGCCCGATTGCCGGCCATTCCGGGGCAGACAAATCAATTCCGGCCCGCTAGATTGCCCGGGAATCTGCAAACCTCGGTCTCGTGGAGGAGATGGCGAGATGTCCGCATCGATGTCCGCGACAGCAGCAACCCGAACGCATCTGGCGCGCGCCGGACGGCTGGCCGCCGTCGCCGCCGCGCTTGCGCTGGGCGCCTGCTCGCTGCCCGACTGGGCCGATCCCGCCGGACTGTTTGAGCCCGACTACGGGCCGGCGCCGCAGCCGGTGGCGCGGGCCGCAAGGCCGGCCCCCGCAATTCCGATGCCCGCGGCCGCTCAGGAAACGGAGAAAGCCTCGCCCGAGCGCGATGTCCAGATCGTTGCCGCGCCCCAGCCGCCGCGCCGCGTCGCCGCGGCCGAGCCTCGCCCTGTCACGCCCGCCAGGGCAGAACCGCGCCGCGCCCCCGACCCGGCGCCCGCCCGGCCCGCCGCCGAGGCCCCCGCCCAGGACGAACGCGTGCGCGTTGTCCAGGCGCCCCGCGACGAGTCGCCGACGCCGATGATCGCGGCCATGACCCGCGGCGAGGAACCGCCGTCCTTCTCGGAGGAGGGCACCGTGGTTCCCCGGCGCACCAGCATTGCCGCCGATCCCGAAGTGGAGCCCCGCAAGGAGGACTCCAGTCCGGGCGTCATCACCGACACCCGCACCAGCTTGCCCGCGCAGACCGCCATGGTCACGCCCGCGCCCACGCCCGACAGGGCCCCCGATACGCCGCAGCGGCGGCCGGCGGCAGTGACGCCGCAGCAGTCGCCGTCCTACAGCGAACGTCTGAGGGAAGCCGGCATCGAGCCGCGCAGCGAGGCGTCGGCAGGCGGTGGCCGGGTCGCGCCCGGACAGTTCCCGAACAGCGTCTCGCCGGTGGTCCAGCAGACCTATCACGAGTCCCTGAACGCGCCCCGCACCTATGAGGAAGCGATCGCTGGCACCCGCGGCGGCGGCGTGACGCGGGGGTCCGCCGCGCTCGGCGAACCCGTGGTGATTTCTGGGGACGGCGTCTACCAGCCCGCGGCCTACGGTCCCGCCGCGCGCGGTGGCCGGGCGCCGGACGAGGTGATCCTTTTCCGCCATGGTTCGGTCTCGCTTTCGTCCGATGACCACGCGACCATCCGCCGAATCGCGGAACAGGCGAAACGGACCAATGCGCGCATCCGGATCCAGGGACACGCTTCCAGCCGCACCGGCGAGATGGCGGTGGACAACCACCTGCTGGCCAATCTCAGGGTATCGGCCGCCCGCGCCGACGCCGTCGCCGACGCGCTGGCCCGGGAAGGCATCCCCTATGACCGCCTCTACATCGAGGCAAAGGGAGACAACGCCCCCATCTACAACGAAGCCATGCCCAGCGGCGAGGCTGGCAACCGCCGCGCCGAAATCTATCTCGAGTACTAACAGCCCTGGGTTTGCTCGCCGCGTCGCGGGCAACAACCCCGGCCCGCAAGAGTCCCGGTAGCACGTCATGCAAGTCGACTTTCATCTGATCAAGCGCCTGCCCCCCTATGTCTTCAACGAGGTCAACCGCCTGAAGGCGGAAGCGCGCGCCGCCGGCCGCGACATCATCGACTTCGGCATGGGCAATCCCGACCAGCCGACGCCCCGGCACATCGTCGACAAGCTGGTCGAGGCGTCCGCCAATCCGCGCACTCACCGCTACTCCGCCTCCAAGGGCATTCCCGGCCTACGGCGCGCGGTTTCCGCCTATTACGAACGCCGTTTCGGCGTCTCCGTCGATCCGGAGACCGAGACCATCGTGACCCTCGGCTCGAAGGAGGGGCTGGCCCATCTCGCCATGGCGATCACCACGCCCGGCGACACCATTCTGGCGCCGAACCCGTCCTATCCGATCCACCCCTACGGCTTCATCATCGCAGGGGCCGTGATCCGCCATTTCCCCGTGGGTCCGGAGTATGATTTCCTGGCCAGCCTGGAGCGCGCGATGAAGCACTGCGTGCCCACGCCCGAGGTGCTGGTACTCAACTTCCCGTCCAATCCGACCGCGATGGTGGTGGATCTCGATTTCTACCGGGAAGTGGTCGACTTCGCCCGGCGGCGCGGTCTCTACATCCTTTCCGATCTGGCCTATGCGGAGATCTACTTCGACGGCACGCCGCCGCCGTCCATCCTGCAGGTGCCCGGCGCGCGGGAGCGCGCCGTGGAGTTCACCTCCATGTCGAAGACCTACAGCATGCCCGGCTGGCGCGTTGGTTTCGCCACCGGCAACAAGGACCTGATCGCGGCGCTGACGCGCATCAAGTCCTATCTGGACTATGGCGCCTTCACGCCGGTCCAGGTCGCTGCGACGGCGGCGCTGAACGGTCCGCAGGACTGCGTCGACGAGATCCGCGATCTCTACCGCTCGCGCCGCGACGTGCTGATCAAAGGCTTTGCAGACGCCGGTTGGGACGTCCCCTCGCCGGCCGCAACCATGTTCGCCTGGGCGCCGATTCCGGAGCCTTATCGCAGCCTGGGCAGCCTGGAGTTCTCCAAGCTGCTGCTGGAGGAGGCCGAAGTCGCCGTCTCCCCCGGCGTCGGCTTCGGCGAGTATGGCGACGGTCATGTCCGCATCGCCCTGGTGGAGAACGAGCAGCGCATCAGACAGGCGGTCCGCAGCCTCAAGCGCTTCATGCAGTCAGGCGACGAGCCCCTGGAACGGCGTCAGCGCCAACTCGCCGCCGAATAGCCGCCAACAGACACAAGACCTGGAACCAGACGATTGACCAATGACTTGCGCATTGCCGTCGCCGGCGTCGGCACGGTCGGCAGCGGGCTGATCCGGCTGCTGGAGGAGAACGCGGACGTGATCGAGGGCCGCGCCGGACGGCCGCTCGTCGTCCGGGCCGTATCGGCGCGGAACCGCGGGCGCGACCGCGGCGTCGACATCGACCGCTTCGACTGGGAGGACAACCCCGCCGCCCTCGCCCGCCGCGACGATATCGACGTGGTCGTGGAGCTGATGGGCGGCTCGGACGGGCCAGCGCGGCATCTGGTCGAGACGGCGCTGCAGAACGGCAAGCCCGTGGTCACGGCCAACAAGGCCCTGATCGCCGAGCACGGCGCGGCGCTGGCGCGGCTGGCCGACGAGAAGGGCCTGCCCTTCGCCTACGAGGCCGCGGTGGCTGGCGGCATTCCCATCATCAAGGCGGTCCGCGAGGGTCTGTCGGCGAACCGGATCAGCCGCGTCTATGGCATTCTGAACGGCACCTGCAATTACATCCTGACGGAAATGCGCAATTCCGGCAGGGACTTCGACGATGTTCTGAAGGATGCGCAGGAACTCGGCTATGCCGAGGCCGACCCCACCTTCGACGTCGGCGGCGTGGACGCGGCCCACAAGCTGGCGATCCTGGCCTCGGTCTGCTTCGGCTCGGAGATCGACTTCGCTGCCGTCGGCATCGAAGGCATCCAGCGCATATCCTCGGTCGATATCGCCTATGCGGACGAGTTCGGCTACCGCATCAAGCTGCTGGGCGTCGCCGAGTGGATCGACGGACAGGTGGCGCAGCGGGTTCAGCCATGCCTTGTCCGGGCGGATACCCCGATCGCCAAGGTCGAGGGCGTCGACAACGCCATCGTGACGGAAGCGAATCACGTCGGCCGCACGATGTTCGAGGGCCCCGGCGCCGGGGCCGGGCCGACGGCCTCCGCCGTCGCCGCCGATCTGGTCGACATCGCCCGCCGGCGCAACACGCCGATGTTCGGCCTTCCGTCGCGCCGGTTGACCGCCGCGTCGGCCTATCCGCCAGAGAAGCGGCGCGGGCATTACTATATCCGCCTCAACGTGCTTGACCGGCCCGGCGTGATAGCGGATGTCTCGGCCGTGCTGCGGGACACGGAGATCTCGATCGAGCAGATGCTGCAGCGCGCCGATCACGACGATGGCGGCACCGCGCCCGTGGTCGTCATTACCCATGAGACGACGGAGGCGCGTATCATGGCGGCGCTGCAGCGAATCGAGGCGCTCGATTCCATCGTCGAGACGCCGCACCTGCTCAGGATCGAGAACTTCTGACCGCCGCGATCACGGTCTGAGGGAGCCGGAGGGAACCATGTCGAAGACCACCAAGCTGGACCGCAATCTGACGCTCGAGGCCGTCCGCGTGACCGAGGCGGGCGCCATTGCGTCCTTCGACTGGATCGGCATGGGCAACGAGAAGCAGGCCGACCAGGCGGCCGTCGACGCCATGCGCACGGCGCTCAACGGCATGGCGATCCGCGGCACCGTCGTCATCGGCGAAGGCGAGCGCGACGAGGCGCCGATGCTCTATATCGGCGAGGATGTCGGCAACGGCCACGCCGACGGCGTCGGACCGGAGATCGACATCGCCCTGGATCCGCTGGAAGGCACCACCATCACCGCCAAGGCCGCCCCGGGTTCGCTCTCGGTCATGGCGCTGTCGGAGAAGGGCATGCTGCTCAACTCGCCGGACGTCTACATGGACAAGATCGCCGTCGGCGGCGGCCTGCCCGACGGCGTCGTGGACCTGGACCGCAGCGTGACCGAGAACCTGACCAGCCTCGCCGCGGCCAAGGGCTGCGCCGTGGCCGACCTCATGATCTGCATTCTCGACCGGCCCCGGCATTCGGACATCATCAAGGAAACCCGCGCTGCAGGCGCGCGCATCCAGCTCATCCCCGACGGCGACATCGCCGGCGTGATCGCCACCACCGATCCGGAGACGCGGATCGACTTGTACATCGGAACCGGCGGCGCGCCCGAGGGCGTCCTGGCCGCGGCGGCGCTCCGCTGCGTCGGCGGCCAGATGCAGGGACGGCTGATCTTCCGCAACAACGACGAGAAGGAACGCGCGCGCCGCATCGGCATCACCGATCTCGACCGGAAGTACGAGATGGAGGAGATGGCGGCGGGCGACGTCATCTTCACCGCCACCGGGGTGACCGACGGCGGCATGCTGCGCGGCGTGCGCCGCCACAACGGCGTGATCGTGACGGATTCCGTCGTCATGCGCTCCAAGACGGGCACGGTCCGGCGCATCGAAGGCCGGCGCCGGATCGCCAGCTAGACCCGGGTGCCGGAGACGGACACCTTCCTTCAGGTCGAGCGCTCGCTGAGCGGCCTGCGCTGGCGGCGCGGCGCGGCGAGCGAACGCACCATCGAAGCCCTGCGCCAGCGCCATCAGCTCTCCGACATCCTGGCCAGCACCCTGGCCAACCGCGATGTGGGCATCGACGATGCGCCGGGATATCTGGAGCCACGGCTGAAGGATCTGCTGCCCGACCCCTCCAGCTTCGCCGACATGGATCGCGCCGCCGAACTCATCGCCCGGCACGTGGCCGAGAGCCGTCGCATCGCGATCTTCGGCGACTACGACGTCGACGGAGCGACGTCCTCGGCGCTGCTGATCCGCTATCTCCGTGCCGTCGGCGCCGACGCGGGCTGTCACATCCCCGACCGTATCGCCGAAGGCTACGGCCCCAATCTCCCGGCACTGGAGAAACTTGCCGGCGCGGGCCATGAACTGATCGTCACGGTCGACTGCGGCACCGCAGCCTTCGAGGTGCTCGACGCTGCCCACGACCAGGGCATCAACGTCATTGTCGTCGATCACCACCTGGCGGAAAGCCGCTTGCCCAAGGCGGCGGCGGTGGTCAATCCGAACCGGCTCGACTGCACCGGTGGCCATGGCAATCTCGCCGCCGTGGGCGTCGCCTTCCTGTTGCTGATCGCCGTCAGCCGCACCCTGCGTTCCATGGGCTGGTTCCGGGAACGGCCGGAGCCCAACCTGCTGCAGTTCCTCGATCTCGTCGCCGTCGGCACCGTCTGCGACGTGGTCCCGCTGACGGGACTCAACCGCGCCCTGGTGGCGCAGGGGCTGAAGGTTCTCGCCTCGCGGCGGCAGACGGGCCTGACGGCGCTTTCCGACATTGCGCGGATGAACGGGCCGCCCGGCGCCTACCACGCGGGCTTTCTGATCGGGCCTCGCATCAACGCCGGCGGGCGCGTCGGTCTCGCGGATCTCGGCGTCCGCCTTCTGACCACCGACGACCGCGAGGAGGCTGTCGGCATCGCCGTCGAGCTGGACCGGCTGAATGCCGAGCGCCGGCGGATCGAGCAGACGGTCCTCGACGAAGCCTTCGCCCTCACCGGCCGGCAGGACAACCGCGCCGTGGTGGTCCTTGATGGCGAGGGCTGGCATCCCGGCGTCATCGGCATCGTCGCCAGCCGGGTCAAGGACCGCGCCGGCCGACCCGCCTTCGTCATCGCCCGCGACGGCGAGACCGCCAAGGGCTCGGGCCGCTCGATCCGGGGCGTCGATCTCGGCGCGGCGGTTACCGCGGCGCGCCAGGCGGGCCTGCTGATCAATGGCGGCGGCCACAGCATGGCGGCCGGCATCACCGTCCGCGCCGACGGCATCGAGGCATTCGCCGAATTCATGCACGAACGGCTCGACGCTCAGGTCCAGAAGGCCCGCCAGGACCGCGCGCTCGTTCTCGACGGCGCCATCGCCGCCTCCGGCGTGACCCTGGAACTGGCTGAGGAACTGCAGCGGGCCGGACCCTACGGGTCGGGCAATCCGGAACCCCGCATCGCGATTCCGGAAGCGCAGCTGGTGAAGGCGGACATTGTCGGCGGCCAGCACGTGCGCGCCCAGATCGCCGGCCGCGGCAAGGGCTGGGTCGGCGCCATCGCCTTCCGTACTGCCGAGGAACCGCTGGGCCGCGCGCTTCTGGGCCGCGCCCGCGACAACCGTCCCGTTCACCTGGCCGGCCACCTGCGCATCGACCACTGGCAGGGCAGTCCGCGCGTGCAGTTCCAGATCGAGGACGCGGCGGACGTAGCGTAAGGCCCAACTGCGCGACCGTGCGGCGAAAAATCCGCTCATCGCAGTTGATTTCGGCGGTGGGGACCGGTAAATGCGGAGGCCGTTCAGCGGTCCCTTCGTCTAGTGGTTAGGACGCGAGATTTTCATTCTTGAAACAGGGGTTCGATTCCCCTAGGGACCGCCACCCCGCCCCCTGTTGCTCCATCTGGGAGGGCGTATTTCCATGAAGATATGCATCTACGGTGCCGGCGCGATCGGCGGCTATGTCGGCGCGATGCTGGCGCGTCAGGGCGTCGACGTCAGCCTGATCGCCCGCGGGCCGCATCTGGCCGCCATGAAGGCCAACGGCCTGAAGCTGATCAGCGCCGAAGACGCATTCGTCGTGCGGCCGACGGTGACCGACGATCCGTCGGAGCTCGGCCCGCAGGATTATGTCCTGCTGACCATGAAGGCCCATGGCGTCCGCGCTGTCGCCGACGCGATGCAGCCGCTGCTGGGGCCCGAGACGGCCGTGGTCACGGCGCAGAACGGCATGCCCTGGTGGTACTTCTTCGGCCATGAAGGGCCGTTCGAGAACCGGCGGCTGGAAAGCGCCGATCCGGGCGGCGAGATCTGGGAAAAGATCGGCCCCGAACGCGCCATCGGCTCCGTCGTCTGGCAGGCGGCGGAAGTGCCGGAGCCCGGCGTGGTGAAACTCGGCTATGGCGATCGCCTGGCGCTGGGAGAGCCCGACGGCAGCCGGTCGGAACGTATCCAGGCGCTGTCGAAGACACTGATCGCCGCCGGCGTGAAGGCGCCGGTGCGTCCCAATCTCCGTAACGAGATCTGGGCCAAGCTCTGGGGCAATCTCAGCTTCAACCCGGTTTCCGCGTTGACGGCGGCGACCCTGGAAGGCATGGCCGGGGACGCCGGCGTGCGCGAGGTCATCGCCGGGATGATGACCGAGGCCCAGGCCATCGGCGAGAAGCTGGGCGTGCGTTTTCCCATGACCGTGGACAAGCGGATCGAGGCCGCCTCGGCCGTCGGCGCGCACAAGACCTCGATGCTGCAGGATCTGGAAGGCGGGCGGACCATGGAGATCGAGCCGATCCTGGGCGCCGTGGCCGAACTGGGCCGCATGCTGGAACTGCCGACGCCGACCATCGACATCGTCTACAGTCTGGTGGTGCTGCGGGCGAAGAGCGCCGGCTGCTACGCCGCCTGAGGGGAGGATGCAATGACCTACTGGCAGGACTGGTCCGACGAGGAAATGGAGCGGAACTTCAATCCGCGCGTGGCCGCGCCCGACGCGGCGGACCTGCTCGCCGGCTTCGTGGAGAAGGCCGCCCAGGCGCGCCGCAACCTCGATATGCGCCGAAACATCGCCTATGGCGACCACCTGCGCGAGGTCTACGACGTCTTTCCCGGCATCGTCGGCGGTCCGATGCACATCTTCATTCACGGCGGCTACTGGCGGGCGCTGTCGAAGGACGAGCACAGCTTCGTCGCCCAGCCGTTCAACGGCGCCGGCGCGACCGTCGTGCTGATCAACTATCCGCTCTGCCCGGAAGTCACGCTGCAGAGCCTGGCGGATTCGGTGATGCGCGGGATTGCCCACGCCGCAAAGCGCGCCGCCGACTACGGCGCGGATCCGGCTCGGGTGCACCTGAGCGGCCACTCGGCGGGGGCGCATCTCTCGGCCCTCGCCGCCGCCCGCGACTGGACCGGTGACGGCCTGGAAGCCGACCTTATCAAATCGGCGACGCTGCTTTCCGGCGTCTTCGACCCGGCGGTCGCCATGCGCACCACCATCAACGCCGAGATCGGGCTGGACGACGCCCAGGCGCGCCGCATGAACGTGCTGCAGGCCGGCTTCCGTCCCCTGCCCCACGTGGACGTTCTTCTCGCCGCCGGCGGCGCCGAGCCCGATGGCTGGATCCGCCAGTCCACCGACTATCGCGACATGTTCGGCATCGAGCGCGAGGTGATGCTCCCCGAGGGCGCCAACCACTTCACGCTGCTCGATCACGTGACCGACCCGAAGGATCCCCTCGGCCGCTCGATGCTGGCCCTCATGGACCTCTGAGCACGAGGTCCAGCGCCCGTTCGCCCTCGATGCGCGGCCCGGCGGCCTCGAAATCGCCTTCGGCGGCCAGGGCTTCGTTCAGCCGCACCATGAAGGCGTGCCGCGGCACCGCCTCGACGCCGAACTGCTTCAGGTGATCGTTGACGAACTGGCTGTCGAGCAGCCGGTAGCCGCCGGCCCGCAGACGCGCGACCAGATGCACCAGCGCGACCTTGGAGGCATCGGTCTCGATCGAGAACATGCTCTCGCCGAAGAAGGCGGCGCGGATCGCCACGCCGTAGAGTCCGCCGACCAGCCGGCCCTCGCTCCAGCATTCCACCGAGTGCGCCAGACCCAGGCGGAACAGTTCGCCATAAGCGCGCACGATCTCCGAGTTGATCCAGCTGTCGAACCGCCCGCGGGTATAGTTGAGCTCGCCGCACTGGCGGATGACCTCGTCGAAGGCGACATCCGCCGTGACCTTGAAGCGGTCCTGCCGCACCGTCTTCCGCAACCGTTTCGGCACATGGAAACCTTCGAGCGGCAATACCCCGCGCTCGTCCGGATCGACCCAGAAGAGCTGGGAATCGTCCCGGGTTTCGGCCATGGGGAACAGGCCGCGCGAATAGGCCTGAACCAGCAGGTTCGGTGTCAGCCGGTCAGCCACCGACCAGTCTGTCGAGGTTCTGTTCCAGCCAGTGGATGTCATAGGCGCCGTCGATGAACGCCTGGTCGTCCACCAGGGCCATATGCAGCGGGATCGTCGTCGAGATGCCGCCGATGACGTACTCCTCCAGACAGCGGCGCAGCCGCATGAGGCATTCGTTCCGCGTCCGGCCGTGGACCACCAGCTTGGCGATGAGGCTGTCGTAGTAGGGCGGCACCGAATAGCCGTCATAGAGGCCGGAATCGACGCGCACGCCGAGGCCGCCCGGCGGATGGTAGTCCGTGACCCGGCCGGGCGTCGGCGAAAAGGTGCGGTGGTTCTCGGCGTTGATCCGGCATTCGACCGCATGGCCGGTGAACTCGACGTCGTCCTGGGCGAAGCTCAGCGGCGCACCGGAGGCGACGCGAATCTGCTCGCGGACCAGGTCGATGCCGGTGATCGCCTCGGTCACCGGATGCTCCACCTGCAGGCGCGTGTTCATCTCGATGAAGAAGAACTCGCCATCCTCGTAGAGGAATTCGATGGTCCCGGCGCCGCGGTAGTTGAGATCGCTGACCGCCTTGGCCGCCTTGGCGCCGATATCGGCCCGCTGCGCGGCGTTCAGCGCAGGCGACGGCGCTTCCTCGAGAACCTTCTGGTGACGGCGCTGGAGCGAGCAGTCCCGCTCGCCCAGATGGACCGCGTGGCCCTGACCGTCGCCGAAGACCTGCACTTCGATATGCCGGGGCTGACCGAGATACTTCTCCATGTACATCCGGTCGTCGCCGAAGGCGTGCATGGCTTCCGCCCTGGCCTGGGAGAGCAGCTCCGGCAGCCGCTCGGCGTCCGGGATCACCTGCATGCCGCGCCCACCGCCGCCGGCCGCGGCCTTGACCAGAACCGGATAGCCGATCTCGGCGGCGATGGCGCGCGCCTTGTCGATGTCCTCCAGCGCGCCGTCATAGCCCGGCACCACGGGCACGCCGAGTTCCTTCATCGAGGTCTTGGCCGCGATCTTGTCGCCCATCAGGCGAATATGCTCGGGCGTCGGGCCGATGAAGGCGATGTTGTGCGCCTCGACGATCTCGGCGAAGCGGGCGTTTTCCGAGAGGAAGCCATAGCCCGGATGGATGGCGTCGGCGTCGGTGATCTCGGCGGCCGAAATGATCGCGGGAATGTTCAGATAGCTCAGCTTCGGGCTGGGCGGACCGATGCAGACGGATTCGTCGGCCAGGCGCACATGCATGGCCTCGGCGTCCGCGGTGGAGTGGATCGCCACCGTCTTGATGCCCATCTCGTGGCAGGCGCGGTGGATGCGAAGCGCGATCTCGCCCCGATTCGCGATCAGAATCTTTTCGAACATGGCCCGGCCGTTCCTATTCGATCACGACCAGCGGCTGCTCGAACTCGACCGGCTGTTCATTCTCGACCAGAACCGCAACCACCTTGCCGGACAGCGGGGCGGGCACCGGGTTCATGGTCTTCATCGCCTCGACGATCATGACGGTCTGGCCCTTCTCGATCGTATCGCCGACCGTAACGAAGGGCCTGGCCCCCGGTTCGGGCGCCGTGTAGACGGTGCCGACCATCGGGGAGAGCACCTTCGTCCCCGCGGTCTCGGCCTCACGGCCGCCCTCCGTTCCGGGCTGCCCCGCCATCGCGGGCGCGGCCGCCGGAGCCTGGGATGCGGCGGCCATGACCGGCGCCGGCGACTTGCCGAGGCGGACCTTGACGTCGCCCTCTTCCCATTCGATCTCCGTCAGACCGCTCTCGTTCAACAGCGCCGCCAGTTTGGTCAGCGCTTCCATATCGACGTTCAGTTTGGTCATGAACCCGCCATCTGCTGTTGTTTGGCCGCCTTCAGTTCAGCGGTCAGCGCCTGAATCGCAAGTATATAGCCTAGCGAACCGAAGCCGCAGATCACCCCCTTCGCGGCCTTCGACACCCAGGAATGGTGTCTGAAGTCCTCCCGCTGGTGAATGTTGGAGAGATGGACCTCGATCGTCGGAATCTCAACCGCCAGCAACGCGTCCAGTATCGCGACCGACGTGTGGGAGTAGCCGGCCGGGTTGATGATGATTCCGTCCGCCCCCCCCTTGGCTTCGTGGATCCAGTCCACAAGTTCGCCTTCATGGTTGGATTGCCGGAAATCGATCTGCACGCCGAAGCCCTGGGCGATCTGCCGGCAGGAACCTTCGATATCGGCCAGTGTCTCGCGGCCGTAGACCTCCGGCTGGCGCGTGCCCAGCAGGTTCAGGTTCGGTCCGTTGAGTATCAGCAAGGTTTCGGACATGCGTGACGCGCACCCCTTTTTTCTTGATTGCCCGCGCGGTTATAGTGCCTTTACCGATCACGGGAAACCGTCGCCTGCGCGCCGGACGCGCCACGGACGGCCTCACCAGAAAAGACGCAGTGGAACGGCTGAGATGCGGATTACCGTCAATGGCAAGGAGCGCGATTTCGACGAGGGAATCACGATCCTCGACCTCCTGAGCCAGATGCGCCTCGATTCGCGCAAGATCGCGGTCGAACTCAACCTGGAGATCGTGCCCCGCTCCGCCTATCACCGCACGGCGCTGGAGTACGGCGACCAGATCGAGATCGTCCATTTCATCGGCGGCGGCGCAGATACCGCCAGCCGGCGCGGCGAAGACAGCTTCACCGTCGCCGGCCGCACCTTCACCTCGCGTCTGCTGGTCGGCACCGGCAAGTACAAGGACTACGAGCAGAACGCCCGCGCCCTGGAGGCGTCGGGCGCGGAGATCATCACCGTCGCGGTCCGCCGGGTGAACCTCACCGATCCCGACAAGCCCATGCTGGTGGATTTCATCGACCCGAAGAAATACACTTTCCTGCCCAACACCGCCGGGTGCTTCACGGCGGAGGATGCCGTGCGCACGCTCCGCCTGGCGCGCGAGGCCGGCGGCTGGGACCTGGTCAAGCTGGAGGTCCTGGGCGACCAGAAGACGCTCTACCCCGACATGCCGGAAACCGTCCGCGCGGCCGAGATGCTGCTCAAGGAAGGCTTCGAGGTCATGGTCTATTGCTCCGACGACCCGATCCAGGCGAAGCGGCTGGAGGACATGGGCTGCTGTGCGATCATGCCGCTGGGCGCGCCGATCGGCTCGGGCCTGGGCATCCAGAACCCGGTCAATATCCGCCTGATCATCGAACAGGCCAATGTGCCGGTGCTGGTCGACGCCGGCGTCGGCACGGCCTCCGACGCGGCCATCGCCATGGAGCTGGGCTGCGACGGCGTGCTGATGAACACCGCCATCGCCGAGGCCGGGGACCCGATCCTGATGGCCCGGGCCATGAAGGCCGCGGTCGAGGCCGGCCGCATGGCCTATCTCGCCGGCCGCATGCCGAAGAAGAAATACGCCGATCCGTCCTCGCCGCTGGGCGGGTTGATCTAGGCAATCATCTGACAAGAAACGCATCCAGAGGGAGGGGTTAGCGCATGATGTTCGACCTGCGCGGCAAGACCGCGATCGTCACCGGTTCGACCAAGGGTATCGGCAAGGCCATCGCGGAGGCCTTCGCGAAGCAGGGGGCCAACGTGGTCGTCTCCAGCCGCAAGGCGGATGCCGTCGAGGCGGTGACGCAGGATATCAACGACAATCACGCCGCCCATGGCGGCCGCGCCGTCGGCATTCCGTGCAACATCTCCTACAAGGAACAGCTCGAGATGCTGGTCGCGGAGACCCGCAACGCCTTCGACAAGGTCGACGTGCTGGTGTGCAACGCCGCGGTCAACCCGTTCTACGGCTCCTCGCTGGAAATTCCGGACACGGCCTTCGACAAGATCATGGACGTCAACATCAAGTCCAATCACTGGCTGGCCAACCTGGTGCTGCCGGAGATGATCGAGCGCAAGGACGGCACCATCATCATCGTCTCGTCGATCGGCGGCCTGCGCGGCTCCCGCGTGCTCGGCGCCTATGCCATCTCCAAGGCGGCGGACATGCAGATGGTGCGCAACATCGCCATGGAATACGGCAAGTCGAACATCCGCGCCAACGCCATCGCGCCGGGGCTGATCCAGACCGACTTCGCCCGCGCGCTCTGGGAGGATCCGGAGTTCCGCGCCCGCTCCGAGGCCCAGGCCCCGCTGAACCGCATCGGCCAGCCCGAGGAGATCGCCGGTCTCGCCGTCTACATGGCCTCGAAGGAAGGCAGCTTCCTCACGGGTCAGACCATCGCCGTCGACGGCGGTGTGACCATCTCCGGCGGCTGACGGCCGGCGCCAGCCACGCCCCGACGAACGAAGGGCGGCCGCTTCCGGGCGGCCGCCCTTTTTCTTCGCCGCATTCCCCTGACGGTCAGAAGATGAAGTCGTCGGTTTCGTCGAGTGTCGTGGAGACGACGCCCTGCAGGGTGATCGACTGCCCGTTAAAGGTGATCACCGTGTCGCCGCCGGTCTGCTGGATCGACAGATCGCCGAAGCCGATGCCCAGCGCCGACAGATCGATCACGTCCTCCGTGGCGGCGCCCGCGGTGAAGTCCTCGATCACGTCGTCGCCCCAGAGATCGTTGTCGAAGACGAACAGGTCGTCGCCGACCTCGCCGGCCAGGGTGTCATTGTCGCCGCCGCCGGAGCCGCCGTTCAGCGTGTCGTTGCCGTCATCGCCGAACATGCTGTCGTCGCCCGCGCCGCCGAAGAGCTGGTCGTTGCCGAGGCCGCCGTCGACCACGTCGTCGCCCGCATTGCCGAGGACCGTGTCGTCGCCTTCCTCGCCGCGCACGGTGTCGAGGCCGTCGCCGCCCTCGAGGCTGTCATTGTCCAGCCCGCCCAGCAGCGAGTCGTTGTCGTCCCCGCCGAACAGCACGTCCTGCCCGCCGGCGCCGTTCAGCTGATCGTCGCCGATGCCGCCGAAGATGGTGTCGAAGCCGACCAGCGTGTCGAGCGCCGGATCGTCGCCATTGATCGTGTCGTTGCCGGCCCCGCCGAAGAGAAGGTCCAGATTGCCGCCGCCCAGGATCAGGTCGTCGCCGTCACCGCCGTTGATCGTATCGTTGCCGAACTGGCCGCGCAGCGTGTCGTTGCCGAGGCCGCCGTCGATGGTGTCGTCTTCGGAACCCCCCAGCACGCGGTCGTCGCCGTCGCCGGCGTCGACGGTGTCGTTGCCGGCCCCGGCCGAGATCGTGTCGTTGCCGGCGCCGCCGAACAGCAGATCGTCATCGTCGCCGCCGTTCAGGCTGTCGGCGCCGTCACCGCCGTTCAGGATGTCGGCCCCGGCCGCGCCGATCAGCGTGTCGCTGCCGCCATTGCCATCGATGGAGTCCGCGCCCGCGCCGCCGTTCAGGCTGTCGGCGCCGAGATCCGCCCCGCCGTCCATGGTGTCGTCATCTGCGCCGCCGTTGATCGTGTCGTTGCCATCCCCGCCGCTCAGGCTGTCGAAGCCGGAACCGCCGTCGATCAGGTCGTCATCCGCGCCGCCGTCGACGGTGTCGTCGCCATCGCCAGCGTCGACCGTGTCGTTGCCCGCACCTGCGTCGAGCGTGTCGGCGCCTGCGCCGCCGGTGATGGTATCGGCGCCCGCGCCGCCGCGGATCGTATCGTTGTCGTCGCCGCCATCCAGCGTGTCGGCGCCGTCGCCGCCGACAATGCTGTCCGCGCCGGCCAGGCCGAAGAAGTGGTTGTCCAGCGTGTCGCCGGTCAGCGTGTCGGCGAAGGCCGAGCCGATCGCACCCTCGATCGCGGTGAGCGTGTCACCCGTGGCGTCGCCGCCATTGGCGATGCCGAGGCCGAGATCGATCTCCACCGCCTCGCCCGAGGTCGAGTAGTCGGCGCAATCCTCACCCGAATTGCCGTCCAGACTGTCGGCGCCCGCGCCGCCGCGGAGCGTATCGTTCAGCAGACCGCCGTCGACGGAGTCGTTGCCATCCCCGGCGACGATGAAGTCGTTGCCGTCGAGTCCCTGGATGATGTCGTTGCCGGCCGTCCCGTTCAGCGGGATGTCGTCGCCATTGGTCCCCTGGATGATGCTCGGGCCGCCGAATTCGAAGTCGTCGGCGTCGAGCTGGCCGACCAGCACGCCGGTCAGGACCAGGCTGTTGCCGCCGCCCAGGTCTATGGTCGTGTCGGTACCGTTATCGGTGGCGTTCGCCAGCACGTCCGCGAAGTCGTTCAGCGCCGAGACGCCCTGGACGTCGATCACGTCGATGGTCCCCGCGCCCGGCGTGAAGTTGCCGATGGTGTCGTTGCCGTCGCCGTCGGCGATGACGAAGCGGTCGTCGCCCGCGCCGCCGTCCATGAAGTCGTCGCCCAGGCCCCCGATCAGCGTATCGTCGCCCGTGCCCCCGCCCAGCGTGTCGGCGCCGTCGCCGCCGTCTAGCGTGTCCGCCCCGCCGTCACCGGCCAGGAAGTCGTCGCCGCCGCCCGCGGCAATGGTGTCCGCACCGTCGCCGCCGAAGAAGCGGTTGGCCTCTGCGCCGCCGGTGAGCGTGTCATTCGCCGCTGTGCCGATGGCGCCTTCGAAGTTCGAAACCGTATCATCGCCGACCAGCGTATCCGCGGTGTCGAAGTCGACCGGGCCCGCTTCGCCGGAGAAGTCCAGCAGATCCAGCCCCGCGCCGCCGTCGAGCACGTTCGCGCCCGCGCCGCCGGCGACCGTGTCGGCGCCGATACCGGCGTCGACCGTGTCATCGCCGTCGCCCGCCGCAATGCTGTCTGCGCCCGCGCCGCCGAACAGGGTGTCGCCCGCCGCGCTGCCGATCAGCGTGTCGGCGAAGGCCGAGCCGATCACCTGCTCGATGCCGGAAACCGTATCGTTGCCGCCGTTGGAGAGGTCGAAGCTGACGCCCGACGTCTCGCCGGAGAAGTCGACCGTATCCGAACCCGCGCCGCCGACCACCGAGTCCGCGCCCTGGCCCACGAACAGCAGGTCGTCGCCGTCGCCGCCGAACAGGCTGTCATTGCCCGCATTGCCGCCCAGCGTGTCGTTGCCGTCGCCGGCGGTGATGATATCGGCCCCGATGCCGCCCAGCAGGATGTTGCCGCCGGCCGTACCGGTCAGCGTATCGTTGAAGTTCGAGCCGGTGATGTTCTCGAAAGCCGCGATCTGGTCGCCCGCCGCGTGGCCGCCGGACGCCGTGTTGAGTGCGATGTTGACGGTCACCGCCGCCGAGGAGCCGGCATAGGAAATCGTGTCATTGCCCAGGCCGCCGTCCAGCGTGTCCGCGCCGGCGCGGCCCTCGATCAGGTCGTTGCCGAGCAGGCCCGAGAGCAGGTTGGCGAAGCCGTCGCCGCGCAGGACATCATCGAAGGCCGATCCGATGACATTCTCGATCCGGTCGAAGATGTCGCCCGTGGCTTCGCCGCCATTGGCGAAACCGGTATCCAGATCGACAACCACGCCGGCGGCGGAATTCTCGTAGGTCAGCGTGTCGTTGCCGAGGCCGCCGCGCATGGTATCGGCGCCGTTGCCGCCCTCGAACAGGTCGTCGCCGGTGCCGCCGACCATCGAATCATTGCCGCCCTGACCACGCAGCGTGTCGTTGTCGAAACCGCCGAGGATCGTGTCGTCCCCTGTGCCGCCGAGCAGGCTGTCCAGGCCCTCGCCGCCGTCGATCAGATCCGCGTCCGCGCCGCCGTCGATGAAATCATCGCCATGATCGCCGAGCAGGGTATCGGCGCCGTTGTTGCCCTCCAGCGTGTCGTTGTGACAGTCGCCGTTCAGCGAATCCGCGCCCTCGCCGCCCTGGACAAAGTCGTTGTCGTCGCCGGCATTCACCGTGTCGTCGCCGTCGCCGCCGATCACCGTGTCGGCGCCGGTGTCGGTCGTGATCAGGTCGGCGCCCAGCCCGCCATTGACGGAATCCGCGCCAGCCCCGCCGATGATCGTGTCCAGGCCGTCCTCGCCGATCAGCGTGTCGTCGCCGTCGCCGCCGACGATGCGATCGTCGCCCGCGCCGCCCAGGACACTGTCCGCGCCCGCGCCGGCCTCGATCGTGTCATTGCCCGCATCGCCGAAGGCCTGGTCATCATCGTCGCCGGTACGGATCAGGTCGTTGCCGTCGCCGCCGCGCACCGTGTCGAAGCCGCCATCGGCGTCCAGCACGTCATTGCCGATGCCGCCATCCAGGGAATCGTTGCCGGTCCCGCCGTCCAGGGTATCCGCGCCGTCATTGCCGATCAGCGTGTCGTCGCCATCCTCGCCGAACAGGCGGTCGATGCCGCCGCCGCCGGCGATGCTGTCATTGTCCAGCCCGCCACGCAGCGTGTCGTCGCCGGCGTCGCCCAGCATGGTGTCGGCCCCGGCCCCGCCCGTGACCGAGTCGGCGCCAACGCCGCCGTCCAGAACATCCGCGCCCGCGCCGCCGTCGATGCGGTCGTCGTCTTCCTCGCCGCGCAGCGTGTCATCGCCGTCGCCGCCGAACAGACTGTCATTGCCGGACCCGCCGAGGAGCGAGTCCACCCCCGCGCCGCCCAGCAGGGTGTCGAGGCCATCGCCGCCGTTCAATTGATCATCGTCGTCGCCGCCGTTCAGGCTGTCATCGCCGCCGTCGCCGGTGATCGTGTCGGCGCCCGCGCCGCCATTGGCGGTGTCGTTGTCCGCGCCGCCGACAATGAGATCCGCACCCTCGTCGCCCAGCAGCAGATCGGCGCCGATCTGGCCCTGCAGCGTGTCGTTGCCCAGTCCGCCGGTCAGCGTGTCCGCTCCGTCGCCGCCGAAGGTCTGGTCGTCGCCGTCGCCGCCGTCGATCTGGTCCGCGCCGGCCGCGCCGGAAAGCGTGTCGTTGTCGGCGCCGCCACCCAGCGTGTCGTTGCCGTCCGCGCCGCTCAGGTTGTCCGCCCCATCCAGGCCGAAGATCTGATTGTCGGAGGCATTGCCGGTCACGACGTCGTCGAAGTTCGACCCGATCAGGTTCTCGAACGCCACGACGGTATCGCCCTGGGCATCGCCGCCGGAACCGACGCCACCGGACATGTCCACTGTCACACCGGCCGCGGAACCCGAATAGTCGATCAGATCGATGCCGTCGCCGCCGTCCAGGTCGTCAGCGCCCGCCGCGGCGACAACCGTATCGTTGCCCTGGCCCGCGCGGACCGTGTCATCGCCGGCGCCGTCGCTCACGAAGTCGTTGCCCTCGCCGGCCTCAAGCGAATCGCCGCCGTCGCCGCCGATCAGCGTGTCATTGCCGTTGCCGGCCAGGATCGCATCCGCGCCCAGACCGCCGTCCAGGCTGTCGTCGCCGCCCGCGCCTTCCAGGGTGTCATCGCCGTCATTGCCGATCAGCACATCGTCGCCGCCCAGCCCTTCCAGCTTGTTGGCGCTGGCGTCGCCGGTCAGCGTATCGCCAAAACCGTTGGTGCCGACCGCGCTCTCGATGGAGATCAGCGTGTCGCCTGCGGCGTGGCCGCCGGTCGCGACGCCAAGCGCGATATCCACGTTCACCGCGGCGTTGGAGCCGCGGTAGTCGGCGGAATCATTGCCATCGCCGCCGTCCAGGATGTCGGCGCCGGCCCCACCCTCCAGGCTGTCGTCGCCCAGCCCGCCGCGGATCGTGTCGTCCCCGGCACCGGCCGAGATCAGGTCGTTGCCGCCGCCGCCCGACAGCGAGTTCTGCAGCGCATTGCCGGTGATGATGTCGTCGTCGAAGCCGCCGATGACATTCTCGATATTGGCGTAGAAGTCGCCCGTGGCATCCGAACGATCACCGATGCCGGTCGTCAGGTTGACCGTCAGCGCGCCGCCGGCGGCGGAGTAGTCGACCGTGTCGACGCCGTCATTACCGTTCATGACGTCCGCGCCGCCGTCGCCCAGCAGCACATCGTCGCCGGCGCCGCCGGACAGCGTGTCGTCGCCCAGGTCGCCGGTCAGCGTGTCGGACCCGGCCTCGCCCAGCACGATGTCATTGTCGGCGCCGCCGAACAGCAGGTCGCCGTCCGCGCCACCGAAGATCGTGTCGTCGCCCGCGTCGCCCAGCAGGGTGTCGACGCCATCCTCGCCCAGGATCTTGTCGGCCCCACCACCGCCGATGGCCGAATCGTCGCCTGTCCCGCCCTTCAGAAGATCGAGACCCAGATTGCCGTTCAGCGTGTCGTTGCCGGCGCCGCCGCTGACGGTGTCGTCGCCGTCACCGCCCTGCACCTGATCGTCCCCGTCCTCGCCGAGGACGGCGTCATTGCCGGCGCCGCCGAGCACCGTGTCGTTACCCAGGCCGCCCAGGGCCTGGTCGGACCCGTCGCCGCCATTGACCACGTCGTTGCCCGCGCCGCCGCGCAAAGTGTCGTTGTCGGCCAGGCCGGAGACGATGTCGTCGTCATCGCCGCCGTCCAGAACGTCATTGCCCTCGTCGCCGGTCAGGGTGTCGTTGCCGCTGTCACCGAACATGGTGTCGTTGCCCGCGTCGCCGTCGACCACGTCCGCGCCGGCGCCGCCGCGCACCACGTCATCGCCCAGTTCACCGCGGACGGTGTCGTCGCCCGCGTCGCCCAGAACGGAATCGTTGTCGTCGCCGCCGCGGATGGAATCGTTGCCTTCACCGCCGAAAATGAGGTCGTTGCCGGTCGAACCGAGCAGGTTGTCGACACCCGCGCCGCCCAGAATGACGTCGTCGCCCGCCTCGCCGTTCAGGCCGTCCGCGCCGGCGCCGCCGTCGAGGGTGTCGTTGTCCGCGCCGCCGAACGCCGTGTCGTCGCCGTCGCCGCCCTCCAGGCGGTCATCGCCGGCGTCGCCGTTCATGGTGTCGTTGCCCAGGCCGCCCTTCAGGATGTCACCGGCGTCGCCGCCGAACAGGCGGTCGTTGCCGGCATCGGCCAGAATCACGTCCGCGCCGGCATTGCCCGATAGCGTATCGTTGTCGTCGCCGCCGAAGATGCGGTCCGCGTCGCCCGCGCCGCTGATCGAATCCGCACCCGCCAGGCCGAACAGCTTGTTGGCCGCGTTGGAGCCGACGATCGTGTCGGCGAAGGCGGTGCCGACCACGTCCTCGATGTTGACGTAGGTGTCGCCCTGCGCGTCGCCGCCGGTCCCGACGCCGAGGCCCAGATCGACATTCACACCCGCTGCGGATCCCGAGAAATCCAGCCGGTCCACGCCGCCGCCGCCGTTGATGGCATCGGCGCCGGCGCCGCCGATGATGGTATCCTCGTTGGCGCCGCCGAAGATGGTGTCGTTGCCCGCGCCGTCGACAATCAGGTCGTCGCCATTACCCGCAGTCAGCGAATCCGCGCCGTCGCCACCTTCCAGCGTATCGTTGCCGTTGCCGCCGTCGATGGTGTCCGCGCCGCCGGCGCCGACGATGGAATCCTGTCCGATGCCGCCCTGGAAGAAGTTCGCGCCCGCATCGCCGATCAGCGTGTCGTCTGCGGTGGTGCCGATCGCGCCCTCGATGGCGGTCAGCGTGTCGCCGTCGGCATCGCCGCCGGTGGCGAGGCCGAGGCCGATGTCGACGCTGATGGGCCCGGCCGAGCCGGAATAGTCGGCGACATCGATCCCCGCGCCGCCGTCCAGGCTGTCGGCGCCGGCGCCGCCCTTCAGCGTGTCGTTGCCCAGGCCGCCCAGCAGCGTGTCGTCGCCGCCCAGGCCGCGCAGATTGTCCGCGCCCGCGCCGCCGTCGAGCACGTTGGCGTCGGCGTTGCCCTGCAGCGTGTCGACCTGCGAGGTGCCGATGACGTTCTCGATCTTGCGCAGCTCGTCGCCCTCGGCGTCGGAACGCGAACCCTTGCCGTTGTTCAGGTTGACGGTCACGCCTGCGGCCGAGCCGGAATAGTCGGCGACATCGATGCCCGCGCCGCCGGCCATACGGTCCGCGCCGGACGCGCCGATCAGCGTGTCGTCGCCCAGGCCGCCGCGCATGTCGTCATTGCCGGAGCCGCCGAACAGCAGATCGTTGCCGGCGTCACCGTTGACGATGTCGTTGCCGCCCTGGCCAAGCAGCGTGTCGGCGTCGTCGCCGCCGCGCAGGATGTCGTCGTCGGAGCCGCCGTCCAGGCTGTCGCTGCCTTCGCCGCCCTCCAGGATGTCGGACTCGGTGCCGCCGAACAGGCTGTCGCCGCCCTCTCGCCCGCGGATGATGTCATTGCCGGCATTGCCCGAAAGGCTGTCGTCGCCCAGACCGCCGTCGACCGTATCGCTGCCGGTATTGCCCAGGATGGTGTCGTTGCCCACGCCGCCGAACAGCTGGTCGATGCCGCCGCCGCCGTCGATCACGTCGTCGCCGTCGTCTCCCTTGACCGTGTCCTTGCCTTCATTGCCGAACAGCAGGTCGGCGTCATCCCCGCCGCGGATCAGATCGTTGTCGTCGAGGCCGCGGATGGTGTCGGCGCCGGCCTCGCCGAAGAGCTGGTCGCGTCCGGCCTCGCCGTGAATGGAATCGTTTCCAAGTCCGCCAAGGACCGTGTCGTCGCCGAGATCGCCGTTGAGCGAGTCATTGCCGTCCTGCCCCAGGATGCGGTCGGCCCCCAGACCGCCACGGATGGTGTCCGCGCCGATGCCGCCCTCGGCCGAATCGTCGCCATCGCCGCCGAGTACGGAATCCGCGCCGTCGCCGCCGAACAGGGTATCGTCGCCCTCATTGCCGGCCACGGTGTCGTCACCGAGGCCGCCGAAGACCCGGTCGTTGCCTTGTTCGCCCGAGACGAAATCGTTGCCCGCCTCGCCGTCGACGGAATCGCCGCCGAAGCCGCCGACGATGGTGTCGCCGTCGTCACCGCCAAGCAGCGTGTCGACGCCGGAGCCGCCGAACATCGAATCCGCGCCGGACCCGCCGACCAGCAGATCGTCGCCGGAATCGCCCAGCATGGTGTCGTTGCCGCCGTCGCCGGCGACGGTGTCGTTCTCGGAACCGCCTTCCAGCAGATCCGCGCCCGCGCCGCCGGAGATCGAGTCGTCGTCGGCACCGCCGCGCACCGTGTCGATGCCGTCGCCGCCGGTCAGCGTGTCCGCGCCCCGGCCGCCGGCCACCTCGTCATTGCCGAGGCCGCCCGCGGCGAGATCGTCGCCGTCGTCGCCGACCACACGATCGTCGCCTTCGCCACCATCGAGAATGTCGTTGGCCGCGCCGCCCACCAGCGTGTCGGCGTCGACGCCGCCCGACAGCGTGTCCGCGCCCTCCTGGCCGAACATCCGGTTTGCGCCGCCCGTGGCGCTGATCAGGTCGTTGCCGCGGCCGCCCTGGATATCGTCGTCGCCGTCGCCGCCCTCCAGCGTATCCGCGCCGCCGATTGTGTCGCTGCCCAGGTCGCCGCGCAGCGTATCGGCGCCATCGCCGCCAGCCAGACTGTCACCGCCCTGGCCACCAAAGACGATGTCGTTGCCCTGACCGGCGAACACGGTGTCGGAGCCCTCCCGGCTGCGCACCAGATCGTCGCCGTCGCCGGCGTCCAGCAGATCGTCGCCGCTGCCGCCGTCCAGAAGGTCGTTCTCCGAGCCGCCGAAAAGGACGTCCGCGCCGGTCTGGCCGAACAACCGGTCGAAACCGGCCTCGCCCAGCAGCGTGTCGTCGTCGCCGCCACCCACCAGGATGTCGTTGCCGGCCTGGCCGTTCAGCGTGTCCTGGCCCGCGCCGCCCGCGATCTCATCCGAATCCGCCCCGCCGTCGATCGAATCGTTGCCGATTTCGCCCGCCAGCGAATCCGCGCCGGGGCCGCCGTCGATCGTGTCGTCCCCGTCCTTGCCGAAAACCGTGTCCAGACCGTCGCCGCCAGAGACCAGATCACCGCCTTCGCCCGCATTGATCAGGTCGCCGCCCGTACCGCCATCGAGCGTGTCCGCACCCGCGCCACCGAACAGCGTATCCAGACCATCGCCGCCTGAGAGGGAGTCGTCGCCGTCGCGGCCATCGATGAAATTGCCCGAGGCGTTGCCGGCGATGGTGTCGCCGCCGGCCCCGCCGATCACGTTCTGGATGGCGTCGAGCGTATCCGACCCTATGCCGGCGCCGCTGGCGAGGCCGAGACCGAGATCCACCGTGACCGGGGCGATCTGGGCGGAATAATCCACCTGATTGACGCCCGCGCCGCCCAGATAGGTATCGTCGCCCAGGCCGCCGACGAAGGTGTCGTCGCCTGCGTTGCCGGTCACGAAGTCGTTGTCGGCCCCGCCGGTCAGCAGGTCATTGCCGTCATTGCCCTGGATGGTGTCATCGCCGCCCAGGCCGGACAGCGTGTCGTCCAGCGGACTGCCGATCAGGACATCTCCGCCCGACGTCCCCGATTCATTGACGAACGTCAAACGCGCACGGGGGTGAATCCGCAGCAACTCGCACAACAGCGACATGATCGCCCTCCTAACAGGCCATCAACAGAACGTACTTGCCGCGGCGGACCCTTGATTGTCTTGTTTTTCTTGTTCGCCAATTGGTTAAACCAGAAAGGTGCAGCGGGCGCAACTGAAATGCCCCGGGCCCGGGCCGTGCCGCAGCGTCCGACGAGCGCTGCCGAGGTACCCGGATCGTGCCGCGACGGCCCCGCGTCTTCGCAGGAAATCAGGCCCTACCCCCAAAGGACGAATGCCCCTAGGATTGCCCAGTTGATTGAATCGGTAGTCAAGGGTTCTACCCGGTCCAGTTGCAGGGAGCACCAGGATGAAGGCTGGCGCGCCATGGAGCGTCAAGGGAGTCGAAGTGGACGCCCGCGAAACCGCGAAGGCGAAAGCCAGGGCGGCAGGTATGACTCTCGGCCAATGGCTCAACCGGGCGATTGTCGAGGCCGACAAGCCTGCCCCGCCGGCGCCGGCGGGGCAGGGTGGCGGTTCGCTGGAGACCGCGCGGGTGATGCGGGCGATCGCCGAACTGGCGCGCCGCGTCGACCAGTTGCGCGACGCCGGCGGCTCGGCCATACCCGAAGCTGCCCGGCTGGAGGCCGCGCTGGACGATATCGGCGAACGCGTCGACCGTATGGCCCGGGCGCTACCAGCGCCGGAACAGCAGATCGACCAGCCCCGGCTGGAACGTGGCCTGCTTACGATCGTGCGCCGTCTCGACGAACTTGACCGCAAGACCTCCGAGCAGACCGACCTGACGCCATTGCGGGAGGGGCTGAGCCGGCTGGAACAACGGATCGGCAGCGCACCGGAAAACCGCGCCGGACTGGAAGATGTCCGCCGCGCCGTCACGGAACTCACCGAGCGACTGGACGCTCCGTCCGGCTCCGGCGGCGAGGCCGCCGAACTCAAGGCGATCGTCGAGCGGCAGGCGGAAGACATCCGCAAGCTGATGAACGGCATGGTCAACATCGCCGCCAAGATCGACGAGGTCGAGGCCGCGGTGAAAGACGGCAGCCGCGACCTGCCGGCCCCCGGCGACGAGGACGCACGCCCCGACCAGTTCGCCGAAGAACTCGCCGCGCTCCGCCGGGAACTCGCTGAACGCGACAGTCAGACCGGCCCGGCAGGCCGCGACGCCGCATTTGCGGCGATGCTCGCTCCGGTGACCGACGCCATCCGAGATCTCGAAGGCCGGCTCGGCGCGCGCGATCAGGCGCAGGCCGAATCCGATGCGCGGCCGCCCCTGGCCGACGCCGCGGAATCTGCAACCGGTGAAGCCGAGGCCGAGGCCGCCGATCCCGAGCCGCCCGCGCCCGAAGCCGAGGACGAGCCTGCGGACGCGCCGCTGACGGAAGCGAGTCCCGAACTGGCCGCGCTGCACGACCTGACCGCCCGTCAGGATGAACGGATCGCGCCCAAGCACGAGTCCGATGAAAACCGCGATCCTCTCTTCCATGACCTGCCCCCCTTCGACGACCCGGACGCGGCGCCCGACGAGGAGGAGGGGGAGGAGATCGCACCCGATGTCGAGCCGGAACCCGAAGCGACGGCCGCAATCGATCCGATCGAAACCGTTCCGCCGCGTTCCGATGGCGGACCCGCCATGGCGACGGAAATCCCCGATGACGCGACTCCCGACCGGCCACGGCGCCTGGTGCCGGTCGAATCGCTGCTCGGCGACACACTGACCGGGCGCACGCCACCGCCGGATGATCGCGACGAAGGCGGTCTTGGCGGTGTCGGCGCATTCGGTGACGACGGCGGCTTCCATAGCCGGGACCATGAAGAACCGGCAGCCCCTCGCCGCGAAGGCGCAATGCGGCTCGACCGGCCCATCGACATCGACAGACGGGAACCGCCGGCCCCTGCGCCCTACCCCCCACGCCGGCGCGGCAGGGGTTATCTCGTTGCAGCGGTGATCTTCCTCGCGCTGCTGCTGGGCGGCTACTGGTTCGTCGGCACGCCGGCCTTCCAGCAGGTCGCGGAGCGGGCCAAGGCGCTCTGGGATGACGGCGTGACCGCCATCGGCCGGTTCCAACTGCCTGGCGGCGGCGAGGGACCGGGCGCCGAGGCGCCAATGGCGGAGAGTGAAGCGACGGTGCCCGCAGCGACCGAGCGTGCGCCTGAGACCACTTCTCCGGAACCGGCATCCGGGGCCGCGCCGGCAGCGTCATCCGCCGCGACTGACGATCCGCCGCTGCAGATGGAGACCAGCGAGACCGACCTCGCCGCCGTGAAGCCGGAAGAGCCGGCGGCGCCGGCTTCCGCGCCGCCGCAGGAATCCGAGGTCGACCCCGTTCTTGCCGCCGCCCGCGACGGCGATGCCGAGGCCCAGTACGAAATGGCCATCCGCTATCGCGATGGCGTGGGCGTCGACGTCAGCTATGGCGAGGCGGCGGACTGGTTCGACCGCGCCGCCCAGCAGGGCCATGTCGACGCGCAGGCCAATCTGGGTGTGATGTACCGTCAGGGGGTGGGCGTGCCGCGCGACATTGATCTCGCCAAGCTCTGGCTGCACGCCGCCGCCCGGTCGGGGCATGCGGACGCGCAGAAGTATCTGGGCGAGGTCTACGCGCAGGACGATCTGGGGACGCCGGACTACTTCCAGGCCGCGCGCTGGTTCCGCGAGGCGGCCGAACAGGGCCTGGTCGATGCGCAGTACAACATGGGCGTGCTCTACGAAGGGGGCCTTGGGGTCCCGCGCGACTTCGAGCAGGCCTATTACTGGTTCCGCCTGGCCGCCAGGGCCGGCGACGAGACGGCCGAAGCCGACGTGCGCCGCGTCATCCCCCTGCTGACACAGGAGCAGCGCACGGAAGTCGATGCCCGTGTCGACGCCTTCACGCCGGCCAGCGGCGAGAACGCCGCAACGGCGCCGTCGGACAGCGGCCAGACCCTGACGCGGCGCGACCAGATCCGCGAACTGCAGCAATTGCTGGTCGACCGTGGCTACGACCCCGGCGAGCCAGACGGCCTGATCGGCGCCCGCACCCGCGACGCGATCCGGCAATGGCAGGAGACTCAGGGCCTGCCGGAGACCGGACAGGTCACGATGCAGGTGCTCGAAGGCCTGCGGTCGGGCGGATGACCGGCGGTGAAGACAATCGAGACGGCGACACCGGGAGCGTCTGGCGCATCCGCGGCGTCGAGAGCGAAATCCAGGAGGCCGCGCGTCTGGCCGCGCGACAATCCGGCCAGACCCTTGCCGAATGGCTGAGCCGCGCCGTTGGCGCAGCGGCGCTGGCGGAGCTGGACGGCACCACCGAGAACGCGACCGCGGCCGCCGCGGCGGACATGGCGGATTTCCGCGTCCTGCTGGACGAACGGACGCGCGAATTCCTTGACCGCAACGCCACGTCCGCCGGTTCGCCCGATCCGGACGTTTCCGGGGACGAGCCCATGACCGCCGTGGTGGAGCTCAATGATCCGGCGCCTTCGGGGGGTCTCTCCCCCGAGATGCAGGAAGAATTCGACCGGCTGCGGTTGCTGATCCACGAGTATCTCGGCGCCATGCTTCCAGCGCTGGAGTCGGTTGACGACACGTCCCGGACCTTGCGCGATCTGTCCGCTCTGGCGCAGGATGTGCGCCGCTCGGCAGAGGAGGCGCGCCGCGCGGCGGAGCTGATCGGCCCGCTGGAGCGAACACTCGCGCGCCTCGCCGACACCAGGGGACAGGATTTCACAGAGGAACGGAATGGACGTCGGGCAGCAGGTATCGGAAAACTGTTCCGAGGCTGACCGCCTGCGCCGGCGCGTTCCTCCAGGCCCGACGAGGCGCTGAACCCGACGTGCAGATCTATCTCCCCATCGCCGAAATCTCCGTCAGCATATTCCTGCTGCTCGGGCTTGGCGCGGGCGTGGGCTTTCTCTCGGGCATGTTCGGCGTCGGCGGCGGCTTCCTGATGACGCCGCTGCTGATGTTCCTCGGCATCCCGCCGGCCGTGGCCGTGGCCACCGAGGCGAACCAGATCGTGGCCGCCAGCGTCTCCGGCGCCCTGGCCCACTGGCGGCGCAGGAACGTCGACGTGAAGATGGGACTGGTGCTGCTGTGCGGCGGCCTGGTCGGCTCGGTCATCGGCACGGTGATCTTCACCTGGATGAAGACGCTCGGTCAGAGCGACCTGCTGATCAAGCTCTGCTACGTGGTCTTCCTGGGGATCATCGGCGCGCTGATGTTCATCGAGAGCGCAAGGGCGCTCTTCCGCCAGCGGCGCGGCGGCGCGCGCCGCAAGAAGCGTCAGCACTACTGGATCCACGGCCTGCCGCTGAAGATGCGTTTCAAGCGCTCCAAGCTCTACATCAGCGCCCTGCCGCCGCTGGTCATCGGCTGCCTGGTCGGCATTCTCGCCGCCATCATGGGCGTTGGCGGCGGCTTCATCATGGTGCCGGCGATGATCTACCTGCTGGGCATGCCCACGGCCGTGGTGGTCGGCACGTCGCTGTTCCAGATCACTTTCGTCACTGCCGCCGTGACTGTCCTGCATTCCGTCAACACCCAGACCGTGGACGTTGTCCTGGCGCTCCTTTTGCTGACGGGATCGGTCATCGGCGCACAGTTCGGCACGCGGGTCGGCCTCTATCTGAAGGGCGAACAGCTCCGCTTCCTCCTCGCCGCCATGGTGCTGCTGGTCTGCGGCAAGCTGGCCTATGACCTGATCGCGGTACCGTCGGAGCTGTTCAGCATCGCCATTGGCGCGGAGGCAGGACATTGATCGCCCGTCTGATCCTGCTCGCCGGACTGCTGACCGGTCTCGCCGCCGAAGCGCAGTCACCGCTGGTCTCCGACATCTCCTCCAGACGAATCGGCATCGATTCCAGCTTCACCGGGACCGAACTCTTGCTGTTCGGCTCGCTGGACCAGCCCGGCGACGTCGTCATCGTCATCAAGGGCCCGCCGCAATCACTGACCGTGCGGCGCAAGGAGCGCATCGCCGGCGTCTGGGTGAATGCCGATGCGGTCACCTACCGCAACGTGCCCGGCTTCTACGCGGTCGTTTCGAACCGGCCATTGACGGATATCGCCAGCGAGCGGGTGCTGCGCCGCCACGGCATCGGCATCGAGAACATCCGGGTCGAGTCCATCGAAGGCGGCGCCACCGAGGCCGGCTTCGACGCCGCCGTCAAGCGGCTACGCCAGCAGAACAACCTGTTCCACCAGGACACCAGCGGCGTCACCATCCTGTTCGACCGGCTGTATCGGTCCACCATCGCCTTTCCCGCCAACGTGCCGGTGGGCTCCTACACGACGGAAGTCTATCTGTTCCAGGACGGCAGCGTGGTCAGCGCCCAGACCAGTCCCATCCTGATCGACAAGTCGGGCATCGAGCGGGCGCTGTTCTCGTTCGCGCACCAGTGGCCGCTGTTCTATGGCCTGTTCGCGGTGGTCATCGCCGCCTTCGCCGGCTGGGGCGCGGCGCAGATCTTCCGCAAGTCCTGATCCCTCAGAGATCCGAAGCCAGGCTGGCGGCGATCGCCCACATCACCAGCCCGATCACGATATCGAAGACGCGCCACGCCGCCGCACGCGCGAACAGCGGCGCCAGAAGACGCGCGCCAAATCCCAGCCCGTAGAAGAAGACGGCGCTGGCGGCGGCCCCGCCCAGCCAGAACAACAGCCGTCCCTCCGCATCGTGGCGTGCCGCGATCCCGCCCAGCAGCACGACCGTGTCGAGATAGACATGCGGGTTCAGGAAGGTGAAGGCGAGCGTGGCGGCAGCGGCCGCGCGCCACGACGTCTCCCCGCCCCCGGCGGGCAGCAGCCGGCCCGGACGCAACGCCCGGCCCAGCGCCAGCGCGCCATAGACGAACAGGAACACGGCTCCGCCCAGCGTCACCCACCAGACGAGTTCCGGCGCCTGCCCGATCAGAGCGCCCAGTCCCATCACCCCCGCCCCGATCAGAAGGGCGTCGGACAGCGCGCAAATGGAGGCGATGAGCAGCACATGGCGGCACTTCAGCCCCTGACGCAGCACGTACGCATTCTGCGCCCCGATCGCGAGGATCAGGCCGAAGCCGAGCGCAAATCCCTCCAGTGCCGGCTCCAGCGTCCCCTCCTTCCGATGGCCATGGCAAACCGGCGGCGGATATAGCACGTCCGCGCCGGGGCGCCCGGGCGGAATGCCATGTCGCCGGCCTCGCACGTCCGCCGCATGGTCGGCATGCGCCGCACGGGCTGGACCGGCGCAGTCGCCCTACCTATTTTCCGCCGCTCACGAAGGTTTCCCCGTCAGATCAGGAGTATCCCGCATGGCGTTGAGCCAGCCTGTCAGGCGCAAGCATCGGCACACGAGAGGCATCGAGATCCGCGGCTATGAGCGCGAGGACGGCCTCTGGGACATCGAGGGCGTGATCTCCGACCACAAGCCCGAGGCCTATGGCCGGATGGAAGAGCGGCGGCCCGACGGTATGGTCCACAAGATGTGGGTGCGGCTGACCGTGGATACCGACTTCCTGATCCACGAGGCCGAGAGCTGGTCCGAGGTCACCCCCTACGGCATCTGCAAGGACGTCAACGCCAACTTCGACGCGCTGGCGGGCCTGAAGATCGGCCCCGGCTTCAACCGCAAGGCGCGCGAACGCATCGGCGGCACCCTGGGCTGCACCCATATCGTCGAACTGCTGCCGCAGATGGCGACGGCCGCGATGCAGACCATCTGGCCGATCAAGGACAGCATGGGCGGCGACGGCCGGCCCGGCGTCAAACCGCCGATCCTGAATACCTGCCACGCCTGGGCCGAGTACAGCCCGGCGGTCAAGGATCGCTTCCCGGCGTTCCACAACCCCGACAGCAAGCTGCCCCGCGCGGGCTGAGCCGTGTTGACAGGCGGCGGCGAGCGGCTATCGTCCGCGCGCTTCGACCGAGATGTCATCCGAGGGGAAGGGCCGCCGACCATGAGCCTGCACGCGCTGGAAAAGAAGATCGAACAGGCTTGGGAGAGCCGCGACAGGATCGGCCCGGCCACGACCGGCGAACTGCGCGAGGCGGTCAACCAGGCCCTCGACGCCCTGGATTCGGGCGAGACGCGCGTCGCCGAGAAGCGCTCGGGCGAGTGGGTCGTCAACCAGTGGCTGAAGAAGGCGGTGCTGCTCAGCTTCCGTCTCAACGACATGACGCCGATTTCCGGCGGACCAGGCGGCGATTCCACCTGGTTCGACAAGGTGCCCAGCAAGTTCGCCGGCTGGGGCGACGGCGAGTTTCGCAAGGCCGGCTTCCGCGCCGTGCCGAACTGCATCGTGCGCCGTTCCGCCTATATCGCGCCGGGCGTGGTGTTGATGCCGAGCTTCGTCAATCTGGGCGCCTATGTGGACGAAGGCACCATGGTCGACACCTGGGCCACGGTCGGCTCCTGTGCCCAGATCGGCAAGGAATGTCACATCTCGGGCGGCGCCGGCATCGGCGGCGTGCTGGAGCCGCTGCAGGCGAATCCGGTGATCATCGAGGACAACTGCTTCATCGGCGCCCGTTCCGAAGTCGCCGAAGGCGTCATCGTCGAACAGGGCTCGGTGCTCTCCATGGGCGTCTATATCGGCGCATCCACCAAGATCGTGAACCGGGAAACCGGCGAGGTCCATATCGGCCGCGTGCCGTCCTACTCCGTCGTGGTGCCCGGCGCCATGCCGGGCCCCGTGATCGACGGCCGGCCGACGCCGTCGCTCTATTGCGCCGTGATCGTCAAGCGCGTCGACGAGCGCACACGGGCGAAGACCTCGATCAACGAACTGCTCCGGACCTGATCACTCCAGCAGCCGTGGCCTGACGAAACGCTCCAGGCGGCCGCTGCCGGGCTGCACACCGCTCCAGCCGTCATCGAAGACGATCTCGGTCAGGGCGCCGGTCGGGTACGACCCGGCCAGCGCCGCCATGTCCGCCCGATCGCCGTCTCCGGCCAGGGAACGGGCGAGGATCTCGATCCCCGGACTGTGGCCCAGCATCAGCACACGGCCGACGCGGTCGGGCAGCACGTGGAGCAACTTCAGATAGTCGCGCGGCTCGCCGAGATAGAGCGATCGCTCGAAACGGGGCGCGTGATCCCAGGCCGCCGCCGCCGACAGGCGCCGCCAGGTTTCCCGCGTCCGCGCCGCGGTCGAGGAACAGACCAGATCGGGTGTGAGGCCCTCTTCCGCCATGTAGCGGCCCATGCGGTCCGCCGCCTTGCGGCCGCGTTCGTTCAGGGGCCGGTCGTGATCGCCGAGCGCGGGGTTGCTCCAGGCGGACTTGGCGTGGCGCAGCAGCATCAGCGTCTTCATGGAGACACTGTCATGCGACGGTCAAAATGATTCAAGAGAACTGCTATAAGCACTCAGCGAAGATACGGGGCCCCGACATGAACGATACCGCCATGACGACAGCGACGAAGCGGCCGCCCGAGCCGCCGAGTCCGGCGATCGAGGCGATCGACATGACGTCGCCCGGCCGCTTCATCAATCGCGAGCTGTCCTGGCTGCAGTTCAACGCCCGCGTGATGGAGGAATCCCAGAACCCGCGTCATCCCTTGCTGGAACGGGTCCGCTTCCTGTCGATCTCGGCGTCCAATCTCGACGAGTTCTTCATGGTCCGCGTCGCGGGCCTCTGGGACATGGTCCAGGCTGACGTGAAGACGGTGACGCCGGACGGGCTGACGCCGTCGCAGCAGCTGGAGAAGATCGACGACCTCGCCGGCCGGCTGATGCGCCAGCAGCAGAGCTACTGGAGCGCGCTGCAGAAGGAACTGCGCGAGAACGGCATAGCCATCGTCGAGGCCGACGAACTGTCGGCGACGGAACGCGAATGGCTGGACGGCCATTTCCTCGACCAGATCCTGCCGGTCCTCACGCCGCTGGCCATCGACCCCGCGCACCCCTTTCCCTTCATCCCCAATCTGGGCCTGGCGATGATCGCCCAGCTGAAGCGCACCGACGACGGACGCCTGCTGGATGCGATCGTGCCCATCCCCCAGCACGTCGCGCGCTTCGTCCGGCTGCCCAGCGATTCCATCCGCTTCGTCGCGGTCAGCCAGCTTATCGCCATGTACATGTCGCGGCTGTTCCCGGGCTACGAGATCGTCAGCCGCGGCCAGATCCGCGCCATCCGCGATTCGGACATCGAGCTGGAGGAGGAATCGGAGGACCTGGTCCGCACCTATGAATCCGCCCTCCGCCGCCGCCGCCGCGGCCACATCGTGCGTCTCCAGATCACCGGCGGACTGAACGATCATCTCAAGCGTCTGGTGGTCGAGGAGACCGACACCCGGCCGCAGGACATCGTCGTGGTCGAGGGCATGCTGGCGCTGGCCGACATCAGAAGGGTGATCGTCGACGAACGCCACGATCTGCTGTTCAAGCCCTATCACGCGCGCTTCCCCGAGCGCATACGCCAGTTCGGCGGCGACTGCTTCGCCGCCATCCGCTCCAAGGACATCGTCGTCCACCATCCTTTCGAGAGCTTCGACGTGGTGGTGCAGTTCCTCCGCCAGGCGGCCGAGGATCCCAACGTGCTGGCGATCAAGCAGACGCTCTACCGGACCTCCGACAATTCGCCGATCGTCCAGGCGCTGATCGCCGCCGCCGAGGCCGGCATCTCGGTGACCGCGATGGTCGAGCTCAAGGCGCGCTTCGACGAGGCCAGAAACATCAAGTGGGCCCGCGATCTGGAGCGCGCCGGCGTTCAGGTGGTCTACGGCTTCGTGGAGTTGAAGACCCACGCCAAGATCTCGCTGGTAGTGCGCCGGGAGAAGGACGGTCTCAGGACCTACTCCCATTTCGGCACCGGCAACTACCACCCGATTACGGCGAAGATCTACACCGACCTCTCCTACTTCACGGCGGACCCGCAACTCGGCAGGGAAGCGAGCGCCATCTTCAACTTCCTCACCGGCTATGCCCGACCCGAGGGGCTGAAGGAGATCGCCTATTCGCCGCATACCCTGGCGCCGAAGGTGCTGGCCGAGATCGAGGGCGAGATCGAGCACGCCAAGGCCGGCCGGCCGGGCTGCATCTGGGCCAAGCTGAACAGCCTGGTCGACCCCGACATCATCGATGCGCTCTACCGCGCCAGCCAGGCCGGGGTGGAGGTGGAACTGGTCATCCGCGGCATCTGCTGTCTCCGGCCGGGCGTTCCGGGCCTGTCGGAGAACATCCGCGTGCGCAGCATGATCGGCCGCTTCCTGGAGCATTCGCGCATCGTCGCCTTCGGAAATGGCGCCGAACTGCCCAGCCGCCAGGCCAAGGTCTACATCACCTCCGCCGACTGGATGCCGCGCAACCTCTACCGCCGGGTGGAGAGTTTCGTGCCGATCAAGAACGAGACCGTCCACGCCCAGGTGCTGGAACAGATCATGGTCGCCAATCTGAAGGACGACCTGCAGAGCTGGATGATGCTGCCGGATGGAGAATATCGTCGCATTCCGGTGGACGGCGAGGGATTCAGCGCGCATGAATACTTCATGACCAACCCCAGCCTGTCGGGCCGGGGCAAGGCCATGGACGGCGACCGCGCGCCGCTGGAACTCAAACTGGACGACCACGACGACTGACGGAGTCGCATGCCGGACTCGATAACCGCCAGATCAAAGTCGGACAGGATCGCCGTCGTCGACGTCGGCTCGAATTCCGTCCGGCTGGTGATATTCGGCGACTGCGAACGTGCGCCGCTCGCCATGCTGAACGAACGCGCCTTCTGCTCTCTGGGCAAGGGGCTGGGCAAGACCGGCCGCCTCAATCCGGAAGGCGTGGATCACGCGCTGAAGACGCTGCGCCGCTTCGACTGGATGAGCCGCGCCGCCGGCGCCTCGCGCGTCTTCGCCTTCGCCACCGCAGCCGTGCGCGACGCCCGCGACGGGGCCGAGTTCGTGGAGCGCGCCCGCCGAGAGACCGGAATCGACCTGCGCGTGCTGACCGGCCCCGAAGAAGCCAATCTCGCCGGTCTAGGCGTTCTGTTCGGACTGCCCGACGCCCAGGGCGTCGTCGGCGACCTTGGCGGCAGCAGCCTCGAACTCGCCCCGATCCGGGACCGGAAGGTACTGGAAGGCGCGACCCTGCCCGTCGGGCCGCTGCAGTTTCCCGCCGACAGTTTCCAGCCAGCGGCAATCCGGCGCGCCGTGCACCACCATCTCGACCGGCTCGACTGGCTGGAGGGCTGCGCCGGCCAGGATCTCTATCTGGTCGGCGGCACCTGGCGCGCTGTGGCCAAGCTCGATATCGGCATGCGCAATTACGGGCTGAACATCATCCACGGTTACGAAATGACCCCGGACAGGGCCATCGCCATCGCCCGACTGATTGCGCGGCAGAGCCCCGAATCCCTGGCCGGGGCCGAAGGCATTTCCAACCGCCGCCTGCAGGTGCTGCCCGCCGCCTCGCTCGTGCTGGAGGCGATCGTGGACCGCCTGGCGCCGCCGCGGCTGGTCTTCAGCGCCCACGGCGTCCGCGAAGGCGCCTATCTCGAATGCCTCAGCGAGGCAGCGCGCGACAACGACCCGCTGCTGGCGGGCGTGGAGGCGCTGGCGCGCCACGAAGCGCGGTTCAGCCCCGCGGTCGGCAAGGAGATCTTCGACTGGACCGGCAATCTGTTCGCCGGCGAGACCGCCCGGGAAGCACGGCTAAGGATGGCGGCCTGTCTGCTCTGCGATGTCGGCTGGCGAACGCATCCCGACTATCGCGCCACCCAGTCCTACCGCCGCGTGCTGCGCGCGCCGCTGCTGGCCGTCAGCCACGCCGACCGCGCCTTTCTGGCGGTGACGATGTTGCGGCGCTATTCCCACAAGGCCGGACGGGACGTGGTGGATGAAGCCCGCACGCTGCTCTCCGACGATCAGGTGATGCGGGCGGAACGGATCGGCGGCGCGATGCGGCTGGCGCAGACGCTGACCGGCGGCGCGCCCGGCCTGCTTCCGGCCTTCTCGCTGGAGCTGAAGGACCGCAGGATCACCCTGGCGGGCCCCGCCCCGCAGATCGCGGTGATCGGCGAATCCGTGCAATCGCGGCTGAAGCGCCTGGCCGGGCTGTTCGACGCCGACGAGGCGATCGTGGCGCTCTGACGGCGACTCAGCGCCAGACCGGCAGAACGAATATCGCCGCGACAGTGCAGAGCGTCAGCGCGAAGGCGCGAAACAGACGCTCGGACGCGAAGCCGAACAGGGCGCTGCCCGAATAGATCGCCACCGCGTAGGCCGGCGCGATGAGCGCGGCTAGCATGATCCGCTCCGGCGTGAACAGGCCGGCCACGAGGTGGGCGATACCGGCGAGCACCCCGGTCAGGCCGAAGAAGGCGAAGGTGTTCATGCGCACCTGGGCGGGCGCGGTCTCGCTGCCGACCCAGAAGACGATCACCGGGGGGCCCGTCAGGCCGGCGAGGCCGCCGCCGACGCCTGCGGCCGCGCCGACGGCGACGACGCCGGCCCGGTGGAGCGGCTTGCGGCGCCTGTAGCCGCTGGCGAGGCCGGCCACGGCGACCAGCACCAGCACCGCGATGGTCCAGCGCAGCGGATCCTCCGGCGCGTTGGCGAGCAGCCAGACGCCTGCCGGCGCGCCGAACACCGCGCCCAGGAACAGTGGCCGGATCTCGGCCCAGGCGCAGTGCCTGAATCCCTGCACCACCAGCGGCAGGGTGACCAGATTGTCCATGATCCAGAGTGCGATCACGGCCGTGGGCGGATCGACGATCACGCTGGCCAGCGGCACGAAGATCATCGCCGCCCCGAAACCGGAGAAGCCCCGAACGAAGCCCGCCGCCATCGCGGCCAGCGCCAGCATCAGCGTGTCGGCGGTGAGAAACCCGGCGGCCAGCGCCGCCAGTTCGTTCATCCCCAGCCGTCCGGGGCCGGCGTGATCTCGATGACCTCGCCGTCATGGACGGCCAGACCGATCCGGCCGTGTTTCAGGTCCAGCGCCGCATCGCCGAAGACGCCGCGCCGCCAGCCCTTCAGCGCCTGCACGTCGGCGTCGTCATCGGCGGCAATGCGCTCCAGTTCAGCCGAGGGACAGACCAGCTTCTGGGCCACGTTGTGCGTGGCGCAGCGCCGCTTCAGCAGGACCTTGAGCATCTCGATCACCGGCGCCAGCGCCGGATCGGGCGGCTCCGACCTGGGCAGCTGCGGCCATTGCTCCTTCGGCTGCTTCAGGACTTCCTGGATCGTCGCCAGGATGGCCTCGCCGAAGGGGCCGTGCGCGACCTTCGCGTTCAGGCCGCGCACATGGGCGAGCTTCTCGGCGTCCTTCGGCGGATCGGCCGCAATCTCCATGATCGATTCGTCGCGTACGACCCTGTTACGCGGTAGGTTGCGGCGCTGCGCCTCCCGCTCCCGCCAGGCGGCCAGGGCCTTCAGCATGGCGAGGAAGCGCGGCTTGTTGGAGCGCGCCTTGAGGCGCCGCCAGGCATCCTCCGGCTGGACGATATAGGTCTCTTTCGCCGCCAGTGTCGCCATCTCGTCGGCGACCCAGCTGGCCCGTCCGGAGCGGGCCAGCTCCTCCTGCATCTTGCGGTAGACGACGCGCAGATGGGTCACGTCGGAGAGCGCGTATTCAAGTTGCCGGTCACTCAGCGGGCGGCGCGCCCAGTCGGTGAAGCGGCTGGTCTTGTCGATCCGCTCGCCCGTCATGCGCTGGACCAGCGCGTCGTAGGCAATCGAGTCGCCGAAGCCCATGACCATCGCCGCCACCTGGGTGTCGAACAGCGGCGTCGGCGTCTCCCCGCCCTCGTGGACGAATATCTCGATGTCCTGACGCGCGGCGTGAAACACCTTCACGATCCGCTCGTCATAGAGCAGGTCATAGAGCGGCTTCAGGTCGATGCCCTTCGCCAGCGGGTCCACGATGACGCCTTCGTCCGCCGGCCCGGCAAGCTGCACCAGACAGAGATTCGGCCAGTAGGTGCTTTCGCGGATGAATTCGGTGTCGATGGCGACGAAGGGCTGTCCCTCCAGTTCCTCGACATAGGCGCGGAGCGCCTCGGTATCGGTGATGATCTTCATTTGGCCCAGCCTCTACCACATTCGGCGGCGGGCCATGTAGTGTTGATCTTGACAAGGCCCCCCGGCGGCTGTTCGTTCCCGTCCACATTGCCAGCCCACTCCCGATCATGGTCGAGAACATGCACGCCTATCGCAGCCACACTTGCGGCGAGCTCCGCCGCGCCAACGAGACCGAAACGGTCCGCCTGTCGGGATGGATCCACCGCAAGCGCGATCACGGCAACCTGCTGTTCGTGGACCTGCGCGACCATTATGGCCGCACCCAGTGCGTGATCGAGAGCGGCGAGCCGGGCTTCGAGACCGTTGACAACGCGCGCTCGGAGAGCGTCATCACGATCACCGGCAAGGTGGTGCTGCGCTCCGACGACACGCGGAATCCCGACCTGCCGACCGGCGACATCGAGGTCCGTATCCAGGACGTCGAGGTGCAGAGCGCGACCGGCGATCTGCCCATGCCGGTCTTCGGCGACCAGGAATATCCGGAGGACATCCGCCTCCGCTACCGCTTCCTGGACCTGCGCCGCGACCGCATGCACCGCAACGTGACCATGCGCGCCAAGATCATCGCCGACATCCGCCGACGGATGACGGAAGGCGGCTTCTTCGAGTTCCAGACGCCGATTCTCACGGCCTCCAGCCCCGAGGGCGCACGCGACTTCCTGGTGCCGAGCCGGCTGCATCCGGGCAAGTTCTACGCCCTGCCCCAGGCGCCGCAGCAGTTCAAGCAGCTGCTGATGATCTCCGGCTTCGACCGCTATTTCCAGATCGCGCCCTGCTTCCGCGACGAGGACGCCCGCGCCGACCGGTCCCCCGGCGAGTTCTACCAGCTCGACGTGGAAATGAGCTTCGTCGAGCAGGAGGACGTCTTCCAGGCCATCGAGCCGGTGCTGACAGGCACCTTTGAGGCCTTCTCGGAATGGCCGGTGACCACCAAGCCCTTTCCGCGCATCCCCTATGCCGAGGCAATGCTGAAATACGGCTCCGACAAGCCGGACCTGCGCCTGCCGGAGAGCATGGACATCCGCGACGTCACCGAGGCCTTCCGCGGCTCGGGCTTCGGGCTGTTCGCCAAGGCGGTCGACAAGGGCTCGGTCGTGCGCGCCATCCCCGCGCCCGGCGCGGCGGTGAAGCCCCGCTCCTTCTTCGACCAGATGAACGACTGGGCGCGATCGGAAGGCGCCGGGGGTCTGGGCTACATCATCTATGGCGAGGACGGCCCACGCGGCCCCATCGCCAAGAACCTGGACGAGGAACGCGTCGAGCGGATCAGGACCGAATGCGGCCTGTCCGCCGGCGACGCGGTGTTCTTCGCCGCCGACAGGGCTGACGGCGCGGCGAATCTGGCCGGCAAGGCGCGCGTCCGGCTCGGCGACCAGCTCGAGTTGCTGGAGCGTGAGCAGTTCAGGTTCTGCTGGATCGTCGACTTCCCGATGTTCGAATGGGACGAGGACGAGAAGAAGGTCGAGTTCTCCCACAATCCCTTCTCCATGCCCCAGGGCGGCATGGAGGCGCTGGAGAGCATGGACCCGCTCGAGATCAAGGCGTTCCAGTACGACGTGGTCTGCAATGGCGTGGAACTCTCCTCGGGCGCGATCCGGAACCACCGCCCCGACATCATGCTGAAGGCCTTCGAAATCGCCGGCTACCAGGCCGAGCAGGTGGAGAAGGATTTCTCGGGGATGCTCAACGCACTGCGCTATGGCGCCCCGCCCCATGGCGGCATCGCGCCGGGCGTCGACCGCATCGTCATGCTGATCCTGGACGAGCCGAACCTGCGCGAGATCGTGGCCTTCCCCATGAACCAGCAGGCCGAGGACCTGATGATGGGGGCGCCGGCCGAGGTCTCGCCGAAGCAGCTCCGCGAACTGCACATCCGCTCGGTATTGCCGGAGCCGGAGAAGAAGTGACCGGTCGGCGCGCGTGGGATGGCTCGGCCGGCACGCGCGCCTTCTGCCGATGAGCCGGGCAATGAATGGCGAAACGGTGGCGGTAACGGCATGCCCCCCATGCCGGACACACGCGCAAGTGGTCGGGCGACGGGAAACGCGATATATGGTCAGACCATGAGCGAGATCGCGGCAGCACCGGCATCGGGCGCGTCCGAGAAGACGCGGGACAGGATCGGGTTCTTCTTCCTGAACCTGGGCCATCTCTACGACCACATGTTCATGCTGATCTTCGCCACCGTCGTGGTGGCCCTCGTCGGCATGGACGGCATGAGCTATGGCGAGTTGCTGAAGCTGGCGACGCCTGCCTTCGTGCTGTTCGGCCTGGGATCGCTGCCCGCCGGCTGGCTGGCCGACCGCTGGTCGCGCCAGGGCATGATCACGGTTTTCTTCATCGGCATCGGCGCCGCCTCGATCCTCACCGGCTTCGCGGAGTCGAGCTGGCAGATCGCCCTCGGCCTCGGCGCCATCGGCCTGTTCGCCTCGATCTACCATCCCGTCGGCATCGCCATGGTCGTCGACGGCCGCGAGAAGGTCGGCAAGGCGCTGGGCATCAACGGCGTCTGGGGCAACATGGGCGTGGCCGCTGCGCCGCTGGTCGCCGGCTATCTGGTGCAGACCGCGGACTGGCGCACGGCGTTCATCGTCCCCGGCATCGTCGCCGTGCTGACTGGCCTCGCCTACATCGTCTTCTGCCGCGACAGCGCGCGCCGGCCGAAGACGGCGAAGCCGCAGGTCGCCGACCCTCACGACAGCGACCTGACGAAGGCCGTGCTGCTGCGCGTCGCCTTCGCGCTGACGCTGACGATCCTGTTCGGCGGCATCGTCTTCCATTCGGTCGCCATCGCCCTGCCCAAGCTCTACGCCGAGCGGCTGGCCAGCCTGACCACCGACCTGGCCAATATCGGCGTCATCGTCGCCCTGATCGTCGGCATCGCCAGCTTCGCGCAGATCGTCGTCGGCCATCTGGTCGACCGCTTCCCCGCGCGGCGCATCCTGTTCCTGATCGCACTGCTGCAGGTGCCGGCGCTGGCCGGCGTCGCGGTACTGTTCGACCTGCCGGCGATCTTCGTCGGCTTCGCCGCGCTGCTGCTGATTCTGGGCGAGGTGCCGATCCACGACACGATCGTGACCCGCCACACCAGGGCCGCCTGGCGCGGCCGCGTCTTCGCGGTGAAGTTCGTCATCGCGCTGCTGGTGGCGGCGGCGGTGCCGTCGCTGGTCGGCGGCGTGCACGAGGCCTTCGGCTTCGACGCCCTGTTCTACATCCTCGCCGCGGCCGCGGGCGGCGTCGCGTTGTCGGCGCTGATCCTGCCGAAGGCCCGCAAGATCGCCCGTTGAACACCTCCATCCCGGAGCGCCCGTCATGACCCAGCACACCATCAACTCCGTCGAGGAACTCCGCACCGTCTACGGCAAGGTCAGCCCGCGCGCCGCGCAGAAGGCGATCCCGAAGCTGGAGAAGCACGCGCGTAACTTCATCGCGCACTCGCCCTTTCTGGTGCTGTCCAGCGCCGCGGGCGACGGCACCGCCGACGTCAGCCCGAAGGGCGACGCGCCGGGTTTCGTGCATGTCATCGACGACAACACCATCGCCATCCCCGACCGGCCCGGGAACAACCGCATCGACACGCTGCAGAACATCCTGGAGAACCCGAACGTCGCGGCGATCTTCATGATCCCCGGCGTCCGCGAGACGCTCCGCGTCAACGGCAAGGCCGAGATCTCCACCGACCCGGAGCTGCTGGCGGCCATGGCGGTGAACGGCAAGACGCCGATCACGGCCATCGTCATCCACGTCGAGCAGACCTTCCTGCACTGCGCCAAGTGCATCATCCGCTCGAAGCTGTGGGACGACGACCACCGCCCGGAGAAGGGCGCCATCCCCACCCTGTCGCGCATGATCGCCGACCAGGTGGGCATGGAGATCGACGAGGCGGAATCCGAGAAGCTGCTTGAGCAGGCCTACCGCGATCGGCTTTATTGAGCCCCGCAAGGTTCAGGCGTTTCAGGGGAGGAAGCGATCATGGCGAAGATCGGATTTGTCGGCGTCGGCAACATGGGCGGCCCGATGGCCATCAATCTCATCAAGGCCGGCCATGAGGTGACCTGCTACGATCTCTCCAGCGCCGCCGTGGACAAGGTGGTGGGCGCCGGCGGCAAGGCCGCCAGTTCGGCGACGGACGCCGTCGACCGGAAGGAAATCGTCATCACCATGCTGCCCAAGGGCGAACATGTCCGGGCGGTCTATCTGGGCGAGGACGGCCTGATCCAGGCGGCCGAGGAAGGCACGCTGTTCATCGATTCGTCGACCATCGACGTCGCCACCGCGCGCGACGTGGCGAAGGTCGCCCAGGACGCCGGCATGATGATGATCGACGCGCCGGTCTCCGGCGGCGTCGGCGGCGCCGAGGGCGGCACCCTGACCTTCATGTGCGGCGGTTCGGATGCGGCCTTCGAGAAGGCGAAACCGATCCTCGACGTGATGGGCGGCAAGATCGTTCACGCCGGGGGCGCCGGCAACGGCCAGGTCGCCAAGATCTGCAACAACATGGTGCTGGGTATCTCCATGCTGGCCGCGGGCGAGGCCTTCACCCTGGCCGAGAAGCTGGGCCTCGACGCCCAGACCTTCTTCGACATCGTCTCGACCTCGTCGGGCTATTGCTGGTCGATCAACGTCTACTGCCCGGTCCCCGGCCCGGTGCCGACCAGCCCCGCCAACCGGGACTACCAGCCCGGCTTCTCGGCGGAGAACATGCTGAAGGATCTGCGGCTCTCCCAGCAGGCGGCGGAACAGTCCGGCGTCGACACCCACATGGGCCACGAGGCGATGGCGCTCTACGAGCGCTTCGCCGAAGCCATGAACCAGGGCGGCAAGGATTTCTCCGGCATCATCAGGATGATCCAGGAAAAGAGCGGCGGCTGATGAACTACTGGCTGTTGAAGTCGGAACCCGGGACCTGGGGCTGGGACGACCAGGTCGCTCGCGGCGACAAGGGCGAGCACTGGGACGGCGTGCGGAACTACCAGGCCTCCAACAACATGAAGGCCATGAAGGTCGGCGACCGGGGCTTCTTCTACCACTCGGTGAACGAGAAGCGAATCGTCGGCATTGTCGAGGTGATCCGGGAGTACTACCCGGACCATACCGACCCGAAAGGCCGCTTCGGCATGGTCGACGTCAAGGCCGTGAAGCCCTTCGAGACACCGGTGACGCTGGCCGACATCAGGAGCGACGAACGGCTCGCCGACCTGCCGCTGATCAAGCAGTCGCGGCTCTCGGTCATGCCGATCCCCGAGGACGCCTGGAAGATGATCTGCGCCATGGGCGGGGTGGAACCGTAGAGCGTTCCAGTGTTGATTGAACCGCTCGACATTGTCGCCCTCGGGCCGCGGATCCTGTCCGAGGCAAGCTTTGATCCGAGGTCCTGTGCGCCTGTAGCTCCAATGTTTGATAGAGCCACTCAAACCTGTCGCCCTTGGACTCGATCCAAGGGCCCAGTGAACCAAAGAACTGGGTCCTGGGGTCAAGCCCCAGGACGCCCAGTAATTATATCAACTAGCGTAACGCTCTAAACCGCCTCTTTCGCCTGCTTGACGAACTTGTAGAGCTGGCGGTCGACGGCTTCGACGTCTTCCTGGAACTTCAGCAGCACGTTGATCGTCCGGCGCACGGTCTCGACGTCGAGTTCGCTGACGTTGAGCAGCAGCAGCGTCCGCGCCCAGTCGATGGTCTCGCTGATCGCCGGCACCTTCTTCAGTTCCTCGGCCCGAAGGGCGTGCACGAAGGCCACGAGCTGCTTGCGGAGCGATTCGGCGGCCGCCGGGACGCGGGCGGCGACGATGCGGCGCTCCATCTTCTCGTCGGGGAACGGGATGTAGAGGTGCAGGCAGCGGCGCTTCAGCGCGTCGCCCATCTCCCGGGTGTTGTTGGACGTCAGGAAGACGATCGGCGGGATCTTCGCCTTGATCACGCCGATCTCGGGCACGCTGATCTGGTAGGCGGACAGGATCTCCAGCAGATAGGCCTCGAACTCGTAGTCCGACTTGTCGATCTCGTCGATCAGCAGGACTGCGCCGTTCTCCGCCTCCAGCGCCTTCAGCAGCGGCCTGGGCTCGAGGAAGTCGTGGCTGAAGAAGACGTCGGAGAAGCTGTGGAGCTGGCCCATCGCCTCGGGCAGCGATTTCGCGCCCTGCATGACGTCGCCCAGCTTCTCCTTCAGCACCTGGGTGTAGAGGAGCTGCTTGCCGTATTTCCACTCGTAGAGCGCCTTGGCCTCGTCCAGCCCCTCATAGCACTGCAGGCGGATCAGCGGGATGTCGAGCATCTCCGAGGTCGCGATCGCCAGCTCGGTCTTGCCGACGCCGGGCGGACCCTCGACCAGGATCGGCTTGGTAAGCTGCTGCGCCAGGAACACGGCGGTCGCGATCCGGTCGTTGGAGATGTATCCCAGCTGGTCGAACGCCTTGTCGATCTTCGACGGGTCCGACAGCTTTTCCTGCCACTCTGCGCTCACGAACACTCCCCTTCCGCCATCGTGTCATCTGCGGGGCCCGTCATAGCCCGCCCGGGCGGACGGCGAAAGCCGCCTTCGCGCATGGCTGCGTCATTCGGCGGCAAGGGACTTCAGACGCCACCCCATCAGCGCCGCACCGAGAATCATCGGCACCGCCGCAACGGGCACCCAGAACGCGGCCCGCGCGGTGGCGGCCAGCGTATCCCCGTCCGCCAGGCCGGCGGCGTTGGCGACCAGCCCCGCCCATGCAGCGCCCAGCGCCAGTCCGGTCTGCTGCACCGTGGGCACGGAGGAGGCCGCGATATCCTCCTCGCCGGGACGCGCGTTGGCCATGACGGTCTGGGCGATGAAGGCCCAGCAGGTTCCCATGCCCAGCCCCATCAGCATGATCGCGGGCAGGACGAGGAGCAGCGGACCGCGCGGCATCGCCAGCGCCAGCGCGCACAGGCCGACCAGCATGATCACGGGGCCGATGCGGATCAGGCGCAGCGGCCAGCGTCCGGAAAGCCCCGAGACCACGATCGCGGCCGTGGTCCAGCACAGCGAGGCGGAGGCCACGAAATAGCCCGCAGTCAGGGGATCCGCGCCATGGATGCGCTGGATGAAGAGCGGCACGAAGCTCGGCATCTGGGTGAAGACCACCGAGACCAGCAGCGCGATCCAGAGCCCCGTCCCCGTGACCGTGGCGAGACTGAAGGCGTCCGACGGCAGCAACGGATCGGCCGCGCGCCGATCGCGCCGCAGCATGAGAACGAAGGCCGCGCCCGCCAGCGCGATCATGGCGCCCTTGGCTGGCGGCGCTTCGAAGACGCTGGCGAACGACATGGCCGCGATGGCCAGAACCAGCAGCAGCAGCCGCAACGCCGGCAGGCGCGGACAGTCCATTTCGCCGGCGGCGAGCCTCGGCAGGGCGAAGAATGTCAGGCAGGCAAGCGCGGCAGAGATACCAGCCACCGTCAGGAACGCCCCGCGCCAGTGCCCCAGATTGGCGAAGACGCCGCCCAGCAGCGGTCCGATCAGGACGGAGATGCTCCAGACGCTGGCGAGCATGGCGAAGACCCGGGGCCACAGCCGCTGCGGGAAGGTCTTGCGCACCAGCACATAGGCGGTCGCCGCGACCATGCCCCCGCCGAAGCCCTGCACGATGCGCCCCATGATCACGTCGATCATCGACGGCGCCATCGCGCAGGCCAGCGAACCCAGGGCGAAGATCGCCGCCCCGATCAGGTAGCCGCCGCGCGGGCCGACGGCGCGGTTGATCAGGCCGCTCGACGTGGCGGCGACGATGGAGGCCGCCATGAAGGCGGTCATTGCCCAGGCGATCAGGTGCGCGCCGCCGATATCGGCGACGATGCTCGGCAGCACGGTCGCCACCAGCATGACGTTCATGGAGTGCAGCAGGATCCCGGCCAGCATGACGGCCAGCGCCGGAAGCCATTCGGGCTGCAGGACCTCGCGCCAGCCGACACGGCCGGCGTCGGCGCTCACCCCGCGGCCCCGGTCATCGCCGCGCCGCGCTTCGCCAGTTTCGCAGCATCGACGCGGGCCGCGATCTTGCCCATTTCGGTCATGTCGCGGGCCAGCAGGTCGAGAAATCCGTCCCCGCCGCGAACCGGTTCAAGCAGGGCATTGAACTCCTCCTGAAACCGCCGCCCCAGCCGGCGCAGCGCGAGCAGCCGCGCCTCGTGCTCGGGCGACGCCGGGTCGCCGCCGCAGTCCGCCATGAGCTGACGCGCCGCCGCGTGATAGAGGTCACGGTCGGCCGCCAGTCCGCCAAGCGCCGCCGCCTGTTCCTTCTCCAGCAGCGGCGCCAGACGCCGCAGCTCGACCGCCATGCCGCCGGTCTTGATGGCGAGGCCCATGCAGTCCTCGACCCGGCGGAAACGCTTCAGCACGGTTTCCACCGCGTCGCCGGCCTCCGCCAGCAGCGCCTCGCCGGGCAGTTCGACATTATCCAGCTTCAATCCGCAATGACCGGAGGGCTTCAGGAAGTCGACCCTGACCCCTTCTGTACGGGTGACCCCTTCCGCATCCTCCGGCACAAGAAACGCGCCGAAGCTCTTGCGGCCATTCACTGCTCCGGTGATCGCGACGACGACGAAGACGCCGGCGATCGGCCCGTTTGTCAGCCAGGCCTTCTCGCCATTCAGGCGCCATCCTTCGGCGCTCCGCTCGGCCCGGGTCTTCAGATGCTTCGGATGCGCCCCCGCGCCGGGCTCGGAGATGGCGATGCACGGAGAGATGCGCCCCTGCGCCAGGTCGGGCAGCCACTCTTCCTTCTGCGCCTCGCTGCCGAACTCGGCAATGACGCGGCCGGCGATCATGTGATGGCCCATCCAGGAGGAGCAGAGGCCCACCACTTCCGCCGCCTCGGCGAAGGCGGCCGCGGTATCGAACATTTCCACCGGCGTGGCATCGATCCCGCCCCAGTCCCCCAGGCCGAAACCGAGCCAGCCGGCCTCGCCCAGTTCCTGCCAGATCTGCCAGGGGAAGTCCTCGGAACGGATGAGCGCACCGGCCTGCGGCGCGATGACATCGCGGGCGTAGTCCGCCAGCTCGGCCGCGGCGTTCACGCCTACCGGCCCTTCCAGTTCGGTTTGCGCTTCTCGGCGAAGGCCTTCGGCCCCTCGATGAAGTCCTCGGAATTCCGCAGCGCCTCGACAGCCGGATAGTCGTCCAGCATGGCGTCGGCGACGTCGGCGTGCTCCAGGCCCTGCCGCACCACTTCCAGCGTGGTCCGGAGCGACACCGGCGAGCATTCCAGCATCATCTCCGCCCAGCGCTTCGCGCCGGCCAGGGCTTCGCCCTGGGGCACGACCTCGGTGACGAAGCCAAGTTCCTTGCCTTCCGCCGCCGGGACGTGGCGGCCGGTCAGCATCATGCCCATGGCCTGCTTGAGCGGAATTTGCCGCGGCAGCCGATGTACGCCGCCGGCCAGCGCGGCGAGCCCCACCTTCGGCTCCGGCAGCGCAAAGCGGGCATTCTCCGAGGCGACGATGATGTCGCAGGCCAGCGCGATCTCGAAGCCGCCGCCCATGGCGACGCCGTTGACCGCGGCGATCACCGGCTTCCTGCGGTCGTGGCGGCTGGTCAGTCCACCGAAGCCCATCGGCGCGTACCATTTCGGATTGCCTTCGGCCTGGTAGACCAGGTCGTTGCCGGCGGAGAAGGCGCGCTCGCCGGCGCCGGTGACGATCGCGATCCAGAGGTCGTCATTGGCCTCGAACATGTCGAAGATCGCGCCCATCTCGGCATTCGCCGGCGGATGCAGCGCGTTCATGCGCTCGGGCCGGTTGATGGTGACGGTCAGGACATGACCGTCCTGTTCGGTGGTGGTGAATTCGCCCATGGTTTCCTCCCCCGGCGGCTGACGCGCGGCTAGTGCTTCGTGATCTGTTCGATGTGTTCGACGATCTCCTCCGGATCGGCGGGCTCGGTGCCGGGCAGCACGTAATCGCCGCCCAGCCAGCGGTTGAGATCGACATTGGCGCAACGCGTCGAACAGAACGGCCGCGCCGCCTCGCTCGCCGGCTTGCCGCAGATCGGGCAGTCTTTCGTTGGTACGCGTGACATGAGGTTATCTTTCGCGGCTGAGGCGGAACTCGTCAACGGCCAGCGCGTCATAGCCGAGCCGCACCGGGCGGCCGAGGAGTCCGTCGAGCCCGCCGGCAAGGCGCGAGCCCACGACAGGCCGTAGTTCGGCCGACAGCGTCAGCGCCACCGGCACCGGGCCGACGCCGGCCAGCTCCGCCTCGATCCGGCGAAGCACCCGCGCCAGCGCGGCCTCGGGCCGCAGATGCTGCCGCGCCGGCGCCGTTTCGCAGAGTTGCGTCAGAAGCGCCGCGGCGTCCCGGCTGCGCGTCAGCGTCAGGATGGAAAACCGGTCGATTCCGCCGATCTCCACCTGCGCCGGGTCGCGCTGGAACGCCTGGCGCAACGCCTTCTCGACCTTCTTGCGTTCCGGCGCACCGCGCAGCGAGATGAAGTCCACGGCGACCACGCCGCCGATGCGCCGCAGACGAAGCTGCCGCGCCAGTTCCCGGGCGGCGGCGAGGTTGGCCTTCACCGGATCGCCCGGCGCGTCGACATCGACCGTGGTCATGGCCCGTGTCGTCTCGATGGTCAGCCGTCCGCCGCCCGGCAAGACGACTTCCGGCGCAAGCGCGGCGTCGATTTCGTCATCAAGTTCCAGCGAACGCGAGGCCTCGCAGAGCTCGATCCGGTCGGCGAGGTCCGGCGCAAGCGCCTTGGCGCGCTGCCGCAACTCCGCCAGCAGGCCGCGGTCCGGCGTCAGGATCGCCTCCGGCGACGGGCCGGCAAGGCGAATGAAGGCCTGCTCGATCAGGTCTGGCGCGGGAAGCACCAGCGCCGGTCCCTTCGTCCGCGCCGCCTCGATCTGCACCCACTCGGCCCGGAGGCGGCGCAACTCGGCCAGCACCACGTCAATTTCGACCTGCGACGCCGCCGGGTGCACCAGTATCCGGCCCGCACCGCCCGCATCGGTCAGCGCCGCACCGAGCGTCTCGCGCAGGTCGAGACCGGCGACGGCCTTGGGGAAGTCGAGGCCCTCGCGCAACGGATGGAAACTGAGATAGCGGCCGTGCAGGGCGATGTCGGCGCTGGCCCGGCCCTGCTTGCCGTCGAGTCCCTCACGGCCGGTCTGGACCAGAAGATCCTGGCCGCGCCGCACCAGTTTCGCGATGGACAGCTTCCTGGCGCCGGCGTCGTCGGCCGCCAGCACCCGCGCATCCGCCGCACGCACGAAAAGGCTCAGCCCCTCGCCCGCGTCTACCGTCGCCGCCTGCAGCTCACCGGAGACATGCGTGACGCGGCCCTTCCGAATCTCTCCCGGCCGGCCCGGCCCGGGCTCCGCGCTTTCGATGTGAATCTCGGCGATGCGGGACTGTTCGATCAGCGCGACCCGGGTCTCCAGCGGTCCCCGGTCGATGAAGAGGCCTCTATCCATCGCGCCGGCTCCAGACGGGATAGCCGGCGCCCGCGAGCAGCGCCGCGCAGTCATGCAGCGGCAGGCCGACCACATTCGACCATGAACCGTTGATCTGTCGGACGAAGACGTCGGCCATGCCCTGAATGGCGTAGCCGCCGGCCTTCCCCTCCCACTCGCCGGAGGCGATATAGGCTTCCCGTTCGGCCCGGGTCAGTCGCTTGAACGTCACGATCGTGGTGACCCGACGGCTGGACATCTCGCCCGACGGCCGGACCAGAGCCAGCCCCGTGGTCACACGGTGACGGCGGCCCGAGAGCAGGTCGAGACAACCCCGCGCCTCGGCTTCCGAAGCCGGCTTGGGCAGGATGCGCCGCCCGCAGCCGACGACGGTATCCGCCGCCAGCACGAAATCACCGGCATGGGCCGGCGCGACCGCGCGCGCCTTCTCCTCGGCCAGCCTGAGCGCCAGCCGATGGGGAGGCTCGTCGCGATGAGGGGATTCGTCGATGTCGGCGGGAACGATGCCGTCGGGCACGATGCCGATCTGGCGAAGCAGGTCACGCCGCCTCGGCGAGGCGGAGGCCAGGATCAGGCGCGGCACGCCGGTCCCGCTCCCGCCGCGCTATTTGAAGCGATAGGTGATGCGGCCCTTGCTCAGGTCATATGGCGTCATCTCGACCATCACGCGGTCGCCGGCCAGCACACGGATGCGGTTCTTGCGCATCTTGCCGGACGTGTGCGCCAGCACCTCGTGTTCGTTTTCGAGCTGCACCCGGAACATCGCGTTGGGCAGCAGTTCCACCACGTGACCCTCGAACTCCAGAAGTTCCTCTTTCGCCATTCCGCACCAAGTTCCCTATTCGATCGTTGGCGCGCAACATGATCAATCGGACACGCTTAATCAAGCCTCCCGCGGCGCATCAGCCCCTTGCGCGCCGCCACGGCCTCCGTTATACGCAGCCTCCGTGACCGGCGGTGCGACACGGCTCCGGCGGTACCGGCCCAGGTAGCTCAGTTGGTAGAGCAGTGGACTGAAAATCCGCGTGTCGGTGGTTCGAATCCGCCCCTGGGCACCATTTTTTTCAATAGCTTAATGAGATTGATCGCTCACTCAATTTTTTAATAGGTAACATCTCAGGTAACAGAACCGCCAGCTTGGCCAACCTTGCCGCATTTTCCGCGCGGCGGAGAAACTGCACCATCGGGTGCGCCGCATACCGTTCATCAAGCTCGAAAAACCCAGGATGTCTCGCCATCGCAACCTCCCTCCTCGCCATCACCGCTGTGAATCAAATCCGCCCGAGGAGAGTGAGGTTTTTCGAGACGTCAAGCGCGCCACAAAAAAAGCCCCAGTTAAACCGGGGCCAGTTTTCTATTCGCGCAACTGCCGCAAAAATATCGCGGTCATTTTCGAAAGTGTCTCTTCAACTTCCAAGCCCACTTTCGACACCCGCCTATCCGGGTCCGCCTGAACACGAGGCGCATATTTCAAGTCCATGGCTATTTCATCCACAAGCTTTTGACGCTCACGATCAGTCATAGATGCCTCCATTCTCTATTCTACTTCATATTTTACAATACTTCGGTCCAAAGAAGAAGTAGACCGCCAGTAGTTTGGCTCTCCGCTATCCCAAAAAGCATGGCGATTTCCCGCACGAATTTCATTTCTCAATCTAATACCGCTATTCATGCAATGACGCCTCAGCTCAAGATCCAGCCACTCAAAGGTTTGATGAAAAGGAATAGTTCGGCCATTGCGGGCCCTACGCGGAATCGCAATCGAAATACTCCCATTATTTGTTATACTTCCAATCAATGTAGGAAGTAAGTTTCTAAAAAACTCAGCCATTTTCTCAGCGCCGCCTTCCTGAATATTATATCCGTAAGGCGGATCGCAAACAATATGGTCTACAGATCTTTCAAGGTTGCGCATTAAATCGAGCGAATCATCAACCTTGCACAAGAAAACCCCTGGCCTCTTACTTTCCACGATATGTTTCACGTCACCCGGCTTCACATTTTGAATCTTTTTCAATATTTCATAAAATTTTTGACTCTGAACTTTTAAGATTGCCGAATAACTCCCCCCTTTACTCACTGAAAATGCCCCCTTTACGACCCCTTGCCACCGAACATCTTCCACAAGACTTGTCTTTTCGTAATGATCTTCAAGTTCTAATATTGTTCTATTGATTTCCTCCTTAATGACATGGTCTAAATTTTCTTGGCTGATTTGAATACTAATCCATTTTTGAGCAATGGCGCGCCATACTATGTAAAAAATGCACCTTGTTCTTAAATCACACTTGTCATCATCATTTAAAAATTGCATGATATCGTTGCCAAACCCTTCATCCATCATTCTTTTTATTGCAGATGCGACTTTTCTCTGACTGTTTTCACAACTTTTGACGTCAACGTAATTCATGATACCGCTATAGATATAGATCACTATTTGCAAAAACTTCTCTGTTGCACTTTTGCCCTTGAGCCCTGCCAACTTGGTTTTTTGCGCATTCAATAAGTCGTCGTAGGGCACCAGAAAAGAGGGGCTATAATTCTCCAACTTTGCAACTATTGCTCGAAGATCCGTTTCCAAATTAGATATTTCCGACGGTGTGTAGGAAAAAAAATGCGCGTTATCTTGAACAAGACGGGGGAATAGCGGGTTTCTGTCGAACCCTAATATACATGCGTCTGGATATCTAATTGCCGCATCTAATATTGTTGTTCCGGTTCCACAAAATGGATCGATAAAAACAAACTGCTCATTCTGATGTTGATCCAAGCCCGCCAGATTAATTAGTGCGCCTGAAAGGGTATGCGGAATTGTTATAGGCGCACACCACCCTAATTTTCGTTCCTTAAAGGTATGCAATGGGTTGGCGTTTCGAAAATACTGCGCATATAGTATGAGATACTTATCTCGTGTATTTATTTCGTATATTCCAGCTTGACTGTCTGCAATACCACCATCGGTGATCATCCAAATTGTGCAATCGTCGACAGTTTTACTCTCAATTTTTTCTGTTTTATAATTTTTTATCCCCTGGGGGACGAAAATCTTGTTTTGAAATCTATTTTGTATAAAAGCAACGTAGTCTAACAATGGCGTTCCTTCAATATAATGTTTTCGTAGATGAAGTCGTATGCCATCAAGGCCATTCCTAACAGATGCCGGGGACATTACCTTTTCATCATCGGAGAAAAGCTCTTCAGCATAGGCGGTAAAGAATATTTTTTTTCCTTCTTCCAAATTTGCTAAAAACTCATCTAAACGCTTAGTTATAACGTGCTGCTCGGCTTTCTCTGCATTGCGTATATAAAGAGGCAAACCGGCCGAATGCGCATAACCGGACATTGCGACGACAGAAATCATGTCGCACTTCAGAACATTCGGAATATGTATCAAAACCGATGTAAAATACGGCTCTATAATGATAGAGTTCTTGAATAGATCGGCGTATATTGCGCGAAAATGTTCGATAAAATCCAATGAATTGTCGGAAAATTTGGATTCAATGTGCGTTCTGTTAAAAAAATCGATCTCATTTATTGCATTTCTTAGCAGAGTGGTTATATAATAGTCGGTTCCTATACAAATAGACTTCTGTCTTTTAGGTGGTATTTTAAGATTAGCGCGAACGAGAGCTTCTATTTCATTATAAAATAGATCGGTAACTGATGCATTTTTTTGTGAAAGAATAAAAAATGAGCCCGCAAAGTCAGCGAAATCTGGCTCACTTCCATAGGATGACATTCCACTTCTGTAATACCAATCCGCCTTAAACGCGCGGATAAAAATGTTCGCGTCAAGTTCGTAGAGCCGCTCCTCGGCGTTAGGGTCTATTGCCTCCCTAACCGCTAAACTTAGGGCGCGGCGAATGGCGCCGGTTAAATCGTCCATGCTTGCCCCCTCTGATTCGGATTATTCTACGACAGGCTGTGATGGTCAATGAGTTGCTCAATTCTTGGTGCGTTTGGCTTCGCTCAATGCCGTCCGGGTATTAGTCACCCTCGTCCACAAGGTGAGTGAACCCGCCGCAAGACACAGTTTGAATTGATCCGCGTTGTGTGTGGATTCCCTCTAGGAAGCAAGCGGAATCCAGACGGGTGAGGTGCGGCCATGTATCTGGCCTGTTGATGCCACCGTCATGCGGCGCTGGCCTGTGTAGAGATATGCGGATCGCGTCCCTTGAGGTGGTCCTAGAAAATCGGACGGGGAATTAAGGTGTATTCCGCCGGGTACGGAGGAATGCGAGATGGCGAAGCCACGGAAGTTCACGCCTGAGTTCAAGGCGAAGGTGGCGCTGGAAGCGCTGCGGGGCGACAAGGCGATCCAGGAGATCGCGGCGCGCCACAAGGTCCACCCCAATCAGGTCGGCACGTGGAAGCGCCAGGCGATGAACGGCCTGGGCAAGGTATTCTCGAACGGCGCTGACCAGGCTCGGCGGGACGTTGAGGCCGAGGTCCACGAGCTGCATGCGAAGATCGGCCAGTTGACGGTGGAGCGGGATCCCCGATCAGGTCGGGGACAAGCTTTTTGGCCATAGGGCTCAAGCGATGAGCCGGGTGGAACGCAAGGCGATGGTCCGCCGCGACGTTCCCGGCCTGAGCTTGAGCCGGCAATGCGAGATCCTGTCGATCAGCCGCTCGTCGTTCTATTACACGCCGAAGGGCGAGAGCCCTTCGAGTCTGGCGCTGATGCGGCGGATCGACGAGCTGTTCCTGAAGCACCCCGGACCAATCGTCGGGGACTGATCGGCGGCGGATCGCGAAATGCGAGCTATGATGTTCGCACCTGCAGCTTCATACCGATCTTCGAGAGCCGTTCGCACAGGTGCTGGGATGCACCCTCCCCGGTTCGAGAAGTACCCCGGACTGGGTCACCAAAAGGGGTGGAGGCTAGATTCTCGACCTCGGCTACCCAATCCGAGGGCTCTATCTCGACCTCTTTCCCGCGGACCGATCGGTTCGAGGTCGCTGTTTCGAGGATCTGCCGCTTACCGGCGCCATCGGCCCTTTCGTAGGTTGCAGGAAGGCTCTTCGCCAGTTCGAGTATCTGGGCCAGTTGATCCGGGTTCGGGAGCGCGGAGGTCCGGTTGTCGCGTTGTTCCGTGAGCCGGCGCCGATCGAACATCAGGCGTTCCCTGCGGCGCTGGAAGGTGTCCTGGTCGATCATGCCGTCGACATAGGCATCGGTGAGCCGATCCATCCGTTGATCGATTTGGGCAAGCTGCGCCTCCAGAGTGCCAACAACCTCCTCGGAGCGAAGACCGGCGATATAGCTCTCGAACCAGGCCACGACCTTCTCAATGTCCTGGTCCGTCAACCTGATCGAGGAGAGCCTGTCTTGCACCGCCTTTTCAATCGCTTCTTCGCGAACGCATTTCGTGGGGCAGGCGCGCGCGTGGCACCGGTAGTAGACATGGCCTTTCTGCAGTTCGGGGATCATCGCGCCGCCGCAATGGCCGCATCGGAATAACCCACGGAAGAGATGGTCACGCCGGGTGAGCTTCTTGCCGCACTTGTTGTCCTTGATCGCTTGCACGTGCTCGAAGAGCTCGACGGAGATCAGCGGCTCGTGGATTCCCTGATAGGTGGCACCAGTACCCTTTATCCGGACGATCCCGCAATAGAACGGATTGGAGAGCATCGTCTCGAAGACATGCTTCTTGATGGGCCGGCCGGTTTCGCTCTGGAAGCCGCGCCGCTGCATCTCCGCGAGCAGGGACATCAGCGAGTACTGCCCCGTCGCATAGAGGCGGAAGGCGTCCTGGACGTGGTGCGCACGTCCCGGGTCGGGTGTCTTGGGCTTGCCGCCACCGTTGTTGAGATAGCCGATCGGCGCCTTGAAGGGGTACAGGCCCTGTTTCAGGCGGCCCTCGATGCCCTTGATCGTCTCGTCGCGGAGGTTGCGGATGTAGTCGGCGGCGATGACGGCCTGGATATCGGCCGTGAGCCGCCCGCCGCGCGAGCGGAAGTCGAGGCTCTCGGTGGCGAAGTGGATGTCGATGCCGGTATCGGAGAGTTCGCCAATCCTGGCCCAGTCGGCGAAGTTCCGCGCGGAGCGGTCGATCTTGTGAATCACCAGGCCTTCGGCCTTTCGGGCCTTCAGGAGTTTCAGCATACGGTTGAATGTGGGGCGCCCGCCCTTGGCTGCCGTCACCTTCTCCTCGAACCACTCGACGATCTCGATGTCATGGCGATCGGCGAAGGCCTGGATCGCCTCGCGTTGGGCTTCCAGCGAGACGCCCTCCCCCTGCTTCACGCTGGAAACGCGGGTATAGCCGAAGCACTTCTTCATATGTCGAATTGATTAAGTGTCTAAATTATTATCATTCTCGGTGTGATTTTCCTCGCCGTTCCAAGGCCAGGACCCTTCGCGGCGCATCCGCTCGTACATCCGCTGGCAGAGCGCCAGATAGGCTTCGAGGCGGGGATCGAGGGGTTCCTTGTTCATCTGCCTATTGTGCACCGGATGGCGGTGTCGACAGGTCTCCGCCGCGGGCGGGTTCCGCCGGTGAACCGGGGCGCCGGGTGTAGACGGTGAAGGGCTTGGACTGCCGGCCCTCGACCATGACCCGGGCGAAGCACTCGAAGTTGGCGAGGCCGATCAGATCGCGCGGGTGCACGTCGCCCAGCTGGTTGCCGAGGATCGGCGCATCGGCGGCGCCGACGCGGAAGATCATCATGCTGCCGGCATTGCCCAGGATCGCGGAGAGCAGCGGCCGCTCGAGCTGATCCAGATACTGATGCGCCAGAACGAGGCCGACGCCGTATTTGCGGAGCTGCGGCAGCATGTCGGCGAGCGCCGTGCTCGAGAAGGCGTGGAACTCGTCGGCATAGACGATGAACGGCCGCCGGTCCCGGAAGGCCAGGCTCGCGCGGCTGTAGCCGGCATGGGCGAAGCCCGAGAGGATCAGCCCGCCCAGCACATTGGCCGTATCGGCGCCGAGCCGGCCGGTCGCGAGGTTGACGATGAGGTGCTGGCCCTCGTCCATGATCCGGCGGAAGCGGAGCGGTTGATCGGGCTCGCAGACGGCGCGGCGGACCAGCGGATGCGAGAGGAAGGCGCCCAGCTTGTTGGCGATGGGCGCGACGCCGTCGACCGCACCCTTGTAGCGAAGTGCGGTGAACTCCACGGTCCAGAACTCCCTGACCTGGTCGTCGGTGATGTTGGCGACCATCCGCTCGCGCGCGGCGCTGTCGATGAAGAGCGGTAGGATGTCTCTCAGATCCGCGTCCGGCTGATCGAGCAGCGCCAGCAGCGCATAGCGCAAGAGATGCTCCATGCGCGCGCCCCAGGCGTCGATCCATTGTTTCTTGAGGGTATCGATCAGGCTGGAAGCAACGAGCGGGCGATGCTCGACCGCCACATGGGTGAGCGGGTTGTAGCCGAAGGGACAGGCCGGGTCGGCGACATCCCAGTAGATATGGCCGGACCCGAGCGTCCGGCTCAGCTCGGCGGCCAGGTCGCCATGGGGATCCAGGAGACAGAAGCCCGTGCCGTCCCGGGCGTCCTGCCTGGCGAGCTCGGCGATCAGCGTCGACTTGCCGGCCCCGGTCTGGCCGACGACGTAGAGGTGCATCAGCCGGTCGGCCAGCGTCATCGCGAAGGGCGCCGGGCCCGAGCGGCGGTGGGCCTCCCCCAGCGTGACGCGGCGATCGAGCGGGTTCATTGGCTCCAGCATGTCACGCCAGCGGCTCTCCCGTGGGCCCCGCCATCTGCCGCCTCGCCCGATGGCGGGGTTATGGGGATAGCGCGATCGATGAGAGACTGAGCCCCGGGGGAGAGCGGCGTTCTTCCGCCAACCGGCCACCACCCTCAACGTTCTCCCCTGGCCATATTCCGTCCAGGGCGGCCTCCCGCCGCCCGGATGCGCCTGACCGATGAAGTGGTCGGGCGTCTCCGGGCGACGACAAGGAGGCTGCCATGACCCATGACCAGACGAACAATACGACCGATGAGACGGAAGAGGCCCGGACGGCCCGCATCCGGGAGCTGAACGACCGCTTCCGGACCGGCGCCGGCGGCGCCGGCCAGGTGTTGATCACCGCCGGCATCGAGGGACTCGGCCCGGACAAGGCCAGAGCGGTGTACGAAGCGGTCCAGCGCTTCGACGACTTCACCGCCGACAACGACCCGTATGGCGAGCACGATTTCGGCGCCTTCGACCTGGACGGCCGGAAGATCTTCTGGAAGATCGATACCTACGATCTCTCCATGACGATGATGTCGCCGGATCCGACGGATCCGTCCGTCACCCGGCGCGTGCTCACCATCATGCTCGCCAGCGAGTACTGATGGTCGTTCCAACTCACCACCACCCGTCGAGCGATCGGCGGGTGGTTTTCCTTAGTATCCCGTTCAGCCCCACATGCGGTCGGCGATCTCGAGCTCCTCGCGGCCGCTGGCATTGGCGTAGATCGCCGTCGTCGAGAGCGCCGCATGGCCCATCCATTTCGACAGCATGTTGAGCGGCACGCCCATGCGGATGGCGTGGATGCCATAGCCATGGCGCAACCCCTTGGGCGAGGCCTGGGCGCCCTCGATGCCGGCCCGGGCCATCACCGCCTTGATCCAGCGATAGCCGGTGGAGCGGTTGAGCGGCGCCGCGCCATGCCGCCAGAGCGGACCGGGACCGGCCCCCTCGCCTTCCAGCCCGTGGGTCTCCTCGAGCAGACGGGCGAGAGCCGCCGGGATCGGCACCTCGCGCATCACGTGCCGGCGGCGTTTCTTCAGGGTCCGGAACGAGATCACCCGGCCCTGGAGCTGCACCGAGGCCGGCGTCAGCTCGAGCGCCTCGGAGAGCCGGCAGCCGGTATAGAGCAGCGTCAGGCAGAAGCTCCGGACCTCCGGCGGGGCGCCGCCCGCCGCCGCCACGAAGCGCTCCCGCTCGGCGGCGTTGATGTAGAGGCGGCGCTTCCGATCGTCATAGAGCCGCATTTCCGAGGGCATGAGCCATGTATCCGTATGCACCATTATTGTGAGGTCTGAATTGGCGATGGCCCCCTCCTAGAGGGCCCGCGGCGGCTCTGCAACGGAATTGCCAATTCCGGGCGATGAGACGTGAAGCCTCGATATTTCAGTCGGTTATCGCACCGGAACCGGAATCGTAACGAAGCGGATTCACCAATGCAACCGCAAAACAGGCCGCCAATGACCATCGTACAATATTGGCAATAGTGGTGCAAAGCCGGCCCTGTGGACAGCACCCGGCGGCACGCGACGAACAGAGGGAGACGACACGATGAGGGGACGCAGAATGCGCCTGCCCCGGCTGGCCGCAACCGCGCTGATGCTGGGCCTGGCGCTCGCCGCCTGCAAGACCACCGGCGAGGCGAAGCCCGCCACCCTGCCCGAAGCGGCGGCGGTCCAGCCGCCCGGACCCGGTGTGTCCGCCGAACATGCGCGCTTCGCCGGCATCTGGCAGGGCACATGGGGCGAGAGCCTCGACGGCAAGCTGGCGGTGACGCGCGTCGGCCCCGATGGCTCGGTCGATGCGATCTACGCCTGGGGCGACAACCCGGGACGGTTCCGCGGCGGGCACAACTTCGTCAAGGGCAAGATCGAAGGCGAGACACTCACCCTCGAGCGCTTCGGCAGCGGCGCCGACGTTTCCTACGAGATGCAGCCCGACGGCTGGCTCAAGGGCCACTACCACCGCCCGGGCCATGGCAACCGCGCCGAGGCGGAGGCCACCGGCCGGTTCGACCGGATCAGCGGACCGGAGGCTTGAGACAGATGAACAGGCAAAGCAGCAAGGTCATCGGGCCGATCGCCCTCCTCGCCGCGCTGGTGCTGGGCGCCTGCGTGACCGGCAGCACCGAGCCGCCCGAGGGAGCCACGCTCTACCAGAAGCAGCCCCTGCCGGTCGGCACCACCATGACGCTCCGCCGGAGCGAGGGCGGCAATGTCCGCACCTTCACCCAGACAGTCACCGGCACCGACATCTTCGAGGGCCGCGAGGTCATCCGCTCGGAGAACGACGACGGCACGACGAGCTTCTATGACAGGGAGACGCGCACCTGGACGGCGACGCTGGACCGGGACGGGACGGTCAAGACCTATATCGATCCTCATGCGGGCTATTACGACTGGCCGCTCTTCGTCGGCAAGTCGTGGCGGCCCTCCTACGCCTTCCACGATGTCGCCGGCGGCAACAGCTGGTCCGGCATCGCCCCGTCTCTCGAGGTGGCCGCGATAGAGACGGTCACCGTCCCGGCCGGGACCTTCGAGACACTCCGCATCGAGAGCGGGCCGGGCAACAATGTCGGCTTCGAGGCGACCTACTGGTACGCGCCCTCGATCGGCCTGATCGTCAAGTCGGACTGGGCGCGGACCACCAACCACTACCAGGGTCCGGGCGGCGCGCGCGAGACGGTGCTGGTCGCCTTCGAGAAGCCGTCCGGCCCCGATGTGGAGCTGATCGAATGAGCGGGCCAGGGAGGCCGTCCCGGATGATGACCCGGCGCGCGGCCCTCGTCCTTGTCGCAGGCGGCGTGCTTCTCGCCGCCTGCGGCCCCACGGCAGAGGAGATCGCGGCCTATCAGCCGACGCCGGTGGAGGTGGCGCTCTCGGACGGTCTTTACCGCGGCGAGTGGTTGCGGGGGCAGCTTTACGAGATCCGCTTCGACCCGGCCGGCCCCGACCAGCGCGCCATGATCCGGGTCATCGACGCCGACACGAACCGGACGGAGTACAACATGCCGGCGAAGGTAGACGTCGCGGGCAACAAGGTGACGCTCCGCTACACCGAGTTCGACCGGACGGACCATCTCAGCTTCGATCCCGAGCGCAATCGCCTGGAAGGCCACATCGTCTTCAACGGCGAGCGTACCCACAGGCTCTGGGCCGAACGGGTGGAGTAGCGGCGCTGGTGCCGGGCCATGCGACCCATAGCGGGAGTGCGGAAGCGGGCGGCCCAGGGGCTGCCCGCTTCCTTGTTGTTCAGGTCTCGTCCGTCGTCTCGAAGAGATGGCCGACCCTGGCCCAGAGGTCGGCTGTCTGCAGGCGGCCCGTCTCGGTCACGGTCCGGACCGGGAAGGCCAGCCAGCCGGGCAGCCAGCCTTCGGCCTTCGCCCGGCCATTGGTCCCTTCGGCGAAGTCCCCGATGATCGCCTTCCGCGTCTTCAGCTTCTCCGAGCGGTTGGCCTCGGCCACGCGCTCGCCGGCGATGTCGGCCAGCATGGCGTCAACGACCGCCCGGTCCCGCAGCATGTCGACGAAGACGCTATCCGCCGACCAGTGCTTCTTCATGTCCACGGCCAGATGGTTGCCTGCAGCCTCGACCATGGCGCTCCCGGCGGCGAGGGCTTCGGCCATGGCGAAGGCCGCGATGCGCAGGAGCTCAGCCTCGCCGAGTTCGAGCAGATGGGCGAACACTTCCGCCGTACCGTAGCCGTCATGGCCGGGCCGGACGACATCGCGGTCCGCCGCCGGATCGCGGCCCAGAAGTTCGAGCACCGCCTTGCGCTCGCTCTCAAAGGCCTGCTGCGCCCGGCTCCCGGCGATGCTGGCGGCAATGGCCTCGCCCCGGCAGGCCTGCGGCTCGGGCCGCACCAGCCAGTGGCCCGAGGACGCGATCATGTGCGCCACGATAAGCCGCAGCGCCACGTCGGGCCTTTGCAGAAGCTCGGCCCGGACCGCCGCATGGCGGTGAAGATCGATATAGTTCTGCATCGCCTGCGTCGCCTCCGGACGGCGGGCGGCTTCGGTGTCCGTCGCGCCTTCGGCATCCTCGCCCACCATTGCGGCACGGGCGCGGCGCGCTGCCTCCCGGCGGCCGAGATAGCCCTCATGGCATTCCACGTCGCCGCGCCGGGAGACGGCGATGAAGACCTTGCCGCCGTCCTCTTTTGCGACCACCTCATGCTCCCAGTTCCGGAAGTAGTCGCCCGGCTCGAGCACCACGACATCGGCCCAGCCCGCCTCGATCAGGGCGTTGCGCTTTTCCGCGATGGCCCGGTTCTGATGTTCCCAGAACAGCGCCGCATCGGCGAAGAAGCGCTCCTCGCCGAAGAGGTCGGTGACGATCTCGCCCGGATAGTCATCGAGATCGAACAGCGCGACCTCAACGGGGATGGACTGGCCGCCGAAGAGCCACTGGCGCAGCTGGTGGCCGCGCGGCTCCATCTGTTCCGGATCGTCCAGGAGCGCCATCCACGCCTTCTGCTGCGCGGCGCTCGCCATCGTGAGCAACCGGACGGTCGCCGCATCGATCCGGTCCTCGCGATAGGCGGTGCGGATGCGCGGCACGAGATTGCCGAGAGCCAGGCGGCGCTCCACCATCCGCTCCGTGATCGCGAACATGGCGGCGATCTCGGCAACGGACCGCCCGTTCTTGCCGAGCCGGACGAAGGTCTCGTACTGGGTCATCTCGTCGGGTGCGAGACGGGCGAAGTTCTCGATCAGCGAGGCCTCGAGCGCCTCCGCGTCGTCGCCCGCGGCCATGACCGCACAGGGCAGCGCCTCGATGCCGCCCGCTTCATCGGCGACCGCCCGGGCCGCGAAGAAGCGCCGCCGTCCCGCGACGATCTCATAGTGGCCGTCCGTCTTCGCGGGCCGCACCAGCAGGGGCTGGAGGACGCCATGGGCGCGGACGCTGGGGAGGATGTCGGCGATATCGGGCTGCTTCCGGCCATGGCGCATGTTGAGCTTCGAGACCTCGAGCTGTTCGATCGGGATGTGCTGCAGTTCCATTTTGGTGTCGTCTCCGTTTGCGGTTGGGTGATGCGCCCCCGGCCCGCTCCCGACAGGTGACGGCGAGCGACCGGCGCAGAGCGCGCGAGCCACCCCCGGGGCGAAGAAGCTCCTCATGATCCGGCCTCATACGAACCCCATGGAGAGCGCCCCGGCCATCCAACCGGCTCGGTGCGGTCCTGTGGTGTCGCGGTATCGGCAACGGCCCTCTCCTTCTTCGCCCCGTTCCCCCGGCAGGCGGGGTGGGCGGCGAGATCGCCCGGGAGGGCCCGGCAGAAGGGCGGGCCGCACCCGAAGGGCCGGAGCGCAGCGGCGGACCTGGCGCGCAGCGCCAAGGTTGCGGGCCGCCCTGATGGGCCCAGAAGGGCGCGCCGGCCGCACCGCGCCGGAGGAACCGACAAACCTGGCCGCGCCGGCCCGAACGGGCGCGGCGGCCGGTTCGGACCGGAGGTCCGCCTGTCTTCAGCGTCGATGGCCAAGGGGCCGCCGAAGGTGGGGAACCGGCTGGGAGTCCAGAGCACACGGATCATGGCCCCAGGGCGGTGGGGATAACCGGCGGGATGGCAGCGTCGGCGCCGCCGGGCGGAGACCGTATATATCGGAGCGCGGCGGCCTGGGCGCGATGGGCCGGGATGGCAGGCGCCGGGGACTGGACAGGGGTCGCTCGCTTGCTAGCCTGAAGGAACAAGAGATCCGACGCTGGTGGACCGGCGGAGGTTCACCGCGAGGTCGGAGGCGCGAGGGTTCCACCCTCGCGCTTTCGCCGTCTCTGTTCTCGCGGTCGAGCCTTCGCCAGTCGCCATTTGCGCACATGGCGGGGTCATGTGGGTTGGGCGGCGGCGGTTAGAATGGACGGGTTAGCCGTTCATTTAAGTTCTTTCACACCATGCAAAACGAATTATCCCTCGACCTCCGTGTCGCTCGCCGGCAAGCCGGCCTTACCCAGGCCGATTGCGGCCATCTGCTCGGTATCGATGCCTCCCGCGTCTCCAAGATCGAAAAAGGCAAACGCCAGCTTCTGCCGCTCGACATGTGCGCCCTGGCGCTGATCTACGGCCGTCCCATGGACAGCCTCTACGCCCCGCTGATCCGTGAGGCCGAAGTGCGGATTGGCGAGCGGTTCCCGACCCTGCCGGCGCCGCCCAGCCGCTGGGCGGGCACCTTCAACCGCCAGCAGACGCTGTCCGCTCTGGCCGAGAGATTGGAAGCCAGTCAGCGGCGCATCCATGGCGGCTAGGCCGGAGCGGCTGATCGCCGTCGCGGTCTCCTCCGACGGCATCGCCGCCGTCTGCCTCGTCGGAGGGAAACTGAAGAACTGGCAGCTCTGGCGCCCCGCGCCCGGCCGCGAGACAGAACTCCGCTCGAAGGTCAGGACGCTCGTCGCCGAGTTCGGTCCCGATATCATCGCGACCGAAGATCCTCATCTGGACTGCCGCAAGCGCGGCCGGAGCTACGCATCGCTCCTGGCGCTTGTCCAGGATGCGCAGGACCAGCCCGCCCGCCACATTCCGCTGCAACGCATCCAGCTCTACCGGAACCAGATCGAGGAGGCCCAGGCGCTGGTCGGGCGGTTCACGGAAATGGCGGCCTACCGGCCGAACCGGGCAATCCCCGCCAACACGCTTCGGAGGTATTTGCTGTACTTCGAGGCGCTGTCCTACGCGGTGCGGGTCTGCAATGCGAAAAGGCTCTGACGCAAACGCGTCAATCGGGGCCGTTGCTGGTTCTGTGAGCCAATGAACCGGTTATCCGAAGCATCCGCTCGAGTTGCCGAGCAGGCCCGGAGGTGAGAGGAAATAGCCCTGCATCAGACGGATACCCAAGGCTTTCAGCACCTCCATCTCCGCCCTGGTTTCGACGCCTTCGGCGATCATCTCGATGCCCGTCTTCTGGCCATAGGTTACCAGGGCGTCGATGAGCGCCCGTCTGTCCCGGTCGGAATCCGCCCTGTGCACAAGGGCCGCATCGAGTTTGATGATATCGGGCCTCAGCTCGAGAATATGGGAAAGGCTCGCATAGCCGGCGCCGGCGTCATCCACCGCCAGCCGCAGACCGCGCCGCCGCAGGGGACGCAGCACCCGCTCGATCGACCGGTAGTTTTCGACGACCTGATGCTCGGTAATCTCCAGGACAATCCGCGCCAGCGGAATGTGTGCGAACAGCGCTTCGAAACCCGGATCGAGAATGGCGTGAGGCGACGCATTCACCGACAGGTATCTCGGGGCCGGCAACTTCACGAGTGTGTCGAGGGCGCTGCTGAGCGTCGCCATCTCGAACGGCGCGCCCATCCCGAGCATTTCGGCTTCCTTGAACCATTGGTCGGGCGATCGCCTTGGCAACTCAGATATCCGGGCCAGACATTCGGCGCCGACCGGCGTTCCGTCGATGGCGTCCCAGATCTCCTGATGGACGTACGAAAAGCGCTTGTCGTCAATGATCCGGCGTATCGTCGCCTCGCGATGTTCGATCGTGCTCTTCTTCGTGAGTTCGGCTTCGATGTCGTGCGACACCATTTCCGCAAACAGGGCGAGGATCCGCGGGTCCTGCTCCGACAGCCCGGGGTTCGGCAGAATACTGGCACAGCAGAACTGGCCAAAGACCGTGCCGTCCCTGAAGGTGATCGGCGAACTGGCAAACGAGCCGATCGGAATGTCGCGGGTTATGGCCAATTTCTCCGCGATCGGATCACGGATCGTGTCCGGAATGATCGGCGGAAGCTCATGCCTCAGAATATAAGGGGTGTATGTGTCCTGAAGGCTGAAGCGATCGTTTTCCTTGAGATGCAGCTTCGCCGATTGGTTATCGAGCACCTCGAGAACCAGGTCTCCGGCATCGATGCGAGACAGATAGGCCACGTCCATACCGAGATGCACCCTGACAATGCCCAATGCCCGACGCGCATTCGCAGACCAGCGCGGCTCGCCGGAAACATCAGGGGCCCCGGATTGGCCCGCCAGCCCGTCGATATCGCCTGAAACCATCCGACTCCTCGCATCGCTGTCTACAAGGAATGACCAGAACCCGAGTGTAACAGTGCGTGGGCGACAATTACCGATTGATGAACGAATGAATGACGGCGAAGGCGGCTGTTTGTGTCCACCGGCACAACGAGTGCCGCGCCAAACGGCGCCGCAAGAGCGGACAGATTGCGATCAAGGTATCGTATTTTCGGCCTTCCTGCCGATGGATTGGCTGTCGACCACGCATTGGCAATGGTCCGGGCGACAACCGCAAAGATGGTCGCGGCCGGCCCGACCCGCTTCGCAGAGAGGACCATAGGAACTAATCGCGCAAAGGCGAAACCCAGTTTACTTCGCGCTTGGCGACCAGCCGGATTCCGCCATCGTCAAGGCGAAGCGGAAAAAATGCTGCCGGTCCGTTCAGCATGTCGAGCACACGGTCGGTCGCCAGTACGAAGGCATCCCCCCTCATAATGACGCCTCGCCGAAGCGCTACCGACACAGGCACCGCGATCTTCGGGATGTAATGGCCCCTCATCGGATGACGACCTGCTCGAACATGACCGCCTGATGCCTAGCGTGAGGCTCTGGCCTGGCGGCCCTTGCGGCCGAGTCCGATCGACTGTGCCATCTCGGCGCGCCGCTGGGCGTAATTTGGCGCGACCATCGGATAGTCCGGCGGCAGGTTCCATTTCGCACGATACTCTTCCGGCGACATTTCATAGTTGGTACGGAGGTAGCGCTTCAGCATCTTGAGCTTCTTGCCGTCCTCGAGGCAGATCAGATGGTCGGGCGTAACCGAGCGCTTGATCGGGACTGCCGGCTTCTGCGGTTCGGCAGGTTCGGGCGCAGCCGCCGAACCGGCCGCATTGAGGGCAAGATAGGTACGCCGGATGAGCTCTGGTACCTCGTCGGCCGGGACGGCATTATGGCCGACATAGGCCGCCACGATCTCCGCAGTCATTTCCATCAAATTTCGCAGCTGGACCTGCTCTTGGACTGAATTATTCCGATTGTTCATTAAGGACATGCCTTTCTACTCCCGTGACCGTTCAATTGGACATCACCCAGTTTTTTCGGTCATTCCTGAATCGATAGTATGTAACGATGAACTTTTGCAGCAACAGCAAATTCCTCGCAAATCTACGTACCTTCAAATATCTGGAATATGCGATCCGACTGTGTGCAGGCGTTTGCAAAAAGAGTGACGCCAGCGTCAATTAAATCCGCGGCAGGTGACTCGCGTCGATACTCGAATCTGCGATCTCGCGACGCTGACGGAATAATCATGTCGGATCGATCACTGAACCGGCCCCGCGATAGCTGGACCGTGCAGTGTCCGATCACTCTCGCAACTGCTTCGAGCGCCAGGTATCCCGCACGGGCGTTCGCTATCCGATCTGTCCCAGGATCGGAAAGGTGTCGAGCAGCCAGAATGCGAAGGCAGAGAGATAGTCGGTGATCATCGCAACGCCCATCACGATCAGGATCACCCCGGCGACCTGATGCAGACGGCGGCCCAGGTGGCCGATGGGCCGCAGACGCCGCGCCAGTCGCTCGGTGAACGCCGCAGCCAGGAGGAAGGGCACGCCAAGCCCGGCCGAGTAGACCGCAAGCAGGGTCGTGCCCTCGGAGACCGTCGCGGACGCCGCTGTTGTCGTCAGAATCGCGCCCAGAATCGGCCCGATGCAAGGCGTCCAGCCGAACGCGAATGCGAGACCGAGGACATAGGCAGCGACCGGGCGGCCACCGGGAATCGACAGGTGAATACGTAGATCCCGCTGCATCACGCCGAAACGGGCGAAACCCAGCATGAAAAGCCCGAAAACGATGACCACCGTGCCGCCAACGATGTTCAGCTCGTAGCGATAGCCGAGCATCAGTTGACCCAACGCCGTCGCGCTGGCGCCCAGGATGATGAAGACCGTCGAGAACCCCAGCACGAAGAAGAGGCTGAGCGCCACTGCAGCGAACGGAAAACGCCGAGGGCCCGGCGAGGCGGAGATCCGGGCCGTGCCGCCGGCGATGTAGGAGACGTAGCCGGGCACAAGCGGCAGAACGCAGGGAGAAAGGAACGAAATCGCTCCGGCCAGGAAGGTCACGACCAGGCCGACAAGACTGAGTTCGGCTGTCATGCCTCTGCTTCTCCGCGAGCAGGAACCGTATTGATCCGGAGCGCCCACCAGAAGCCGGCGAGCGGCACCACGATCCATTGCAGGACCGGGCTGAGGCCCGCATCAAGAACGGGGATCACAGGCATCAACTCGCGATAGGCCCAGGCTTCCCGCACCTCGATGTTCAGCCACTCGCTGAACATCGTATAGGCAAGCCCGAAGGCGATAGCGCCCGCTACAACCTGAACCCGTCGTTCGGCGGGCCAACCTGTGTTCCCGAACAGGAACAAGGACAGCATGACGGCGCTGAGCGCGATGAGGATATCGCCGCCGGTGCAATGAACAGCGGCGAAAACGATCTCTGCTGCGGAGCCGGTTTCCCACAGCGTATAGAGCGGCATGTGCGCGAACTCCCAGATCAGGTTCGCGGCCGCCACGAACCCCATGTAACGTCTCAGAGCCGTCAGCCATGTGAGCGCGCTGGCAGGAACGTGCGCGCCCGCTGTCCGGGAACCGTTCATTTGAAGAACCCGATGACCCTGTCCCACCAGCTGTCGGGTTCCGACGTGTCGGCAACCGGGGGCGCGTTCGTCAGGCCGTTTATGTAGAGGACGAGATGGATCTGCCGGAACGCGGTTCCGTGAAACAGGCCGGCATGCCGGCCTCCCCTGTCGATGACGTGAACCAGCGGGAACGATGGACTCCGATCACTCAGTGCGGTGAAGCGGCGAGCGCTTTCGGCCACCGTTTCGTCCGAGGGCGACGCTGATCGCCAGTTTGCGCGGTCCCATGACGGACCGTTGGCGTCGGGGCGATCAAGGATCGTCAGAAAGGTCACCATCTGCTTCATGGGCGTGACGTTCACCTGCTCCTGCACGGAGGCGAGGATTTCCTGTTGCTCCGCACAGGGAGCGCCGCAATCGCGAGGCGCGAAGCTCAGAACAACGATGCTGTCCCCGAGGTCGCGGAGCGTCAGGCTTTGGCCCTGCTCAACCGTCAGCGCCAGGCCCGGGACCGACCGCTGGTCAGTCGGCTCGAAGGCCGGCTCCTTGGTAGCCATCACTTCGTCCAACCGTTCACCAGGATGATGGGCGAAAGCCGGCATGGCCACGACGAGAAGGCCGAAGATCAGGAGAGCTTTCATTGGATGTCCTCCGCCGGACCCCCGGCCCCGACGCCGAGCACCGGGACAGAGACCGTGATCGCGCCGGCGCGTTCGAATCTCAGGGTGAGGGGAAATCGCGTGCCTTCGGTCAGCCGTTTCTTCAGCCCCGTCAGCATCAGATGCGCGCCGCCCGGAGCGAGGACGACCCGTTCGCCCGCCGGCAAATCCAGCGCGTCGAGGTTCATCATCCGGTTGACATCGTCGCTGTTCTCAATGGCGTGGATCATCACCCTGTCGGCGGCGGGGCTTTCGACCGCCACCAACCGGTCGTCGCGGGCGCTCTCCATGGTCAGATAGGCGACGCCGGGACGGGATGCGAGAATGGTGGCGCGTGCCCACGGGTCAATGATCCGGACCGCATTCTCGGCCATTGCGGCCAGTGGCGACATCGCCAGGATCAAGGCGATCAGCAGGGCGGTTCTCATTCTCCATACCTTTCCATGGCGTCCCGGATCTTCCGGGCCATCTCTTCCGGGAGCTGGTCGCTTTCGCGGAATCCGGTCTCGAACTGTCCGTCGGGGGTCATCAGGTAGATGTAGCCCGAATGCGCCATGACATATCCGTCCGGGGCGCTGTCTTGCTCCATCCGTTCATAGAAGACGCGAAAGGCGTTCGCCGCGGCGGCGATATCGGCCTCGCTGCCCGTCAGGCCGACGAGCCCGGGATGGAACGCCGAGACATATTCGGCCAACGCTTCCGGCGTATCCCGGCCGGGGTCGACCGTAATGAACAGGGCCGCGACCCTTTCCGCGGTGTCGCCGCCGAGCATGTCGAGAACCCTCGCCATATAGGCCAGTGTCGTGGGACACAGATCGGGACAATGGGTGAAACCGAAGAACACCAACTGCCAGCGTCCGAGAAACTCGGCCTCGGTTACGCGCTTGCCGGTGTGGTCAGTCAATGTGAATTCGGAGCGGATGACCGCTTCTCCGGTTCGGGTCGCCTGCCCGCTTTCCTGCGGCGCTGGCGTCCTCGTCATGTACAGGCCGGCAAGAACGAGCGCGGCGACGACCGCGAGACCCCAGAGCGCATACCGAATGCGGGCCAACCTCGAGGATGTGAACGAAGTCATCGGATCACCTCGGAATGCGCCCGCCCGCGCAGAATGCCCGGGCGGGCCATTACAATCAGCCGTCGCGAGAGTCGGGCGCGTGCGGGCCCGATTTCATGTGGTCCGTCATGGCCGCCATCATCTCGCGGCATTCCTCCATCATCGGACCCATCTGCTGCATCATCTGCATCATGCCCATCATGCCGGACATCCCGTTTTCGTCCTGCATCATTCCCGGCATCCGTTCCTTCGGCTGCTGCGGCTGTTGCTCGTCAGCGAAGGCAAGGGATGTCGCGGCGAACAGGCCGCCGACAACGGTCAGGGTCTTGAGTGTATTGCGCATGGTCGGTTTCCTTTCTCGGTTTTGGATCTCAGAGTTCTCCAGAACGCTGAGGGGTAACGTCAGGCACTCCTGGCCTGACTGATGCACTGCCGCGGGTCTTGCACGCGCCCGCACCGCCGCCGCGCATGCAGAAACCGAGCGCGCACATGGCCAGACACGGGACGAAGGCGAGCAGGATCGGCGCGGCCCCGACCGCCGTCAGCCAACTCCAGTTCGAAAACAGGCCGACGCCTGCGGCCGCGGCCGCCGCCAGCAAGAGGGTGCGGCGCTCTGTCAGCCAGGCCGGAAGGGTGCGTCGCGGCGAGGCATGGGCTCCCTTGTCAGGAATATCCTCAGTCGTCATGGCCTTGTCTGCTTTCCTGTATGTTCGGCGATCACGGTCTCCAGGAACGCGACCATCTCCGGAGTGTCCCACTCGGCAGGTCCGACGAGCCGGGCCAGTTCGTTGCCCCGGGGGCCGATCAGCAGGGTCGTCGGCAATCCGAAGGCGCCGAGTTCCCTGACCGACTCGCCCGTTTCATCGATGAAAAGCCGAAGTCGCCGCACTCCCGTCTCCTCGAAGAAGCTCCGAACGACTCCGACGCCAGCCCTGTCGATCGAAAGGGCGATAACTTCGAAGCGTTCGCCGCCGAGCTGATCCTGAAGTCTGTCGAGCGTCGGCATTTCATGGCGGCAGGGCGGACACCACGTGGCCCAGATGTTGAGCAGAACGATCCGGCCGCGCCAGTCATCGAGGTCGTAGTCGCGGCCATCGCCGTCCTTGAACCCGATCGGCGGGATTGGCCGCGGTTCATCATGCAGCGACATAGGCGCTTGTTCGGCGCGCAAGGCTGAAGTGACGAGAACTACCGATATGGCGACGAACGCGAGCAGTCTCATGGCAGGGGTTTCCCTTCTTCGCGGAGCCGGCCGATCAGCGGCAGAATCACGTCCTTCAACGCCTGAGGGGTCACGGGGCCGATATGCTTGTAGGCAATGCGGCCGTCTGCGCCGATGACAAAGGTTTCGGGCACGCCGTAGACACCGAAGTCGATGCCGACCCGGCCATTCAGATCCGCTCCGGTCCGCGAATAGGGATCCCCAAGCTCGTCAAGCCATGCGGCCGCATCGTTCGGTCTGTCCTTGTAGTTGAGACCGTGAATCGGCACCGCTCCCGATCTGGCCAATTGCATGAACAACGGGTGTTCCGCGCGGCAGGCCGTGCACCATGACGCGAAGACATTGAGAAGGCTGACTTCACCCCGGAGGTCCGCATCCGAAAGGCCCTGCGCGCGCCCCTGTACCGGTGGAAGGTCGAATGCGGGAACGGCCTTGCCGATCAACGCGGAGGGTATTTCCTTTGGATTGAGAGACAATCCGGTCCAGAGCGCCGCCGCTATCACGCCAAAGAGCGCGACCGGGAAGGCGAAGCGCCAGTTCCTGACCAGGGTTCCAACACGGGTTCCGGCGCTCATGGCGGGATTCTCAGCCATTGCCGTCGTCCTTTCGCCGCCGGAAAAAGAGAAACTTGACCAGCGCGGCGATGGCCAGGACGAGGAGGATCAGGACCAACAGCCAGATCAGTCCCATGCCCCACATCATTCCGTATGAATCGTGCATCATTGCCTTGGTTCCTTCTCCATCCGCACCGCCGCCGCGCGGCGGCGGGCCCGGATATGCTCGGGCCAGTGCGATTTGATGAACGCCAGCACTGCGCGGATGTCGTTGTCGGAGAGCGCGTCGCCGAAGCCCGGCATGTCGGTCTCGTAGCCGTCCGGGGCATGCGCGGCGAAGCCGTCGCGCGTGATGGCGAACAGGATTGCGTCAGGATGGTGCCAGGTGTGTCCGGTCTCGTCGTGAGGCGGTGCGGGCAGCCGGCCGTCCGGCTTGCGTCGACGCCAGTCCGGCTGTCCTTCCAGACGCGCACCGTGGCAGGCGGCGCAGTGAAGCGCATAGAATTCACCGCCGCGTTCGACCTGCGCCCCTTCGTCAGGATCCGCCCGGCTGGCGAACGCCGGCCAGGCGACCGCCGCCGCCACTACGCCGGCGGCGAACAGGGCACACCGGCCCTGTCCGCGAAACATCGAGGCCGCCGCCCTCATTCGACCGCATAGACCGTGGGCGGAACCGGGCCGATCTCATAGATCGTGAACGGCTGCGTCTTCACGCCGGACATGCCCGGCGAACCCTGCGGCATGCCGGGAAGCGTGATGCCCGCAATCTTCGGCTTCTCGCTCAGCAACCGCTCGACGGTGGCGACCGGCACATGGCCGCTGACGACATAATTGTCGATCATTGACAGGTGGCAGCCTTCGAAGTTCTCCGGAATTCCGGCCAGCCTGCTCATCTGCGGCAGTTCGTGGGTCGGCTTCACGGTAACTTCGAACCCGTTCTGCCGCAGATAGTCGGCATAACCTTCGCAGCAGCCGCATTGAGGCGCCTTGTACAATGTGACGTCATGGGACGGCTGATCGGCGAACGCCGGCGCCGCGACGGCGAGGGCCAGCCCGAAAAGGGCCGCCGAAATGATCTTGCGCATGATTGATTTCCTCCTTGTCGATGGGTCAGGCGACACGAATGACGCCCATCATTCCCGCCGCCTGGTGCTCGAGAATGTGGCAATGGAACATCCAGTCGCCGGGATTGTCGGCGACGAGGGCGATCTCGACCTTCTCCCGCGGCGCCATCAGGACGGTGTCCTGCCATTCGCGGTGGGCCGTTGGCGCGCCGTTGCGTGAGATCACGCGGAACGAATGGCCGTGCAGATGCATCGGATGATGCCAGGCTGTCGCGTTGGTCATCGCGATGACATGGCTCCGGCCGCGTTCGAGCGTCAGCATCGGGTCGAGCACGTGGCCCTCGGCGGCCTTGCCGTTGATGAACCAGACGCCGTTGCCGCGCATCATGCCCATCATTCCGCCGCCCATGCCGCCCGAGCCGCCTTGCCCCATGCTGCCGCCCATCTCGCGCATCACCATCGCGCCCATCATGCCGCCGTTGAATACGACGTCGTGCCGGCGCGCCGGGGCGGGATCGGGCTCCGGCAGCGGGTTGGCCGGCAGGGCGACGGGCCAGTCGGGCGCATCGTCCCGGAGCCGGGACCGGTCATATGCGAAATCGACCAGCCGGTATTCGAGGCCCTCGTAGAAGCGGTCGGCGACGGTCGCCCGGCTGCCCGGCTCACCGGTCATGTCGATGATCAGGTCGACGCGCATGGCCGGTCCGAGGACGACGAGACCGTTCGGCGGCTCGTGCGGGGTGACCGGCTGGCCGTCGAGTGCGATCACCGTGGGGGCCTGATCCCGGAAGTCGAGCCCGAAGATGCGGGCGTTCGCCGCGTTGATCAGCCGCAACCGGACCCGCTCGCCGCTACGCACCGGGAATTCGCCCGGCACGCGGCCGTTGATCGTGACCGTATTGCCGACCCGGCCACCGTGGCTGATATCGTGGCGGTTGCCGAAGTCGTCGCTGATCTCGGCCGATTGCGTCAGCCGCCAGTCGTCGAGGACCCAGGTCAGTTCGCGGTCCACACGGAACGGCTCCGCCTCCTCGATGATCAGGGGACCGTAGAGACCACGCCCGACCTGTTCGAAGCTGCGCTGGTGCGGGTGATACCAGAACGTCCCGGCATCGACCGCGTCGAACTCGTAGATGAAGGTCTCGCCGGCGGCGATCGGGCGTTGGGTCAGGTGCGGGACGCCGTCCATCGCGTTCGGCAGCCGCACCCCGTGCCAGTGGACCGTGGTTTCCTCGGCCAGAGCGTTCTCGACCGTGATGCGAAGTCGCTCGCCCTGGCGAACACGGATCTCAGGACCCGGGACGGCGCCGTTGTAACCCCAGACCGGCGTCTCGCCGTGCAGATCGGGTGCGAGACGTGTCCGACCGGGCACCGCGCGCAACGTGAATTCCCTGGTCCCGGCGGCGCGCGCGGCATTTGCCATAAGGTTCGGCATGGCGAGCCCCGCCGCACTGGCAGAAATTGCTGTCAGCAGGCTTCGCCGCGATAGCGGCAGCGTAGGAATTGATGACATTTTGGGTGCTCATTTGATGCTCTGGTTGCACGACGCACAGCGATGTTGGCCTGTGCATGAGGTCAGGGCGATGGCCCGGATGACGATCCGGGTCTCGCGCCGGCACGCAGGAATCGGAGCGCACTCCGAATCCCGTCGGATCAGATGAGGAGTCGCGGAGGATAGGGGTCGGGCTGGCCAACTCGCCCAGTCAGATGGTTTGTCTTTGGTGACGTGCCCGACTCCGCAATGCGCGGGCTGTACGAGTCACCCTGGCCAAGATGTGCTGCAAAGGAGATCGTGCAATCAATGTCGCACGTCAGCAGGTTGTCCTCGCCGTCTTCGACAGCGCCGCAATCCTGGCAATCCGCCATCTCGACCGCGCCGATGTCGCCGAGAGCCATCTTCAGCGACATGGAAGCCGTCGCCGCCGAATTCACGACCATGCCCGCCGCGAACAGCGCGAACAGGACAATGGTAAACATGCGACTCCGACAGATCATCCGATGCTTCTACGTTGCCCGGTCCCGAATGTGAAGATGCAAGACGTCACATCTTCGGGAACGGTATCGCCTGGCGCAGGAGCAGGGCGTCGCCGCGTCGCTCCCAAAGCTCTGTCGTGCGGGCACCGGCCTCGCCGCGGTGATCGTTCCTGCCGTCGAGCGCATGCGCCGGGTGTTCGAAGGTGGCCACGCTCCGTTCGTTGACGCCCGCCCCCCCACATCCAGAAGCGCGCCCGTGACATAGGAGGCCGCGTCGGACAGCAGCCAGACCACGGCGGCGGCCACCTCGGCCGGCGTGCCGGCGCGACCGAGAGGCACGGTCGGTCCCACGCGGCTCGCCTGATCGGGTATGCCGGCGCCGTCGTAGATTTCGGTGTCGATCAGTCCGGGCCGTACCGCGTTGACGCGAATGCCCTCGTCGGCGACCTCGATCGCCAGCCCGTGCGTCAAGGTATCGATGGCGCCCTTGGAGGCGGCATAGGCCGCGAACGCGCCCGGCGCGCCGTGCACCGATCCCCGCGACGAGATATTGACGATCACGCCGCCATCGCCGCCACGGCTGCGCGATATCCGCCTTATCGCTTCCTGGGTGGAGAGGATCGTACCAGTCAGGTTCGTCCGCCACATCGGGGCGAGCACCGCCGGATCCAGATCGACCAGCTTGCCATGGGGCTGGAGGACGGCGGCGTTGTTGACCAGGCCGCGGACCGGCCCCACCGCGGCTGCGGTCTCGAACAGGCGGGCGACATCCGCCTCTACGCCGGCATCGGCCTGGACGGCGATCGCCTCGCCAGCGCAGGCCGCCGCAACCGAAGCGGCGGCATCGTCCCGGCTGTGATAGCTGAAGACGACGCGCCAGCCGACGGCCACGGCCTCGCGCACGCATGCGGCGCCAATGCCGCGGCTGCCGCCCGTGACCACCAGAACCGGGGTCATTGTCCCGCGCCTTCAAGCATCTCGATCAGCCAGGCATTGGCGGTCTCGGGCGCTTCGTAGAACAGCCAGTGCCCCGCGCCCGGCACGACCCGGAAATCCAGTCCGGCATCGAAGCGTCTCAGTGCCGCTTCCTGGCGCGCGCGCTGCTCGGGCGGGTTGAAGATGTCGGCGCCGCCCCAGATGGCGCCGAGCCGGGCCGTCACCTGCGGCAGCACGTCCAGCAGCGTGGTCGTGTCGGGATACTTGCCGCAGCGGACGCGGGCGCGCTCGATGTTCCGCCGCTGAATGCGGACCGCCAGATCATCGACCTTGTGGGCATCGGCGATCATCAGCTTGGCCAGGTTGTGGCGGTGGACGGCGTCGACCTCCGGACCGCTCATGCCCGGGCGCATCGCGAAGAGCTCCGTCCCGTCCGGCGGTGTCGTCCGCATCCCGAAGCCGCTGGGACCGCTCAGCACGAGACAGCCGACGCGGCGGCCAAGGCGGGCGGCCATGTGGCCCGCAATGATCCCGCCATATGAGAAGCCGACGATATCGAGTGACGCTTCCGGCCCGAGCAGTTCGTCGACGCCTGCCTGCAGAAGCGTCGCGAGATGTTCGGGTGCGTGCGGTTCGGGCGGCGTGTCGGAGCGGCCATAGCCCGGCATGTCGGGCACGAGCACCCGGAAATGCTTCGCCAGCGGCGCAATGTTGTATGCGAAATGCGTCCAGCCACCGAAGTCGCCGTGCAGCAGGACCACGGCGCGCCCCTCTCCGAAGCAATGCCAGGCGACCTGAGCCCCGGGGCCGGCGGTCATGACGAGGTCGGCGGACGCTTCCAGGTCGGATACGGGATCAATGATGTCTTCGGGGAATTTCAAACCACCCTCCTGCTTTAGCGGCTGAGCCGTCCTGTATGGGCGAAGCCCGCCGTCCCGCGCCATCGGTTTCTTGCGCTCGAACGCTATCGGTTCCGCAGTGGCGGGACCCGGAGATGCACCTTGCGGAGCCACCCGGACGGCGCCACATCGCTCTCCATCAGTGGAGCAAGTCGATGCCCCGTGACTACGATCTGGCCATTATCGGGACCGGCGTTGCCGCCAGCACCGTCGCCACCAAGGTCCGCGCAGCGGGCCGGAGCGTCGCGGTGATCGATTCCAGACCCTTCGGCGGAACCTGCGCCCTCAGAGGCTGCGATCCCAGGAAGCTGCTGCTCGCCGGCGCCGACGCGGTCGATCACGCGCGGCGGGCGGCGGCCATGTGGCCGCCGAATTCTCCCACATCGCCGCATGCGCCGGCGCGGATGTGACGATCCTGCAGCGCGGCGAGCGCCTGCCGAAGAACTTCGATTCCGATCTCGTGGACTGGCTCGCCCGGAAGTTCGCGCGCCTCGGCATCGAGGTCGAGACCGGCACCGAGGTCCGCTACATCGAAACGGAAGACAACGAGCTGGTGGTGACGGCGCGACGCGGATCGCTAGATAACTGGAACATTTCCAGGAAGGGACTCGACCCTCGTCGGAGGAAAGTCTCTCTGCCCTGGTCGGCGGGGGACGCGGTGTTGGCTCACCGCGAACCGGGCGGAGAGGGGCCGCCCACGACCGCAACCGGCCGCGCCGCGACCGTCCCGCCACCCCTGCAGGGGCGGGGAGATAGTGAAACCCGAGGATCATGAAGTCGAATCCAAATGCACTCCCATCCATCGACCCATTGCGCCAATTAACCCAAGGTCAATAGGATCCCGCTATGGCCCGTTTACCAAGCGTTGCTTCGAATGGATTACAGGATGACCGGCAAGGTGCCCGAAAGTCGCCTTCACACCCAGCTCCTTCACCATGAACTGAAGGAGCTGGCGTACCTGGACGAAGCCGTGCTCCCTGAATTGGCGCGATCATTCGCCAAGGGTTGGATGGCGCAGAGGGGCGATCGCGAAATCCCCCGCCGAAGCAGCTTCGGGCCATTGGACATGCCGCGGGCTACTCTGTCCTGGGTGATGGTGTGGGAGCCGGTCGACGGGGATTATCGTTGCCGCCTGGCGGGCACGGGCCTCCGGTCAGATTCTGGCCTGGAGCTGACCGGTTGTCTACTGGGCGAGCTCTTTGCCCGCAAAGACAACGTTTGGTCGGAGTTCGATGGTGTGGCCAGTGGAGCATCCTATTGCTTTGTGGAGCGCCTGATCCTTTGGTCCGAAGCTCCGCCCATGATCCGTACCCGGCTTTTGCTGCCGCTTGCTTCGGACGATGGTGGACCGCACCGGCTCGTCGGTCTCGTTGGGCCCAGCTTTCGATTCGACTGCGATGAACGAGGGCGTTTGAGCAAGAGGGCGAATTCTCCATTATAGTTCTATCAAGGGTGCGCGACGGCATCAGGGACATGCACCGCCATAGCTGGCGTCACTGTCCGGCTTTCAGAGCACAACTCAGACGACCGATGAGATGAAGCAGACGCCGTTCGCCTATCCGACCACCGCGTCAGATATCCGTTCGATGCTGTAGCCTGGTTGGCCTTCACGTGCATGGCGCCGAGCGATGCCGGATCATTTGGCAGCTACTGCGCGGAGAAGGCGGCCGAACGCCGTCAGTGGGAAGGCTGGCGACATCGCGTGGTCCTTTATGCGCCGGTTCAGGGCGCCCCGATGTCGAAGGTCGCCAAATCTAGGCCCAGCCATTGGCGACCGATCAGCTCCTTCATCGGCCCCGCGGGCCGAAACGTCGGCCCGAAGTTCTCAATTGAACCGAACAGCAGCCAGGGGAAACTGCCGGCAGTTCCGGCCAGTTTGATCATCCGCGCAATTTTCCGCTCGTCCGTCCCGACGACGAGAACCATCAGAGGCGCCGTGAGCTTCAGATGGTCCCGGTAGTGCCCCTCGCCGACATAGGCCCGATACTGCGCCAACGAGCGTTGCCAGCTCTTGCGGTTCCAGTTGCTCGTGGTCATGGGTTCGGTGCCGCGGTCGGCCTCGACGAGGAAGAAGCGGTATCGCGCCCCGGCATCGGTCAGATATTCAAGCCCGAAGAGCGCATCGGGAATGAGGTCCCTGGTTACGGTCCTGCCCGTTTTCGGGTCCTTGATCGGGGTGGGGAAGCGCAGCTGGGCCCCTGCCCTCTCGAGCACCCGCCAGCCCGGGATGAATTTCAGGTCATCGCGGCTCAAGGTCGCCAGCTCGATGGAGGCAGTGATGCAGGCGGTCATGAAACCATGCAGCCAGGGGCCCGAGGGCCGTGTCGCATAGGCCGAGTACGAACCGGCGTCCTTCAGGGCGTCGATTGAGGCCGGCGTCAGATCGTAGACAAGCTGATTATAGCGGCTGTCGATCGTGCGGAACTGCTGCAGCGGCCGCGATAGGTAGGGACCGCCATGGCGGGTTTCGGATTCGTTGAAGAGGTCCGTCAAGCGCTCCCTGGCCCGCTTTACGCTGCGATATTCGCCAGCCGAGAAGCCGTGCAGGTAGGAGGACGGCAAAGGCCCGTGCTCGTGGATCTTGCGAAACCAGAGCAGATCCCGGGGCTGCGGACTGATGCGCTTGCCGGTCGAGATCGGCCGCAATCGGTTGCGGCGCTGGATGGCGTCAAAACCGGGCGCCGGCTCCGCCATCTACCAGGTTGGCGTCGCGTCGGTGGCCGATGAGCTCTCAGCCGCGGGTTGCGGAGATGCTGCCTCCGAAGTGTCCTTGACCTTCGCTTTCCGGTCACTCGCCCCGGCCGCCTCGACGCTCGGCCTGCCAAGTTCAGAATAGTGCACCGCGTAGCGCGCCCGCATGCGCTCCTGAAGATGGCGCCGGGCCTCCGCGGACATCTGCGCCCGGGCTTCCAGTTCGCCGAACGGGAAGGACAACGGCAGCGCGTGGCTGGTGGCGCCTCGCACATAGGCGGCAAAGCTGCCCTTGGGCTGGTTCTCGATCAGCGCCGGATCGCAATGGAGCATCGGCGCCAGGGCGCGCGCATCCTTCGCCGAGACGCCGCCGGCGAATTTGATCGCCGTATTGGCGGCGAAGGCTTCCTGCAGCTTGGGCTCAAGCTGTCCCAGATACTGGTGCGCCAGCACCGTGCCGACACGGTACTTCCGCGCCTGACTCAGGATGATGCCGATATTGCGGTCGAAATAGTCCGCCGCCTCGTCGATATAGACGAAGGTCGGCATGCGTTCCTTCTCCGACAACGTCGCGCGCTCCTGCGCGGCCTGGGCGATCATGGCGATGAAGAACCGCCCGAAGATCTCGGTGCCCTGCTCCTTCAGGAGATCCTTCGCGGTGTTGATCAGAATAACCTTGCCGGCGTTCATCTCCGCGAAGAGGTCCAGCTTCGATCGCGGATGGGAGAACATCCGCTCGAAGGTCTGGTTTTCCAGGATGCCCCAGAGGCGGCGGAGCACCTGCTTCTTCGTCTGCTCGAACTCCTTCGAGGTGAACTCGGTCTCGAAGAAATGCCGCGCGGTGCCGGTCAGCTTCTCGATGTGCTGGGCGAACTTCACCTCGCTGCCGGGTTCCATCAGCTCGCGCAGCGTGTGGATGGTGGCGTCGGGGATATGGAGCATGAGACGGGTCACGTAACGGAAGATGACGCTCTGCTTCTGGGTCATCTCCGCGGCGAGGAGCGAGCCCAGGACGAAGTCGTAGAGCTCCAGGATGGAGTTGGTGAGCCGCTCCCGCTCCAGCGGCGCATAGCCCTGGAGCCGTTCGATGCCGACGTCGAAGAGATTGAGCGAGACCGGCCATTCGACATCAGTCGGATCGATCACGACGATCCGGTCGGCGAGCGCCCCGCCCTCGGCAAACTCGGCCAGGCGGGAGATGGTGCGGATAAGATCGCCCTGGCTGTCCAGGACCACCACGCTTCGCGCGCCCAGCGCCACCGCTTCGAGATCATGGCCGATCAGATACTGCAGCGTCTGTGTCTTGCCGTGTCCCGAACCGGCGACGATGTGGTGATGCTCGAAGCGGGCTTCCGTCGGAATCACGAAGGGCAGCTCCTGATCGAAGAGCTCGAGCAGCGGCGTGCCGCCGAGATAGGTCGCGGCGAGTTCCGCCGGATCGGCGATATCCGACTTCGATGGCATTTTGGGCATCCGCTGAAAAGCCCGCGGATCGGCCGCCGGATTGCCGCCCGAGGCCGCCACCAGATTGCGTTCCAGCCGGGCGACGTGCCGGGTGAAGAGGCCGGCCTCCGCCAGCTCGTCGGTGCAGATGGCGGCGCAGACTCCCTCCGTCAGCCGGCCGACATCGCCGATGCTGCGGATCAGCGGCGCCGGCGCGGGAATGCCATCATCCATGTCCGCATCAGCCGCCAGTGCCGGACAGGCCCCGTGAAGCCGACCCACGATTTCGGCGAAAGTGTCGATCAGCAGGGATTGGACCAGGGGCAGGCCTTCCAACAATTGCCGCTGGACGTTCAGTTCGTCGCGCAGCGCCCAGAGCTCGGAAACCGAGCGCCGGTCCGCCCATCCGGGCTCGGGCATGAGGAACAGACCTTCATAGTCGAAGGTCCTTTTGATAAAGCGGAGCACGACCGCGCGCTGAGGATGATCGTCCGGTAGGTCCAGTCGGGCCAGGACGTCCGATGTCAGCTCCTCGATCAGAACCTCACGCCCTTCCGGCGAACGCAGCCCATGGCGGCGGAACAGGCCCTCGACGCGATCGAAAAGCTCCTGGGTCACCTGCAGATCGCCCGGCCGGAACAGCCCGTGGATGAAGGCGTGCGTCCGGGCGGCGAGGTGGAGCGGCATCAGAGCCCTCTGAGGATGACCTGCCGGGCCTCGTCCTTGGGCAGCGGCTCTATTCTGTGGCTCTCGGTGCCGTCCCAGTGTTTGGCGCTTTCCATGACCTGGCGGAGATAGCCGGTGATGGTCTCGAGCCAGGCTTCCTTGCGGGCCAGCTCGATTACGCTCGGGCAGCTGAAATGCCGCCCGTGCAGCAGATCCTTGACGAAGATCGTCTCGCGCTTCTCGTGGAAATACCAGTAGCCGGCGCCGATGCCGCCTGCGAGCCCCAGGACGACGCCGATGGTCATGCCGATGAAGACGGCAAGCAGGCTTCCCACCACGAAAAAGACCAGCAGCCCGATGATTCCCGCATTGCGAAGCAGCTTCGGCTGGATCGCGGCAATCAGAATTGCGTCATCAAAGCGGTAGCGCTTCACGAGTTCCTGCTCGCCCGCCTCAAGCTCGACCTTCGCCCACAGCTTGAACTGAACCTTGGCGAGCTTTCCCTCTGTCTGCTCGCGCCGAAACAACAGGTCCATCACGCCCTCCCTTATAGGATGTATATATTGGGGGCACCTCACCTAAAGATCGTCAAGGCACAATTTCCTTCATCAAGAGCAGAGAGGGGCAGAGCCACACGCCGGCGATCTCGTGACGCGGCCGGCATATCGCGAATTTTGTAGATCTAACGGCCGCGCGATTCCTGAAAGGAAGCGCATGAAGTCGCAGCCCACCGAAACGTTCGCTGGCGCCGCCATTTGGATAGATGTGATCCCATGGATGGGGATCGGGACGGCAACGCTATAGGGATACAGGAGTCTAAGCCCATCGCTCGCCACCCGTCATGACCTCGACCCACCCAATACCCCGTCGTTTCGAACGCAGATGTCCAACCACGTTGGAATTCGGACCATAACCAGGTCGCCGCCACCCCCAGCTCATGGAACTCTTACGCTCAATCTCGGTGGATTCGTTCCGCACCGGTCGGATGTTGGCGCTATCACCTCGGAAAGCCCGGATCGCGATGGGGGCGCTGGTCCGGGGCCGAATAAGCTTCCCACAAGACGATCGAAGGTTCAGATTGGGGGCACGCAGTCGTCTCAAGTTACTGTTTCAATCTGCAGCCAAACATGGCCAGTGATCCGACCAACGCATGCTGCGCCCATGTCTTTAGCCATGCGTCTCAGAACAAGCCATTGCCTAATGGCGGAGGGCGGTAGTTCGCAGATAGCCACCTCGTCCCGGCCGCTTCGACGCCTGGCCAGCAGAAGCCCTTTACGCAGCAGAAGGGGTATGATACCCGTTCTCGGCGGCAGAAAGGGTATCAGACCCATTCTATGGGAGGTGGCATCTGCGTTATGTAACGACACCTGTCGCCGTACGCCTGACGGGGCTTTCTACTGAAAAGCTCCGCGAGTGGAGTAGTCGGCGAGCCCTCATCCCGGCCGACATACGTCCCAAACAGAAGGGCTCTCCGGCCAAATTCACTTGGCAGACCGTGCTGATGCTGAGGCTGGCGGTTGTCTTGCGTGACCACTTCAATCTCGAGCTACAGGCGCATAAGCCCTTTTTTGCGCAACTTCGACAGGGTCTTCGCAAGCGGTCGTTTATCACATTGTGGGGACAACGACTTGTGCTGTGTCCTGTCGGCTGGGATTTCATTGAAGAGGGAGCCCCCCTCCCCGAGGGCGACGTACTGCTGCTGGAACTCGATCCGCATCTGCATGTTCTGCGGGACGGGTTCGCCCTGCCGGACGCAGCTGCAGCGCGCGGACAGCTCGATCTGTTTTCTTTGCCGAACCTTCGACGCGCCGACCAGGCAGCGACCGTGGCCGAAGGCGTAGGAACGGATCGAAGGTGGTCGGCATGAGCGCGTACCGCACATCGGCCTGCATCCGACGGCTATCGCCTTTGCCCATCGCCATTGTTCCTGTTATGTTCTTTTCTCTGTACATGGGACGAAAGGAACTACTGTGAGCCCGGCATCGATGCAGGACTGGCTAGAAAGGCTCGGCTATACCGCCGAGCCTGCCGTCTTACATCGCCGCGATGAGGCGGTTCCAGAAACCCACCCCTACGCATTGGAGATAAAGACCCTCCTCAAGCAAGATGGGGCCATACGGGCTCACGCTGTCTTCGACGTAGAGAGTGTGCCTACTGTCGTGTTCGTCGGTGACGACGGTGCCCCCCTGTCACAACACGCCCTCGACGAAACGCGCAAACGCATCTGGAATCAGAATCTCGCCACGGTGGTGATCGAAGTGAAGGGCGAGAAGGCACTCGCCTTACCCGCCCGAAAGCTGCGCAATGCTGGCGAGCAGCTCTTCATACAAGATGCCAGACCGGACGGACCTTTCTCCGCCCTAGACATTGCCTCGGCCAATGTCACCCGCCGCGTGCCGAACTGGTTCGACGTCAAGGCACGCGTAGACCGCAAGCTGCTCGCCAACCTCTCCACCGTCGTTTCGAAACTGGCAGAGGGCGGCCTCTCCGGGACCACTGTGGATCATGATGTCCGGCACTTGGCCGAACTCCTAATGGGACAGGTGCTCTTCGTCTCCTACCTCGAACACCGCGAGATTGTAGGTGCCACCTACCGCAACCGCCGACGAGTGGTGCCGCTTCACGAGCTCATTGCGGAAGGTGACCGCCAAGGCTTGCGGGCTCTGATCGATTCATTGAGGTCGGATTTCAACGGTGACTTTCTCGGCGACGATCGTCATGACCCCTGGACCGCGCTAACTGACGGTGGCTTCCACCTTATCAACCAGTTTCTCCGTCGTACGGACATGCGTACGGGCCAAGGCGACTTCTGGAACTACGATTTCAGCTATATCCCTGTCGAGCTGCTCTCTGGACTGTATGAGTCCTTCCTCTCTGCAGAGCAACAGGCTAAGGAGGGCGCTTACTACACACCCCGTCACCTGGCTATGCTGGCCGTCGATCAGGCCTTCTCAAGCTCACCCGATCCATTGTCAGAAACAATCTTCGACGGCGCATGTGGTTCGGGAATCCTTCTGACCACAGCCTACCGGCGCCTTATCGCCCTGTCGGAGGCCCGCGCAAGACGCCAATTGCGCTTCGGCGAACGGGCAGACTTGCTCAAGCGCCGCATCTTCGGTGGTGACATCAACTTCATGGCCTGCCGCGTCACAGCATTTAGCCTCTACCTTTCGTTGCTGGAAGGCCTCAACCCGGCGGACATCATGGAGGCCCAGGAGCGTGAAGGCACACAATTGCCTTCGCTGAATGGCGCGAACTTGACCCATGGCGAAGAGGCAGCGGACTTCTTCCGCGACGAGCATGCCTTCAACGACAAGCGCTTTTCACTGATTATCTCGAACCCACCCTGGGCGGAGCCAGAGGGTGCGTCGCGGACGTCCGCAGACGCGTGGACGGAGCGTGTGGATGCGCCGTTTGTCCGCCGCCAGATTGCTGGCGCCTATGCGCTGCGTGCAATCGACTTTCTCGAGACCGGTGGCCGAGTCTGCCTCATTCTTCCCATCGGCCAGTTCCTCGGACCATCCAGTGCTGATTTCGTATCGCATCTGCTAGAGCAATATCGCCCTTTGCGCCTGATCAATTTCGGCGATTTGCAAGGGCTGCTCTTCCCGACCGCCGAGAATACGTGCCACGTCTTTCTTGGTGAGGCTCGGCCAGAGCGCCTTCCGGGCCGGATCCCGTTCGACGAGACCTTTGAATACTGCGTGCCCAAGGCGGACATGAGCCTCGCGCTCGGTCGGCTCACCATGCAGTCGGCGGACAAGCACCGGCTACAGACGCGCTCAGTGGCGGAAGATTCGCAGCTTCTCGTAACGATGATGTGGGGCGACGCCAACGATCTCTCCATATGGACCCGTTTAACCGCACGCGGCACCTTTGCCGATTTCTGGCGCGGCTCGCGGGAGTTTCGCCGGTGGGTCTACCGTAAGGGCATCCATTTGAACGACAGAAGCCGCGAGCCCGTCAGCGCCGCCCCGCTGCGCGACAAGCGGTTCGTGCCCGTAGCCGCCTTGAGCGCGGGCTCCCCCGTGCTGCATCCCGATCTCCTCAGGGCCTGGCCTGAAAATCAGGACACTGTGGTTGGCTTGAACGATTCGGTGCTGGCCGTGTTCGACGGACCGCGCGTGCTATTTCCGGATGGCTTCTCCAGAGAGCAGCTCAACGTTCGAGCTGTCTACTACGATGGTCCGGCGACGTTCACACATAGTATCGGCGTAATTTCGGGCACACAGGAGGATGCCAAACTCCTACAGTTCGTTGCCGTCTATCTGCGTTCCAGTCTCGCGCGCTACTTCCTGATGATGCGCGGCTGGAAAATGCTCTGCGAACGCAACGGCGTTCATCTCACCGATGTCGAAGCGTTTCCCTTCTTCACTCCCGACAACGCCCCGAATCCGGACGCGGCGACCGAAGCATTAGTGAGTGTATCTCGTCATGTTGGCAAGATCGCCAACCTCCCGGAACTTGAACAGAGCAGGCGGTATGACTCCCTGAAGTCGGAGCTCGATCACGCAGTCTTCACCTATTTCGGCCTCACGCCCGAGGAGCAGACGCTGGTTCGCGAAACTGTTGATATCTTGATGCCGTCCATACGACCTCGCGGATTCAAGAGTCTCGACACACCGGCTCAGCACACCACTCAGCCCGATGATTTTGCGGTCTACGCACGCGCACTCGCAGAGACCCTGACTACATGGCGGAGCCGAACACGCGGCAAGGGTCGCTTCCAGGTCGACGTCGTGGCCAGCGACCCTCGGCGCGCCGGCCCCTCCGGGATCGTTCGCATAACCTACAAGGAAAAGCCCACCGGGGCGCCTATCGTGAACACCGCAGTAAATGACGATCTCGTTCTCCAGACGCTGAACCAGCTTCGCGTCTCCGGTCTCAGAGCTATTCCCTTGGGAGAATCCCTATCCCTGGTTCCGGATGCACATATCTGGGTCGACCGATCCCTCTATCTCGTTCGCCCCCTCAGCCAGCGCAATTGGACCGTTCGCCAAGCCCTGCGCGATGCTGAGCAGATCGTAAGAACGGTTCAGTCGCATGGAGCTTCTGGCCAGTTGGGGGTGCCCGCGTGACGGCGACGGCTGAGTGGCTTGCGGCCTTTCCCATTCAACCTGCAAGGGAAGCCGTCGAGGCACTCCGTGAGGCTTGGTCGGAGCTATCCGAGCGACCGCGCTCCGACTTCAACCCCAAGACCAAAGAGACGGCACTGACGAAGCGGCTCAAGGTTTATGTCGAGAACTACACGGCGCGCCAACGAGGCCTTCTCGGCATGTGGGCAGCCGAAGACATCATAGGAGAGATCGATCCGGTCACCGGCGAAATGATCGAGGAACGCAGAACCGATATCGTCTATGGCTGGAACGACGAGGCCCAAGATCTGAAGCTCGTGTTCGAGTTCAAGCGCCTCGGTAAACAGAAGCGCCATCGAGATCACTATTTGCGCGAGAACGGATTGACGCGGTTCGTCACTGGCATTTATAGCCGCCGTCAGGCAGTCGCCGCGATGGTCGGCGTTCTTCTCGATCCGGAATGCGACGTAGTTCCGCCAATCAGAAAGATGCTCGCTGACAAAGACCTGTCCGACGAGTTGAAGCTACGGCCAGCAGCCGACGGTACTCCGTTCATCCAACCCTCGCTACTGTTTGAAGCGGCGAACTTCGATACGGAGCATGAGCGAGACCCAGCTCTAGCACCCACCCACGGCCATATCCGCGTCGCACACATTTTTCTATCGTTCGGCTACCCAACCACAACCCAGAAATCAAAAACGAAGAAACCAAATTGAACTGATCAAGGCTTAGCAGGCTGTTGAAGAAGTCGGTGGAGCGCCGGGCGGCAACGCGATTCACTCGATTGGCGAGATCGCCGAGCGGTTCTTGGATGCGGTGCTGGCGCAGCCGCGGGTGGCGCGGCTGCCGCCTACAATCTGGTCCGGCTTCCCAGGCTGCTGGCGCAGGCATCGCCATGACCGCGCCGATGAACTGCCAGCTGATCGGCCGACCTGCTCGACGACGGCACCCTTGAGATCGAGTTCGCCTACCATCTCGGCAACGAGGCCGTCCTCAAAGCCGTTCGTGGGCCTTCTTCAACAGCCTGCTAGTTTTCTGGGGTTTCCGAGTGCCAATTCGAACAGGGATATGACCGTCCAGTCTGTCGACCAAAGAAAGAAGAGACGGCCGGGCTGTGCACGCCCGGCCGCCCAGCTCCTGCATTCAGGAGTGTCGGACAGGTTCGTCCCGGCGGTTCAGCCGTTCCTGAAGCCAGTCGAGCACCTCGTCCTCAACCCATCCCACTCTGTTGGGGCCGATCTGGACCCGCTTGGGGAACTTCCCGGCCTTCTCCAGCCGTGCGACGTGTTGTGGCGAGTACAGAACCAGCTCCTTCAGCTGACGCTTCGACAGTATCCTCATCACGATGCTCCTTGATGGAGAAGCATCGCGATGCCCCTGGTTACGACAATACCCACGGGTGCAGCGATGGTATCAGTCGGCGGCCTCAGACGCGAGCACTTGAGCAGTCTTGCCACTTAGCGTCGCAATGAAATCAGCCCACGCGTCCACTGCACCACGCTTTTCGTCGGCGAAGTCATGGCGTTGATATACGGCGACAATGCCCCCGAACGTCCCGCTGGTATGATTCAGGAGCTTCTCGACCACATGAATGCCGACACCGAGCCGCGCCATCCCGGATGCCGCTGTCCGTCTAAGGTCATGAATGCGCCAGGGCGGTAGCACCACTTTCTCAGGATCCTCACCGCGTTCCTCGGCCATGCGCTGAAGTTCCACGAGCATCGCCGCATCAAGCCGGTTCTTTGCACGGCCAAAGCCGGAAGCGGGCCGCTCCTTCTCCTCGTTCTCGGTGTCACGGGCAAACCGCGCAGGGAACAGCAGGCTTGAGCTCTCCTTGCTTTCGAGCTCGGTGATCAGATCAAGGGCTGCCTGGCTCAACGGCACATCATGGGGTTTGCCGTTCTTGGTCCGCTCACCGGACAGGCGCCACAACTTGTCCTGCAGATCGAACTCGGCCCAGGCGGCCGAGGCGACCTCGTCGCGTCGCTGAGCGGTTAGAAGGAGCAATCGAAAGATTGTGCCGAACGGGTTGCCGGCCTTGTCGCATGCAGTGAGAAACGCGCGCAGTTCATCGTCCGTCAGCACCCGATCGCGCGCCCGCTCCTTCGCCGGAGGTTTGATCCCGGTCACGGGTGAAGTCTCTATCAGCCCCCGCTCGACCGCCCATCCAAATAGCCTGCGGACATTCGTCAATATCCGGTTCACGCCAACGGAGAGACCTCGCTCCTCGGCCTTGTCGAGAACCTCGAGAATGTCCTGCCGACCAATGTCCTTGATCTCCCGGTGACCGATGACCGGATAGAGATGCCGCTCGAACATACGGACGATCTCGTCGGCGGTTCGGTTCCGCGGCCGATGCCATTTCTCGATGAACTGCTCCGCCACCCGTTGGACGGTATCGGGCTCACGGCGTCGAGCCTCCAGCTTCTCGGCGGCGGGATCCCTGCCGAACTCCACTTCGTTTCGGGCATCCCGCCAGGCCTGTCGCGCCTCGGCAAGCGACATCGCCGGCCAACTTCCGAGCTTCATTCGCCGCTGTTTGCCGCGCAGGCGATAGAAGAACACCCAGCTCTTCCGCCCGCCATATGAGATACGGAGGGCAAGGCCCGGGTAGCCCTTGTCGAACTGGTCTTCCTGACCTTTTGCCGGCGGTTTGAGCCGCTCCACCACAGCGGCATTGAGGTTTCGTTTTGGCATCGCTCCAGGCTCCATCGACCTCCAAAGCGACACTAGGATACTTCTCTATAGGTAACAATAGGTAACACAGACGCGTTGCTCTGAGGTGTTCCGCTATGTCCAACCTTGGAACGGGTGTCGCAAGATTCTTTAATAATATCAGCTAGATATGAGTCTGTTTCGGGAATCTATGAGAACCTATGAATCGGTTCAAATAAAGACTGAAAATCCGCGTGTCGGTGGTTCGAATCCGCCCCTGGGCACCATTTTTCCCTCAAACATTCCCGGACGCCGCCAACCGATCGCCAGCGCACGCCCTCGTGCGCGACGTTCAGACCGCTGGCACGTAGTGATAGAGCCAGGTCTCCGAGAGCGTCCGGTCGCCCAGGCGGAGATGACAGCGGAGATCGACGCCCTCGCCGCCGCTCGTCGCAAGGTCGAAGACGGCGCGCCAGATATCCGTGCCGACGACCTTGACGACATAACGCCCGGAAACCTTGCCGCGCGAGGCGCTGACCACGGCCTCGACATCATAGCGCGGCGCCATTTCCGAGATCGGTCCGCCGCGGAAATCGATGACGAACTTCCTGACCGCGCTGGCGTCGGGCCGCGCCTGACCGGGCCTGCCGCCCCGGCCGGTCCGCGTGGCGACGACGCTGGCCACCGCATCCGGCGGATAGGGCTGGCGGTCACGCCAGTGCAGCCGGTAGGCGAACCGCATCGTATCGCCGGCGGCGATCGCTCCGGCGGGCGACCAGAAGGCGGCGATGTTGTCATGAATTTCGTCGTCGGTCGGAATCTCGAGCAGCTGCACCGAGCCCGGCCCCCAATCGTCTTTCGGCTCCACCCAGAGGCTCGGCCGCCGGTCGTAGAAGGCGCCGTCATCCTGATAGCTGGCGAAATCGCGGTCCCGCTGAACCAGGCCGAATCCCTTGGGGCTGGTGTCCTCGAAGCTGTGAAGACGGACCGTCGGAGGATTGGTCAGAGGACGGAAGATGCGCTCGCCGGCGCCGGTCCAGAGCGCCAGTCCGTCACTGTCGTGGACCTCCGGACGCCAGTCGACCGCCCGCCGGGGTTCGTTCTCGCCGAACCAGTACATGCTGGTGAGCGGTGCAAGGCCCAGGCGCCGAACCGCGCGCCGGAAGAACAGAGACGCCTCCACGTCCATGATCACGCCCTCCCCGGGCCGCGCGTCGAAGCGCCAGGCGCCGGTAACGCTCGGGCCGTCGAGCAGCGCATGAATGCGCACGCCCCCGGCCGCATCTGCGAGATCTTCCAGCCAGAACTCGGTGAATGCGGGGAACTCCTCGGCGCCCTGCACCGCCGTGTCGATGGCGACGCCGCGGGCGGAGAGACCGTATTGATCCGATTGTCCGGCGCTGCGGAAATAGCTCGCGCCCTGGAAGGCCAGCCAGTCGGACGGGCCGCCTGCCGGGTCCATGACACGGAACCCGGCGAACCCGAGATCCTCGGGCAGTTCGTCGGCGAGACCCGGCACGTCCCGTTCGAACATGTCGGGCCGGTAGACGATCTCGCGCGCCTCATCGCCTTCCACCCGATGAATACGCACCGGGGATGGCGCAAAGCGATGCAGATGGAAGAACCGGATCGGCGCCCCGCCCGGGCGAACGGTCCATGGCGAGGCTTCCGGCCGGAAGCGGATTTTCTGCACCGCGTCGAAATCGATGCGTTGAACGATGTCGGGTGCCGGGGTCGGGCGCGGCCTGAAGGCGTCTTCCGCCATCCGGCGGGCGCGGTTCCGGAGCCGGTCATAGCTGAAGGGAACCGCCCGGCCCGAAGACGACCGTGCAAGTGCGCCCCCGTAACCTGCGAGCCAGGCGGAACCCGTCAGCGCCGCCAGAGCCAGGAAGCTCCGGCGTGTGGCTCCTCTCGAACCGTCCATGTCAATGTCGACGCGCCAGCGCGCCGATTATTCCATCGCCCATCGGGCGATCCGCGTGACCACGCGGCTCGTGCGGCACAAGGAACAGACCGAGTCGCGCTGTCGCCCGTCCCGACGCGGCGCGGCCGGAAAGCACATCGATCGGCGCTGCCAGCAGCAGGCCGGCCAGGACCGGCGCGAGCCACAGGAAATGAACCGGTGCGAAGACCGACAACAGGACGCCGGCGCCCAGCGCGGCCAGAATTTCCCACCTGTACTGGCGCAACGCTTCGGACCATCGCATGCGGTCCGCTTCCCGCCTTTGCGGATTCCACGCGACCGAGCGGCCGGTCAGAACTTCGATGACGAAACGCGTGTGCAGGAACATGAGGATCGGCGCCAGCAACGCCGAGAAGATCATCTCCAGCAGAACGCTCGCACTCATGCGCAGGCCGCCGCCATGCCCGTTCCGGATCCGCCGGCTGCCGAGGCCATGGACAAGAGCCAGAAACTTCGGGCCCACCAGATAGACGACGGTCAGCGCCAGTACGGCGACGTCGCCGGAGATCGGCAGAGCCACGAGCGCCGCCCGCTGCGGCAGGGCATCGGCCAGCGCCGCAGCCGTCATCGTGGCAAGCAGCAGGAACCAGAGCGGCCCGGCGACATAGCCCATGATGCCGAGAACGAAATTCGCCCGGCTGATCCAGTTCAGTCCGGCCACCGGGAGCAGCCGCGCGTGCTGCAGATTGCCCTGACACCACCGCCGGTCGCGCGTGGCGAAGTCGGTCAGACTGGGCGGCCCTTCCTCGTAGCTGCCGTCAATGTCCGCATCGATGCGGACCTTCCAGCCGCGCCGGCGCAGCAGCGCAGCTTCGACAAAGTCGTGGCTCATGATGGGTCCGCCAAGCGGCGGCGATCCCGGCAGTTCCGGCAACCCGCAGGCGCCGGCGAATGCCTCCATGCGCATGATCGCGTTGTGGCCCCAGTAGAAGGCGGCGTCTCCCTGCGCCGCGGCCATTCCGGGGGTGAACACCGCCCCGTAGAACGAGTTGGCGAACTGCCGGATCCGGGCGAAGAGCGTCGCGCCATCACGCTCCAGGGGCCGGGTCTGCAACAGGCCGAGCTTCGGATCGGCCTCCATCTGTTCGACCAATTCGCCCATTGCGGCGGCCGTCATCAGACTGTCGGCGTCGAGCACGATCATGTAGCGGTAGCGGCCGCCCCAGCGTCGGCAGAACTCGGCGATATTGCCGCTCTTCTTGCCCCGGTTGTCGGTCCGGCGGCGGTAGAATATCCGCCCGTGCCCCGAAACCTCGGCGCACAGCCCTCGCCAGGCGCTTTCCTCGGCCGCCGCCACCTCGGGCCGGCGCGAATCGCTGAGGATGAAGAACTCGAAACCACCCAGCCGTCCTTCACGACGCAGCGATTCATGCATGGTCCGGATCCGGGCGAAGACCTCTGCAGGGTCCTCGTGGAAAACAGGCACGGCGATGACCGTCAGGAACCCGCCCTCAGTCGGCATCCCGGATGATTCAGTGCGCATGTCGGACGATGGCCGCTTGCGCGCAGATCCGACCTGCCACAATCCCAGACAGGCAAAGACGAAGCCCGCCGCCAGCATGGCATGCAGCGGAAGGATCAGAAGGAGAATCGACGCCTCGATCGCGCTGATGCCGTCGCCCCCAAAGGCAGTGACGAGCGCAGCGCTCACCGCCAGCGTCGAGACGGCGACGAAGGAGACGGCAACCGGCGCGGCCGACATGGCGGTCTAGCCGCGGACAGCGGGCAAACCGCGTCGCCGGAAGGCGGCGAACCGCCGAAGCCCGGCCATCGGGGCGCGGATCGCCGCAGCGACGGCCGACCAGGCTGCGAAGGCGCTCAGATCCTGCTCGGGCATGTCCAGCGGCGCGGCGGGCGGGGATTGCGCGAGAGGGTGACGCGGGGCCCGGGCAGCCAACGCGTCCAGCCGCTCGGCGGTGCGTCTGAGCCGTCTGCCGGCGGCGTCCACCGGCGCGTTATCGTAACCGGGCGCGAGCGCGCGACGGAGCGCCCGCGCCACCTCGCCATGACCGCGAGCGCTCCCGAACCGGGCGTCCAATGCTCTTCTTGCTTCAGGCATCTTGCCGACCTCCGATATCCCCGGTCCCGATCCGACGTCGGGAAAGACGCCGTGGCCGCCGGCGGCATGGGTTCCTGAAGCTGTCGACTCATCTGGTCCCCGGTTATTCCGCGCCGTGTTTCATTCCTTCGAGGCTTCCTCGCCGGACGACACCGTCGCCGTTGCCGAAGAGGAGGCCTCGCACCCCTCGCCGTCTCCCCTGGCCACGTCCTCGTCATGATCGACCACACTGCGTTCGCCATCGTCGGCGCGCGCACTCGAGCTGGCCCTGGATTCGCATTCGCCGTCGCCTGACCGCTTCGTCGAGCTGGAAGCTCTGGCGGACGCCGAGGCCGACGACGAAGACGAAGAGGTGGCCGAAGACGTGGCATTGGCGCCCGTCTTCTCGACCGATCCGGCGACCGCCATCGAAACGCCTGTGACGGCGCCGAGCGCCAGGATCCCGATCGTGGCCAGGGCAGGCAGCGTCGTGAGGTTGGATGGAGTGAGATTGAACATGAAACCGTATCTCCTGAAGCGGTGATGGCCCGGCGTGCGGCCGCCAGGCTCCCTGTCTCTCCGACTCATTCAGCCCGGTCCTATTCCGAACGCGACGCCAATTCGCCGACCGAATGCCGAAACGCCGCAGCCCTGACTGGATTGCGCGGTAGTCTATTACTTACTCGATTCCACCAAATTCGCCACAGACGTATCTCATCGCATTTTATTTCTTAATTTCCTCCCGTTCTTCGATATTTTTATTTATCTGGAATGATCCTGATCAGGCCCCGTCAACCCGAATGAACGACCTCGAAGTCCGGTCGATGGACCGGCGCGGGATGGGCCGTTCAACGAGTGCAATTCTATTTGGGAGACGGACTGATGAAGAACGCATCGATCCGAAAACAACTGCTGGGCTCGGCAAGCGCCGTTGCTCTTCTGGTCGTGGGAACGGCCAGCATGGCGCAGCCTGCCGCCGTGGCCGACAACAACTGGAACGATCTCATCCAGTCTCAGAAACTGACGGCGTCGGATCCTGAAGGCCGCGCCGTGCTCCATCTCGCCCAGGCGGGCGGCGATGCCGGTGGCGATGCTGGCGCCGGCGGCGATGCCGGTGGTGATGCTGGCGCTGGCGGCGATGCCGGTGGCGATGCTGGCGCCGGCGGCGATGCCGGTGGTGATGCTGGCGCTGGCGGCGATGCCGGTGGCGATGCTGGCGCCGGCGGCGATGCCGGTGGTGATGCTGGCGCAGATGCGGGCGCGGATGCCGGTGGCGACGCCAGCGCGGACGCGTCCGGCGATGCCGGTGCGTCGGCGGGCGATGCCGGTGTCTCGGCCTCGGCCTCCTCGGGATCGTCGGCAAGCGCTTCCGGTGACGGCTCCGCGAGCGCTTCCTCGAGCGCCGGCTCGTCGGTGAGCGTCGGGGATGATGGCGCGAGCGCGAGCGGCGAGTCCGTGTCGAGCGGCACCGCCAGCGGCGATTCGGCCAGCGTTGACACCAGCGCCGGCGTTTCGGTCGACGCGGGCGATGGCGATTCGGCCGGGTCCTCCGCGGCCGCAGATGGCTCGGTCGACGGCGAAGGTTCGGTCGGCGCGGCTTCCGGCGCTTCGGCCGGGGTGGCCGTCGACGGCACCAACGGCAGCTCGCAGTCGACCGGATCGGCGGCGGCGAGCATCGATGGCGATGGCACCGGTTCGGCCTCGACCGACAGCAGCGCCGATGTCTCCGTCGACGGCGCGGGCGTGGCCAGCTCCGGCGCCGATGCCGGCGCGGACATCGACGGCAGCGGTGCGGCGAGCGCCGGCACCACCGCTTCCGCGGACGTCAGCCTGGGCGACGACGGCTCGTCCGTGGCGGATGCGGATTCGACCTCCACGGCGAGCGCGACCGGCGAAGTCTCCGACTCCGCCGAAGGCGACACCGCCGCGAGCGTCGATCTGGACGGCAGCGCTTCCGGTGACAGCGCCGCTTCGGCGAGCACCACTGGCGGCTCCGCCAACGCTTCGAGCGGCGCGACCGCGTCGATCGACGTCGGCGAGGACGGCATCGCAGCCGATGCAGGCACGACCGCTGCGGCTGATGTCACCGGCGAGGGCGACACGTCGGCTTCGGGCGAGACCTCGATCGACATCTCCCTCGGCGATGATGCCAATGCCACCGCCAATGGCGCGGCCGACGCCATCTCCGACACCGCGGCTTCGGCGGAGACCGGAGCCAGCGGCAGCGTCTCGCTGGGCGATGACGGTGTCGAGGCGAACGCCGGCGCAACTGCGGACGCCAACGCCGAGGGCAATGGCGAAGCCAACGCCTCGGTGAACGGCGAGTCCGGGATCGACCTGGGTGAGCTCGGCAACGCCAATGGCGCGGCCGAAGCCAACGCCGCCACCGAGAATGGCGCGGCCAGCGCAGCGGTCGATACAGCGGCCCGCGGCGAAGTCGACGGCACGGACGTCGGCGTCGACGCACAGGCGAACGGCACCGCCGACGTGACCGGCGACGGCACCGCGACGGTCGACACCGATACGTCGGGCACCGCCAACGCCAACACCGAGGCCCCGGACGATGGCGTCGATGAGGGCGAAGAGTCCGAGACCGGCGCGCTCGACGAGGACGCCACCGAGCTCGACGACGAAACCGCGGCCACCGAGCCGACGGCGAAGGCCCGGTCGTTCTCGCGCACGCACAGCGTCGTCACGCCGAACATGGCGCTGAGCCTGTCGAAGTCGCACAGCAACGCGATGTCCCTCGACGATGAGGGCGGCGCAAATGTTGCCGTCAGCAACGCGATGGGCAGGTCGATGGCGCTGGACACGCCGGGCAAGACCATGGCGAAGGCGGACACGAAGACGAACACCAACGTCATCGGTGACGCCGAGGCCGAAAGCGATGCGGTCGCCGACGCCTCCGTCGATCCGGATGGGGATATGAACGCCTCCTCCGGTGCGGAGACCAGCGCGACGGCCAACTGATCGGCCGAAACGCGACGGCCGGCCTGGGCTCGGAACCTTCGGGTTCCGGGCCCTTGGCGTGTCGGAACGTCCGGATGTCGAGCGCTACCACCATCGAGCATCGGAATATTTCGGGACCGCGACGGGTCAAGAAGGACAGCGCGGGGTGGTCCATGCCGGAACGCCCCGTTCTGTCGCGCCATCACCATCGAAACCAGCCGACCATCGGAGTACAAGAATGAAAACGACGGCTCAACGCCTTGGCCTGATTGCTGTTATTTCCGGGATCCTGGCCGCTTGCGGCACCAGTCAGAACGCGTTCCAGAAGCGGACGGGCGTGGAACTGCCCGAGGAGACTGGCGTCTTCGCCATCCGCGGAGACGAACTCCAGCGCCTCGACGGCAGCCCCGAATGGGAAAACAAGACCTGGGGCGAGCGGTCCGAACTGTCGCCCGATATCCGTTTCGTCATCCATGACCCGGCGGCGTCCGGCGCCGGCGTCAGGTTGTGGCGTGTCGCCTGGGCGCGAAGCGAGGTCAATGGACCGGCCGCCGTGATGCCCCTCGAAGGATCCCGCTGGGTGGTGGCCCGCCTCTCCGAGTTCGAGACACCGGTTTCCGTGCATCGTTTCCCCGACCATCCGGGTTATCTGCTGGTCGAGCCGGTGCAGCGGGTCCAACCCGGCCTCTACCAGCTCGAGGTCGGCCCCACGGGTGAAGTCCGCCGCGCGCGCGTCGGTGTGAACTGGCCGGGAGTCGAGCGCCGGCGCTACTCCTCGCGCAACTGCGTGGACCGCTACAGCGACCTCTCGCCGGCTTACCGCCCGTGCCGCAGCCAGGGCGAGGTGTTCAATGAGATGGCGCGCCGGGGACTGGCCATCGAACTGACGGACACGCAGGTTCGGGATGGCACGCTGACCCTCCGGGGCAGGATCGTGAACCAGGCCCGTCGGCTCCGTACGATACCGCCTCTGGAGGCGGAACTTGTCGACGCCGAGGGCAATGTCCTGCAGCGCTGGCTATTCGAGCCTTCGGCCCGCCGCATCGAAGCCGGGGACGACGTCTCCTTCACGACATCGACAGCCAACCCGCCCCGCGGCACGAAGAAGGCCAACATACGCTTCCTCGACGCAGGGTGAAGCGGCCGGCGGGGCTGTTGGCCACAGGATTGTCATCGCGAGGACAGCGATGGGTCATCGGATCCACCCGATGTCCGGAACGGGCGCACTTCAACCATGGGAACCCGGCCGTGACAGATGGCGCGACAGAGGATTCGGACGGCGCTGAAGGCGCCGTTCCGGATCCCGAAGATCTTGAAACTCATGTCCGCGTGCTGCGGCGCTACGCCCGGGCATTGATGGGCAACCCCACCGGCGCCGATGACCTGGTTCAGGAGACCCTCAAACGGGCACTGATCCACATCGGCAAGGGCCGTCAGGTCCGCAATCTGAGATCATATCTGCTGACCATTCTGCACAACGTTCGCATGGATCAGATCCGCAAGGAGAAGAACCACGGTCAGCAGGTGCCGCTGGACGAGGCGATGACCGTTGCCGAGCCCGCTACTCAGCCGCACCGGCTGGAATACAATCGGCTGCTGGCCGCCTTGTCCGAGCTTTCCGAAGATCAGCGCGCGGTGCTGCTGCTCGCGGGCCTGGAAGGCCGCAAGTACCGTGAAGTCGCCGAGATACTGGGTCAGCCCATCGGCACGGTGATGTCGCGGCTGAACCGGGGACGCGCCGCGCTCAGGCGCCGCCTGGATGAAGAAGCCCCGTCGCAAGCGGCCGAGACCGGGTACGGCGAGCGGGACAAGCCTGTCCGGCGGCGCCACGCCCGCTGAACCCTCGTCCGGACCGCCTACTCCGCCGCTTCGGACAGCGCGCCGGGCTCTGCCCCGTCACCTTCGTCATCCTGGCCCCGGCCGGCGCTGCCGACCAGGCTGGCGATCGGCACGTCCATCACGATACGGGTGCCATCGCTGCCATCGATCGAAAGTACGCCGCCGATCTGTTTGGCGAATGCGTGCATCAGGTGAACGCCGAGTCCCTCCCGCGCGGCCTCGACATCGAAGCCGATGCCGTCGTCGATCAGGATCAGCCGGCCCGTGCCGTCGTCCCGGATCGCGAAGGACAGCCCGATATGGCCCGCCCGCCCGCCGGGAAAGGCATGTTTCAACGCGTTGGTGATCGCCTCGGTCACAAGCAGCGCGATCGGCACCGCCCGGTCCGAAAGGATTGGCAGGTCGGGAATATCACACTCGAACGCGATCCGGGTGCGGTCGTCGCCGCTGCTGGCCAGCACCGCCTGCCCCAGTTCAGAGACGAAGGAATTGAGATCGACGAGTTGAAGATCATCGCTCTCGTAGAGATAGCGGTGGACCAGGGTCAGGGCGCGTACACGCAGCTTCACCTCGTCCAATGCGCGCCGCGCCGACGTCTCGGTGACCGATTTGCCGTGGATGTTCAGCAGGCTGGTGACAATCTGAAGATTGTTCTTCACCCGGTGATGGATCTCCCGCAACAGGAGGTCCTTCTGGGCCAAGGAATCGCGCAGCTCCGCCTCCCGCGACTGGATGCGGAGGGCCATGACCTCCAAAGTGTCCCCCAGTTGCCGGAGCTCCGCCGGCGCTTGTGTGAAATCCCGGCTGACCGAATAGTCGCCCCGGCCATATGCCTGGCTCATCGCCCGCAGATCCGAGGTCCAGTGGATGACCAGCCGCTGGATGGCAAGCCAAGCAGCTGCGACCGCCGTCAGCCAGATCACCGCCAGGCTTACGAGGCGGGTGATCATGTCTTTCTCCACCCAGCCGAGAGCGCTCGCCTTGGGCACGCCGAACAGCAGGCTCACGTCTCCGTGCGGCAGGGCGACGCTGCTGTAGAAGCGAGGCACTCCGTCACTGCCGACCGCCTCGAAATCCGCGCTGCCACGGGCCACGATCCGCTTGCGCAGGTCCGCGTCCACCGTCTCGGAAAATGGCGAGGAACCGGCCCCTTCCGCCTCCGCATTCCATCGCGCCAGGGCGGCGTCCGTATCGTCCATCGACAGGTCGGATCCGGCGAGCACCCGCCCCCGGCTGTCGAGCAGGAAGGCGACGCCCTCTGCCGGCAATTGCGCCTGCCGGAGAAAGGAACTCAGCCAGTGAAGGCGCAGCGATGCCGCCAGGACGCCGCGAAAGCGTCCTTCGTCATCATAGACGGCGTGGGCGACGACGATCACCGGATCGTTCGAATCCGGCACGAAGGTGTAATCGCTGATCGTGAAACCGCGGTAACGCCGGACGTCGGCGAACCATGACCGCCCGGAGGCGTCGCTCATGCTCATTTCCCGGCCGCAGATGCGTCCGCCCGTTGGCGAGAAGAAACCGAGACCGGCAAACTCGGGCGTGTTCTCGAGCGCCCGCGAGAAGACCTCTTCACAGACATAATCCGGGGCATCGAGCGGCGTTTCCCGAATGACGCGCTGCAAGGCCGAACGGGTGTCCTCGAACGACTTTCTCTCATAGGTCGCCGCCAGCAGGGCGAACTGCTTGACCGACAGCCGCGCCCGCCGGGTATGTTCGTCATAGGCGTCCCAGGCAAGATAGACGCTGAGCGTCACCGGCGGCAGCAACACGAGAGCGAGCACGACGGCCAGGCGCTGACGCAATGCGCCGCGCAGCCACCAGGACGCCAGCCGCGAACCGATCACTGATCCCCGCCTCGCGATGGCGGACTAGGCCGCCTGCCTGCCGGCGGGCGCGGCCATCAGCGCGTGATAGATGGTCACCCTGAGCGTCTCCGGCTCGAAGGGCTTGGTGACGAGAAAGGCCGGCTCCCGCCCCTGCCCGCTCAGCAGGCGCTCGGGATAGGCGGTCACGAAGATCACCGGCACATCCAGGGCGTCCAGAATGTCTTCCACGGCGTCGATGCCTGAACTGCCGTCGCCCAGTTCGATGTCGGCCATGACGATGCCGGGATTGGTCCGCCGGGCGATGGCCACGGCCTCGTCCCGGGTGGCGGCGGTGCCCACGACCCTGTGGCCCATTTCCTCGACGATGCCGACGATATCGACCGCGATGATCGGTTCGTCCTCGATCACCAGCGCCGTCGTCGCCGTCTGGTTCTGCAGATCGTCGTAGGCGAGTTGCAGCAGCCGGCCCACATCCTCCTCCGGGCGGTCGAGGATGCGCGCAGTCTCCTCGGTCGAAAAGCCGTCGATCGCCGTCAGCAGCAGAGCCTGGCGCTTGTGTTCGGCGAGGGCCTGAAGATAGGTGTCGGCTCCCCGGCCAGCCGGTTCCCCGCCTGAACCCGGTTCCGCGTGGATCGGGCCCGTCCGCTCCCACGCATTGTGGAAGCGTCTGTAGAGTTCAACGCGGCTTGCGGGCGGCGGCGTGCCGGCTTCGGCGTCGCAGAGCATGGCCTCCAGGCAGAGAACGACATAACGGTCGCCGCGCGTCTGCGAGCCGGTAAGGGCGCGCGCGTAGCGGCGCAGATAGGGCAGGTTGCGCGCAACCAGCCGGTTCTCATTGTTCATTTTTCTGTTGTACTCCCTTGCAACGCAACGCGGCGTTCGGGCCGGCGTCAGGCATCGGCGTCGCTGCCGCCTGATCCGCCCCCACGCCTCTTCTTCTCGATCTGAGCCAGAAGCTCCGCCATCTGCGGCGGCAGGGGATCCTCCAGGACGTCGTTGTAGAGCGCCTCGAGTTCCGTCCGCATCCACAGCTCGAGATCGTCCTGGGCTTCCCGGTTCCTGTCCGGCTGTTGCGACACGTCCACTCCTCCGAAGGCCATCCGATGCGATACAGCGTGGCGTCCACCGGCAGGGCGCCGCGATCGGGCCCATCCGCGCAAGCGCCGCCGGCTGGGCGATATCTGCGCCGCCCGACCATTTCCGGAAAGTTTCAATCGATTCATCGAATGCCCTTCGTCATCCCCGCAACGGGGACACCACTTCTGTACGTACGACGAAGGGGACCTCGAATTATTCCATGAGAATGGGGCTACATGCGCAGAACGGTGTCAGGCCGCCTCGGCAGCGTCGCGGGCGAGCGAGCAGAGACTCGCGTCGACGACGCCCGGCATGCCGGCGACCCGGTCCCGCAAGGTCGCCGCCGCGCCCGCCTTGCCGCCCGAGAACATGAACCGGACCCGCGCACGTTCCGTCATCGCATCCGCGATGACCGCCCGGTGCAGATCGAATCCCATCCGCCGCAGCTGGTCGAGGGCGCGCGGAAATGTGTCCATCGGCCGGTCGGTGGTGAAACGAAGCGCGTGCATGGTCTACTCCTCAGGGAATGTACGCAGACCATAGGCCCGAAGCCCCGAAATGAGTTTTCGAACTTGCGGGAATATCATGTGAATGAAGAATTTCCGATCGTGGTAGAAGGAAATTTCAGAAGAATAATTTGATCCGGAGCAACGTCATGAGATCAGCGAAGCCCCGCGCGCTGGACGATATCGACCGCCGCATTCTCCGCGAGCTCGCCCTGAATGGCCGGCTGACCAGCGCGCAGCTCGGCGAAAGGGTGGGGCTGTCGGCCAGCCCCTGCTGGCAGCGGGTCCGTCGCATGGAGGACGAAGGCGTCATCGAGGGCTACGCCGCGGTTCTCGACGCGCGGAAGCTGGGATTGCACCAGACCATCATCATCGAGGTCACGCTGGAGCGGCACGACGACGACATCATCGAGCGTTTCGGCCAGGCTCTGGCCGAGTGCCCGGAGGTCATCGAGGCTTATCTGACCACGGGCGAGTACGACTATTTCATCCGCGTCGCCGTCGACAGTACAGAGGGCTACGAGAAATTCCTGAGAGAAAGGCTCTACCGCATCCCCGGCATCCGCCACACCCGCTCCTGCTTCGCGCTGCGCTGCCTGAAGCGGCTGGTGTCGCCCCTGCCGGACCCCGCGGGCTGAACCGGACCTAGCCCGGCCGCCGTTCGAACTGCGGCATGCCGTCGGGAATGTGATGGAAGGGCTGGCGGTCGATAGTGAAGATCGCCGCCTGCGGCTTGAAGATCGACGGATCGTCCAGGGTGCCGATCTTGATGATGAAGGAGTCGGGGCGGTTCGGCGTCCGGGTGCCGATGGCGGTGCCGCAGGTCGGGCAGAACAGCCGCGTGACGGGCCGCTCCAGGTCGCTGCGGGCGAATGCCTTCGGCTCGCCCTTCGTGAAGCGGAAGCCGTCGGCGGGCACGATCATGATCGCGTTGGGATTGCCGCCGGTGATGTACTGGCACTCACGGCAATGGCACTGGATCGCCGCCGTCGGCTCGCCGGTGGATTCGTAGCGCACCTCACCACAATAGCATCCGCCCTCGATCTTCATGGTCCACGCTCCTCCGCTCCGGCCATGGCCTGGGGGGACGGAGACCCAGGGTCCCATCCCCTCTTCAGGCAGCCATGGTAACCGATCCCGCGCCAAGCGCGAGTCCGGCGCCGGCGATGCCGCTGATCAGGCGGCCCGGATGCGTTCCAGGAAGGTGGAAACCTGACCGTTCAGGGAATCGAACTGGCCGTTCAGGTTGGCCGCCGCGTCGGAGACGACCCGGACAGAAGCCCCGGTCTCGTCGATCCGGGCATGAATCGACCGGATGGTCTGCACTGTCTCCTGCACCGCCGACGCGGCCTCCTGCGCGCTCCGCGAGATCTCGTGGGTGGCCGCCCCCTGTTCCTCGACCGCCGCGGCGATGGAGGAGGTGACCGAATCCACTTCGCGGGTGGTCTCGGCGATGCGGGCGATGGCGGCCACAGCCTCGTTGGTCGCGCCCTGGATGGCGGCGATCTGCTCGCCGATGTCCTCGGTCGCGCGCGCGGTCTGGTTGGCCAGGGTCTTGACCTCCGAGGCGACGACGGCAAAGCCCTTCCCCGCCTCGCCGGCGCGGGCGGCCTCGATGGTGGCATTCAGCGCCAGCAGATTGGTCTGGCCGGCGATGTCCTGGATCAGGCCGACGACGGCGCCGATGCGATCGGCCGCCTCGGCCAGCGACTTGACCCGCTGGCTGGTGTTCTGCGCGGTTTCGGTCGCGCCCTTGGTCATCTGCACCGAATCCGCCAGGCGGCGATTGATCTCGGAGATCGAGCAGCTCAGCTCCTCCGCCGCGGCCGCGACGGCTTCGACCGCCGCGCTTGTGCGCTCCGACGACTCGGTCACTGCGCCGGTTTCATCGAGCGCCTGGCTGGCGACGTCGACAAGCTGCATGGACGTGCCCCGCATCTCGGTCACGGCGCCGGTGACGTTGTCGACCACCACCCTGACCGAGGAATCGAACTCGCCGGACAGGCTGAGGCGCGCCTGGCGGCGCTCCTCGGACGCGGCGCGCAGCTGGCTCTCCTGATCGACATGCAACCGCTTCACTTCGAGGGCGTTTTCCTTGAAGACCAGCACCGTATCTGCCATCCGGCCCAGTTCGTCGGCGCGGCCCGTGCGCGGCACCTCGACGTCCAGATCGCCGTCGGCCAGCCGCCGCATCGTCACCGACAGTGCCTCCAGAGCGCGGACAATCCCGGTCGTGATGAAGGCCGCCAGAGGCAGGATGATCAGCATTGCCACGAGCGCGGTCACGATGGATTCCGTCAGGGAGCCGTCGATCGCGCTGCCGGCCTCGGACAGCCGTTGATTCAGCAAGGCCTGGCCCCTGGCCTCGATCGTGGCGAGGGAAGCGCCCAGGCGGTCGCCGGCCTGATCGACGACATCGTCGATGCGCGCGAATTCGGCCTCGCTGGCGCCGCTTTCGATCGCCTGCCGCAGATCGGTCCGGATCGCCGTCGTCACGTCCCCGAAGTCCGCCGCCAATGTGCCCGCCGCGTCCTCGGCGCCCAACTCGCGCCCGAGGGATTCGATCGCCGGCAGGTTCTCGCCGAGATAGGCGACCGCCGCGTCGATGACCTCGGCCCGTTCGGGCTGGACCTGGCCCTCGGTCTTGTCGATGATCGAGTCCATCGCCGCCAGCAGCATGGCGACGTTCTCCAGCCGCGCCTGGCTGACCATGGCGATGGAACGGCTGAGTTCGGCGGCCTGGCGTGTCTTCGTCTGCACCGAAGATGAGGCGAAATATTGGTTCACGCCAAGCACCGCAATGGCCATCACCGCCGCCATCGACAACAGCAGCATCCTGTTCCTGATGGTCCATCTGATCTTCATGAAACTCGCCTCCGGATCAATATTCCGGATCGTCAATAACCGCCAAATCTTGCCTGATTGTTAAGTGACCGACGGAAAGATTGCGGCGTGACGAGTGGGACCGGAGCGGATCAGAGTTCGGCGAAGACCCGTGCGCCGACGCGGCCGATTTCCTGGTCCTGTTCGGGCGTGCCGCCGCTCTCGCCCAGGGCGCCCAGGACGTCGCCGGCGGCGGATTTCAGCAGGATACCGCCCCAGACGGGCGTGTACATGGGATCGCCGAACCAGGCGATGTCGCGGCGTTCCTCGCCCAGTCCCATGTCGAACAGCCGCTCCTTCAGCACCTTGGTGTCGCGCCGCCATTTCACGGCCGTATAGGCCTTGTTGTGACTCATCCGCGCGTTCAGCGCCGAGCCGCCGTCCATGCGCGAGAGATGGATCAGGTCGCCCCCGGCGTCGACCACCGCTGCCGCCATCACCAGACCGCGCTCCGCCGCCGCCGCCAGCATGGCGTCCACCACCTTGCGCGCCTCGGTCAGTCCCAGCCGTTCCGTCATTTACTTGCCTCCCTCGTCGCCTGCTCTCGTCGGCGCGTTTCCATCCTACCCCTTCGCTGGCCGCCGGAAATGCCCATGTGGTGCGGTAACGACGCAACAAGAGGAGACAATCCCATGCGTATCGCCGCCCTCACCGCCCTGATCCTGGGCCTCGCCGCCTGCGCGTCCGCCGAGCGCGACTGGAACCATCCGACGGCCACCGCAGCGCAATTCGAGAACGACCAGGCCCATTGCCGCAACGAGGGCCTGCTGACCATCGGCGAGCGGTCGGAACTGCCCATGGATGCCGATGCTTTCGGCTTCGCCCGCGAGCGCGCCTACGAGGACTGCATGGCGTCGCTCGGCTACCGCTTCGGGACCTGAACGCGCGATCAACGCTGGTGCTGGCCGTCGTCCACCCGCACATAGGTGCCGGTCACGAAATCGGACGACGGCGAGCAGAAATAGAGCAGCGAACTGTCGAGCTGTGACGGATCGCCCAGCCGCCCGCGCGGGAAGCCCTTGGTGATGTCGCCCATGCGCGAGAGCATGCCGTCCATCATCTCCGAGGCGAAGGCGCCCGGCGCGATGGCGTTGACGTTGATGTTGAAGCGCGCCCATTCCACGGCCAGCGCCTCGGTCATGCGGATCACCGCCGCCTTGCTGACCGAATAGAGCGCCGCGCCCTGGCCGCGGTAGTTGAACGCTCCGGCCGAGGAAATGTTCACGATGCGGCCGGGCGATTTCACCTCGATCAGCCGCCGCGCGACCTCGCAGGACAGGATCCACGGCGCCCGGACATTGGTGTCCAGCACCCCGTCGATCAGGTCCGTCGACATCTTCGTCGCCCACTGGGCGTCGGGAATGCCAGCATTGTTCACTAGGATCGTGGGCACGCCGAGTTCGGCCTCAACCTGCGGCACGATGGCCTTGAGCTGCTCGGCGTCGGTGACGTCCAGAGCGAAGGGCGCGGCCGTCCCGCCGGCCTTGCGGATTTCGGCCGCCAGTTCCTCCAGCCGTTCGACCCGGCGCGCGGTCAGCGCCACCTTCGCGCCGGCGGCCGCCAGCACCTTCGCGAACCGCAGGCCGAGGCCAGAGGATGCGCCGGTCACGATCGCGGTCTGGCCGGTCAGGTCAATCGAGAAATTGGGCAACGGAGCGGTCATGTCGTTCGATCTCCTCAGAAGCGGCCATAGACGGGCACCAGCCCGCCGCGGGTCACGCGGTTGTCGGGGCCGGCCAGGAAGACGATGGTCCGCGCCACCTCCTCCAGCTTCGGCCACTGGCCGTGATCGGCCTTCGGCATTGCCGAGCGGTTGGCCGGCGTGTCCAGGATCGACGGCGCCACGGCGTTGATCAGGATGTCTTCCTTCGCCGTCTCCTCGGCCAGCGCCTCAGTCAGCGCCGCCACCGCCGCCTTCGCCGCCGTGTAGGCGGCCATGCTCGCGCCCTGCCTCGGTTCCAGGCCGGGCCGCGCCGTCACGTTGACGATGCGCCCGCCCCCGTCCTGGCCGCGGAAGGTCGCGATCGCCGCCTGGCAGCAGTGAAAGCAGGTCTGGGCGTTCATGCGCCACTGCTTCTCGAAATCCGCCGCGCTGGTCTCCGCCACTGGCGCGAACAGGAAACCGCCCGCCAGATGGATGGATGCGCCGATCGCCGGCAATCCCTCATAGAAGGCCGCGACCTGGCCGGCGTCGGTCAGGTCCACGCCCTCGATGATACGCACACGTTCATGACCGCGATGGGCGAAGCTCTCCAGTTCGGCGGCGATCAGGTTCGGAATGTGACAGATCGCGCCCTGCGCCAGCAGCAGGCCGACGACGGCCTGCCCCAGATCGCCGGTGCCGCCGGTCACGACGACGTCGATGTTTTCGAAGCTCACTCGGCCCCTCCCCCAAGATGCTGGCGTCATACTAACCGCCACCGCGCGGCGGACAACCGGGTCTCAGACCAGACGCCCGTCCTTGTCGCGAACCTCGGGCCCGCGCACCCGGGCGCGGCCGTCGCCGAAGCCGCTGTCGCGGCCCTGCAGCGCCGCCTTCAGCCCCTTTTCGCGCGCGGCCTTGCGGAAGGCCTGCGTGCCCGGCGCCAGATGAGCGCGGGCGTCATTCTCGGCGGCGATCCGCTGCAGCGTCCGCCCGCCCATCAGCTCGATGCCCAGATTGACGATGCGCTTGTTGGCCGTCAGCAGGTCCGGATCGATCTTCGCCATCCGGTCGGCCAGACCCTCGACCTCCGCCTCCAGCATGTCACCGGGCACGGCCTTCAGCACCAGCCCGATCAGCGCCGCTTCCTCGCCGGTGACCGTATCGCCGGTCAGCAGCAGCCGCTTCGCCCACTGCGGCCCGCAGTTGTAGAGCCACATCTGGTTGGGCAGCGAGCCCAGGTCGCGCGCCGGCGGAAAGCCGATGGTGGCGTCCTCGGCGGCGATGATGATGTCGCAGAGCAGCGCCAGATCCGAACCGCCGGCCAGGCAGTGTCCGTGCACCTGGGCGATGACCGGCTTGTGCATGTCGAAGATCGACATGCGCAGGCGCTGGGCCTGCTCCAGGCGCCAGATGTCGTCGTCGATGGTCGGGTCGGCGTATATGCCGCCATCGCGGTACTGGCCTTCCGGATCCAGGCCCTGCACCCGGCTGTTCTGACCCGGCGTCAGATCGTAGCCGGAAGAAAAGGACGGACCGTTGCCCCGCAGCACGACGCAATGCACGCGCTTGTCGTTGTCCGCTTCCCAGAGTGCGCGGTTGAGTTCCTCCAGCAGCGGGATCGACAGCGCGTTCCGCTTCTCCGGCCGGTTCAGCGTGATGCGCGCGCGGCCGTCGGCCACCTGGTAGATGATGTGCTGCAGTTCGGTCATCCTGATCTCCCCTTTCAAGATGCGCGCATTCTGTCCGTCCGGGCGACCCCGCGCAAAGCCTGTGCGCGCATGGCCACCGTGACAGCAGCCGGCGTCAGCCGAAGATCACGCCGGGGAGGAAGGTCGAAAGGCCGGGCAGGGCGACAAGCAGCGTCAGCACCCCGAGTTCCGTCGCGACGAAGGGCCAGACGCCGCGATAGATCTCGGCGACCGGCACCCTGGTGACGCCGCTGACCACGAAGACGTTCATGCCCATGGGCGGGGTCACCAGTCCGATCTCCGCAGTCTTGACGAACACCACGCCCATCCAGATCGGATCGAAGCCGAGTTCGGTCAGCAACGGAAAGGTAAGCGGCAGCGTCAGCAGCAATATGGCGAGCTGGTCCAGGAAGAACCCGAGTACGAGCAGCAAAAGCAGGACCATCACCAGCACCAGCCAGCGGTTGACCCCCGCGCTGCGGATCGCCTCGATCAGGTCAGAAGTCACCCCGGTCATGGTCAGAAAGACGCCGAACACTGCGGCGAAGGCGACGATGGTCATGACCATGGCGCTCACCCGCGCGCCGCGCATCGTCGCCGCGGCAAGTTCGCGAAAGCCGCACCGTCCGGCGGCCACGGCGACAAGCAGCGCCATGAGCGCGCCCACCGCGCCCACTTCCGTCGGCGTGATGATGCCCGAATAGAGCGCGAAGACCATCGCCCCCAGCAGCAGCAGGACCGGCCAGACGGCGCGCGCCGCCGAAAGCCGCGCTGCAGCGGACGCCGGTTCCGGTGCGGTCGGCGCGATGTCCGGCTTCCGGCGCACCATGACATGGATCGTCAGCACATAGCCCAGGCCCGTCACCACGCCCGGCAGCAGGCCGGCGACAAGCAGGCGGCCCACCGATGTCTCGGTGAACAGGCCGTAGAGCACCAGCCCCAGGCTGGGCGGGATCATGATGGCGAGCGTGCCGACGACGGCCAGCGTGGCCGTGGCGAAGCCCCGCTGGTAGCCGTAGCGCCGCATCTCGGGATAGGCCGCGCCGGCGAGCGTGCTGGCCGCCGCCGTGCTGGAGCCGGAGATCGCCGCCAGGATCACGCCGCCGGCGACCGCCGCGTAGCTGACGCCGCCGCGCAGATGACCCATCCAGGTATAGGCGAGGTTGAAGATGTCGCGCGTGAACCGGCCCGCCGTCAGATACTCGGCCATGAGAATGAACATGGGCAGCGTCGAGAGCGTGTAGCTGGCGACGTGTTCATAGGGGGCGGACTTGAGCACGCCCATCAGCGGGGCGGACCCCACGGCCAGCCAGATCCCGACGGTGCCCGCGGCCAGCAGCGCGAAGGCGACCGGCAACCCGAACAGCAGCAGCGCGAACAGCAGGCCGATGCCGGCCAGAGCCTCGGCGATCATTCGGCCTCTTTCCCGTCTTCCGGCGGCTGCGCCACGTCGAGCGCCAGCCTGAACACGAGCGCCAGCACGCCGATCGGCATCCAGATGTAGCTGAGATACAGCGGGAAGGCGATCGGGCCGAAGGTGAGATCCTGAGCCAGCAGGCGCTCGACGCCTTCCTCCGTCGCCGCCCAGGCCAGCGGCAGGAACGCCGCCAGAGCGGCCAGCGCCAGCAGACGGTCATAGAATCGCCCCAGTTTCCGCCGCAGCCAGCCTGCGGCAGCGTCGAGACGCACGTGATGGTCGCCCGCGTGGTTGACCGAGAGCATCAGGAAGACCGCCATCACCATGAAGTAGAGGCCGGTCATCTCATAGGCGCCCTGCACCGGCCGGTCGAAGAGATAGCGGCCGGCGGCGTCCGCCGAGATCGACAGCATCATCATCACGAGCGACAGTCCGGCAAGGGCGGCCATGACGGCCTCCACCCTCGCCAGCCCGGCGCGCAGACGTCTCAGCACCGGACCGCCTGGCCGTGCGGCGCCGGGACGGCGGTCATTCGGCGAGCAGCGCCTTGAACCGCTCAAGGATTTCGCCGGCCGCCGGATTGCGGGCGCCGACGTCTTCCAGCCACTTGGTCTCGACCGCCTTCAGCCGCCCGTTCAGCTCGGCGACCATCGGATCGGGCATGGCGACCACGTTCATGCCGGCGTCGCCCAGCGCCTTGTAGGCCTTGTCGACCACGCCATCCATGACCGCCGCGCCCCTTGCACCGACGGCGGTGCCCACTTCCTGCACCGCGGCGCGCTGGCTTTCGCTCAGTTCCTCCCAGACGTCGCTGTTGACGAACAGGACGAAGGCCACCGTGCCCATGGCGGCGTTGGTCGTGATCAGGCTGGTCACCTCATTGAGCTTCAGCGAGTTGACGGAAGCCGAGGTCGATATCGCGCCATCGACCGTGCCGCGATCGAGACCGACATAGAGGTCGGAACTGGGGATCTGCACGGCGACACCGCCCACGGATTCGACCGCCAGAGCGCCGGTCGCGCCCGGCACGCGAAGTTTCTTGCCGGCGAGCTGATCGACCGAATCCAGCGTTTCGGTGTCGCGCAGGACGAACTGGTAGGGCGGCGTCAGCGCGACGAATATCGGCTTCACGCCCTGGGGCTGGTGCTCCAGCTCGGCGATCCGCTCCTGCGTCACGGTCTGGAAGGCATGGTAACCGCGGGCGACGTTGTTCACGAGGCCCGGCAGTTCGACGACGCTGGTCAGCGGCATCTTCTCGGTCACATAGGTGACGCCCACGAAAGCGACGTCCGCCACGCGGTTGCGCACCGCGTCCAGCAGGCCGGAAGCCTTGGCGAGCTGCTCCGCGGGAAAGATCTTCATGGTGAGTTCGCCGCCGGTCTTCTCGGCAACGCCCGCGGCAAAGGGATCGATGACCAGCTTGACCGCGAAATGCGACGTCGGGAACTGGTGGGCGAAGCGCAGCTCCTTGGCTGCGGCCACGCTGACGGACAGGGCCAGTACGGCCCCGATCGCCGGCATCAGGAATCTGGTCAGCATATGATCTCTCCCCATCGGTCAAGGACGGACAGGCAACATGCCCGAGGGGAATGACGATTTCGCGAAACTCATGACAGCCTCCCGAACCGCAGCCTTCCCGTTCGCCGTCCCTCAGGTACTCTGCCCGCACCTTTGAGGGGAGGCAACATGAACGCCAGCAAGCGACGCCCGGTCATCATCGGCACGGGACAGAGCGAATACACGAAATGGGGCGGGATCCAGGACCGCAGTCAGTTCCGCATCACCGCCGAGGCGATCCTTGCCGCGCTGGCCGACGCCGGCCTGACCACGGACGACGTGGACGGCTTCGCCTCCTTCTCCAATGACGGCAACGAAGCGCCGGTCATGCAGGCGGCGCTTGGCGTGCCCGATCTGCGCTGGTCGTCGATGGTCTGGGGCGGCGGCGGCGGCGGCTCCTGCGCCGCGGTGGCCCAGGCGGTCGCGGCGGTGGAATCCGGCCAGGCGGACGTCGTGGCGGTCTATCGCGGGCTCTGTCAGGGTCAGGGCCGGCGTTTCGGACAGGCGGGCGCGCATCGCACCCATGGCAGCTTCACCGCCCCCTTCGGCCTGTTTGCGCCGTCGCAGATGCTGGCGCTGATGGTGCAGCGTTTCATGTTCGAGACCCCGGCGACCTCCGAGCACCTCTGCGAGATCGCCCTGTCCAACCGCGCAAACGCCAACCGCAACCCGAATGCCGTCATGCGCGACCGCACGCTGAGCCGGGAGGAATACTTCGCCTCGCGCTGGATCGCCGAACCGCTCCGGCTGTTCGACTGCTGTCTGGAAACGGACGGCGCGGCGGCGGTGGTAGTCACAACGGCGGAGCGGGCGCGCGATCTCGACCGCCAATCCGTCGACATTCTGGCGGCCGCCCATGGCAGCGGCCCGGGCTGGAACACCGGACCGCTCGGCGCCCACAACATGCCGGACGCCGACTACGCTTCCACCAACAACCGCCGCATCGCACGGGAGCTGTTCGCGAAGGCGGGCCTCGCGCCCGGAGATATCGACACCGCCCAGATCTACGATCACTTCTCCGGCCTCGTGTTGATGGCGCTGGAGGATTTCGGCTTCTGCGGCCGCGGCGAGAGCGGCGACTTCGTCGCCTCCGGCGCGATCCGCCGCGACGGCGCGCTGCCCCTCAACACCTCCGGCGGCCAGCTTTCGGAGGCCTATGTACACGGCGTCAACCTGATCATCGAGGGCGTGCGGCAATTGCGCGGCGAATCCTGCAACCAGGTTGCGGATGCACGAACCTGTCTCGTCACCGGCGGGCTCGGCGTCTCGCCGACCAGCGCCATCATCCTGGGGAGAAGCTGAGATGGCCCTGTTTCCCGACACCATGCCCCGCCCCGAACCCAACATGGACGACGCGGCGTTCTGGGAGAACTGCGCGGCGCAGCGTCTTGCCTTCCAGGCCTGCGCGGCCTGCGGCGTGTTCCGCCACCCGCCGACGCCGCTCTGCCCGGCCTGCCACGCGCCGGAGACGAGATGGGTCGACGCACCCGAAACGGCGGAGATCTACAGCTTCACGGTCGTCCACTATCCCAGCCATCCGGCGGTGCGCGAGCATCTGCCCTACATCGTCGCCGTGCTGCGTTTCGACGGCATCGAAGGCGTGAAGTTCGTCAGCAACGTCACCGGCGTCAGCTCCGACCAGGTCCGGATCGGAATGAAGGTCCGGCTCTGGTGGGACGATATCGGCGAAGGCATGCATCTGCCCCGTTTCCGCCCCGCGTAATAGGCGATTGCATCTCGTCTCGCCCGAATTAATCTAGGCGCATTAGATTGTCGGGGGAGAGACGCCATGCACGAGAACAGCACCGCCGCGGACAAGAACGTCCTTTCAGGCGCAGAGGGCCTGCGCGAACTGAACGACCATGTCCTGATCCTGCCGGCCCAGGGCAACGCGCTCGCGGTCCGAACCGATATCGGGCTGGTGCTGGTCGATTCCGGCCCCGGGCGGGGCGCGACGGCGCGCATGATCAAGGCGCTGCGCGACTGGTGCGACGACCCTGTCCACGCCATCTGTTACAGCCACGGCCATGTCGGCTACAACGATGGCGTGGCGGACTGGATGGCCCACGCGGCAGAGCGCGGCGAGCCGAAGCCCCGCCTGATCGCGCAGGAGAACGCGGTTCGCCGCTACAACCGCTACCGCGAGACCGCCGGCCTGCAGGGCACACTCAACAGCATGCAGTTCCCGCAGCTCAAGCTGGCGCCGGCGGGCGAAAAACTGGTCAATCCGACGGTGACCTTCCGCGAGCGCATGGTCCTCGCCTGCTCGCCCCCGATCGAGCTGATCTCGGCGCCCTCCGAGACCGATGACGTGATGTCGCTGTGGCTGCCGGAGGACGGCATCCTCTACGCGGGCGCGGCCTTCCCCGGCACGACGATCGCCAATGTTGGCACGCCGCTCCGCAGCCTGCGGCTCACCATCCGCTGGGCGGAGACGCTGGAGATGCTGGCAGGCCTCAACGCCACGACCCTGATCCAGGAGTTCGGCCGCATCGTCGAAGGCGCGGAGAATGTCCGCCACCGCCTGCTGACCACCGCGAAGGCGCTGCGCTGGATGCGCCGCGAGGTGGTGGTGCGAATGAACCGCGGCATGACCGATGTCGAGATCATGCACGACATCGATTACCCGGACGAGCTGTTCGATCACGGCTTCATGCGGGAACGCTACGGCGCGCGCGACTACATCGTGCGCGACATCTACCGCGAGGAAAATGGCTGGTGGACGGACCGCAACGCCACCAACCTGCACCCGGCCCACCCCGATGAGGCCGCCGCGGCGGTGCTTTCCGCGATCACCGACCGCAAGGCGGTGCTGGACCGCGCCCGCGCCCTCGCCGACGAAGGCAAGTCGCAGCAGGCGCTCCATGTCGTGGATCTGCTGGCACTGGCGCCCGGCGACGAACCGGAACTGGTCGAGGCGCGCAATCTCAAGGCGGACATCTGCCGCAAGCGCGCGGAAGAGATCGCACCCTACGTCTCCAAGGCGCTCTACAGCTCCACGGCGACCCTGCTGGAAGGCGGCCGGCGACGCTGGTCGGAACCCGCGCCGGACTGAAGTTCCTTGCCCTTTCGGAACGATGCCGGCATGACCAGCGCATGGAACGGCGACTGGCGCTCTATACATTCGCGGTTTTCGCGCGGCCGGCGGAGGATCCGGCCAATGACGGATTCCACCGGCGCAATGACGCGGTCTTCGCGGCGGCGGAGCGTGCGCCGGGCTTCATTGCGCGTTCCGGCTATACCGATGATCCCGGGCCGGAAAGCTGGGGCGTCGAGACCTACCCACGCTTCTATGTCGAGCGGGGCGACGGCTGGTCCCCGGCGACGCTCTCCCTCTGGACCGGCCTGGAACCGGCCTTCGCATTCAGCTATGGCCGGCGGCACCGTGAGGCGCTGAAGCACCGCCGCTCCTGGTTCGTCCGAGGCGAATGGCCCAGCCATGCGCTCTGGTGGGTCGAGGCCGACCGGCGCCCCGAGTGGGCGGAAGCAGCCCGGAAACTGGAGCGGCTGCACGACTTCGGACCGGGCCCCGACGTCTTCGATTTCGGCACGCCCTTCGATCCCGAAGGCGTCCCGGCAAGGATTGATGTCGACAAGGCGCGGCCGCTGCACGCGGCGGACTGACACGCGCGCCGGGTCTTGCGCATATCCGATGCGCACCTACGTGCCCATGCGTGGACATCCGCAATCAACAAGAAACGTCAAGGGATCCGCGCCATGTATTACCTGCTGATCGCCGTCGCCGCGACCGTCGTGCTGCCGACCACCGGCGAGAAACTGGAAACCGTCTCCAGCGACGGGCTCCCCCATGCCGTGCTGACCGACTATGACGAACGCCGCATCGCCTACAAGGCGCGGGAATGGAGCGACGCTCTGGGCGAGGAGACCCGCCTGCACATCGGCGTGTTCGACAATCTGGAATCCTGCAAGTCCTACCGCGCCGATCTGCGCCTCGCATTGCGCGATGCGAAACTGGCGGATCGGATCCGCTCCAACTGTTTCGAGAGCCGTCCCGAGGTCGAGAGCCGCACCGCCGGCGGCGACAGGGAGACGAACGGCGAAGGCGCAGACTGACCGCCTCGCCTCAGGTTCCCCCGTCCTTCAGAAAGGCTTCGCGCTTGCGCCGGAGCCATTCCGGGGCCGGCGGCGGCTTCGGCGCGTGATCGCGGGTTCGGCTGGTCCAGTGCACCGCGGGATCCCGCCGGGGCAGCACGAAGCGGACAGGGTCGCGACCGAAGACCTGAATGTCGATCGTCTCGCCGATCTCCGCCACGCCCCAGGCGCCGGTCGGCTTGCCGGCGGTGGTGAAACTCTCGGTCAGCGAATGGACGGTGACATAGGGAATGCCGTCGATCACGTGCAGCGCATTCCAGTGCGTGTGGCCGGCCAGGCAGAGCACGACCTTGCCGCTCCGCTCGATCACCTGGCGCACCGCCGCGCCCTCGCCCGCCTGTTCGTAGAAGGCGAAGTGCCGGTGCCGCTCGAAATAGAGATTCCCCTCCATGGAACCATTGTCGAGCGGCACATGGGAGCAGATCACGGTCGGCAGTTCCGTCGCCGCCAGATCGGCCTCGAGCCAGGCCAGATCGCCCTCCCCCAGCCGGAAGCCGTCGCCGGGGCGCACATGTGTATCGGCGTTCCAGATGACGATGTGAAAGCCGTTCCGGTCGAAACTGCGGCTGGCGAAACTGGCCTGGAAGGCGTTCTCCGATTCGGCGCGGCTGATCTCGTGATTGTCGTGGTTGCCGAGCAGGTGCGCCGCCTGCAGGCCCGCCGTGCCGAACGCGCCGGCGACCTCGGCGGTCAGCTTCAGATCCTCGTCATGGTCGACGTCGTTGATCCGGTCGCCCAGTTCGATCACCGCGTCGGCGTTGAGCGCCTTCAGCTCCGGCAGCACATCGCGCATCAGCGGCAGCGCGGCACTGCCGATCTTGGTTCCCAGGTCGGGCCCGTGGTGGATGTCGGCGATCAGGCCGAGCCGCAGCGATGATCCTTGCATCGGACGTCCACCCTCCCCTCTGTTCCGGATGGGCGATGCTAGCGGCCCCTGCGGCCCCTGACCATTGGCCGATGCGCATTTTCACGTCCGCGGCTGATCCAACGCCGGCATCCGCACGTACAACACAATTACCCAAATAAAAAATCAGGTTACTTCGCAATTTTTATTTCTGAATATTTGCGCATAAAGAACTCATTCAGAGTTTTTTCATAATTCCCGGTCGATCATTGTGTCGTTCGCCGCCCTCCGGTCCCGGAGCCGGCTTGTCGCATCGCTGGGGAACCACACCATGCTTCGTTTTGTCGACGACCTTTCGATCACCACCAAGGTCGCCCTCCTCTCGCTCCTGCCGTTGCTGACGGCGCTCGTCTTCGCCGGCCTGGAACTGCGCACCCTCCGCCTGGCAGCGGCGGACGCCCATGTCCTGGCCGCCGCTGTGGACGCAACGCCGCCGGTCCTGGTCCTGGTGCACGAACTCCAGTCGGAGCGCGGACGCTCCGTCGGCTATGCGGTTTCGGAGGGCAAGGCCTTCGGCGCGGGTCTGGCGGCCTCCCGGGCGCGCGCCGACAGCGCGGCAACGGCCCTGCGCCGCCACATGGAGGAAGACCCGCGTATTCTGGCGGTCGACGGCTTCGCGACGCCCTTTCGCAAGGGTCTGGCCGCGCTGGAGGAACTGCCGCGGATCCGCGCGGGCATCGACGGCAGAAGACTGGATGAAGCCGCGATCGGCGCCGCCTATTCGGGCATGATCACGCACCTCATGACCGCCGTGGAAAGCGTCCACAAGCTGGCCAACAACGGCCGGGCGGCTGAAGGCCTGTTCGCCTTCGGGGCGCTCATTGAAGGCAAGGAAGCCGCGGGCCAGGAGCGTGCCGGCGGCGCCGCCGTCATCGCGAACGGCACGCTCGACAAGGATGCGTTCCGCAAGCTGGTCCGGCTGGAAGGCAAGCAGATCGCCGACTGGGAAGAGTTCGTCCGCTACGCCGATCCAGCAAATGGCGATCGGCTGCGCGCGGTGCTGAATGGCGAGCGGGCATCGGAGTTTCAGGCCCTGCGGGAGCGTCTGCACGTAACACCGATGAACGGGACGATCACGGGCCTCGACGCCGAAACCTGGTTCGAGTCGGCCAGCCGCCGCATCGATGCCCTGGAGGATGTCGCCGCCGCCGCGGCCGCGGATCTGATGACGGCGGCTCACCGCGACGAGGACCGGGCCGAGCAGGCGTTCCGCCTCATTGCCGGCCTCGCCGCGGGGCTTCTGTTGCTGGTGATCGCCAGTTCCCTTCTGGTTGTCCGCTCGCTGCGCGGCGCGACCCGGCGTCTGGAAGGCACCATGTCCCGGCTCGCCGGCGGCGACACCTCGGTGGAGGTGCCCGACAGCCAGCGCCGCGACGAGATCGGCCGCATGGCCCGCGCCGTCCAGGTGTTCAGAGAGAATGCCATCGAGCGCATGCGGCTCGAGGCGGCGCAGGAGGAAGCCGAACGGCGCGCCGAAGCCGAACGCAGGCAGGCCATGCTCGAACTCGCCGACCAGTTCGAGCAGGCGGTGGGCGCCATCGTCCAGACCGTCTCAAGCGCGGCGACGGAGCTGCAGGCCGCGGCCGAGACGATGACCGGGACGGTCGACGAGACCAACAGCCGTTCGGCCGCCGTGGCCAGCGCCTCGGAACAGGCTTCGGTGAATGTCCAGACCGTGGCCTCCGCGGCCGAGCAGATGTCGTCGTCGATCCGCGAAATCGGGCGGCAGGTCAGCGAGTCCTCGGACCGGGCGGACAGCGCGGAGAAGGAGGCCGATGAGACGGTGATAACCGTCCAGCAGCTTTCGGAGACGGCCGAACGGATTGGCGAAGTCGTGGCCCTGATCCGCGAGATCGCAGAGCAGACCAACCTGCTGGCGCTGAACGCGACCATCGAAGCGGCGCGCGCGGGCGATGCCGGCAAGGGCTTCGCCGTCGTTGCCTCGGAGGTCAAGTCGCTGGCCAACCAGACGGCGAAGGCGACGACCGACATCGCCGGTCAGATCCAGGCCATCCAGGCTGCGACCGGATCCTCGGTCTCGGCCATCCGGAAGGTGACCGGCGCGGTGAAGGAACTGAACGGCATTGCGTCCACCATCGCCTCGGCCGTCGAGGAGCAGACCGCCGTGACCCGCGACATTGCCCGGAACGTGCAGCAGGCCGCGGCCGGGACTCAGGATGTTTCGGCCAACATCACCAACGTCACCGAAGCGGCGAGCCAGTCCAGCGCGGCGGCGGCTCAGGTGCTGTCCTCGGCGGGCGAACTGGCGCGGCAGGCGGCGAACCTCAACGACGAGATGAACGGCTTCCTCGCCCGCGTCCGCGCCGCCTGACCGGACGGCCGCGAACAACCATCCCGAAGGGGCTGCCGGCCGGCGGCCCCTTCCCTTTTGACATGCAGCCCCGCCATGCGCCGGATGCGGGGGCGATTTACGCTTTATTCACACGCCAGGCCCGATTTCTGTGCCCTCGCCGCAGCCGCCTGACAGCCCGATTCCGGAAGCCGTCACCCTGACATGGTTTCACGAATCCGGCGGCGATCACGGTCTCTGAGGACCTGAGTGCAATCGACGGCCGGGTCGGCCCGGGAACGGGTGTCCGTCCGTACAGAAAACGAGTTCGCGTATGAAACGATTCATTGATCACCTTTCCATAACCACCAAGGTCGCCCTTCTCGCCCTGCCGCCCGTGCTGGCGGCTCTCGGGATGGTCGCCTCGGAACTGCTGCAGCAGCAGGATCGCGCCGACAACGCGCAGGCGATGAAGCGCATCGTGGAGGTCGCCCCGCTGGTCTCGGACCTGGTCCACGAACTGCAGACGGAACGCGGCTTCTCGGCAGCCTATCTCGGTTCCGGCGGTCAGGCCTTCGCCCAGACTCTCGATCCTGCGCGCCAGGAGACCGACGAGGCCCTGGCGTCGTTGCGGGCCGCAATCGAAACCGATGACGCGGTACTCGGCAACGCGGCCTTCGCCGCGCCCTTCGAGCAGGCCATGGCTGCACTGACCGGAATCGAGGAGAAGCGCCTCGGGGTCGGACGGATGACGGTGTCGAGCGACGACATGACGGACTACTACTCCAAGGCGACCGACCACCTGCTGACCGCGGTGGAGAGCCTTACGGAAATGCCTCGGGAAGCGGACCTGACCCGCCAACTCACGGCCTATGTCGCGCTGATGCACGGCAAGGAGGCTGCGGGCGTGGAACGCGGCAAGGGCGTCGTCGCCTTCACCGCTGGCGGCTTCTGGGGCCCGCTGTTCAACGATTTCGTGGCCGCCGGCGCCCGTCAGCGGGTGCACTGGAACACTTTCGCCCTGCTTTCCGACGCCGACAGCGTGAAATCGCTGCATTCGGTCGTGGATGGCCCGCTCGGCGCCGAAATCGGACGCATGCGCGAGGTCGGGCGCGGCTACGTCGCCGGCGAGGACATCACGTCGGTCACCGGCAAGGCCTGGTTCGATGCCGCCTCGGCGCGGATCGACGCGCTCAAGGCCGTCGAGGACGAGAAGGCCGGCTATCTGCTGGCCCAGGTCGACCAGGCCGCCGATGCGGCCAACAACGCCTTCACCACACTGGCGGTCGCCGCGGCGGCGCTGCTGGCGCTGGGTATCGGCATCATGTTCCTGGTGTCGGGCTCGATCCGCGCCGGCGTGCGTGCGCTGACGGCAACCATGAGCGTGCTGGCCGATGGCCGGACCGACGTCGAAGTCGACGGCCAGAATCGCCGCGACGAGATCGGACGCATGGCCCGCGCGGTTCAGGTGTTCAAGGAAAACGCCATCGAACGCATGCGCCTGGAAGCCGAACAGGAGAAGGCCGAACAGCGCGCCGAGGCGAAGCGCAAGCAGGCCATGCTCGAACTCGCCGACCAGTTCGAACAGGCCGTGGGCGCCATCGTCCAGACCGTCTCCAGCGCGGCGACGGAACTCCAGGCCGCGGCCGAAACCATGACCGGTACGGTCGACGAGACCAACAGCCGCTCCACCGCTGTGGCCAGCGCCTCCGAACAGGCGTCGATGAACGTCCAGACCGTGGCGTCGGCCGCCGAGGAGATGTCGTCATCGATCCGGGAGATCGGCCGCCAGGTCTCCCAGTCGTCCAGCCGCGCCAATGCGGCCCAGCAGGACGCCGACGAGACGGTCCTGACCGTCCAGCAGCTCTCCGAGACCGCGGAGCGGATCGGCCAGGTGGTGGCCCTGATCCAGGAGATCGCCGAGCAGACCAACCTGCTGGCGCTCAACGCCACGATCGAGGCCGCCCGCGCGGGCGATGCCGGCAAGGGCTTCGCCGTGGTGGCGGCGGAGGTCAAGTCGCTGGCCAACCAGACGGCGAAGGCCACGACCGACATCGCCGGTCAGATCCAGGCCATTCAGGCCGCGACCGGAACGTCGGTCTCGGCGATCCAGAAGGTCACCAGCGCGGTCAAGGAGCTGAACGGCATCGCCTCGACCATCGCCTCGGCGGTGGAGGAGCAGACGGCGGTAACCCAGGACATCGCCCGCAACGTCCAGCAGGCAGCAGCCGGCACCCAGGACGTCTCGGTCAACATCTCCGGGGTCACCGAGGCCGCAACCCAGTCCAGCTCGGCGGCGGCGCAGGTGCTGTCCTCGGCGGGCGAGCTGGCCCGTCAGTCGGCCAACCTCAATGAGGAGATGCACGGCTTCCTCGCACGCGTCCGCGCCGCCTGAACAGCAAAGGCAGCGCCTGAACAAATCGTCAGGGCCGCCGGATGGAGATCCGGCGGCCCTTGTCGTTTGCGGTCATGGACAAACCGGTTTCTTGGGCCGCCCCGGGGCGGGGCCTCCCGACCCTTTACCCAAAATTTACAGCCCCCGGCAAGGATACCTAATCAACCGGCGGGCGTTCGCACCGATCGCCCCCCGGAAGAACGTCCGGCCGGCCTTCAGTGGTCGAAGCCGGGCAACGGAGGAGGCGTCGCGCGTCCGGGCATCCCGGCCGGAGGCCGGCGGATAACAAGAAGCGGCGGCCTGCCGGCCGGCGCCATTGCGAGGGGACTGGACGAACATGAAACGCCTGATCGATCACCTGCCCATCGTCGCGAAGCTGGCGCTGCTGGCGCTGCTGCCGCTCATCGGCGCGCTGGCGCTGGTCACGATGGAACTGCTTCAGCAGCGCCACACCGCGGACCAGGCGAACAGGATCGCGAACATCGTCGAGGTCGCGCCACTGATCTCCGAGGTCGTGCACGAACTGCAGAAGGAACGCGGCTACTCTGCCGGGTTCATCAGTTCCTACGGTGAGAAATTCGCCGGTGAAGTCACCACGGTACGGGCCAGCGCCGACAAGCGGCTGAAGGCGCTCGAGACCGGACTGCCGGAAGACGATCCGGCCCTGCAGAACGAGACCTTCGCGCGGAACTATGCCCTCGCCCGGGAAGCGCTTGCCGGGCTGAAGAACACCCGCCGCGCCGTCGACGAGCAGATGCTCGGCACCGGCGAGATGGCGGCCTACTACACCGGCACCATAGACAAGCTGGTCTCTGCGCTCCAGAGCGTCACCCAGATTCCCGAGGAAGGCCATCTGACGCGCAACCTCACGGCATTTTCCGCGTTGCTGCGTGGCAAGGAGGCCGCCGGCCAGGAGCGCGCCATGGGCGCTGCCGGCTTCAGCGGCGGCGCCTTCTCCCAGCAGGGCTACACCAGCTTCGTCAGCCTGCAGGGCCAGCAGGAGGTCGAATGGGAGACCTTCCGCATGACGGCCGAGCCGGCGATGACCGAGGCGCTGGACGCCATGCTGGCCGGCGACACCAGCATGACGCTCGAGCAGATGCGCGAACTGGCGCGGGGCTGGCCCTTCGGCGCCTCGCTCGCCGATGTGAGCGACGCCGACTGGTTCCAGGCTTCCACCAGGCGAATCGACGACCTGAAGACGATCGAGGATCGGCTCGCCGCCAACCTCATGGAACAGGTCGACAGTGCCGAGAGCGCTGCCTCGAGCTACTTCTGGGTGCTCGCCGCGGTCGCGGCCGGCCTGCTGGCGCTCTGTGTGGGTTCCGCAGCGCTGGTCGCCGTCTCCCTGATCACCGGCATCCGCAGCCTGACCGACACCATGACCCGTCTCGCCGACGGCGACACGTCGGTTCACGTCTCCGGCCAGAAACGCCGCGACGAGATCGGCCGCATGGCCCGCGCGGTTCAGGTGTTCAAGGAGAACGCCCTGGAAAAGGCGCGGCTGGAGGCGGCCCAGGAAGAGACCGAGAAGCGCGCCGAGGCCGAACGCAAGCAGGCCATGCAGGAACTGGCCAACCAGTTCGAGGCCGCCGTCGGTCAGATCGTCCAGACGGTCTCCGCCGCGGCGACGGAACTGCAGGTCGCTGCCGAGACCATGACCGGCACCATCGAGGAGACCAACACCCGCTCCACCGCTGTGGCCAGCGCCTCGGAACAGGCGACGATGAATGTCCAGACCGTGGCCTCGGCCGCCGAGGAGATGTCGTCGTCCATCCGGGAGATCGGCCGCCAGGCCGCCGAATCGTCGACCCGGGCCAAGACGGCGGAAACCGAAGCCGACGAGACGGTGCTCACTGTCCAGCAGCTCTCCCAGACGGCCGAGAAGATCGGCGACGTCATCTCGCTGATCCAGGAGATCGCCGAGCAGACCAACCTGCTGGCGCTCAACGCCACGATCGAGGCCGCCCGCGCCGGCGACGCCGGCAAGGGCTTCGCCGTGGTGGCCTCCGAGGTGAAATCGCTGGCCAACCAGACGGCGAAGGCGACGACCGACATCGCCGAGCAGATCCAGGCCATCCAGGCCGCCACCGGCACCTCGGTCTCGGCAATCCAGAAGGTCACCGGCGCGGTCAAGGAGCTGAACGGGATTGCCTCGACCATCGCTTCGGCGGTGGAGGAGCAGACCGCCGTGACCCAGGACATCGCCAAGAATGTCCAGCAGGCCGCCACCGGCACGCAGGACGTCTCGTCGAACATCTCCGGGGTCAGCGAAGCGGCCACCCAGTCCAGCTCGGCCGCGGCGCAGGTACTGTCCTCGGCGGGCGAACTGGCCCGTCAGGCCGCCAATCTCAACACCGAGATGAACAGCTTCCTGGAGCGCGTCCGCGCCGCCTGAACGGAGGCTTTCATCGACGGAAGATCAAAGGGGCCGCCGGCGCACACCGGCGGCCCCTTCTTTCAGGGCCTCAGTCCAGCGCGATCGCCAGCCCGTCGCGGCTGCGCTCCAGACCGGCCGGCAGATCCATGGCCAGCACCTCGTCGGCCATGTGCGTCGCCAGCACGCGCTTCGCGCCGATGCGGCCGAGATTGCCGGAGAGCGTTTCCAGATCGAGGTGCAGCGGCGCGCGCTTTGACGGCATGTAGGCCTCGGCGATGAGCAGGTCCGCGCCCCGCCCCAGCTCCACCAGCGCCTCGGTCCACTCCGTGTCGCCGGTATATGCGACAGTCCGGCCGCCAGCGGTGAGGCGATATCCGAAGTTCGGCCCGCCGGGATTGCCGTGGCTCACGCCGATGGCGCGCGCTGCCACGTCATTGACCGCCGCCGTCCCGCCGGCGGCCAGTTCCACGATCTCGGTCTCGAACTTCCGCTGCGCGCCGGCGGAACCCGGATAGGCCAGCTCCATCACCTGCTCCAGCCGCGCCTCGATCCCCGTCGGCCCGACGATGGTCAGCGGCGTGCGCCGCCGCGAGCCGAACTGCGCGTCCAGGATGAACAGCGGCAGGCCGAAGAAATGGTCGAGATGGAAGTGCGTGATGAAGACCGTGTGGATGGCGTTTGGCTCCAGGCCGAGACGTTTCAATCCGACGAGGACCGTTGCGCCGCAGTCGATCAGGAAGGCCCCCTCACCCGCCGCGACGTGGTAGCAGGTCTGCAGCCGCCCGCCGCTGCCGAAGGCGTCCCCGGAGCCGACGGCGGTGACGGTGACGGGCGGCTTCATGTCATGCGTCCGGGCGGGTGATGAAGTCGCTCACCGTCGCGCAGAAATCGTCCAGGCGGTCGTGCTGCACCCAGTGGCCGGCGCCGTCGAATGTGACGATCTCCGCCGTGTTGAAATGCTTCGCGCGGCCATCCTCTTCGGGGTTCGAGGCCCAGCTTTCCGAGCCGTAGACCAGCAGCGTCGGGCACGCGATCCGCGACCAGAGCTCCTGCACGCCCCGGCCCGGCATGTCGTAGGGCGGCCAGACGCGGACATAATTGTCGAACTTCCACGAATAGGTGCCGTCCTCGTTCTGGATCACGCCCTGCTCGGTCAGGTGCCGTGCCTGCGCGGGCGAGAGGTGCTTGTTCTCCTCCTGCATGCGGCTGAAGGCCTCCTCGATGGAGGCGTAGCGCCGGGGCATGCGGCCGGCCAGCTTGCGCGTGCCCTCGATCCATTCGCGCATGCGCTCCGCGAACGATACCTCACCGCGTTCCTTCAGGATCTTCGGCGACGGCCCCAGCCCCTCGATCGCCACCAGGCGGCGGACGTTCTCCGGATAGACGCCGGCATAGCGCAGCGCGATGTTGCCGCCCAGCGAATGCGCCACGATGGTCACCGGCGCCAGATTCTGCTGATGAATCAGCTGCGCCAGATCGTAGACGTAATTCTCCATGCCGTAGCTGCCGTCCGCCGACCACTGGCTGTCGCCATGGCCGCGCAGGTCGGGCGCGATGACATGCCAGTCGTCGCGGAAGCGTTCGGCCACCCAGTCCCAGTTGCGGCAGTGGTCGCGGCCGCCATGGACGAGCAGCAGCGGCGGCGCCTCCGGATTGCCCCAGTCGACATAGTGGAGCCGGAGACGCTGGGAGAAATAGGTCCGTGAAATCGGGCCGGATGCGATGGCGGGCATGAAACGATCCTGCGGCGGTGATTCCGATGCTGGGCGGGACTTTAGCGCCAATTCCGCCGCCGTGCATGGTCCCCTGTTCGACAATTCCGCGCCGAGGGGTCAGGATTCGGCGCGACGGCCATCAGGGAGGACGAGGGCATGGCGAAAATCGGCTATCTGCTGCCGACGCGGGAACGGGTCATGGAAGGGCGGCACGAGACGGCTCCGCTGCTGGCGCTGGCGGAGCGCGCCGAGGGTCTCGGTTTCGATTCGCTCTGGGCCGGTGACAGCCTGCTGGCGCGGCCCCGCCACGAGCCGCTCACCCTGCTCGCCGCCGTCGCCGCCCGGACGACAAAGGCCGAGCTGGGCACCGCCGTGCTGCTGCCAGCGCTGCGCAACCCGGTGATCCTGGCGCACATGGCGGCGACCGTGGACCGCATCAGCGAGGGGCGGCTGATCCTGGGCGTCGGCATCGCCACCGACGTGCCCAATGTCCGCGCCGAGTTCGCTGCCGCCGGCGTGCCCTTCGAGAAACGCGTCGGCCGCATGATGGAAGGGCTCCGGCTGTGCCGCGCGCTCTGGTCGGGCGAGGACACGGAATGGGAAGGCCGCTGGCAGGTCGCCGGCGGCGCGCTCGGGCCGACGCCTCACCGCAGGGGCGGCCCGCCGATCTGGGGCGCGGCCTCCGCGCCGGCCGGGCTGAAGCGCACGGCCCGCAGTTTCGACGGCTGGTTCCCCATCGGCCCGACGCCCGATGTGCTGGGCGAGCGCTGGGCGGACGTTCGCGGACTGGCCCGGGAAGCCGGGCGGAACCCGGACGATCTCACCTTCGCCGTCTACCTGACACTGGCCATCGACGACGACCCGGCCGCCGCCGACCGTCGGATCGACGCCTATCTGGAGAACTACTACGGCCAGCCGGGTCCGGTGATGCGCCGGCTGCAGGCGTGCTTCGGCGGCGACGCGGCCGGCGCGGCGGACTGGCTGCGTTCTTACGCCGACGCCGGGGCGAGCCACATCGTGCTGCGGCTGGTCGGCGACCACGAACGCCAGATGGATCAGGTCGCCGCCATCCGCCAACGGCTCGGCTGGTAGGTCCCCCCCCGTCAGGCGTCGAGCTGGGCGCGGAGCTTGTACTTCTGGATCTTGCCCGACGGCGTCATCGGCAGGCCGTCGGTGAAGATCACGCGCCGCGGGATCTTGTAGCTGGCGATCCTGCCCTTGCAGTGCTCGATCACCGAGGTCTCGGTCAGGTTGGCGCCGCGTCCGGGCACGATGAAGGCGACCGGCACCTCCGCCAGCCGCGGATCGGGCTGACCGACGACCGCCGCCTGCTCGACGCCGGAAAGCTCCATCAGATAGGCCTCGACCTCGGCCGGGGAAACGTTCTCCCCGCCGACCTTCAGCATGTCCTTGTAGCGGCCCATGAAGCGCATGTAGCCGTCGCCGCGCATCAGGGCCATGTCGCCGGTGCAGAACCGCCCGTCGGCGTCATAGGACTCCGCGGTCGCCTCGGGCTTGTTGTAGTAGCCCATCATGACCGAGTAGCCGCGCACCCGGATCTCGCCGGGGGCGTCGATCTCGCTCGGCTCGCCCGTCTCCGGATCGACGATGTCGACCTGAATGTCCGGCATCGGCACGCCGGAGGCGTCGGTGCGCATCGCCATCGGGTCCATCAGCCGCGAAGACGTGATGTAGGCCCAGGTTTCGCTCATGCCGTAGCCGCTGACCACGTGGCAGAGCTCCTTCTCGGTCCGCCGCGCGACGGGGATCGAGTTCTCGACCCCGCTCGGGAACGTGGCGAGCCGCAGGCTGGAGGTGTCGGCGCCCGTCCGCTTCTTCGCCGCCAGCAGGTCCGCGTAATGGGTGTCGAAGCCGTGCAGCACCGTGGCCCGCTCGCTCTCCACCAGGCCGATGGCCTCGTCGGGATCGAAGGCCGTGGTCATCACCATGGCAGCGCCGGTCATGATCGCGACAAGCGCCGCCTCGCTCAGCCCGTAGAGGTGAAACAGCGGCAGATAGCAGAGGTGGACGTCGCGCTCCGAGTAGCTCCAGAGCAGCGCGCGCTCCTGAATCATGCGCAGGCAGATATGGTTGTGCAGCACGCCCTTCGGATTGCCGGTCGTTCCGGAGGTGTAGGCGATGACCCAGGGCGCATCCGGGTCGACGGCCGCCGCCCGGGCGGAAAGCTGTTCGTCGCTCACCGCCTCCCCGGCCGCGATCAGATCGTCCCAGCCGAGGCCGTGCTCCAGCGGCGCGCCCAGCATCACCGTCTGGCGCAGCTTCGGGTATTCGGGATGGCTGATCCGGTCGCCGTCGCGGCTGTAGCCGGCGAGGCAGGCCGCCATCATCTCGCGATAGTCGACCGGCCCCGAACGCTCGACCGCGATCATCATCACACTGTCGGACTGCCCCACCGCATAGCCCAGATCGACGGTGCGGTAGCGGGTGTTGAGCGGCACCAGCACCGCGCCGACCTTCGTCACCGCGTAGGTCAGGAACATGAACTCCGGGCAGTTGGTCATCCAGACGGCGACCTTCTCGCCGGCCTGCACGCCCAGCCCCATCAACCCCTTCGCAACCCGGTCGACCTCCCGGTCGAACGCCTCGTAGGTGAAGCGCCGGCCTTCGTGAACCAGCGCGAGACGCTCACCCCAGAGCGCCGCGGCGCGTTTCGGCAGATCGCCGATGCGCCGCTTCGCGAACCATTCGTCCATGTCGTCAATTCCTCCCCAGAAATCGTCCGCCCCATCCTAGCGAAGGCGGCGCGGCGCACAAGAAATGCGCCCCCGGACGGGGAGGATCCGGGGGCGCAGCTTCGCCGTGGTGACTGGGAGGAGGTCAGCCGGCGATTTCCAGGGTGGCCTCGACCGGGACAGGACGGGTCACGTTGAAGTAGTTGGGCGACGTCGCGAGCACGTTCTCGTGGATCTCCCTGAACTGCTCCGGGGTGCCCTCGCCCTTGATCCGGACCGTGTAGCGCAGGACCTCGTAGCCGGCCGGCACCTGGGGATCGAGCCCGAGGAAGCCGCGCAGGTCGAGTTCGCCGGTCGTCTCGATCTCGACGCTGTCGAGACGGATGCCCCGCATCGACGCGCCGGCGACATAGCCGACCATGATGCAGGCGTTGAGCGCGGTCATCAGGTATTCCTGCGGGTTCGGCGCGCTGTCGCCGCCCAGCAGTTCCGTCGGCTCGTCGACGCGGAGCGTGAAGTTCCTCGGCACGTGCTTGCCGGCCAGCTCGTAGCCCTCGATACGGGTCTCGCTCGCCGTGGCGCCGCACCAGCCCGTGGTCACGCGGAAACCCAACTTGCCCTCCGCGGGGTCGGCGGCGACGGCCTCGGCGACCCCGGCCAGGGCCGCGATGTCGATGCCGTTGATCAGGTCCATGCTCTGTGTGGTGTCAGCCATTGTCTTTTCCTTCATGTCAATGGGTTGTGGTGGTTTGCTTGACTTGTGGTTCAGCAGAAGGACGGGGCCATTTCCTCGACCTGCTCGCGCGCCGCCGGGCTCAGATGACCGACCGTGGCGAGAAAGTTCGGGTGGCTCATGCCGGAACCGAGATAGGTCCAGCGGTTGGCCTGATGCTGCTGCTCGGCGATCTCCTCGCGCTCGGGCCATTCCAGCTTGCGGCCGCTGGCCCGTTCGAAGGCGTCGAGGTCGAAGACCGTCTGCTGGCGCAGTCCTTCGTCCAGGAAGGCGCCGATGGCGGCGTAGCCCTGCACACCCGCCTCGATACCCGCCTCGTCGAGGCCGGCGGCGATGGTCTCGACCATCAGCGTATCGAGCTTCGCGTGCTGGGCCTCTTCCATCCAGTGATGGCGCAGCAGGCTGCGGAACAGCGGATCGAGATCCAGGTCGTCGCGCACGCTCTCGACGTAGTGGCGCTGGGTCATCCACTCGATGTGCAGGATGGTCAGCGCCACCGCGAGCGGCGGGTGGCCGAAAACGAACTCGGCGACCGCCGAGGGCGGGCCAATGAGGTCGCAGCGCGTCCCGAAGCCGGCCTCGAAGGCCGCGGCGAAGCGCTTGAACAGGTGGATGTGCTTCGCCTCCTCGGTGGCGAACTGCAGCATCGCGCGGGTCTGGTGGTCGTCGACGTCGAGCTGCGGACGGGCGTGGTCCATCACGAAGGGCAGGATGAACTCCTCGACCAGGCCGAAGATGCCGAGATAGGCATTGCCCCGGACCTGGTTGAGGATGCGCCGCTCGTCGTCGTTCAGCATGGTCAGCGGTTCGACCCGCGCCAGCGCCTCCGGCATGAAACGGCGCGAGAAGTCGAGGCGCTTGCCGTCGTTGATGATGTCCTCGACCTGCCAGTTCACGCGCGCCGAGGCGGCCAGCGTGTCGGCGTAGGTGTAGTTGTGGTAGTACATGATCGTTTCTCCTTCCCGGTGGCTACGGGGCGTCGCGCCTCCGTCGCTGGAAAGGAGATTGCGGGCGGCCCGTTGGCTTTCGCGTGGCAGCGCCCGTGGGTTTGTCGCGGTCAGTCGTGGAAATACGGACGGGGCAGCGTGTGAACCGCCGTGGTCAGAGCGTCAGCCCCGCTTCGGAAAGGCCGCCCAGCAGCCTGTCGCGGTGCTCGTCCGTGCGGAAGGGATAGGTCGTCGTGAAATATTCGGGGCCCGGCATGCCGCCCCGGCCGACGATCTGCTGGAAGGCTTCAGCCGCCTCCGCCGTGCGCCCCTGAAGGCCGAGCGCCGCCGCCAGCCGCTCCCAGGCGCGGGTGTTGCCCCAGTAGCGGCTGATCGCCCGCCGGGCATAGGTGACGGACTGGTCGAGGTCGCCGACCAGCAAATGCGAAAGCGACATGTCAGCCAGCAGCAGCGTGGCCGAGCTGGGTCCCGGATTGAGCTTCAACGAATAGGCCAGATGAGGCAGTGCCTCGGCCGGGCGACCATCGAAATTGCGCACGCAGCCCAGGAACTGGTGCGCCAGCGGCGCCGTGGGATTGAGCGCGAGCGCCCGCTCCTCGGCCGCGCCCGCCCCGTCGTAGTCGCGCAGCCGCCACATCGTCGATATGCCGAGCAGGGCGTGGCCCAGCCAGTTCTTGTCGTCCAGCTCCACCGCCTGCCGGGCCGCGTCCATGACCCGCGTCGCGGCGCTGACCGGGTCGTCGGTCCAGTTGATCAGGGAGCGGTTGTAGAGCGCATAGGCCCGGAGCGCGTGCGTGTAGCTGCTCTGCGGCTCGATCTCCAGACTGCGGTCCAGCGTCTCGAGCGCGCGCTGCAGGTCGCGCGGTCCGCCGCGGTCGATGCTTGCCAGCGCCCGGAGATTCAGGTCCCAGACATCGAGCGAATCCGGCTGGCGGCGCTCCGTGCGCTTGCGTTCCGCCCGGGCGACCTCAGGCTCGATCTCGACCACGATCTGCGTGGCGATATCGTCCTGCAGTTCGAAGATGTCGCTGATCTCCCGGTCATAGCGCTGGCCCCAGATCGAAAGGCCCGACTCGGCGTCGATGAGCTGTGCCACGACCCGGACGCGCGCGCCGGCGCGGCGAACGCTGCCCTGGACCACATAACGCGCGCCGAGTTGCCGCCCGACATCCTCGACCGGCAGGTTCCGCCCGCGATAGGCGAAGGTCGACGTGCGGGCGATGACGGGGAACCACCGCCACTGCGACAGGGCGGTGATGATCTCCTCGGTGATGCCATCGGCGAAATACGCCTTGTCGGGATCGCCGGACATGTCGTCGAAGGGCAGCACGGCCACGGCGGGCCGGCGCAGGATCGACGCCGCCTCTTCGGCCGCCGCGGGTTCGGCGACGCCGACAACCTCCGCGGGCGCAACAGGCAACGCCGCTTCCGGCGCATCGGAGGCGGCGGGCGATGCAGCGGTGGTCCGGCGGGCGCTCCGTTCGTTCCAGGCGTTCCGCAGGACGGCGGCGTCGATGCCCTCCTGCTCCAGTTCCCGCAGGATCTGGCGGTACTGCGCCTCCGCGCGCCCCGTCTCGCCCATCCGCCAGAGCGCCGTGATCAACGCTCCCTGCGCCTCCTGGTCATAGGGGTCGAAATCGACCAGCGCCCGCGCGTGCGGCAGCCCGCGCGCCGGGTCGTCGGCGAAATGCCGCAGCAGTTCGCGGTCGAGTTTCGCGCGGATGCCCGCGGCGCTTTCCCGCGCCGAAACCAGCCAGAACTGGAACTCGTGGGAATCCGGCAGGTCGAGCCCCGCGAACAGCTCGCCTTCGAAGGCTTCCACCGCCGCCAGCAACGTCTCCGTCTTCACGTCGTCCAGTCCGGCATCGACCAGGTCGCGCAGCCGGATGACATCGACATCCGCGTCGGAAAGGTCGAGCGCGACCGTATCGCGGTCAGCCAGGATCCGCCGGCGATCGGGTTCGTCGAGCGCGATACGAAGCTTGCTGAGACTCCAGCGCAACGCGCCCCTGGGGTCGTCGGGAACGGACCAGAAGAGCGAAACCAGCCGGTCGCGGCTGTAACGCCGGTCGGTCAGCGCCAGATAGCCGAGCAGAGCCCGGGTCTTGCGCGATCGCGGCAGCGGCAATACCTCCCCGCCGCGCCTGAGTTCCAGGCGCCCGAGACACTGCAGTTCCAATCTCCCGCTCATGGCAGCGAACGATACCCTCGCGTCGCCCGCTTCAGAAGCGCCAAGAACGCCGGTCGCCTGGATGCTAGCCGTCTTCATCGTCGGGATTCACAAGCAGCGGCTCGCGGCGTTGGACCGCCCGCATCACGTGCTCGATGTCGGCGGAGGCGCCGAGATGGCGGTCGAGCACGCTGCGCAGCACGCTCATGGCGCCATCGAACGCTTCCGGCGGAAGCCGGCGTTCGGCGACCCGGCGGCGGTCCTCGGCACTGTCAAACGCCGCGGGGCCATCGAGAACCCAGGTGAGGAAGCGTCGGTGACGATCCGCCAGCTCCTCCATATCAGTGTTCTCGAAGCGTGAGCTGAAATACGGAACCCCGCGAAGTCCCGCGTGATACTCGGCGACGATGCGTTTGACGGTCGCAGCGCCGCCGACGCGCTTGTACATGCTTGGCATTCGGTACTGATCTTTCCTTTCAGTGACTTGCCCTCACGGAGGACGCTCTACCGGATGCCGGTTGTGAACAGCGTGTGAAGCAGCGTGGAAACGGCGCGGCCGGACGGAAGCGGCGAACAGCCGCTCTCCGCCCGCCCCGAATCCTTCACGCTCGTGCCGGGTCGTCTGACTCTGGCCGGGGCGCGGCGCCTACCAGTCCCGCCGGAAGACCAGGCCCGCGTCCAGATGCATCCGGTCCAGCCCCAGATCCCGCAGCTGGCGCGCCGGCAGCGACAGCAGTTCATGGCGCTCGCTGCGCCGGGCGGCGGCCCGTTTCAGGCGCTCGCGCAACCGCTCGAGGGCGCTGCAGGCCGCACCGGCCATTTCGGACAGCAGGAAGGCGCCGCGGGCGCTCGCGCCCAGCCGTTCGGTCATCAGTTCGTAAGTCATCTTCAGCTCCTTTCTCCCGCCGGCGGCCTCGATCGGCCCGCTGGACGGAGCGGAAGATGACTTCGCTACATGGTTAAGCGCGTGTTGACGTTCATGGAAACCGCCACGAACCACGTGGAAAAGTGCGGTTTTCAGCGTGGGAAGCGTGACCGCCGCCACAGTGCTGCGCCGCAGCTAGAAGATCCAGCGATCCCAGGAACCGAAGCTGTCCCGGATATGGCCGCGGCGAATGCTGAATGCCGTGAGCGCGAGCGCACTGCCGATGCATGACGCCCAGCCGGCCATGCCGGCGCCGATCATGAACGGCGTCGCCAGCAGGCAGGCCGCCAGCACCAGGTTGAGGAACCGCACGGCGCGCAGGGGCGCGGCCAGCGCGGTGACCGTCACGGTGATGGCGACGGAGCCGACCAGGTGACTGACATTGGCCATGGTCCCCTCGAAGCCCAGCACCAGCGGCGTGAACATCAGCCAGGCGCCGGCCAGCAGGCAGAGCGCCAGATTCCACGGCAGCGAAACGCCGCCGATCACCATCTCGCGGAAGATGCGCCACGGACCCCGCTCGAAATCATCGGAGACCTCCTCCCATTCGCCCTCGTCGGTGTCGCCGGTGAAGAAGATACGCAGCACGGGCCGGCCCGCCCGGTGACGGCGGACGAGGAACTGGCCGGTCGCGACCAGCTCGTCCACCGAATAGGGGATCTGGATCAGCATGGCGGCAGCAGCGATCAGGCAGAGCGTGCAGTAGGTGCCGATCATGATCGGCTGGATCACGATGAAGAAGATCGAGATCGCGCCCAGCGGCACGATCATGATGCCGAAGATGGTCACCAGCCACGGCATTGTGCGCCAGCGCCGGGCCGAGCCGATCAGCCCGACGATGATCTCCAGCGCATAGGTGAGCGCGCCCAGGCCGGCGTCCGGCACGGGCCAGGCTTCGGAGACGCTTGACGTGATGATCTCCTCGGCCCCGTTCTTCCCCGCCTCGTTGCCCGGAAAGAACGGCTCCCAGACGCCCGGAATGGCCTCGAGCTGGTAGGCCGCAAGATAGCGGGAGATCAGCAGTCCGACCACGGCCAGCACGATGATCGGCACGCGCTGGTACCAGCTCGACGGGGAGAACGGCCAGCCCTTCGGAATGGTCGGTCCGGTCTGCGAAGCGACGGCGGTGACGCCGGGCGGCGGGCGCACGGCGACCGCGAAGCAGATCACCAGCATGCCGACCAGGGTGCCGTTCAGATAGGCCACGCCGGAGGGCGCCCAGAAGACCAGTGGCGCGGCCATCACCCAGATGCCGACAGCGGCCGTGACCCAGCGCGCCCAGGCGTGGCGCCAGGACAGCGAAATGAATGCGAAGACCAGAAGGGCGACACCCGAGGCGACATCGCTCCATACCATCCATGGGTCCTGGTAATCCAGCAGCGGCGGCGACGTCATGAGCCAGAAGGCCAGCCCCATGTTCGTCCAGTGGCCCCAGAGATTGTTGCGGTGCTCGCGGCGGAACTGCGCCTCGTGGCGGGCGCGGACGTCCTCGGCGTTGTCGACCTTCTGCTCGGCAGCCTGCATCCAGTAAGGCTGGACGATGCCGTTGCGGTCGTACCAGGCGGCCGGGTCGGCCTTCAGGCTCTCGACCAGCCGGGGCAGTTCTTCGCGCAGACGCCGGCGGGGCTCCCAGCCCAGCAGATCCCGCGCCTTGCGCGTGTTGAGCATGAAATGGTCGCTGGCCATGTCGACCATGAAGGGCCGGATGAACGGCGGTTCGCCATGGTCGAAGTCGTCGGGAATCACCGGCTCGCCCTTGACCTCGGCCCAGGCGCCGGCCTTCGCCACCGGTGCGGGTACGGTCACTGTCGTCCAGTCACCCTCGCCATGGATCAGGCGGCCGATTTCGTCCTGCAGCTCGGCATAGCTCATCACCGCCTCTTCACCGGCGAGGATCGGACACCATTCGGGCAGATCCTTGCGGCGTTCCACGGTTCGGCGGAACAGTTCGACGACGTCGTCCTGATGGATTACCGCCTGCCCCGCGCGCTGATCGCCGGCGTAGAGATGGCTTTTCGGGTCACGCTCGTAGATGCGCGCAATCTGCTGCGACAATGTCGGGATGGCGCTTTGGCCGTCGTACATCCCGGCCAGACGCAGCATCGCGACGGGTATGTCGCCGTGTTCCTCGGCAATCACCGTCTCGGTTTCGGCCTTGGATTTCGGATAGGCCCATTTCGGCCCGATCGGCGAGTCCTCGTCGATCATGGCGCCCAGTTCGCAGGGCTCGTGCACCAGCATGGTGCTGGAATAGACGAACTGCTCGACCTCGAAGTCCTGCAGGCGCCGCAGCACCCGGCGCGTCCCATCGACATTGACCGCGTCGTAGAGCGGATGATCCTCGCCGGTGAAGTCGAAATAGGCTGCCAGATGAACGACGGACGCGATGCGCCCGCCGTGGCGGGCGCGGAACTTCTCGAATGCCTCCGCGACCGAGGCGTCATCAGTCAGGTCGAACTCGATCAGTTCGCAGGCGGCTTCGAGCCCCGGCATGTCCATGCCGACGATGCGGAAGCGGTCGGACAGCGCTTCGGCGAGCGCCGTTCCGATACCGCCCGCAGCGCCGGTGATGAGGACGATGGGCTTGCCGTCGTTCTTCTTCTTTTTCCTGGCCATAGGCTCTTTCTTGTTTCCCCTGCTGCCCGGGCGGCTGGAGACATGTCCTCCCTAGATGCGGTCGTCCCCGCCGATCTGGATGCGCGGAACCGACGCAGCCGCCGGTGCGGCCCGGTGAATGGCGGTATCTTGCGCAAGGTCGGCCGCGTGCCGATTTCATTGAAGGAACGTCTACAGGTGGGGGAACCAGCAATGTCCAGCGGCACGCGTCAGGAATCCGACTCCTTCGGCATCACCGAAGTGCCCGCCGAACGCTACTGGGGCGCGCAGACACAGCGCAGCCTGGGCAATTTCCGCATCGGCACCGACCGCTTTCCGCCCTCGTTCATCCGCGCCATGGGACTGGTGAAATGGGCCGCCGCCATGGCCAACATGGATTTCAATCTTCTCGACCGGAAGATCGGCGAAGCCATTGTCTCTGCCGCGAAAGAGGTCGCCGAGAACCGGCTGGACGATCACTTTCCGCTGGTCGTCTGGCAGACCGGTTCCGGCACCCAGACGAACATGAACGCCAACGAGGTGATCGCCAACCGGGCGATCGAGATCCTGGGTGGCGAGATGGGCGCCAAGGATCCCGTCCACCCCAACGATCACGTCAACCGCTCCCAGTCCTCCAACGACACCTTCCCGACGGCGATGCACGTCGCCGTGGTGGAACAGCTTCGCATTGCCCTCGTCCCGTCGCTGCGGCACCTGCAGGAGGCGCTCGCGGCGAAGGCCGGGAGCTTCGAGGACATCGTCAAGATCGGCCGCACGCATCTGCAGGATGCGACGCCGCTCACCCTCGGCCAGGAGTTCTCGGGCTATGCCCGGCAAGTGGAGCTGGGGATGGACCGCATCCGCGCCGCCATGCCCCGCCTCCACCCGCTGGCCCAGGGCGGCACCGCCGTCGGCACCGGCCTGAACAGCCCCGCAGGGTTCTCGGAGACGTTCGTGGAGCGGATCGCGGAAATCACTCATCTGCCCTTCGAGTCTGCCACCAACAAGTTCGAGGCGCTGGCGGCGCATGACGCCATGGTGGAGATATCCGGCGTGCTCAACACCATCGCCGCCAGCCTGTTCAAGATCGCCCAGGACATCCGCTTCCTGGGTTCCGGCCCGCGCTCCGGTCTGGGCGAACTGAAGCTGCCGCAGAACGAACCCGGTTCCTCGATCATGCCCGGCAAGGTGAACCCGACCCAGGCAGAGGCGCTGACAATGGTCTGCGTCCAGGTCATGGGCAACCACACCGCAGTCACCGTGGCCGGCAGCCAGGGCAATTTCGAACTCAACGTCTTCAAGCCGGTCATCGCCTACAACGTGCTGCACTCCATCCGCCTTCTGGCGGACGCGGCGCAGAGCTTCACGGACAACTGCATCGCCGGCATCGAGCCCGACCGGGAGCGCATCGCCGAGCTGATGGAACGATCGCTGATGCTGGTGACGGCGCTCGCTCCGCATATCGGCTACGACGCGGCGGCGAAGATCGCCAAGTCGGCACATGACAGGGGCGTCACGCTACGGGAGGCGGCGCTGGAGAGCGGCGCGGTCAGCGCCGAGGACTACGACCGCTGGATCGATCCGAAGGCGATGACGGAGCCCGATCCGGGGGAGTGAGACGAACGGCGCTTGCCGCAGCGTCAGGTGCGGCTTAGCGTCTTCCCATGCGCATTGCCAAGGTCGACACGCTCCGGCTGGGTGAATTCCCCAACCTCTTCTGGGTCCGGCTGACGGCCGATGACGGAACGGAAGGCGTGGGTGAGGCCTTCTTCGGCTCGCGCGCCGCCGTCGCCTATGTCCACGAATCCGCCGCGGACATTCTGATCGGTCGGGATCCCCGGCAGATCAACGCGCTGAACCGCGATCTCGCACCCTATGTCGGCTATTCCGGCTCGGGGGCGGAAATGCGCGGGCGCTCCGCCATCGACATGGCGCTGCACGACCTCGTCGGCCGGGCGACGGGGCAGCCGGTCCATGACCTGCTGGGCGGCCTCGCGCGCCCCTCGATCCGCGTCTACAACACCTGCGCCGGTTACCGTTATGTCCGCGAGGCGCCGCGCCAGGTGACGGCCAACTGGGGCATGAGCGCGCAGGCCGAGGGGCCCTACGAGGATCTCGACGCCTTCCTGACCGAAGCCGGCGACCTCGCCGAGAGCCTGCTGGAGATGGGCGTGACGGGCATGAAGATCTGGCCCTTCGACTTCGCCGCCGAACGCAGCCGCGGCTTCGACATCTCCCCGGCGGAACTGGAAGACGCGCTGGAGCCGTTCCGCAAGATCCGCCGGGCAGTCGGCCATCGAATGGATATCATGGCCGAGCTTCACGGCCACTGGTCGCCGCCGGCGGCTGCGCGCATCGCCGAGGCGCTGACGGACGCCCGCCCCTTCTGGATCGAGGACGCGATCCGGCCTGACAACTGGGAAGGTTTCCAGCGCCTCAGGCAAGCGACCAATGCCCAGATCACCGCTTCCGAGACCGTCGGCGGCCTGCGCGACTGGACGCGGCTGATCAACTCCGGCTTCGTCGATGTCGTCATGCCCGACCTGGGCTGGTGCGGCGGCCTCAGCGAGGCGCGCAAGATCGCCGCCGTGGCCGAGGCCCGCGGCCTGCCTGTCGCGCCGCACGATTGCACGGGGCCGCTGCAGTTCGCCGCCTCGGTCCATTTCGTCCTGGCGATGCCGAACGCGCTGATCCAGGAGTTCGTCCGCGCCTTCTATTTCGGCTGGTACAACGAGATCGCCGAAAACCTGCCCGAGGTGGCGGACGGCCGCGTCACGGCCCCCGACGGTCCAGGCTTCGGCACGCGGCTCAGGGCGGACGTGTTCGACCGGCCCGATGCGGAAACCGCCAGCAGTTCGGGATGACGCCTCAGAGCACGAAGACCACCGCGCCCATCAGCACGTCGACGTTCTCGCCATCGCTGGCCAGCGGCAGCAGCAGGCGGCGGTAGACCTTGCGCAGACGCGCGGGCTTGAGGACCACGTCGTTGACCGTCAGGCAGGGCCGGTGTTCCTGAATCACGAACTCGTAGTCCTTGCGCACCTCGTTCCAGTCGGGTCCGGCATACGCGCGGGAGACAAGCTGCCCGGTCATGTCATAGCCCATGCCCGCCACGACTTCGGTGCCTACCAGACGATAGCGGTAGCCGCCCGGCGCCAGCACGTCGATCAGGAACATCACAGGCAACACCGGCACGAGATCGGCCGGGTCGACCTGATCGCGGGACGGCAGCCGCCCGTCCGCCTGCAGGCCGTGCCAATACCGCCGCAGCCGCAGCAGGCGCGGATCCTTCAGATCCCGGTCACTGGGATCGCGGTAGACCTCGAGGCTCATCAACCTGTCCGCAGGCGTTGTGGAACCGGCGCAGGATACACGCCAGACGTTGAAACATTCCTAACCTTCCGGCAGAGACACGGGAATCGCACGCGGCCATGATTGCAATTCTATATCGATCCTATATATATCGGTCTGCATCAAATGACTATCGGGCGTTGAGCGTAAATGGATATCCGCACCCTCTGCCTCGGCATCCTCACATTCGGGGACGCCACCGGCTATGAAATCAAGAAGACCTTCGAGGATGATCTGAGCCACTTCTACGAGGCCAGTTTCGGCTCGATCTATCCGGCCCTGACAAGGATGACCGAGGAAGGTCTGGTGACCTGCACCGAACAGGCGCAGGACGGCCGCCCCGACAAGAAGATCTACACCATCACGTCCGCCGGCCGCATGGTCTTCCTGGACGCGCTTTCCGAACCACCGCGCAAGGACCGGATCCGCTCCGAGTTCCTGGCGATGCTGATGTTCTCCGACCTGATGTCGACCGCCCGGGTCTCCCGGCTGATCGACAACCGGCTGGGCGAACTGCAGTCGAAGATCGACGGTCTCGCCGAATGTCACGGCAACGCAATATCGAACGTCGACAAGTTCATGCGGGGCTTCGGCGCAGCAATCTACCGGGCGGAACGCGACTATCTGAACGACAACCGCCACCTGCTCGAAGCCGAAGCGCTGCTTGCCCGCTCCGCGGGCGACTGAAGGCGCGACACCCTGCCAGGGGAGTAACCGAATTGAACCGCTCCTTCATCATCGCCGTCGTGATCGCCGTGCTGGCGGTCGGGTGGCTCGCCACCGGCGTTTTCCGGGACGAGATCGCCCAGGCCATCGAGCAGCCATCAGGTGACGGCGCCGCGGAAACGCAGGCTGCCGGCGAGGGCGACGCCGGCGACGACCGGGCCGAACGCGCCACCGCGGCACTGACTGCCCCGGCGGAAGACCGCGAGATCATGCGCGTGCAGACCGAGGTCTTCGAGGCCCGTCCCCACGCCATGGAGATCATCGTGCGCGGCCGCACGGAGTCGGTTCGCACCGTCGACCTCCGCGCAGAGGCCGAGGGCAAGGTGGTCAAGCTCTACAAGGCCAAGGGCGAGACCGTGAAGGCTGGCGACCCCATCGCCCGCCTCAGCACCGAGGATCGCGAGGCGCGCCGCCTCGAAGCGCTGGCCCTGACCGAGCAGCGCGAGATCGAGTACAACGCCGCCGTCAAGCTGGCCGCCAAGGGCTACAAGTCCGAGACTTCGGTCGCCACGGCCAAGGCGCTGCTGGATGCGGCCCGCGCCGCGCAGAAGCGCGTCGCCGTCGAGATCGAACAACTCACCATCCGCGCGCCATTCGACGGCGTCATCGCCGTCCGGCCGATTCAGCTCGGCGCCTTCCTGCGGATCGGGGATCCGGTGGCCACCATCGTCGACCGCAATCCGATCCTGATCGTGGGCAACATTTCCGAACGCGAGGTCGGCCTGGTCGAGGTCGGGGCGCCTGCCACGGCGCGGCTGGTCGACGGCGCCACGGTCCAGGGCACGGTCCGCTTCATCTCGCCGACCGCGGACGCCAGCACCCGTACCTTCCGTATCGAGGTCGAGGCCGACAACGCGGAGCGGCGCATCCGCGACGGGGTCACCGCCGAGATCCAGCTCGCCGCCGGCGAGGCCCCGGCGCACCGTCTGACTCCCGCGATCCTGACACTCAACGACCAGGGCGATGTCGGCGTGCGGACGGTGGATCGGGAGCGCCGGGTGCGCTTCCAGCCGGTGGAGATCATCGCTGACGACGCCGATGGAGTCTGGGTCGCCGGCCTGCCGCAGACGGCCGAAATCATCACCGTGGGGCAGGAATACGTGCGCGAGGGCCAGACGGTCGAAGTGGCCCGGGCCGCCGGCAGCCAGGACCAGCGCCCATGATGAGTAGCCTGATCGACGCGGCCATCAGCCGCGCGCGGACCGTCATCGCCACCCTGCTGTTGATCCTGACAGCCGGCGCCGCCGCCTACATCGCGATTCCGAAGGAGTCCGATCCCGACATCAACATCCCCATCCTCTACGTCTCCATGACCCATGAGGGCATCAGCCCCGAGGACGCGTCGCGTCTGCTGGTGCGCCCGATGGAGCAGGAACTTCAGGGTATCGAGGGACTGAAGGAGATGCGCTCCATCGCCGCCGATGGCTTCGGTTCGGTGGTGCTGGAGTTCGATGCCGGTTTCAATGCCGACCAGGCGATGGACGACGTCCGCGAGAAAGTCGACCTGGCCAAGAGCGAACTGCCCGACGACACCGACGAGCCACAGGTCCACGAGGTCAATTTCAGCCTGTTCCCGGTCATCGTGGTCACGCTGTCCGGCGACATCCCCGAGCGCGCGCTGTTCAAGGTCGCGCGCGACCTGCAGGACCGCATCGAGGGCCTGCCCAACGTCCTCGGCGTCGACATGGCCGGCGACCGGGAGGAGCTGCTCGAAGTGATCATCGATCCGGCCAAGCTGGAAAGCTACCAGATCGACCAGCAGCAGCTCGTCCAGACCATGAATCTGAACAACCGTCTGGTGGCCGCCGGCGCGCTGGACACCGGCAATGGCCGTTTCGCGATCAAGGTGCCGGCGCTGTTCAAGACCGCGAAGGACGTGCTGACGCTGCCGATCAAGACCGACGGCGACGCCGTGGTCACGCTGGCGGACGTCACCACCATTCGCCGCACCTTCAAGGACGTGGAGAACTTCGCCCGCCTGGACGGCAAGCCGGCAGTGGCGCTGGAGGTCAAGAAGCGCCTAGGCGCCAACATCATCGACACCATCGACCAGGTGAAGGCCATGGTCGGCGCGACCGCCACGCAATGGCCGGCAGGCGTCGAGGTCTCCTTCAGCCAGGACCGCTCCCAGCAGATCCGCACCATGCTGACGGACCTGCAGAACAACGTTATCAGCGCCATCCTGCTGGTGATGATCGTGGTCGTCGCCGCGCTGGGCCTGCGCTCCGCCCTGCTGGTCGGCGTCGCCATCCCGGGCTCGTTCCTGATCGGCATCCTCTACCTGTTCCTGTTCGGCTTCACCATCAACATCGTGGTGCTGTTCTCGCTCATCCTGGCCGTCGGCATGCTGGTCGACGGCGCCATCGTGGTCACCGAATTCGCCGACCGGAAGATGGCCGAGGGCGAGCACCGCCGGACCGCCTACGCCCTGGCGGCGAAGCGCATGGCCTGGCCGATCATCGCCTCCACGGCGACCACGCTGGCCGCCTTCATGCCGCTGCTGTTCTGGCCCGGCGTGGTCGGCGAGTTCATGCAGTTCCTGCCGTTGACGCTCATCACCACGCTCTCGGGTTCGCTGCTCATGGCGCTGATCTTCGTGCCGACGCTGGGTTCGATCTTCGGCAAGAGCCCGACCGGCGAGAACAGCGCGGTCGCCATGGCGGAATCCGGATCGATCCGGGAAATTCCCGGTTTTACAGGCATGTACGCCAGGTTCCTCTCCGGCGTGATGAAGCGGCCGGCGCTCTGGCCCTCGGTCATCGTCGCGCTGGCCGTGGCGACCCTGATCGGCGTCAACGTGGCCTACGGGACCTTCGGCAAGGGGGTCGAGTTCTTCCCCGACGTCGAGCCTGAGCAGGCGCTGGTCTACGTTCATGCTAGGGGCAATCTGTCGGTCCGCGAGCAGGATGCGCTGGTGCGCCAGGTGGAGGACCGGATCCTGACGCTGGATGACTTCTCGTCGGTCTACACGCGCGCCGGCAAGCGCAACGAGGACGGCTCCGACATATCCGAGGACGTCATCGGCATCATCAACCTGGAACTCAAGGACTGGGAAGACCGCCGCTCCGTCGACGAGATCTTCCCGCATATCCGCCGCCTGACATCCGACATCGCCGGCATCGTGGTCGAGCCGCGCGAGCCCGAGGCCGGTCCGCCCACCGGCAAGGACGTCCAGGTCCAGATCACCTCCATCTACCGGGAGAGCCTGGACCCGGTGGCCGCGCGGATCCGCAACTATCTGGAGAACGAGGTCGCCGACCTGCAGGACATCGAGGACTCGCGCCCCCTCCCCGGCATTCAGTGGGAACTGGAGGTCGACCGCGCCATGGCCGGCCGCTTCGGCGTCGACGTCGCCACCATCGGCGCCTATGTCCAGTTCGTCACCAACGGCGTGCTCGCGGACGACTACCTGCCCGACGACGCCGAGGAAGATGTCGACATCCGCATCCGCTTCCCCGTCGAGTACCGCAATCTCGACATGCTGGACAATCTCAACATCAACACGCCCCAAGGTTCGGTGCCGCTGTCGAACTTCGTCAAGCGCGAGGCCCGACCGAAGGTCGGCAAGATCGAGCGCATCGACGGCAAGTTCCGGCTGATGGTGAAGGCGAACGTGGCCGAGGGCGTGCTGGTCGACGACAAGGTGCAGGAGATCAAGGCCTGGCTGGACACCCAGAACATCCCGGAAAGCGTGGAGATCACCTTCCGCGGCGCCGACGAGGAACAGGCCAGGTCGATGCAGTTCCTGATGCAGGCCTTCGTCATCGCCCTGTTCATCATGGCGATCATCCTGGTCACGCAGTTCAACAGCTTCTATCGCGCCTTCCTGATCCTGACCGCGGTGATCATGTCCACCATCGGCGTGATGATCGGCCTTCTGGTGATGGATCAGCCCTTCGGCATCGTCATGACGGGCGTCGGCGTGATCTCGCTGGCGGGCATCGTCGTCAACAACAACATCGTCCTGATCGACACCTACGCCCATCTGGAGAAGCAGGGCATGGACCGCTACGAGGCGATCGTGCGCACCGGCGCCCAGCGTCTCCGACCGGTGCTGCTGACCACCATCACGACGATCTGCGGCCTGATGCCGATGGTCTTCCAGGCCAATATCGACTTCTTCACCCGCACCATCGCGATCGGCGCGCCGTCGACCCAGTGGTGGGTGCAGCTCGCCAGCGCCGTCGCCTTCGGTCTCGGCTTCGCGACCATTCTCACGCTGGTGGTGACGCCCTGCCTGCTGGCGCTCGGCGTCCGCGTCGGCCAGGCGGTGCACGGTCGCCGGAAGGGCGACGGCTCCGGCCGTGGCGACCACACGCCCGAACTGGACCTGGCGCCGGCGGAGTAGGATCGTCCAACGCCCAGAACCCAGCCCCGCGGAGTAGGACTGTCCCACGCCCCAGAACCCAGCCCTTTACCACCGCCGCTCCAAGTCCTGCCATTCAGGTCGGCCAGTACACTCTGCTCAGAAGGTCACCCCGCCCTGTGCGGGGGTCCGGTGAACGGTTCCGGCAACGCCGGGACAGGTTCCGCTTGTCTTCAGACCGGATGCCCGCACAAGGCGGGCATGACCCGGTTCGGAGAATCAAGCCCCCGACATGGTCCTGCGCACCGGCGTTCCTGAAGTCCCTACCCCTCGAAGGGGTGGCGGACCACGATGGTGTCGTCACGTTCGGGGCTGGTGGAGAGCAGCGAGACCGGCGCGCCGGTCAGTTCCTCGATGGCGCGGACATACTTGACCGCCGCCGCCGGAAGCTGGCTCCAGGAACGCGCGCCGTAGGACGAGGCCGACCAGCCCTCGAAGGTCTCGTAAACCGGCTGAACCCGCATCTGCTCGGACTTGTTGGCGGGAAAATAGTCGATCCGCTGGCCGTCGATCTCGTAGGCGACGCAGACCTTCAACTCCTCGAAGCCGTCGAGCACGTCCAGCTTGGTCAGCGCGACGCCGTCGATGCCGCCGGTCAGGATCGCCTGGCGCACCATGACCGCATCGAACCAGCCGCAGCGCCGGGCGCGGCCGGTGTTGGTGCCGAACTCGTGGCCACGCTCGCCCATGCGGCGGCCGACCTCGTTGTCCTGTTCGGTCGGGAACGGCCCCGCGCCGACGCGGGTGGTGTAGGCCTTGGTGATGCCCAGCACGTAATCGATGGTGCGCGGTCCGGTGCCCGATCCAGTCGCCGCCTGTCCGGCCACGGTGTTGGACGAGGTGACGAAGGGATAGGTGCCGTGGTCGATGTCCAGCATCGCGCCCTGGGCGCCTTCGAATAGGATGCGCCGGCCCTGACGGCGCGTCTGGTCGAGTGTCCGCCAGACATGGTCCGCGTAGGGGAATATCTCCTCCGAGACCGCATCCAGTTCGGCCAGGACATCGGCCGGATCGATCTCGGGCTGCTTCAGCCCGCGCCGGAGCGCATTGTGGTGCACCAGCAACCGCTCGATCTTTTCTTCCAGCGTGTCGCGGTCGTTCAGGTCGGCCAGCCGGATGGCGCGACGCGCCACCTTGTCCTCGTAGGCCGGGCCGATGCCGCGCCGGGTGGTGCCGATCTGTCCCCGGCCCGCGGCCTCCTCGCGGAGTGCGTCGAGGTCCCGGTGCAGGCCGAGGATCAGGCAGACATTGGCGGCGATCCTGAGGTTCTGCGGCGTGACCGAAACGCCCTGGGCGTTGAGGCGGGCGACCTCCTCCAGAAACGCCTTGGGATCGAGCACGACGCCATTGCCGATGATGGAGAGCTTGCCGGGCCGCACGATGCCCGAGGGCAGCAGCGCCAGCTTGTAGGTGACGCCATCGATGACCAGCGTATGGCCCGCATTGTGGCCGCCCTGATAGCGCACGACGACGTCCGCCTTCTCGGACAGCCAGTCGACGATCTTGCCCTTGCCCTCGTCGCCCCACTGGGCGCCCACGACGACCACGTTGGTCATGGATTTTCCCCGCTTGTTGTCCGGTCAGTCCAGGGAGACGGGTCCGCCGTCCCCGAGCACATGGCTGCAGCCGAGGCGACGCGCCTCGGCCTCGGTATCGTCAGCGGCGTCCAGGCCGTGCAGCACCGTCCAGCCCTCCGCCTTCAGGTCCCGCGCCGCGCCGCGCGGCGTGCCGGCCGGCAGGTAGAGCCGCCGCGGCGGCTGGCGCCTGGGCAGCGCGCGCAGCACGGAATCGAGATAGACCGTGGCGCCGACCGCCGTTTCGCCCGCCTCGCCGCGATAACGTCCGCCACGGGCGATCTCGCCCCGGACCCCGCGGGCGAAGACGGCGAAGGCGATGCCGCTCTGATATTCGAAGCCGCGATACTCGCCGGGGTCGATCGTGACCGCGAGTTCCGGATCGGCGGCCGTGACTTCGCCGACAAGCGCCGAAAGCCGGTCCACCAGCATCCCCGCCTCGCCGTCGATGGCGAGGCGCTTCAGCCGCGCAATCGCTTCGCGGGCCTCGCCCACGGCCTCCAGAAGACCGAAGACCGTCTCGTCACCGTTCACCAGCGCACGGAGTTCGCCTGCATCCTTGGCGTCCAGCGCGCGGCGCGCGGCGGCGACGGCGGCATCGTCGAGCCCCCTGCCCTTCAGCACCATCGGCGCCAGCGCCGGCAAGGTGAGATCGACCGTGATCCCCCGCACCCCCGCGGCTCTGATCGCCTCCACCACCAGCAACACGATCTCCGCCTCCGCGGCGACGGCGTCGGTCCCGAAGATCTCGATGCCCGCCTGGGTGAACTGCCGCTCAGGCCGCAGCTGGTCGCCGCGCACGCGCAGCACCTGACCGGAATAACAGAGCCTGAGCGGCCGCGGCGCCGAGGCGAGACGGGTCGTCGCCAGGCGCGCGATCTGCGGCGTCATGTCGGCGCGCAGGCCCATCATCTTCTGCGAGATCGGGTCCATCAGCCTGAAGACCTGCGCCGACAGCTGCTGGCCGGGACCGGTCAGCAGGCTGCTCTCGAATTCCAGCAACGGCGGCTTCACGCGCCGGTAGCCCTGACGCCCGAAGGCAGTCATCAGGCAATGGACCGCCGCCGCCTCCATCTCCGCTTCCTCGGGGAGGGCGTCGCGCAGTCCGGCCGGCAGCAGAGCCGTGTGCATCGCTTTCTTCATGGCGCGCTTCTGGTATCCAAGTCCCCCCGCCCATGCAACGACAATCGGGGAACGCGTCGCCGCAGGCCCGCCAGCCACGGGCCAGGCGCATGGCGATTCGCCGGATTTGACCGTTCCGTCATGCAAATGACACACTATGTCGGCGCAAACCTGTTGGAATTGTTGAGTTTTGCCACATGCCCCTTGCCACGCCGCCCGGCGGCTCCGAGAGTCACGACATGACCTTCATGGGTTCCGCATCGGTCAAGGGACGCACGGTCGCCCTGCTTGGCCCGACGAACACCGGCAAGACTCATCTTGCGGTGGAAACCATGCTCTCCCACGCCAGCGGCATCATCGGCTTTCCGCTCCGCCTGCTCGCGCGGGAGGTCTACGACCGGGTCGTGGAGCGGGTCGGCCGCTCCAATGTCGCCCTGGTGACGGGCGAGGAGAAGATCGTCCCGCCCAACCCGCACTACTTCCTCTGCACGGTGGAGGCTATGCCCCTCGGGCGCAGCTTCGACTTCGTGGCGGTGGACGAGATCCAGCTTGCCGCCGACCCGGAACGCGGCCACGTCTTCACCGACCGGCTGATCCACGCCCGGGGCATCGAGACCACGATGTTCCTGGGATCGGAGACCGCAAGGCCGCTGATTGCGCGCATGCTGCCCGACGCCATGATGACGTCCAGGCCGAGGCTTTCGACGCTGCGCTATGACGGCCGCACCAAGCTGTCCCGCCTGCCCCGGCGCAGCGCCGTCGTCGCCTTCTCCGCCAACGACGTCTACGCCATCGCCGAGCTGATGCGCCGTCAGCGCGGCGGGGCGGCGGTGGTGCTCGGCGCGCTCAGCCCGCGCACCCGCAACGCCCAGGTGGCGATGTACCAGGCCGGCGAGGTCGATTTCCTGGTCGCGACCGACGCCATCGGCATGGGCCTGAACATGGACATCGACCATGTCGCCTTCGCCGGCACGCACAAGTTCGACGGCCATCGCCGGCGCGTGCTCGGCCCGGCCGAGTACGGCCAGATCGCCGGCCGCGCCGGCCGCTTCATGCGCGACGGCACCTTCGGCGTCACCGCCGATGTGGACGAACTGGACGAGGAGCTGGTCGCGGCGATCGAGAACCACCATTTCGAGCCGCAGAATCAGTTCCGCTGGCGTTCGGCGCGGCTGGACTACGACAGCCCGAAGGCGTTGCTGCGGGCGCTGGAGGCGCCGCCGCCCTATCCCTGGCTGGTCCCGCCCCGGCAGCCGGACGACCTGCGCAGCCTGAAGGCGCTGCTCAAGGACGAGACGATCCGCCAGCGCGCCGAAGCCACGCGCGAGAACCTGATCACGCTCTGGGACATCTGCCAGATTCCGGATTTCCGGAAGACCATGCACGACAGCCATGTCCGGCTGATCGGCCAGATCTACACCCAGGTCACCTCGGCGGGCGCCATCCACCGGGACTGGATGGCGCGCCAGCTCGACCATCTGAACCGGGTCGAGGGCGATATCGACACGCTGCAGTCCCGCCTCGCCCATGTCCGTACCTGGACCTACATCTCCCACCGCGGCGTCTGGCTGGACGACCCGGTCGAATGGCAGGCCCGGGCGCGGGCCATCGAGGATCGTCTGTCGGACGCACTGCACGACAAGCTGACCCAGCGTTTCGTCGACCGCCGCACCGGCACGCTGGTCAAGCGCCTCCGGGACGCCGAGAACGTGGAGGCCGCGGTCGACAACGAAGGCGGTGTTTCTGTCGAAGGCCAGTATGTCGGCCATCTGGACGGACTCCTGTTCGTCGCCGACCGGTCCGCGATGGACAACAAGGCCATGAAGGCCGCGGTGAACCACGTGCTGGCCGGCGCGCTAAACGCCCGCGCACGGCGCATCGCCGATTGCCCCGACGAGGATCTGGAACTGCTGGACGACGGCGTGCTGGCCTGGCGCTCGGAGCGCATCGCGCGGCTGCATCGCGGCGGGCACGTGCTGAAGCCCGAGGTTCGCCTGATTGCCGGCAACCAGCTTGCCCCGCAGCGAACCGAGGCCCTGATCGGCCGCCTGCAGCAGTGGATCGCCGGCCGCGTGGCGCAGCTGATGCGGCCAATCATGGGACTGGAGGAAGCCGAGTTCTCTCCCGCCGCCCGCGGCGTCGCCTTCCAGCTCGTCGAACGGCTCGGCGTCTTGCCCCGGACCGCCGTGGAGCCGCAGCTCCGGCAGCTCGAGCCCAAGGACTACGGCCGGTTCAAGTATCGCGGGGTGCAGCTCGGCCGCTTCGCCATCTTCTGTCCCGCGCTGCTGAAGCCGGAGGCGACGCGCTGGCGCACCATCCTGCACAACCTGGGCGAACGGACCTTCGATCCCGCCGAAGACCAGGGCCGCGTCTCCTTCGAGGCGCCCGGCGGCATGCAGCGCGACGCCCTGCTGCTGGCCGGCTACGAGCGCTTCGGCCGCATCGCCGTGCGCGTCGACATGGTGGAGCGTATCGCCAGCCATGCGCACAGGGCCACGCGTGAAGGCGAGGCGGAAGCCGATCACGCACTGATGTCGATGCTGGGCGGCGGGGCTGAACGCCTGCAGCCCGTTCTCGCCGGCCTCGGCTACATGACCCAGAGGCCGCAGGAAGACGGCCCGCTGCTCTACAGGCCGCGCAAGCGCGGCGAGAAGCCGTCCGGACGCAAGAGCGCAAACGCCGGCCGCCGTGGCCGCAAGCCGGTCCCGCCGGACCCCGATTCACCTTTCGCAGCCCTGTTGGAGTTGAGGAAGACATGACAGAAAGCGCCATCCGCATCGATCTCTGGCTCTGGTACGCCCGCCTCTTCAAAAGCCGCTCGCTCGCGGCGAAGGCCGTCAAGGGAACCCGGTTCAGGATCAACAAGCGGGTGGTGACCAAACCAAGCCAGACAATCCGGCCCGGCGATGTCCTGACCTTCCCGAGAGGCGACGACGTCTGCGTCATCGAGGTCGTGCAGATCGGCGCACGGCGCGGTCCCACTTCGGAAGCCCGCGGCCTCTACCGCGACCTGGCGGCGCACGACGCGGGATAGCGGAAGCTTTCTTCGCGACTTGCAATCCGGCCCCCGAGAGCCGAGAAATTCCCCTGCCCGAGCGAGAATCGAGGGGACGTCATGCGCATCGCCACCTGGAACGTGAACTCCATCAAGGCCCGCCTGCCCCGCGTGGTGGAATGGCTGGGCGCCGCGGCGCCGGAGGTGGTCTGCCTGCAGGAGACCAAATGCGAGGACCAGAACTTCCCGGCGATGGAGATCGAGGACCTCGGCTACAATATCGCGATCCACGGACAGAAGTCCTACAACGGCGTCGCCATCCTGTCGAAACGGCCGATCGAGGACGTACAGACCGGCCTCCCCGGCGATGACGGCGACGAACAGGCGCGCTACATCGAAGCCACGGTCGAGGGCGTGCGCATCTGCGGGCTCTACCTGCCCAACGGCAATCCCGTACCGGGACCGAAGTTCGACTACAAGCTGGGCTGGATGGACCGGCTGATCGAGCGCGCACAGGAACTGCTGTCGCTGGAGGAAACCTTCATCATGGCCGGCGACTACAATGTCTGTCCGACCAACGACGACGTCTTCGATCCCGCCGGTTTCGCCGACGATGCGCTCTGCCAGCCGGAAAGCCGCAACCGCTTCCGCCAGCTCCTGAATCTCGGTCTGACGGATGGCGTGCACGTGTTCAATCCGCAGCCGCATTTCTACACCTACTGGGACTACCAGCGCGGCGCCTGGCAGAAGGATCACGGGCTGCGCATCGATCACCTGCTGCTCTCGCCGCAGGCGACGGACCGGCTGATGGCCAGCGGCGTCGACAAGGGCCCGCGCGGGGAGCCCAAGGCGTCCGATCACACGCCGGCGTGGATCGAGCTCTCGGAACCGAACGCATGAAGGTTCTGGAGGGCGGATGTCTCTGCGGCGCGGTGCGCTACCGCCTGTTCGCCGCGCCCAGCGCTGTCTTCTACTGCCATTGCCGCATGTGCCAGAAGCACGCCGGCGGACCTTTTCTCGCCTTCCTGACCGTGGCCGCCGATGCGGTGCAGTGGTCCGGCGAGCCGGCGGTATGGCGGTCATCCGACATCGCGGTCCGCGCTCATTGCGGCACCTGCGGAACGCCGCTCTACTGGCAGGGCGACGACCTGAAAGACGAATACGACATTGCGCTGGCGACGCTGGACGAACCCGACGTCTTCCCGCCGCGCGAACACCTCTGGACCGAAAGCGCCCGCGCCTGGCCCGTGATCGAAGACGGTCTGCCGCGCCACGCGCGCGAACGCGACGGATCCGGTTGAGCAGGCGCGGCCATGGACCCCACCGCCTTCATTCTGCCGCTGGCCGGCATCGCGCTGATCGTTGTCCTCGTCTGGCTGTTGCGCGGGGGGCGATCGGTCGACCTGGACGAGGGCAATGTGAGCCGCGCGCTGGCGGATGAGGGACTCTCCGCCGTCCGCACGGCGATTTCCACCGACCGCAAGAGCGGGCTCGCCTGGCTCGCCGGCGAGGACCGTCTCGCCGTCATCCGCTCGATGGGCGATGACGTCGGCGTCAGCGTGCTTGCCCCGGACGATGTCAGCCGGCTCACCATCCGCGGCGCCCCGCCTCTGCTGACGGTTCATTTTCGCACGCTGGGGCAGTCCCGGCTGGCAATGCACTTCGCCGGTGACGCCGAACTCGACCGCTGGCGTCCGGTCCTTGCGCTCTATGGCGATCTCGGGGAAAAGACTGTCTCATGACGCTACCGGATCCAGTCGCCCTCGCCATTCCGGCCTTCATCGTGCTGATCGTGCTGGAACTCGCGATCGGCCGTCTCGGGCTGGCGCGCGGCCGCTACGACCTGCGCGACACCACGGCCAGCCTGGTGATGGGGCTCGGCAATCTGGCGCTCGGCATCCCCTTCGCGATCCTGATCTACGGCCTGACCGTCTGGGCGCACCAGTTCGCGCTGTTCGACATCGGTTTCCAGTGGTGGGCGTTCGCGCTGATCCTGTTCGCCGAGGATTTCGTCTACTACTGGTTTCATCGGCTCAGCCACGAACACCGTTTTTGGTGGGCGGCCCACGTGAACCATCACTCCAGCCGCCACTACAACCTGTCGACGGCGCTGCGCCAGACGTGGACCGGAAACGCCGCCGGCACGTTCGTGCTCTGGCTGCCGCTGGCGCTGATCGGTTTTCCGCCGGCGCTGATCGTCTTCCAGAAGGGCGTCAGCCTCGTCTACCAGTTCTGGATCCATACCGAGAGCGTGGGCCGCCTGCCCCGCCCCATCGAGTGGATCTTCAACACGCCGTCCCATCACCGGGTCCATCACGCCGTCAATCCGCGCTATCTGGACCGCAACTACGCCGGCATCCTGATCATCTGGGATCGCCTGTTTGGCACCTTCGTGCCCGAGGACGACGCCGAACCCTGCCGATACGGCATCGTCAAGCAAATCGGCACCTTCAATCCGCTGCGCATCGCCTTCCACGAATGGGCCGACATGATCGGCGACCTGCGCCGGGCCAGGAGCCTGCGGGAAGCGGCGGGCTATCTATTCGGCCCGCCCGGCTGGTCTCCCGACGGCAGTCGCCGCACCTCCGCCCAGATCCGCGCCGGCGCCGCGAAGGCGTAGGCCCTAACCTTCTCCGCCCCGGGCGAGAGCGGGTATGCGGATCGTGAAGCGGGCGCCGCGGATGCCGACCAGCAGGCCGTGCTTGCCGACCTCGCGGATGTTCTCCACCTCGATGGCGCCGCCATGAGCCTCGATGATCTGACGGCAGATGTTCAGCCCCAGACCCGAATGGCTGCCGAAATCCTCGCCGCTGGGCCGTTCGGAGTAGAAGCGGTCGAAGATCTTGGCGCGCGCTTCCTCCGGCACGCCGGGGCCCTGGTCTTCCACGGACATGACCACGTCCGCCCGGTCCCGCTGCACCGTCACCAGTACGCGCCCGCCCTCCGGACTGAACGAGACCGCATTGTCGACGAGATTGCGCAGCACCTGGCCCAGCCGGTGTTCGGCGCCCAGCACCATCAGGCTGCGGTCCCGTTCGACCTCGATGTCGATGCGGATGTCGGGCCGGGGCGACTGCAGCACCTCCTGCAGGTCGACGACCATGCGCCCGATGTCGACGGGCTCGCGTTCGATGCGACCCATCTCCGCGTCGATGCGGCTGGCGTCGGAGATTTCGCTGATCAGCCGGTTCATCCGCGCCAGATCCTGCAGGATGATCCGGCTGAGCTGCTCGCGGTGCTCGGGCTTCTCCGCACGCTCGAGGGTCTCGACCGCGCTGCGCAGGCTGGTCAGCGGATTCTTCAGCTCGTGCGCCACATCGGCAGCGAAGGTCTCGATGGCGCCGACACGGGCGTTCAGCGCCGAGGTCATCTCCCTCAGTGAGACCGAGAGATCGCCGATCTCGTCGTGCCGCTTCCTGAGGTCTGGAATATCGGCGGACTGACCCCCCTGGTTGCGGACCTTGTCGGCGGCCTGGGAGAGACGCTGGACGGGGCGGATGATGGAGCGCGACAGGAAGACCGACAGCAGGAACGTGATCAGCGCGGCGACCGCGAAGACCGCCAGCGTGCCGACCTGCTCGCGGCGCACGGCGGCGTCGATCTCGGCGCTGTCGACGGTCAGCACCACGGCGCCCAGCACGCGCTTCAGCGCCTGCACCGGCACCGCCGTCCCGATGAGCAGCCGGCCGTCCGGCAGCGTCCACACCTGGCGCGCATCGCCGCCCTGCAAGGCTGTGCCGATGCCACGCCAGGTCCAGTCCGACGACAGGCTGACCTCGTCATAGGCCGGATACTCACCCCGCCGGGGCAGCCAGCTCATCGCCCGGTCCCAGAGGTCGCGCGCCAGCGACAGCGGCCAGATCGGCCGGTCCGGATCGAACAGGCGGCGGGCCTCGACGTCCCGGTCGCTGGCCGGCAGGCGGCGGCTGTCGACCATCAGCCGGCCGTTCGAATCGAACAGCCGCGCGCGGGCGTTGGTCGTGACCACGGCGCGGCGGAGGATATAGGGCGCGAGCGTCGCGTCGATGCGCAGATCCTCGATTGGCCCGGCCAGCGCCGCCTCGCCCAGCGCGCCCGCGATCAGGTGGGCTTCCTTCTCCAGCGCCTGCTGGCGCGCCTCAAGCAGGCCGGCGCGGTACTGGTCCAGGTAGAACCACGCGCCGACCAGCACCAGAAAGGCCGGCAGGTTGATGGTCAGGATTCGGCGTGCAAGGGGCGACATCGACGCCCGGTTCAGTTTTCGCGGAACCGGTAGCCCACGCCATAGAGCGTATCGATCGCGGTGAAGCCCTCGTCGACGGCCTTGAACTTCTTGCGCAGCCGCTTGATGTGGCTGTCGATGGTTCGGTCGTCGACGTAGACGTTCTCCTCGTAGGCGGCGTCCATCAACTGGTCGCGGGTCTTCACGTGGCCCGGCCGGACGGCGAGCGATTCGAGGATCAGGAACTCGGTCACGGTCAGCTTGATCTCGCGCCCGCGCCATTCGCAGTGATGGCGGTTCGGATCCAGCATCAGGTCGCCGCGGATGATGATCTTCCGCTCCCCCTCGCCGCCGGCGCCGGCCGCTTCGCGGCGACGCAGCACTGCGCGGATGCGTTCCACCAGCAGGCGCATGGAGAACGGCTTGGTGATGTAGTCGTCGGCGCCCATCTTCAGGCCGAGCACCTCGTCGACCTCATCGTCCTTCGAGGTGAGGAAGATCACCGGCACGTCGGAGTTTCGCCTCAGCTTGGTCAGCGCCTCCATGCCGTCCATGCGCGGCATCTTGATGTCGAGGACGACCAGGTCGGCGGGCTGGGTCTGCAGCCCCCTCAGGGCCTCGATCCCGTCGCCGAAGCTGCGTACGCGAAACCCTTCGCCCTCCAGGGCGATGGTCACCGATGTCCTGATGTTCTGATCGTCATCGACCAGTGCAATTGTCTCGCTCACCCCTCGTCACTCCTTGAACGACGTGTTGTTCCTGCAGGTATCCAGACACCTGACTGGAACACAAGCGGGCCCGTCATTTGTCCAAGATGAGGCCGAATTGGGGCGGTTACAACGTCCGGCGCGCCGCCGAGCGATTCAGGCGCGGCGCAACGGCCGGTGAGACATGCGCCGGAAGCGCCAGCCATTGACCGCCGTCGCGGCCACCACGCCGATATAGATTCCGCCCATCAGGCCGGCCGTCCCGAGTTCCAGATGGAATGCCATGATCCAGGCGGCGGGGATCGCTAGCACCCAGAAGGACAGGATCTGCGCCATCATCGGGAACCAGACATCGCCCAGGGCGCGCAGCGCATTGATCAGTACCGCCTGGGAGCCGTCGAAGATCATCATGCTTCCCGCCACCGCCAGCGCCGGCAGGGCGAAGGCGACGACGCCGGCGTCGGCGGTGTAGACCGCGACCAGCGTCTCGGGGATGGCGAGGAAGCTGCCGCCCAGCACGGCCATCGCGGCGACGACGAGACCCAATCCGGCCGCGAGAGCGCTGCGCACGCCCTGCGGATCGGCGCGGCCCACGGCGTTGCCCACCCTGACGCCCGTCGCCGCGCCCAGCCCGATGGCCGACATGAACACCAGCGCCACCAGGTTATGGGCGATCTGGTAGCCGGCAATGCCATCGCCGCCGAGAAAGCCGGCAAGCTGGATCATCGTGGTGAAGGCCGCGACCTCCACGAACATCGCCAGCCCCATGGGATAGCCCAGCCGCCGCATCCGTCGGCCGACCCGCGCCTCCGGCAGGCTCGCGCGCCGGATGCCGAAGCGGTCACGGTCGGGCAGCCACCAGATATAGGCCAGAATGGCGAAGGCGGTCAGCCAGCGGGCGATCGTCGTGGCCAGGGCCGCGCCCTCGGCGCCCATGCCGGAGAAGCCCAGATTGCCGTAGATCATCACCCAGTTGAGGCCGAAATTGACCACATTGGCCGCCATCATGATGATCATGCCCGGCAGCGGCCGGCTCAATCCCTCGAGGAAGAACGAACTGGCGACGAAGACCATCACCGCCGGCAGGCCGTAGCCCAGCATGCGCATCACCTCGCCGCCGCCGCCGGCAAGTCGGGGGTCGTGTCCGACAGCGCCGAGGAGGAATTCCCCGAACTGGCAGATCAGAAGAAACGCCAGGCCGAGAACCGCGGCGTGAACGAGACCCGTGCGCCAGATCCCGCCGGTCCGCCCCGGTTCGCCGGCGCCGTCGGCCTGGGCGGTCAGGATCGAGACGCCGAGCAGAAAACCCAGGCCCAGCAGCGTCAGCGCGATGGTCGGCGAGAGTCCCATGCCGAACCAGGCCAGCTCGTCGCCGCCCGCCCGGCCGGTCATCGCCGTATCGACTGCCATCATGATGAGAACGCCCGAGCGGGCGACGATGACCGGTCCCGCGAGCTTCAGCGTCTGGCCGACATGGCGTCCGAAACCGCCGCCGCCCGCCGGGACGGAGGCGGCCCCGGCGTCCGTGCTCATGCCGCTTCGTCGTTCTTGACCTGCCGCGTGATCGACAGGAAGACATCCTCCAGATCGGCCTCGTGGGTGGTGACGTCCACGATCTGATAGCCCGCCGCCTGTACCGCCGCGAGCATGGCGCCGATGGAATCCTTCGAGGGCCGGTAGCTCAGGGAGATGTAGCCCACGTCATCGACTTCGGCGCCCATGCGCCTGAGTTCGGCCGGCAGTTCGCCCACCTCCCCCTCGACCCGGACCGCGATGGTCTTGCGGTCCAGACGCCGGACGAGCTTTTCCTTGGGCTCGCTGACCACCACCTCGCCATTGTCGATGATGGCGATGGTGTCGCAGAGCTCCTCGGCCTCCTCGAGGTAATGCGTCGTCAGCACGATCGTGGTGCCATCCTGGTTGAGCCGGCGGATATAACCCCAGAGCTGCTGGCGCAGTTCCACGTCCACCCCGGCGGTGGGCTCGTCCAGCACCAGCACCGGCGGACGGTGGATCATCGCCTTGGCCACAAGCAGCCGCCGGCGCATGCCGCCCGAGAGCGTGCGCGAATAGACGTCGGCCTTGTCGGCCAGCCCCATGGCGTCGAGGACCTCCATGGTCTGGCGCTCCTTCTTCGGCACGCCGTAGAGCCCGGCCTGGAATTCCACCACCTCACGCGGGGTGAAGAACGCGTCCAGATTGAGTTCCTGCGGCACGACGCCGATGGCCGAGCGCGCCTTGCGGGTCGCGCGGTCGATGTCATGCCCCCAGATCGAGGCGGCGCCGCCGGACTTGATGACCAGTCCGGCCAGGATGTTGATGAAGGTGGACTTGCCCGCGCCATTCGGTCCCAGCAGGGCGAAGAACGAACCGCGCGGCACGGAAAGATCGACACCCTTGAGGGCTTCCTTGCCGGGCTCGCCCTTCGAGCCGCGATAGGTCTTGCGCAGCCCCTCGGCCAGGATGGCGTGATCGATGCTCATGGCGCTCCGGTCCGTTCGTTTCCCCAGGGTTCCGCGCACGGTTCTCCGCCGTCGCGCGGTCGGCATGGTTGCATATATGCAGAAGTCGGGGCGCGGACCATGCCCGATTTCCCCCGCCGCGATCAATCTGTTGAACCGCGGGGACGAGGTTGTATCATCGCGCCGCCTTGGACGAGACAAGTGTTGGGGGGATGATCGTGGCTACGGCGGAAACCGTGAAGATCGACAAGCGCCGGGTCGCCTGCGACGGCGGCGGCGGCGCCCTGGGCCATCCGACCGTCTACCTGGAAATGGGCCGCAACGACCGGATCGATTGCCCCTATTGCGGCAGGCATTTCGTCTATCAGGGCCCCGAGCGCAAGGAGCCCGGTTCCTGAAGGCCCGCCCGGGCCAGATCGACCCTGTCGCGTCCGCGCTCAACGGCTAGAATGCCGGCCCGAATGGATTCCCGAAGGACGGCGCGCTGATGGCGGAGAACGGCAAGCATCTGGTCTATCTGATCGACGGCTCGGGCTACATCTTCCGCGCCTATCACGCCCTGCCGCCGCTGACTCGCCCCGACGGCACCAATGTCGGCGCGGTCTCGGGCTTCTGCAACATGCTCTACAAGCTGCTGGACGAGACGCTGCAGTCCGGCAAGGCGACCCACTTCGCCGTCATCTTCGACCATTCCTCCAAGAGTTTCCGCAATGAGATCTACGGCGACTACAAGGCCAACCGGCCGCCGCCGCCCGAGGACCTGGTGCCGCAGTTTCCGCTGTTCCGCGACGCCGTGCGCGCCTTCGGCCTGCCCTGCATCGAGATGGAAGGCTACGAAGCCGACGACCTGATCGCGACCTATGCCGAACAGGCGAAGGCCGACGGCCATGACGTGGTCATCGTTTCCTCCGACAAGGACCTGATGCAGCTCGTCGACGGCGGCGTCACCATGCTCGACCCGATGAAGAACCGCCCCATCGGCCGCGCCGAGGTGCGCGAGAAGTTCTTCGTGGAGCCGGAACGGGTGATCGACGTCCAGGCGCTGGCCGGGGATTCAACCGACAACGTACCGGGCGTGCCGGGAATCGGCATCAAGACCGCTGCACAACTCATTGAAGAATATGGCGATCTCGAGAATCTTCTCGCTCATGCCGAAGAGATCAAGCAGCCCAAGCGGCGTCAGAACCTGATCGAGCATGCCGACCTTGCGCGGGTCAGCATGGAACTGGTCCGCCTGAAGCGCGATGTCGAGGTCGAACACGACATTGACGGATTCATCATCGGGCCGCCCGATCCGGCGCCGCTGATCGGCTTCCTCGAGGAACAGAGCTTCCGCACCCTGACCAGCCGGGTCCGCGCGCGCTTCGGCGGCGAGGAGGGCCAGGCCCTGAACGAAGTCGCCGAAACGCCGCCGCCGGAAGACGCCGAATACGAACTGATCCAGGACATGGCGGCGCTGGAGAGGTGGATCGCGGAGATCCGCGAATGCGGTTTCGTCGCGGTGGACACGGAAACGAACTCGCTCGACGCGGTCGCCGCCGACCTCGTCGGCATCTCGCTTTCCACCGCGCCGGGCCATGCCTGCTACATCCCGCTGCGCCACCGCGGCGCGGCGCCGGACGGCGAACTCGATCTGGGCGGCGGGAACACGGATGCGCCGAAGCAGATTCCGCTCGCGGACGCCATCGCGGCGCTGCGGCCCGTATTCGCCGATCCGGGCATCCTCAAGATCGGGCAGAACATCAAGTACGACTGCACGGTGCTGCAGCGCGCCGGCGCGCCCGTGCACCCGATCGACGACACCATGCTGCTCAGTTTCGTGCTCGACGCCGGCGCCCATGGCCACGGCATGGACGAGCTTTCGCGGCTGCATCTGGACTACGCGCCGATCCCCTACAAGGAGGTCGCGGGCACGGGCAAGGCGCAGATCACCTTCGATCACGTGCCGCTGGACAAGGCGCTCGACTACGCCGCCGAAGACGCCGACATCACCCTCCGGCTCTGGCGGGTGCTGAAGCCGCGCCTGGCGCAGGAGCACATGGCGACCGTCTACGAGACCATCGAACGCCCGCTCGTGCCGGTGATCGCGGCGATGGAGCAGGCCGGCATCAGGGTCGACGCGGATATCCTGCGCGAGCTGTCCAACGACTTCGAACTGCGCGCCGCCGAGATCGAAAGCGATATCCATGCGCTGGCCGGCGAGAACTTCAACATCGGCAGCCCCAAGCAGCTCGGCGAGATCCTGTTCGACAAGATGAGCCTCGGCGGCGGCAGGAAGGGCAAGACCGGCGCCTATGCCACCGGCGCGGATATCCTGGAAGACCTCGCGGCCCAGGGCCACGAACTGCCGCGGCGGGTGCTCGACTGGCGCCAGCTCACCAAGCTGAAGTCGACCTATACCGACGCCCTGCAGAAGGAAATCAATCCGGCCACCGGCCGGGTTCATACCGCCTATCACATGGCCGGGGCGTCGACCGGCCGCCTCGCCTCATCCGATCCGAACCTGCAGAACATCCCGATCCGCACCGAGGAGGGCCGCAAGATCCGCCGCGCCTTCGTCGCCGAAAAGGGCTGCAAGCTGATCTCGGCCGACTACAGCCAGATCGAACTCAGGATCCTCGCCCACATCGCCGATATCGAGGCGCTGAAGGGCGCCTTCGCCGAGGGCGCGGACATTCACGCACTCACCGCCTCGGAGGTCTTCGGCGTGCCGCTGGCGGAGATGGACGGCGCCACGCGGCGCAAGGCCAAGGCGATCAACTTCGGCATCATCTACGGCATCTCCCCCTTCGGACTGGCGCGGCAGCTGCAGATCCCGCAGGGCGAAGCGAAGAGTTTCATCGACGCCTATTTCGAGCGCTATCCCGGTGTGAAGGACTACATGGACCAGGCGCGGGAACAGGCGAAGGAACATGGCTTCGTGGAGACGCTCTATGGCCGCCGCATCCACCTTGCCACGATACGCGACAAGAATCCGGCGCGGCGGAGCTTCGCCGAGCGCGCCGCCATCAACGCGCCGATCCAGGGTTCGGCCGCCGACATCATCAAGCGCGCCATGATCCGCATTCCCGCCGCCCTCGACGGCGCCGGGCTGGCGGCGAAGATGCTGCTGCAGGTCCACGACGAACTGATCTTCGAAGCGCCCGAAGATCAGGTCGAAGCCACCATCGAGGCCGTGAAGACCACCATGGAGCGCGCGGCGCATCTCTCCGTCCCGCTCACGGTGGAGGCGGGCGTCGGGGATTCATGGGCCGACGCGCACTAGGCGCATCGGCCCTTAGCGGAAATCAGGCGCCGGCACGGGTGCGGATGAACAGGCCCGCGCGGTCGATGGCCTCGCGGCCCTCCGACAGCATCGGCGCGAACAGGTGCCAGACGTGGATCATGCCGCCGGCTTCCTCCAGCGAGGACTGGACGCCGTCGGCCAGCGCCTTGCGGTGCAGTCTCCGCGCGTCATCGACCAGGGTTTCCCGCGTGCCGACCTGGATCAGCAGCGGCGGCAGCCCCTTGAGATCCGCGTGGATCGGCGAGGCCAGCGGCTGACTCGCGTCGGCGCCGTTCAAATACATGCCGGCCATGCGGTCGAGGCCGGGTTTCTGAACCATCGGGTCGATGTCGTGATTGGCGGCCATGCTCTCGCCGACGCCCTCCATGTCGACCCAGGGCGACATGGGCACGGCGCAGGCCGGCAGTTCCGCGCCCGCGTCCCGCAGCGCCAGCAGCAACGCCATGGTCAGGCCGCCGCCTGCCGAATCCCCCGCGATGGCGATGTCGCCCGCCTTCAGGCCCTGGCCCAGCATCCACTTGTAGGCCGCCACGGCATCGTCGACCGCCGCCGGGAACGGGTTCTCCGGCGCCAGGCGGTAGTCGATCAGCAGGATCCGCGCGTCCGCCGCCTTCGACAGGTTGTAGGCCAGCGTGCGATGGGTGTTGATGGAGCCGATGACATAACCGCCGCCGTGCAGGAACAGAACCGCCCTGTCCTGACTGGCGCCCGGCGCGGAAACCCACTCGCCCGGCACGCCGCCGGCGTCGACGGCCTCGATCTTGGCGTCGCCGGGCGTCGGCAGGAAGGTGGCGAGCTTCTCGAACCGCTCCCGCATCTCGGCCGGCGGCGGGTTCTCCGGCTGCGGGCGGCTGGTCAGCAGTTCGATGATGGAGTTCAGTTCCTGCACGGTCATTGGTCGAGTTCCTCCCCAGGTTCGGACCGCGCGATCTTGACCCAGCCGCGGTCCGCGCTCAATCCCGCAGCGGCGCTCACCTGACCCTCGCGCAGCGTTGATCCGGCCGCAGCGGGCGCGACATTGCCGGCGACGGGCTTCGTCGCCATTGTGAAGGCCATCCGAAGAACGGCGCAGCGCCGGCCCCTTCCCCATCGCCGGAGCGACAGCACTTCATGACCGACAGCCACAGTGGCGAGAGCGCGAAACGGCCGGGAGTCCTGCGCCGCTTCGGGCCGTTGGCGCTGCTCGTCCTCGCCATCGCGGCGTTCTTCGCCTTCGGCCTGGACGATTGGCTCAGTTTCCGCGCCATCAGGGACAACCGCGACGCCCTGCAGGCCTTCGTCGCCGAGCGGGAAGTCCTCGCCGTGATCACCTTCATTGCGCTCTACGCCACCGCGACTGCGCTGTCGGTGCCCGGCGCGACGGTGCTGACGGTCACCGGCGGATTCCTGTTCGGCAACATCTTCGGCACGGTCTGGGCCGTGATCGGCGCCACCATCGGCGCGACGCTGGTCTTTCTCGCCGCCCGCAGCGCCCTGGGCGACGCCCTGCGCCGCCGCGCCGGCGGCCGCGTGAAGCGGCTGGAGGACGGCTTCCGCGAGAACGCCTTCAGTTACCTGCTGTTCCTGCGCCTGGTGCCGGTGTTCCCGTTCTTCGTCGTCAACCTGGCGCCGGCCTTCCTCGGCGTGCCCCTCAGGACCTATGTCGCGGCGACCTTCATCGGCATCATTCCCGGCGGCTTCGTCTATGCCCAGGTCGGCCACGGCCTGGACAGCATCTTCCGCGCCGGCGGCGAACCGGATCTCGGCGACATCTTCACCACCGACGTGATCCTGGCCTTTGCCGGTCTCGGCCTGCTGGCCCTGTTGCCTGTGGCGGTGCGCCGGTTCCGGGCCCGGAGCCGCGCGGAGCCCTGACCGGATCATATTTTACGAAAAATGATTGTGAAAATACCTGATCAACACGCCGCTTGACAGCACGGCGCAGCCTTCATAGCGTCCCCTTCGCGCCGATTTGAGCCAGCTTGCGGGCGCGGGAGCGGAAGCCCGCTTCGAAGAAATACCGCTAAAGAGGTGGTCTGCTCCGGACCGAGCGCCGCCCCGGGTTCAGCCGATCGGGCGGCTTTTTCGTCTCCACCGCCCGAACCGACGCGATCCGGGACGCGCCGTCGCCGTAACGGCCCCTCGCTGGTCCCTTGTGCTCGTGGAAAGGAGCCCCAGAGATGAGCCTCGATTCGAAGAACCCGGAAACCATCGTCCTGCATGCGGGACACCGCGCCGACCCGACGACCGGTGCGGTCGCCGTGCCGATCTACCAGACCACCTCGTACCAGTTCCAGCACACCGAGCATGCCGCGAACCTGTTCGCGCTGAAGGAGCTGGGCAACATCTACAGCCGCATCATGAACCCGACCTGCGACGCGCTGGAGCAGCGCGTGGCGGCGCTGGAAGGCGGCGCGGCCGCCCTGGCGCTGGCTTCGGGTCAGGCGGCGAGCGCCTTCGCGGTGCAGAACCTCGCCCGCGCCGGCGACAACATCGTCTCCTCGACCGACCTCTACGGCGGCACCTGGAACCTGTTCGCCAACACTCTGAAGGACCAAGGCATCGAGGTCCGCTTCGTGGACCCCGAGGATCCGCAGGCCTTCGCCAACGCGACCGACGACCGGACCCGCGCCTATTACGCGGAGACCCTGCCCAATCCGAAGCTGAAGGTCTTCCCCATCGCCGAGGTCGCCGAGATCGGCCGCGGCTTCGGCATCCCGCTGATCATGGACAACACCGCGGCGCCCATCCTCTGCAAGCCGTTCGAACATGGCGCGGCGGTCATCGTCTATTCGGCCACCAAGTACATCGGCGGCCACGGCACCTCCATCGGCGGCCTGCTGGTCGATGGCGGCAATTTCGACTGGGAAGCCCACAAGGAGCGTCAGCCGGCGCTGAACACCCCCGATCCGAGCTATCATGGCGCCGTCTGGGCGGAGGCCGTGAAGCCGCTCGGTCCCATCGCCTACATCCTGAAGGCGCGGGTGACGCTGCTGCGCGACCTGGGCGCGGCGATGAGCCCGTTCAACGCCTTCCAGTTCCTGCAAGGCCTCGAGACCCTGCCGCTGCGCATGCGCGCCCACAGCGAGAACGCGGCCAAGGTCGCGGACTTTCTGAAGGGCCACGCCAAGGTGGAGAAGGTGATCTTCCCCGGCCTCCAGGACGGTGAAGCCAAACGCCGCGCCGACGCCCATCTCAAGGGCGGCTACAGCGGCCTGCTCGGCTTCGAGATCAAGGGCGGCAAGGACGCCGGCGCGAAGTTCATCGACGGGCTGGAGCTGTTCTACCACGTCGCCAATATCGGCGACGCACGCAGCCTGGCCATCCACCCGGCGACCACTACCCACAGCCAGCTCACGCCCGAGGAGCAGACGGCCTCCGGCGTCACCGATTCCTATGTCCGCCTGTCGATCGGCATCGAGCACATCGACGACATCCTGGCCGACCTGGAACAGGCGCTGGCGAAGGCCTGAGCGGGCCGCGAACGCGCTTGACAGTTCGCCGGGTCGCCCCCTATAGACGGGCGGCCCGGCGGACGCCGCCGGGCCGCGTGGGGCCGTAGCTCAGATGGGAGAGCGTCGCGTTCGCAATGCGAAGGTCAGGGGTTCGATTCCCCTCGGCTCCACCAATTCCTTCCCGCAATCCGACAACGCTCGCGCCGGGCGCATGACCTGAGGGCCCGGCAACCTGCCGACGGTCGACGCCCATCGGCGCCGGCCGCATGACGCCACATGGGCGTCGTCAGTTCCCGGAGAACAGCAGGTCCGGCAGCCACAGCGCAATGGCCGGAAACAGCACGATCAGGAACAGTCCGAACAGCTCGACCACCGTATAGGGCCCGACCGACCAGTAGATGTCCTTCATGGTCAGGTGCCGCATGGATGGATCCGCCTGCGTCACCGATCTGAGATAGAACAGGTTGAAGCCGAATGGCGGCGTCATGTAGCTGATTTCCATCATCACGACGAAGAGGATGCCGAACCACACCGGATCGAATCCGTGCGCGTTCACCAGCGGCAGGAAGACCGGCAGCGTGATCAGCATGATCCCCACCGGGTCCAGCACCATGCCGAGGAAGAACAGCACGACCATCATGAACAGCAGGGCGCCCCAACGGCCGCCCGGGATCTGCTCGGTCAGATGCGTGATGAAACTCTCCGCGCCCATCGCGGTATAGGCCGTGGAATAGGCGTGCGCCGCGAAGACGATCCAGGTGATCAGCGTGGTGAGACGGAAGGTCCGGATGGCGGCTTCCCTCACCAGCCGGGTATTCAGCTTGCGGTTGACCGCGCTGGCGACCAGAGCGCCGAGCACGCCGACCGCCGCCGCTTCCGTGACCGTCGCGAGACCCGAAAAGATTGCCCCGAGCACCATCACGATGATCATGATGGGCAGCAGCACGGACCTGAGGGCGTGGAGTTTCTCGGGCCAGGTCCCGCGGTCCTCGACCGGCAGCGAGGGACCCAGCTTCGGCTGGAACCAGCAGCGGATGCCGATATAGGCGGATACGAGCACGAACAGCAGCAACCCGGGGCCGACGCCGGCCGCGAACAGCTTGCCGATCGAGACTTCCGTGATCAGGGCGTAGAGCACCATCAGGATCGACGGCGGAATCAGGATGCCCCAGCCGCCGCCCGCATTGATCGCGCCCAGCGCCAGCCGCGCGTCATAGCCGCGCGACAGCATCTGCGGCAGGGCGATGGTCCCCATGGTCACCACGGCGGCGCCTGAGATGCCGGACATCGCCGCGAAGATGGTGCAGATCAGAACGGTGCCGACGGCCAGGCCGCCGCGCAGACCGCCCCACCAGAGATGCATCATGCGGTAGAGGTCGTGAGCAACGCCCGATCGTTCCAGCACCATGGCCATGAAGACGTAGAGCGGGATCGCGATGAGCGATGACGTCTCCATCAGGTCCCAAATCTTCGACGCCACCAGATAGAGGCCGTCGGAGGACGGGTTCGCCTGAAACTCGGCGAAGATGAAAATGACGCTGAGGCCGCCCAGCACGAAGGTCAGCGGCACGCCCAGCAGGATGAACAGGAACAGAAGGCCGAAGAAGAGGACGGTCTTCCACTCGATGGCCATGGCCGCATAGGCCACAACGAATTCAGACATCGACCTTGCCCTCCGCGCCATCGGCGATCGGGCCGAAGGCGGTCTCGTCCACGTCGATGCCCATCAGGATGAACACGTCAGCGGCGAATTTCACGATGCCCTGCAGCAACAGCAATGTGGCGGCGACGACGATCATCCATTTCGATGGCCAGAGCGGCGCTTTCCAGATGGCGAGTTCATCCACCTCCCATTGGCACCAGGGCGGGACGCCGTCAGCCATGCAGACGGACTGCGCGGCCATGCCGTAGGCGTTGGGCAGCAGGACGATCAGAAAAGCGAAGAACAGGAACGAGGTCGCGATATCGACGGCCGCCTTCCGCTTCTTCGAGAAGCTGCCGTAGAACAGGTCGACATTGACGTGTTCGCGGCGGGCCAGCAGGTAGCCGCCGCCGATGATGGCGTACACGCCGAAAATCAGCCGCGAGGCCTGCTGCGACCAGGAAATCGGCGCGCCGACCACCTTGCGCATGATGACGTCCGCCAGCAGCAGGACGAACAGGATCAGGACCGCCCAGTTGACCACCCTGGCAATCCAGAGATTGGTCGTCGTGATCGTCCGGGCGATCGCCGTGATGGCGCCCATGTGACTATCCACTCAATTCAGGATCGGAACTTCCGCACGACCGGTCGCCCGGAATCGGCCCGGAACTCCGGCCGGGGAAGGACGCAGGCGCCGGGGCCGGGGGTTCCCTGCCCCGGCTCCCGGCAGATGTCGCGGTCAGGCGTAGCCCAGCACCTTGAGGAACTCGACCAGCATCTCGGTGCCCTTCGCGGCGTTGCCGCCCTTGGCCCGCTCCTCTTCCAGGATGGCGCGCGACGCCTCGGCGAACTTGTCCAGCACACCCTGGGGGAACTGCTTCACCTTGACGCCGTGCTCGGCGATGCCGGCGGCCAGAGCCGTCATTTCCTTGTACTGATACTCGGCGCAGCGCTTCCAGAAGCGCGTCTCCAGATGCATCATCAGCGTGAAGCGCAGATCCTCGGGCAGCGCGTCGATCGCCGCCTTGTTCATGATCAGCGTATCCATGGCGATGCCCATGGTTGGCTTCATGTGGAACTTGGCGACTTCCCACAACGACATGGACTGGGCGCCCTGCGCCGCGCCCCAGTGGGCGCCGTCGACCACGCCGGAAGCCAGCGACTGGTAGAGCTCGGGTCCGGCGACGTACTGCGGTGCAGCGCCAGCGGCCTCCAGGTACTTCAGATAGGAACCCGAAGAGCGGAGCTTCATGGCGGAGAAGTCGCTGGCCTCGGAGATCTCCTTCGAGACCACCAGTTCGGTCGGATAGACCTTCTCGGCGCGGCTGACGACACCGTGATAGGCCAGTTCCTCGTTGAACATGGCCTCTGCGCCCATGTTCTTCAGATAGTACTGGAACTCCCAGGGCTCGCGGAACGTGCCCGGCACGCCAAGGCAGAGACCGGCCATAGGCGCCTCGCCCAGAACGTAGCCCGGCGAGAGGGTGCCCATCTCGACCACGCCCTTCTTGACGATCTGGAAGATCTCGGCGCCCTTGGCGAATTCGCCCGCGCCATGAAGTTCGAGGGTAAAGCGGCCGTTGGTGATCTCCGCCAGTTCGTCGGCGATGACCTGCAGACTGTCGCCATAGGAGGCCGACGCCTTCGGCCAGTGCGACTGCACCTTCCAGACGACTTTTTCCTGCGCGCGGGCCGAACCCGACCCGATGATGGCAGGCGCCGCGGCCAGCGCCGCGCCTCCCAGAAGCGCCTTGCGGCGGGACAGTCCGGTCTTCTTCTCGGTCATGAGATACCTCCCTCGATATTCCGCGAGAGCCGGCCCGTCCGGCAGCCGCGATGCACAATCATTTCTGATTCTTCATTCTTCCCAACATGATGACCACGTCCGAAGGGCGGGGCAATCGGTAAAACGCATGAAGGCAGGTACCGATCTCGGCGCGGCGCCGCACTCGTGTACCGCGCCCTTCCAGACTAGTCTCGACGCTACCGCGCGATTCATTGTCGTTCGCGGTCGGGACGAGGGGGATACAGGTGGACATCTTCATTCAGCTTCTGCCGCTGGCGCTGGCGATCATCATGCTCTCGCTGGGGCTGGGACTCACGGTGGCCGATTTCGCCCGCGTGCTCACCGCGCCACGCGCTTTCGTCATCGGCCTGATCTCCCAGGTCGTGGCCATCCCGCTCGTCGCCTGGGTGCTGGCGAGTCTTGCCGGCCTGCCGCCGGCGCTGGCCGTGGGCGTCATGATCCTGGCCCTCTGCCCGGGCGGCGTGACCTCGAACGTGCTGACCCGGTTCGCGCGCGGCGACCTGGCGCTCTCGATCTCGCTGACCGGCCTTGTGAGCCTGCTCTCGGTGCTGACCGTGCCGGTTCTCGCGGCCTTCTTCGCCGATCATTTCATGGGCCTCGATGCGCCAGCGATCGACGTCACCGCGCTTGGCCTCGCCATGTTCGCAATGACCGCGGTACCGGTGACGATCGGCATGACCGTGCGGCGCTTCGCGCCCGGCTTCAGCGGCCGCGTCGAAGGCCCGCTCTCGGTGCTGGCGCTGGTGCTGTTCGTCCTCATTGTCATCGGCGCCATCGTGCTGAACTGGGGCCTGCTGGTGGAAAACCTGCCGAAGCTCGGCCCGTCGCTGGTCGCGCTCAACGTCATCCTGCTGGCGATCGGCCTGGGCCTCGCACGCCTCGCCGGCCTGTCGCAGCGCCAGGGCACCGCCATCGCCATCGAGACCGGGATCCAGAATTCCACGCTGGGCATCACCGTGGGCTCGCTGATCGTGGAGCAGGCCTCGGGGCTGCCGCCCTTCAGCCTGCCGTCAGGCGTCTACGGTCTGACCATGTACGCCGTGGCGCTGCCCTTCATCTTCTGGCGCCGCGCCGGTCAGCGGAAGGCAGCGCCGCTCAGCCCCTGAGCCCCACCCCGGCGAGACAGCCGAGACTTTCCACCCGGTCCTCGACGCCGGCCAGCCGGAGCAGGTGCCAGGCCAGCACCTGATTACTGGCGAGTGCCGGCTTGCCCAGCGCTGCTTCCGCCTCGGCCAGGACGTCGACGGCGCGGAGATTGGTGCAGGAGGCGAAGACCGCCTCCACCGCGTCCGCGCCGCCGATCGCGGTCATCGCCTCGACGATCGACGGCTTCGCGATGCGCGCGACCAGCCGTTCCTCCTTCTGGCCGAAGCTGCCGAAGGCGGCGACGCCGACGCCATGATCCTCCAGCGCGACGCGGAGCGAGTCCGAGACATCCTCGACATAGGGACTGACCAGCCCGAGACGCCTGACGCCCAGCGCATCGCAGGCGGCCTTCAGCGCCGTCAGCGGATTGGTGACCGGCGTGCCGGGATGCGAGGCGGCGATCATGCGCGCGACCTCGGCCTCGCCCAGCACGGTCGCGCCGGAGGTGCAGCCATAGGCGACGGCGTCGAGTTCCGCCGCCTGCGGCAGCAGCGCCGCGGCGTCGGGCAGGGTCTCGCGCATGGTGCGGATGGTCTCGGCGGTGAGATCGGGCGAGCTCGGCACCCGGCTGTGGAACAGCGCCACGTCGCCCGGCAGCAGGCGGCGGAAGTCGCGCTCGATGGTCTCGTCGATGGAGAGCAGGATCAGTCCCAGCGCGGCGCGTCGCGGCGGCGCGGCCTCGACATCGTAGTCCAGCCGCATCAGCCGCCCTCCCCGATCACCGGCAGTTCCGCCGGTGCGGGCCGGGTCAGCCAGGCCGGTCCGTTCTCGCCGATGACGATGTTCTCCTCCAGCACCATCACCCGGCCCGGACGGAAGGTCATGCCGGGCTCCAGGGTCAGCACCATGCCCGGCCGGATCACGGTCTCGTCGCCCGGCCGGTGGGACGGCCACTCGGTAAGCTGCATGCCGAGCCCGTGACCCAAGCGCCCGACATCGTTGCCGAGCGCCCCGCCCCGCTCCAACACCGCCTGCATGGCCTGGAAGAGTCCGGCGCAGGTAACGCCCGGCCGCGCCGCCGCGAAGCCGGCGTCGACGGCGGCCCGGACGGTGGCGTAGGCGCGGCGCGCATCGTCGTCGGCCTGCCCGAAGGCGTAGTTGCGGTCGAAATCGCAGTAGTAGCCGTCGAAGGTCGCACCGGTGTCCAGCATCAGCACGTCGCCCGGCTCTGTTCGCCGCTCGCTCGGCGGGGAGATGATGTCGCCGACCCCGCCCGGGGCCGCGCCGCCCACCAGATAAGGCACGTCGTCGGCGCCGCGCTGCAGGCATTCGATCCGGAACGCGCGGAAGATCTCCGCCTCGCTCATGCCCGTGGTCACGAAACCGGGCAACGCCTCGAAGACGTCGGAGACGAGAGCGCAGATATGGGCGATCTTCCCGATCTCGGCCGGCGACTTGACCATGCGCAGTTCGCGCACGACCGCCCCTGCGTCCACGAAGGCGCAATCCTCCAGTCCGGCCACGAGACGGGTGTGATCGGCGAGCGGCATTCGGAGATGCGTCTCCGGACCCATCGGTACGCCGATCCGCGCCCTCGGCCCGGCCAGTTCCCGCACCGCCTCGGCCAGCAGGGTCACGCCCTCGTCCTCGGGCCGGGGCGAGGGCCAGCTGCGGACGTCGTCCAGCCAGGTCCGGGCCAGGCATTCCGCGCCGATAGAGGGGACCACGGCGACGGGCTTGCCCGCGGCCGGCACCAGCAGGAACCAGGGCCGTGTCGGACTCTGCCAGAACTGGGTGAGAAAGCCGGAAAAATAGCGGAACTCGGGCTCGGTCGTGAACAGCAGGATGTCGATGCCCGCTGCCGCCATCAGCGCCTGAGCGCGGGCGGTCCGCGCCGCCAGCTCGTCGGGCGCAAAGCCGCGCTCGGGTTCCTGCCGGCGCTCAGCCATCGATCAGGTCGTCCAGGCGCGCGCCGGGGCCATCGCCTTCGACAATCCGCCGGTAGATCGCCGGATCGGTCGCGCCTTCGCAGCCGAAGACCAGCACGCGGGAGCTTTCGTCGAGCCCGATCGCAGCCTTGAGGTCCGGGTCCGCCGCCGCGCCGATAAGTCCGATCAGACCGGGGACCGCCGACTCGCCCGCGGTGATCGGCCCGCCGCCCGCCGCGCCGGCGGCCAGCAGGCGCATGGCGGGCGCCACCATCTCCTCGCCGATGGTGATGTAGTCGGCCGCGCCGCGCGAGAGCACCTCCCAGGCCAGCAGGGAAACCTCGCCGCAGGAGAGGCCGGCCATCACCGTTTCCTCCTCCAGCACGACGGACGTCGGCCTGCCCGCCCGGGCCGTCGCCATGAGGCAGGCCGCCCGGGTCGGCTCCACGATGACGAAGCGCGGCCGCGCGGGACCGAGACGCTGCCACATGGCCGCACAGACCGCCGCCGCCAGTCCGCCGACCCCGGCCTGGACGAAGACGTGGGTTGGCGGCTGGGGCAACTGCGCCATCGCCTCCCCCGCCATCACGCCATAGCCGGCCATCACCAGCCGTGGCACCTCCATGTAGCCGTCCCATGAGGTATCGGAGACAACCTGCCAGCCATTGGCCTCGGCCTCCTCGGCGCAGAGGCGGACGGACTCGTCATAGTCGCCCTCGATGCGGACGACCTCCGCGCCGAAGGCCTCCATGGCCTGCTGGCGGCCCTTGCTGACGCCGGCATGGATGTAGATGCGGCAGCGGCAGCCGGCCATTTCGGCACCCCAGGCGACCGAGCGGCCGTGATTGCCGTCGGTCGCCGTGACCACGGTCAGGCCTTGCAGGTCATCGCGATGCCCGCCCTCCCTGATCGCGGCCGGGTCCGGCCGCCGCCCGGTCTGCGCTGCGACATGATCGGCGGCCAGTCGAAGGACAGCATAGGCCCCGCCCAGCGCCTTGAAGCTGCCGAGTCCCAGCCGTTCGCCCTCGTCCTTGTAGTGAACCGCGGCGAGGCCAAGCCGGTCGGCGAGGCGGTCGAGTTCGACCAGCGGCGTCGGTCGGTAGCCCGGCCAGTCCGCGATCTCTTCGGCCGCTTCATCGAACATCGCCGCCGAGACCACGCGGTCGAGTTCCCCCGGCCACGGGCCGCATTCGGCCTGTCTCTGGAGGTGATCGGCGACGATTGCCTTCCCGGCCATGCTTTCCCCTCTCCGCCTGCGGAAGAGGCGAGCATGACCGCCGGGCCCGGCCGGCGCAACCGGACCCGGGTAGCCGCCTGCTACCGGATCAGGCCTTGCCCGCGCGAATCTCGGCGGCGCGGTGAATGCCGCGGCGGATACGGGCGTAGGTGCCGCACCGGCAGATGTTGGTCATTGCCGCATCGATATCGGCATCGCTCGGCGACGGGTTTTCCGCCAACAGCGCCGCCGCAGCCATGATCTGCCCGGACTGGCAGTAGCCGCACTGAGGCACGTCGATCTCCGCCCAGGCCTGCTGCACCGGATGAGCGTTGTCCGGCGACAGCCCCTCGATCGTGGTGATCCTAGCCTCGCCCACCGCCTCGACCGGCAACACGCACGTCCGGGTGGCGACGCCATCGAGATGTACGGTGCAGGCGCCGCAGAGCCCAGCGCCGCAGCCGAAACGGGTGCCGACCAGACCCATGGTGTCGCGCAGCACCCAGAGCAGCGGCGTGTCGGGTTCGACATCGACCCGGAGCCTGCGGCCATTGACGTTGAGCGTGAACATGGCGGCGTCTCTCCGTTGCAGGCGTCTCAGACGCTGAAGCCGTGGCGGGTCAGCGGAAGCTCGCGGATGCGCCGCCCGGTCGCGGCAAAGATCGCGTTGACCAGCGCGCCGGCCGCGGGCGGCGTACCCGGCTCTCCCAGGCCCGTCGGATGGGCGTCGCCGTCGATGAAATGGACCTCGACCGGCGGCGCCTCGCTCAGATGCATGACGCGGTAGTCGTGGAAGTTGCTCTGCTCGACGCGCCCGCCCTCGACGGTGATCTCGCTGAACAGCGCCCCCTCCAGACCCCAGAGCACGGCGCCGTGGACCTGCGATTCGGCGATGGCCGGGTTTATCACGCGGCCGCAGTCGACTGCGCAGACGATGCGGTGGATCGTCAGTTCCCCCGCGCCGCCGACCGAAATCTCGGCGACCTCCGCAACCCAGGTGCCGAAGGAGCGGTGCACGGCAATACCCTGGAAACGGCCCTCCGGCGCCTCGCCCCAGCCCGCCTTTTCCGCCGCCAGTTCCAGCACGCCGAGATAGCGCGGCTCCCCCGCCAGCAGCCGGCGGCGGTATTCGACCGGATCGATCCCGGCCGCGTGGGCGCACTCGTCGACCACGGCCTCCTTGCAGAAGCCCGATAGCGAGTGCTGCACCGAGCGGTGGGAGCCCGTCGGCAGCGCGAAGCCCATGATCTCGGTATCGACGTCGAGATCGTCGACGGCATAGGGAAACGGGTTGGTTTCGACGAAGGAGCGGCTGAGTCCCGCGCCCATGTTGACGTCGCCGATGATCGATTCCACCGGGATCCAGGCCAGATGCGGAAGGTTGTCGTCGAGCGCACGCTGGAAATGCGAAGGCTCGGCGACCTTTACGCGCCAGTTCGTCGGCATGCCGTCCTGGCCGAGCGCAATCTGGAAGCGGACTCGCGACATCGGGCGGTAGAAGTCGTGGCGCATGTCTTCCTCGCGCGTCCAGAGCAGCTTCACGGGCTTGCCGATGGCCCTGGCGACGGTCACCGCCTGGCGCACGAAATCGCTCTCGAGTCGCCGCCCGAAACCGCCGCCGAGATGCGTGGTGTTGATCTCGATCCGGTCCTTCGGCAATCCCGTGACCTCCCGGATCGCTGCCGAGGCCGATTGCTGGTTCTGGGTGGGCGCCCAGACCCGGCAGAAGTCCACCGTCACGTGGGCGGTGCAGTTCATCGGTTCCAGCGGCTGATGCGCCAGCAGCGGCGTCTGGTATTCGACATCCAGGCGATGCGCCGCCCCGTCGAAATTCCGCGTCGCCATGTCTGCCAGCGACGCCTTCATCGCCCCGGTGAAGCGCGCGCTGCTCTCGTCCGCATTGGGCCCGTCGTCCCAAGCGACCGAGAGCGCCTCGAGTCCCTTCTTCGCGCGCCAGAAACTGTCGGCAACGACGGCGACGCCGTTGTGGATCGGCACCACGGCCCGCACCCCGGGCGAGGCCAGGGCAGCGGCTTCGTCCATTCCCGCGATGGTTCCGCCGACGACCGGGGACTGGGCCACGGTCGCGTAGAGCATGTCCGGCAGCCGGACATCGATGCCATAGATCGGCGCGCCGCTAATCTTGCCCGGCGTATCGAGCCGCCGGACCGGCTGACCCACCAGCCGGAAGGAGGCGGCGTCCTTGAGCGGCGGATCGGAAGGCGGCGAGAGCCGGGCCGCGGCGGCCGCGAGTTCGCCATAGCCCGCCGACCGGCCGTCCGGATGGCGGACCCTTGACCCTTCGGTGGCGCAGTCCGCGGCCGCCACGCCCCAGCTCTCCGCGGCGGCCTCCACCAGCATCATGCGCGCGGCCGCGCCCAGCTTCCTGAGCTTCTCCCAATGGCTGGTCACCGAATTGCTGCCGCCGGTCACCTGGACCATGTAATCCGGATTGTCGAAGGCGGCGTGATAGGGCGCGAACACCGTGCGTATGGCGGTCCAGTCGGCGTCCATTTCCTCGGCGACGATCATGGTGAGCGCGGTCTGCACGCCCTGCCCCATCTCCGAGGCCGGCACGAAGAAGGTGATCGCGCCGTCGCCGTCAATGTGAAGCCAGGCGTTGCGGAAGGCATCCTTCCCGTCGGTCTCGGAGAAGGCGGCGATGGTGTCGAGTTCCGGACTGCAGCCGATCAGCAGGCCGGCCGCCGACAGCGCGCCAAGGCTCAGGAACTGCCGTCTGCCGAGTGTCGGAAATCTTGCCATGGAGCGCCGCCGCTGTTGTGAGCCGCTCGACTATGGCCCTCTGGCCCGCGCGTGGCCAAGACCCGGCATGTAAACTTTCGTAACGGCCGGAGAACGACCGCTCAGCCCTTCAGCCGCGCCAGGATCGCGCCCATGCGTTCGCCGACATCGGCGATCTCGTAGACCGCTTCGGCCTCATAGCGGAGGCCATCGTCGAGACCCGCATTCTCCGACTTGCGGTAGAGATCCTTGTAGGCCGCGATGGAGCCGGCGCTGTTCTCGGCGATCCCAGCGGCCAGCTTCGCGACATGGGCGTCGAGCTCGGCCAGCGGCACCGCTTCCATGACGAGGCCGCATTGCGCCGCCTCGACGCCGGTGATCGTGCGCGCAGTGAAGGAGAGCTCCCTGGCGCGCTGCATGCCGACACGGCGCGCCAGCCGCTGGGTCATGCCCCAGGTGGGACGCAGGCCGATCTTCGCATGGGTGTCGCCAAACTTTGCCTCCTCGGCGGCGATGGCGATGTCGGCGGCGAGCATCAGCTCCACACCCCCGGTGAAGCAGAAGCCGTTGACCTTGGCGATCACCGCCTGGGGCATGTGTTCCATCAGGCGCTGCACCCGGCGGGCGGCTTCGTTCAACTCCTCGCCCACATCACCGGCGGTCAGGTCGCGGCCGGTCGCCTGCAGCGCCTTGAGATCGACGCCGGCGGTGAAGGCGCGTCCCGCGCCGGTGAGGACCACCACGCCGACCTCGTCCGAGCGCGCAAACCCTTCCAGCGCGTTGCCCGTCTGGCGCAGCATCTCGGCAGTCAGGGCGTTGAGCGCGTCCGGCCGGTCGAAGGTGACGGTGGCGACCCTTCCGACGGTCTCCACGGTGATGAACTCGCTGGTCATGACGCCCTCCCCCTCCGGTTCGCCGCGCGATCCTAGTGCGGGCGGCGACGGCCCGTCTAGGACAGGAAATCGACGGCGAGGACGAGGCGGTCGACCTCGTCGGTCTCCTCGGCCAGCGGCAGCACGAGAACCAGGAACGCCACCGCCGTTCCACCCGCCACGCGCAGTTCGCCGCGGAATCCGGCCGGCTCGCGATGCTCGGCGGCTGCGAGGCAGATACGCTCGAAGCCCTTCAGGACCTGGCCGTCATAGGCTTCCCGGAACCAGCGCCCGTCGTCGTCGCGCCCGGTGACCTCGGCAAAGCGCGAGCCCTGCAGACGCCAGCGGAACGCCCGGCCGCCCTCGCCCACGTCGATCAGGCTGGCATGACCGACCCAGGGCAGCAGCTTCTCCGGGGAAAAGTCGCCGTGATCCGGCAACCGGCCGCCGTCACGGCGGTCGCGCCAGTAGTCCTCGATCGATTCGAGCAGGTGGGAACGCGTCGCCACGGCGGGCGTTTCCGTCAGTTCCAGACTTTCATACGCGGTCTGGTCTTCTCTGTTCCGGGCCATGCTGCCGCTCCGATACGCGAACGGGGCAACCGGGAGATGGGATTCGGCCGCCGGCGCTTCAACGCGCCGACCCGACTCTCGGCCTCAGCGGCGGCGGTTGCGCACCCGCACGCGCTCGCGCCGATGGAGCGCGACAGCGAGGCCGACGCCCAGCCCCGCGGCGGCGAGCACGATGGCGAAATGGGCCGGATCGGAGACCCAGTGCGCGACCAGTCCGACGATGCCGGTGACCGGCTCGCCATGGCCCGGATGGGCCGAAGCGCCCGTGGCGGCAAGGGTGGACAGGACAGCGGCGGAAAGGACGGACAGGTGGCGCACGGCGTTCTCCTCGAAAGTGCTCAGTCGACAGGCAGCGGTCACGATCTAGGCAAGAATCAGCTTCAGGAGCAAGCTCGCAAGCCCCAGTGCGGCAACGCCGCACGCCCAGATCGCCACGAACCAAAGGACCCGGCGGAGTCTTTCAGGAATCGCCGGCACGCTCAATGGTAACCCTCTCCCTCCCGCACCTTGCCGCGGAACACCCAGTAGGCGTGCGCGGTGTAGGCCAGAATGATGGGCAACAGGATACCGGCGCCGACCAGCATGAAGATCAGCGTGCTCCGCGGCGCCGCCGCCTCCACGATGGTGATCTCCGGCGGGATCATCATCGGCCAGAAGCTGATGCCAAGACCGACGAAGCAGAGCACGAACAGGCCCTGGGCGGCGAGGAACGGCGCCCGGTCGCCGCCGCGCAGAAGACCGCGCATCATGATCGCTGCAGTCGCCGCGACCAGCAGCGGCACAGGCCAGGCGAACCAGATCATCGGGGCCCGGAACCAGCGTTCGAAATAGAGCGGATCGAGAATCGGCGTCCAGAGACTGACGACGGCGACCAGGACATAGGTGGTCACACCGGCGGCCCATGCGAAATCCGTCGCCTGGCGGCGCAGCCCGCCCTCGGTCTTCATGATCAGCCAGGTGGCGCCAAGCAGCACATATCCGGCGATCAGCGCCGCGCCGGTGAACAGGCTGAAGGGCGTCAGCCAGTCGAAGGGGCCGCCGGCATAGGCCCGGTTCTCCACCGCGATGCCCTGCACCAGCGCTCCCAGGGTCACACCCTGCGCCAGCGCCGCGACGAGCGAACCGCCGAAGAAGGAGGCGTCCCAGAGCCAGCGGCGGCCTTCGCTCTTCCAGCGGAACTCGAACGCGACCCCGCGGAAGATCAGCGCCACCAGCATCACGATGACGGGGATGTAGAGCGCCGGCATGACCACGGCGTAGGCCAGCGGGAAGACCGCGAACAGCCCGCCGCCGCCGAGGACCAGCCAGGTCTCGTTGCCGTCCCAGACCGGCGCGACGGAGTTCATCGCGACGTCCCGGCGCGCATCGTCCTTCAGCAGCGGGAACAGGATGCCGATGCCCAGGTCGAAACCGTCCAGGGCGACGTAGAGCAGGACGGAGAAGACGATCAGGCAGGCCCATACATAGGCGAGTTCAGGCATGGCGGCCCTCCTTCATCGCGCTTTCGCGGGGCGCCGCACGTGTGGGACCGGGTTCGGCCTCCTCCGCCTCCGGCGTGCCCGGCGTCGTCGCCATCAGCCGCAGCATGTAGACCGCGCCCGCGCCGAAGACGGCGAAATAGGTGACGACGAAGACGGCCAGCGAGGTCCCGACCGTCCCGGCGTCGATCTCCGAGGCCGACTGGGAGGTCCGCAGCAGGCCGTAGACCGTCCAGGGCTGACGCCCGACCTCGGTCGTCACCCAGCCGGCCAGCACCGCGACGATGCCCGACGGGCCCATGACGACGCCGGCGCGGAGCAGCCAGCCGCTGTCGAACAGTTTTCTGCGCCAACGCAGCCACAGGCTCCAGAACCCCACCAGCGCCATGGCGGCGCCCAGCGCCACCATGATCCGGAAACTCCAGAACACGACCGTCGCGTTCGGCCGGTTCTCCGACGGGAAGGCCTTCAGGCCCTGAACCTCGCCTTTCCATTCATGGGTCAGGATCAGACTGCCGAGTTTCGGGATCTCGATCGCGTAGCGTGTTTCCTCCGCCGCCATGTCGGGCCAGCCGAACAGGATCAGCGGCGCGCCACGCTGCGTCTCGAAATGCCCTTCCATGGCCGCGACCTTGGCCGGCTGGTGCTCCAACGTGTTCAGGCCGTGCAGATCGCCGGCGAAGATCTGCACCGGCGCCACCAGGGCCGCCATCCACATGGCCATGGAGAACATCAGCCGCGCCGCCTCGTTCGCCCGGTCGCGCAGCAGGTGGAAGGCGCCGACCGCGCCGACGATGAAGGCGGTGGTGAGATACGCCGCCAGCACCATGTGCACGAGGCGGTAGGGAAAGGACGGGTTGAAGACGATGTCCCACCAGTCGTCCGGCACGAACTGGCCGGCTTCGTTGATGGCGTAGCCGGCGGGCGTCTGCATCCAGCTGTTCACCGACAGGATCCAGAAGGCCGAGAAGAAGGTGCCGAAGGCGACCATCAGCGTGGCCGTGAAGTGCAGGCGCTTCCCCACCCGCTTCATGCCGAACAGCATGATGCCGAGGAATCCGGCCTCCAGGAAGAAGGCCGACAGCACCTCGTAGCCCATAAGCGGGCCGAGGATCGGTCCCGTCCGGTCGGAGAAGACGCTCCAGTTGGTGCCGAACTGGTAGGACATGACGATGCCGGAGACGACGCCCATGCCGAAGCTGAGGGCGAAGATCTTCAGCCAGAAACGGAAGACCCGGAGGTAGATGTCCCGGCCCGTCCACAGCCACAGCCCCTCCAGCACGGCGAGGTAGGACGCCAGGCCGATGGTGATCGCCGGAAACACGATGTGGAAGGCGACCGTGAAGGCGAACTGCACCCGGGCGAGGTCGACGGCGAGGGACTGGTCCATGGGGCGTTCCGATCCTGCCTGAGAGGCTCCCCTCTATTTCACACCCGAAGCGCGGGGTTCACAGGCGCCCTGCTGTCGCAGGCAACATGTTGCCTTCCCGTTCTCGCTCTCATAGGATGTATTTCAGGATATTGTGCAATCTAAATGAGGAGAAGTCGCATGGGGCACGCACTGGTCTACGTCCTGTTGCCGGAGGATCCGAGAGCAACCGGAAAGCATCCCGATTCAGCCGTCATCGACCGCCTGATGCCTTATTCCGACATGAGCATGAGCGACGATACGGAAGCCTATCGGCTGTCCGAGGCCGAGCCGCCGGATCACGATGGCTACATGTCGGCGAACTGGCGCATGACGTCCCGCCAGTGCCGCCTCGAACTGGACGCCCGCCTGCAGGAAGCCGGTATTCCGAATGACATGACCGCAGAGACGCCGCTCGAGCGGCTTGCCGAACTCGCCAACCGGACCCGGGAGTATCACGGCGAGAGCTATCGGGTGGAGAACGGCATGATTGTCGCTGTCTCGACCGTCCAGCCCTTCCCGAAATACGACTGGTACGAAATCGGCGGGCGCTGGTCGTCCGAGTTTGCGCCCCCTGAGGTCGTGAAACGCACGGAGCGCGAGGTCACCTGTAGCCTGTGCGAAGGCAGCGGGCGGCTGGTGGAGAAGACGGGATTCCTGTCGAGCCTGTTCGGAAGGAAGCCCGACCCGGCGGAGGGTGACCCCTGCCCGCGCTGCGGGGCCACCGGCACCGTCACCGAAGTGACGGAATGCGGGGAGGCCCGGGATGAGGACCTGATCCTGTCGCCGGAAGACGCGATACGGATCATGGACGCCGAGGACATCGGCGGCCCCTGGGCGATCGTCGACCTCGACGGCGTCTGGCACGGTGGCGAGGGCGGCATCCTCTGGGGCCTCCCCGAAGAGGATGACGCGGAAGCGGCCGTCAAGGACATCGCGCGGGACATCCTGCGCAGGGTGCCGGCGGCGACCGTCGTCGTGCCGGTCGACATCCACATGTAGCCAGCTCATTTAGCCGGAACTGTCGCGCGCAGCCCCGCGCGCCCTTTGTGTCCTCATCTTGCGAGATTTCCCAGAAATGTGCTGGTCTGCAATTTCTGTTGCGTGCCGACGTTTGCAGGCGCCCGACTGTCGCAGGGGACTTTTCCGGACACGGACGGCACGGCGAACGTCGGCGCCCTGTGGCCTCCGCACGCCACGCCCATTACATCCCTGCCATCGCCAAAATCCGACCACTCCTCCCCGCTTTACTGAATTTCCGACAGTTTTTAGGATAATTTTAGCCAACGACATAGAAGCGATGCATATTTTTTGATTGCCAGGAATTGAACGAAGGCGTTCTTATAACCGGCATCGTGCCGATTGAGCATGCGTTTTAGGGAGAACGTCCGATCCTTCTGCTCGATTTCGCGCAGAATGCCAGCCTCGTTCTGGCACTATGCTTCCTCCAGCGCTTCATTGCCGAGCAGGGAAGCGGGAGCGGCCTTCGGCGTGGGGTTCTCCCCGGCCTTCTTTTCGGCGCCGCGGCGATCGCTGCGATGCTCATGGCGACTGAAGTCATGCCCGGCATCATCTTCGATGGCCGCACCGTGGTTCTCTCCATGGGGGCGCTGTTCGGCGGGCCGCTGGTGGCGGCGATCTCAGCCGCGATGGCCGCCGGCTTCCGCATCTGGCTTGGCGGCGGCGGCGCCCTGATCGGCGTCTGCGTCATCGCCACCGCCAGCGGGATAGGGCTACTCGTCCGGCAGGCAGTCAGCGAACGGACCGCCGATATCAGCGTCTGGCGCCTGCTGGCGGTCAGCCTCGCGGCGCACCTTGCCGCCGTCCTCTGGTTCCTCGCCCTGCCGTTCGACGCCACTGGTGTGGGCTATTTCGAACTGGCATGGCCGTACGTCGTCATCCTGACGCCGGCCACCGCCGTCACCGGCCTGCTGCTCCGCGAGGTCGAGAGGATGCGGTTGGCCGACCAGCGCGTGCGCGAAAGCCGGGACCGCTTCTCCCACCTGGTCGAGACCAGCGCCGTCGCCCTGTTCGAGGAGGATGTCACGGTAACGCTTCGGCAACTGGAGAAGCTTCGCCGCGACGGCGTCGAAGACCTGGAGAGCCATCTTGCCGCCCGGCCGGAACTGACGGCCAGGCTCGCCGGCAGCGTGAAGATCGTCCACGCCAATCCGTCGGCAGTCCGCCTGTTCGGTGCGAAGAATGTGCAGGAACTCTGCACCGACGTTCGCAGGCTTTTCGGACCGAAAGCCGAAACCACCTTCGTCAATCTGCTCTGTGCGCTCTGGTCGGGACGCGCGACCTTCCAGCACGAGACCGATATGCGCACCCTCGACGGCCAGATCCGGCGCTGCGTGATTTCGCTGCCCCTGCCACAGGACATGGAGGCGGCGCGTCAGGTACCGGTCAGCATCATCGACATCACCGAACAGACCGAGGCCGAGGAGCAGGCGCGCAGTCTGGGCGCGCGGCTGGAAAAGGCGTCACTCGACGCCGTGGGCGCGGTGGCCGCGATGGTCGAGCGGCGCGACCCCTATACCAGCGGTCATCAGGCCAATGTCGCCGCCCTGTCGGTGGAGATCGCGCGCAAGCTCGGCTGGGACCGCTTCAAGATCGAGGGATTGCGTCTCGGAGCCATGATCCACGACATCGGCAAGATCTCGGTGCCCTCGGAGATCCTGAACCGGCCGGGCAAGCTGACCGACAGCGAGTTCGCGATCATCAAGGCTCATCCCGAGACCGGCTACGACATACTGAAGGGGACCGACTTCCCCTGGCCCATTCGGGAGATGATCCTTCAGCACCACGAGCGCCTGGACGGCAGCGGCTATCCGGCCGGCATGCGCGGCGACGCGATCCTGGACGAAACGCGTGTGCTCTCCGTGGCCGACGTGCTGGACGCCATCACCTCCCACCGGCCCTACCGGCCGAGCCGTGGGATCGAAACCGCCCTGAAGGAGATCGAGGACGGACGCGGCACCTACTACGACCCGGCGGTCGTCGACGCCGCGCTGGAACTGATCCGCGACGAAGGCTATCGCTGGCAGAAGGACTTGCACGAGAGCGATTAGGCCTGTCCCGCCGGCATTGCGCGCGCCACGGGCTGACGGCATGGTCCGCATCCGGGGAGGGATCGCGCATGAAGATTTGCGTCATGGGCGCCGGCGGGCTGGGCGGCTTCTTCGGGGGCTGGCTCGCGGACGCCGGCGAGGAGGTCAGCTTCGTCGCCCGAGGCGACCACCTGCGCGCGATGCAGGCGAACGGCCTCACTGTGCGGAGCGCGCTGGGCGACCGCACCGTCAGTCCCGTCCGCGCCACCGACGATCCGGGCGTCATCGGGCCGGTGGACGTGGTGCTGTTCTGCGTCAAGACCTACCACCTGGAAGAGGCCGCGCCGCGCTGCCGGCCCCTGCTCGGCCCGGAGACGGCCGTGATCTCCGTGCTCAACGGCGTCGAGGCGCCCGAACGGCTGGGCGCGATCCTCGGTCCCGCTCATGTGGTCCCCGGCCTCACCTACGTGCCCGCGGCCATCGCTGCGCCGGGCGTCATCGAGCACAAGGGCGACGCGGCGGGACTGGTGTTCGGCGAAGCGGATGGCCGCGAGAGCCCGCGCCTCCTCGCCTTCCGCGATGCCTGCCGCGGCGCCGGGATCGACGCCCGGATCGAGCCGGACATCATGGCGGCGCTCTGGACCAAGCTTGTGCTCTGGTGCGGCACCAGCGGCGTGACCAGCTTTGCCCGCTCCCCCTTCGGCGCCGTGCGTTCCTCGGCCGAGATGCGGGAAATCTACGCGGCCCTTGTCGCCGAGGCGGCCGCGGTGGCCCGGGCGCGTGGCATCGCCCTGCCCCGGTCGGTCGAGGCCGACCTGCTGGCGCGGCTCGACGCCATGCCCGCGGAAGCCACCTCCTCGACCCACCGCGACCTGGAGAATGGCCGCCCGCTGGAACTCGACGCCGGACTCGGCGCCATCGTCCGGCTCGGCAGGGAAGCGGGCGTCGCCACGCCGATGAGCGCCCGCGTGCTGGCCGCGCTCGTCGCCTTCGCCGCCGGGGACTCATCGCGGGCGTGATTTCTGCTACCATGATCCGGGGAGGATGACCGCCATGCTGACACGCGAAGAGAACGAGCTGCTGACCCGGACCGGACCCGGCACCCCCATGGGCGAGTTGTTCCGCCGCTTCTGGCAGCCCATCGCCCTGGCCGAGGAGGTCGCGGAAGCCGACCGGCCGCCGAAACGCATGAAGCTGATGGGCGAGGATCTGCTGCTGTTCCGCCAGAGTGACGGCCGTGTCGGACTGGTCGAACCGCGCTGCGCCCACCGCGGCGCCGATCTCTATTTCGGCCGCAACGAGGAATGCGGCCTGCGCTGCGTCTATCACGGCTGGAAGTTCGACGCCGACGGCCGCTGCGTCGATGTCCCCAACATGCAGCCGGGCCGCGCGCGCGACAACATCATGAAGACTGCGCGCATCCGGTCCTATCCGGTGCGCGAATGGGGCGGCCAGATCTGGGCCTGGTTCGGCCCGGAAGGCGCAGAGCCGGAACTGCCCATGGTCGAGTGGGCGCTGGTACCGCCGGAGAACCGCTACATCTCAAAGAAGCTGCAGGAGTGCAACTGGGCGCAGTCGCTGGAAGGCGCGATCGACACGGCGCATTTCAGCTACGTCCACCGCGTGCTGTCGGAGGAAGGCACCGGCAAGCCGGTCTATCTCGACAAGCGCCAGCAGTGGATACACGAGGACGGCGCCCCCACCTTCGAGGTGATCGGCCATGACGGCGGCCTGGTCATGGGCGGCGCCCGCCGCGCCGATCCGGGCGAGCTCTACTGGCGGATCAGCCAGTACCTGGTGCCGAACCATTCGCTGGCGCCGGGCACCTTCCCCGGCGAGCCCTACGCGGCGCAGAGCTGGATGCCGGTCGACGACGAGAACTGCTGGATCTTCACCGTCACCTGGTGCCCCGACCGGCCGATCAGCGACGAGGAGCTGGAACGCTATGACAGCGGGCGCAGCGTCCACGCCATGGTCGACGAAAACTACGTGCCGCACCGCAACCGCGCCAACGAGTACATGCTCGACCGCGAACTGCAGCGAACCAAGCTGTTCATGGGCATCACGGGCCTGTCGGAGCAGGACGCGGCGATCCAGGACAGCCAGGGCCGCATCGCCGACCGCGCGCGGGAGACCCTGACGCCGTCGGACGCCGGTATCGTGCAGTTCCGAAAGCTGGTGCTGGGCCTGGCGCGCGATCTGCAGCAGGGCATCGAGCCGCCCCAGGCGCAACGGCCCGAGGTCTATGCCTGCCACTCGGGCGGCGCGGTCGAGCCCGAGGACGTGCCGTTCGAGCAGGTGCTGGAGCGGCGCTTCGGCCACCCGACCGCCCACGCCACGGACCTGCTGCCCGGGCGCCAGGCGGCGGAGTAGCGGCCGCGCTTGACCCCCGCCCCGCCCTGTAGGAGACAGCGGGATACGGTTCGACACGGGGGAGCGGAGCGCCTTGACCAATCATCTCTACGATCACCTGCTGGGCGTGCGCGCCGGGGAGGCCAGGACCTTCATCGACGCACCCGGGGCCGGGTCCATCGGGTTCGACGGCCTGCATCGGCTCGCCGGCCAGGTGGCCGGTGCCCTGGTCGGCATGGGCGTCCAGCCCGGCGACCGGGTGGCGGTACAGGCGGAGAAGTCGCCCCAGGCGGTCGCGCTCTATCTCGGCGTCGTCCGCGCCGGCGCGATCTTCCTGCCGCTGAACACCGGCTACACCCCCTCCGAGATCGACTATTTCATCGGCAATGCGGAGCCGAAGGTCTTCGTCTGCGATCCGGCGAAACGGGACGCGCTGGCTGTTTCCGCCGGCGCGCACGGCGCGCGGCTGGAGACGCTGGGCGCCGACGGCCGGGGCAGCCTGTGGGATGCCGTGGAAGCCTCTGCGGCGGAATTCGCGACCGTCGAGCGGGGCGCCGGCGACCTGGCGGCAATCCTCTACACCTCCGGCACGACGGGCCGTTCCAAGGGCGCGATGCTGAGCCACGAGAACCTGTTGTCCAATGCGCAGGTGCTGAAGGACTACTGGCGGTTCACCGACACCGACGTGCTGCTCCACGCCCTGCCGATCTATCACTCCCACGGCCTGTTCGTGGCCATCAACACCTGCCTGCTGGCGGGCGCGACGATGATCTTCTTCCAGAAGTTCGACGCCGAGGCGGTGCTGCGCGAGATGCCGCGCGCCACGACGATGATGGGCGTGCCGACCTTCTACACCCGCCTGCTCTCGGCCGAGGGCTTCACGAAGGATCTCGCCGGCCACATGCGGCTGTTCATCTCCGGCTCCGCGCCGCTGCTGGCCGAAACCCATGACCGCTTCCGCGAGCGCATCGGCCACGCCATCCTGGAACGCTACGGCATGACCGAGACCAACATGAACACCTCCAATCCCTATGACGGCGAGCGGCGCGCCGGCACGGTGGGCTTTCCACTGCCGGGCGTCGAGCTGCGCGTCGCCGACCCGGAGAGCGGCGAGATCCTCGGCGCTGGCGAAATCGGCGTCATCGAGGTGAAGGGTCCCAACGTCTTCTCCGGCTACTGGCGCATGCCGGAGAAGACCGCAGAGGAATTCCGCGCGGACGGCTTCTTCATCACCGGCGACCTGGGGAAGGTGGACGCCGACGGCTATGTCACCATCGTCGGGCGCGGCAAAGACCTGGTGATCTCCGGCGGCTTCAACGTCTATCCGAAGGAGATCGAGGAGAGGATCGACGATCTGGACGGCGTGGCGGAATCGGCGGTGATCGGGGTGCCCCATCCCGACTTCGGCGAGGGCGTCACCGCGGTGGTCGTGAAGGATGGTTCGAAGGATATCTCGGAGGACGATGTCGCCGCGGCGATCCGCGAGGACCTCGCCGCCTTCAAGCGCCCGAAACGTATCTTCTTCGTCGACGAACTGCCCCGCAACACCATGGGCAAGGTGCAGAAGAACGTCCTGCGGGACCGCTACAGGGACATCTATACAGTGTAGGCATCACCGGCGCCCCTGGGCGGGAGCCCCTACTCCGCCGCGGCGGGCCGGCGCGCCTTGTCGATCAGTTCGAGAATCTCGGCCGCCGCGGCCGGGATGTGCGTGCCGGGACCGTAGATGCCCGCGACACCCTCCTTGCGCAGCATCTCGTAGTCGCCCGAGGGGATGACGCCGCCGCAGATCACGAGGATATCCCCGGCGTCCTGTTCCTTCAGCGCCTGCATGAGCGCCGGCACCAGCGCCTTGTGCCCGGCCGCCAGCGAGGAGACGCCGATCACGTGGACGTCGTTCTCCACGGCGTCGCGGGCGACTTCCTCGGGGGTCTGGAACAGCGGCCCCACGTCGACGTCGAAGCCGATGTCGGCAAAAGCCGTGGCGATGACCTTGGCGCCGCGGTCATGGCCGTCCTGCCCCATCTTGACCACCAGCATGCGCGGCCGGCGCCCCTCCGCCTCGGCGAAGGCCTCGATGTCCTTGCCGATCTTGGCGAAGCCCTCGTCGCCCTCATAGGCAGCGGCGTAGACGCCGGAGACGGAGCGGATCTGGGCGCGGTGACGGCCGAAGACCTCCTCCATGGCATCGGACATCTCGCCGACGGTGGCGCGGGCGCGGGCCGCATCGACGCAGAGCGCCAGCAGGTTGCCGTCGCCCCTCGCGCCCTCCGTCAGCGCCGCCAGCGCCTTGCGGCAAGCGTCCTCGTCGCGGCTCTCGCGGATCCGCTTCAGCCCGGCGATCTGTGACTCGCGCACCTTGGTGGTGTCGATGTCGAGCACGTCCGGCGAGTTGTCCTGCGTCGGCTTGTACTTGTTGACACCGACAATGACTTCCTCGCCGCGGTCGATCCGCGCCTGACGGCGGGTCGCCGATTCCTCGATGCGCAGCTTGGGCATGCCCTCCTCGACGGCCTTGGTCATGCCGCCCAGTTCCTCGACTTCCTGGATCAGCGCCCAGGCGTCCTCGGCCAGCTTCGCCGTCAGCGCCTCGATGTAGTAGGAGCCGCCCAGCGGGTCGACGACCTGCGGAATGCCTGTCTCCTCCTGCAGGATCAGCTGGGTATTGCGCGCGATGCGGGCCGAGAAGTCCGTCGGCAGGGCGATGGCCTCGTCCAGGGCGTTGGTGTGCAGGCTCTGCGTGCCGCCGAGCACCGCCGCCATGGCCTCGATCGTGGTGCGCATGACGTTGTTGTAGGGATCCTGCTCGGTCAGGCTGACGCCCGACGTCTGGCAATGGGTCCGCAGCATGGTCGAGCGCGGGTCCTTCGGATCGAACTGGCTGACGATGCGGTGCCAGAGCAGGCGCGCGGCGCGCAGCTTGGCCACTTCCATGAAGAAGTTCATGCCGATGCAGAAGAAGAAACTCAGCCGCGGCGCGAAGCGGTCGATGTCCAGGCCGCGGTTGACTGCGGTGCGGACATATTCCAGGCCGTCGGCTAGGGTGAAGGCCAGTTCCTGCACCTGCGTCGCGCCCGCTTCCTGCATGTGGTAGCCGGAGATCGAGATCGAGTTGAACCGCGGCATGTGGTTCGCGGTGTAGTCGATGATGTCGGCGACGATCCGCATCGAGGGTTCGGGCGGATAGATATAGGTGTTGCGGACCATGAACTCCTTGAGGATGTCGTTCTGGATGGTCCCGGAGAGCTTCTCCGGCCCGACGCCCTGTTCCTCCGCCGCGACGATATAGCCGGCCATGGTCGGCAGCACGGCGCCGTTCATGGTCATCGACACCGACACCTGATCCAGCGGGATCTGGTCGAAGAGGACCTTCATGTCCTCGACGGAATCGATGGCGACGCCCGCCTTGCCGACGTCGCCCATCACCCGCGGATGGTCGCTGTCATACCCGCGGTGGGTGGCAAGGTCGAAGGCGACGGAAAGGCCCTGCTGCCCGCCGGCCAGGTTGCGGCGGTAGAAGGCGTTGGATTCCTCGGCGGTGGAATAGCCGGCGTACTGGCGGATGGTCCAAGGGCGGTTGGCGTACATGGTCGCGCGGACGCCGCGGACATAGGGCGCGAAGCCGGGCAGGCTGCCGAGATGCTCCAGGCCGTCGACGTCCTCCTCCGTATAGAGCGGCTTGACGTCGATGCCCTCGGGCGTGCGCCAGACCAGGTCGTCCAGCGTCTTGCCCTTCAGTTCCTTCCCGGCCGCAGCCTTCCAGTCCTCGACCGACCGCTTCTTCGAACCGCTCACGACTTCCATCCCCAAACAGAATTGACGTGCGCCGTGTATAACGCCGCGCGCGGCGCGACGCAAAGCGATGGGCGCATGCCGGCCCGGCATGGCCGGCAAATATTGCCACGTCCGGCGGGGTCCTGTGGCCCGGTTCACGATTTCGAACCCGATTTATTCTGCCTTTTCGCAGAATGAGTCGGGAATCCAGCCAGATAGCGTGGCGGCCGTCACAATCCGCCGTCCGGCAAACTGGCACGGCCATTGCATTTTCCCTCGTGAGACTGCGGTGGGCCGACCGGAAAGACGCGGCCTTCAAACAAAGGAGACCCGACCATGTACTATCTGCTGATTGCCGCTGCGATGGGTGTGGGCGTTCCGGCCGAGGAATCCGCGCTGATCCAGGTCACCGAGAACGTCGTGCCCAACGAGGCGCTGACCGCCTATGACCAGCAGCGCATCAACTACAATGTCCGCAACTGGGAAGCCGAGCTGGGTGGCCAGGCCACCGTGCACTTCGGCACCTATGACGACCTGGAGGCCTGCAAGGCCGCCCGCGCCGAAATCCGGCTGGCGCTGCGCGACGCCGACAAGGCCGACGCCATCCGCTCCAACTGCTTCGAGAGCCGTGAGCAGGTCGCGAGCAACTGACCCCATTCAAGGCCCGGCGAAGAAGGGGGCTGCGCCCGAAGGCGCGGCCCCTTTTGCTTTTCCGCAGGAAGCCTAGTTGATGGCGCTGAGCGGCGTGTCCCGCAGCTTCTCGCGGTAGGCGGTCATGAACTGCTCGAAGCGGCCGACCTGCGCGATCTCGGCGGCGAGATTGCGGAACTCGGCGGTTTCGCGCTGATCCACCGAGGTCACGACCTGGAAGGCCGGCCATTCGGGCTTGTCCTGCATGCGGATGGTGAAGTCGTCCCTGATCCGCTCCAGCGCCGGACGGTCGCCCGCCAGCGAGCTGGCGATGGCGAAACGCAGGATGTCCTGGCGCGCCTCGGTGTCCAGTTCCTTGTTGGTGGTGCGCAGCTCCACCAGCCGGGTGCTGAGCGAGACTGCCGCGCGTTGCCATTTCCGGGCGCGCCACAGGATCTCGGTCCGGACGTCGTTGACGTCCTCGCCTTCCAGGCCGTTGAGGAGCGCGAGGGCGCGCTCGTAGTGGCCGAGATCGGTCAGGCCACGGGCCTCCAGCATGCGGCGCTCCCTCACCTGATCCTCGGTCAGCGAGAGGTTGCGCGAAGCGCGCAGCGCGGAAATCGCTTCGTTCGGCTTCCGGTCCAGCAGGTAGAGCACGGCCAGGCGCGTGGCGACGCGGGATTTCTCGACCCCCGTCAGACGGTGGCGCACCTGGTGCTCCAGCAGCTTCGCGGCTTCGTCCAGCAGTTCCACCGCGGCCAGCCGGTCGGCCAGACGGCGGATCATCCGGTCGCCGCGGTCGCCCTCGGGGGTCAGCTCACGGAAATCGTAGTAGAGCCCCATAGCCGTGACCGGGGACATGGATTCGGCGTGCACACCCTCGAACAGGCTGGCGAAGACCTCGTTCATGCCGCCGGCCAGCTTCTGCGCCTCGGGCAGGTCCGGGAACTGCTCCACCGTCCGGCGCATGGTGACCATGCCCAGGCGGTAGTCGCCCACGTCGATGTAGAGTTCACCCAGACGCCGCATGAGATCGAATTCGAAGACGTCGCCGCGCCAGGCGAAGCGGAGCCGCTCCAGCCGCTCGATGGCGTCCTTCCTGGTGATCCGCTCGTCGTCCAGCAGCAGGTCGGTCTCGGCGAAACGCGCCCGCGCACGGACCGAGCGCTGCACGCTTTCCGAAAGCTCCGCGAACAGATCGGCGGCATCCTCGGTCTCGCCGGTCAGCGCCTTGATGCGCGCTGCCAGCAGGCGCGCCTCTTCGCGGCGCGCCTCCGTGCCGGCCTGCTTCAGCAGCTTGGCGACCTGTTCCTCGGCCAGCGCCGGATCGTGCAGATGCAGCGCCGTTTCGGCCAGGGCGATGCGGAACATCGGCTGCATGTCGGCCGGAAGCTCGTCCAGCGCCGTCAGACCGTAGCGGAACTCGCGCCGCGCCTCCTGGAATTCCCGGCGCTTGGCGGCAAGCAGCCCGCGGAACAGGGCCACGTCGCCGGCGTCCTTGAGCTGCGGATGACGCAGGTCGGCCGCCGCCTCCGCATATTGCCCGGCCAGCAGGCGCGCAACGCCGCGCAGCGCCCGGTAGCCGGGATCGATGTCGGCGCGCTTGTCGTCGTCCTCGATACGGGCCATCACGCCCAGCGCCTCGCTGGCCAGGCCGTTGGCGACCATGAAGCGGGCAAGAATGCGCCGCTCGCCATTGCGGGCCAGCGGCTGGGCGACCGAGATACGCTGCAGCAGATCCTGGCGGATGGCGACGGGGTCTTCCTCGCCCTTCCAGGTGGTCAGGTCGAGCACGCGCCGCGAGGGCGTCGGCGCGCCGTCACCGTTGAGCTTCGGCGGCCCTTCCGTCAGATGCGCGGCGGTCGTGGCCTCGGCGGCCAGATGCAGCGTCCGGGGTCCCGCGATCGAAAGGCCAGACTCGTCCACGACCACGTCGAGGTCCAGCGACTTGAAGCGCACGGCGACGCCCTGCGGCGTCTCCGGCAGGTCGAACTTGACCAGCCGCCGCTCCGGCCTGACGCCGAGCGCCGCTTCGCGGAGCGGGATCAGGGCGATGCGGTCGCCGACCAGCGGGTCGTCCACGATCACCGGCCTGGCCGCGCCGGCCACGGCAGCGAACATCCTGGGACCGCGGGCGCTCTCGGCCTGGGCGTCGAAGATGACGGCGCTCTCCGCCCGTCCGCGGCCGCCGCCGATGTCCACCACCCAGTCATTGCCGTCGACCGTGATGTCCAGTGGCGACCCCGCCGCCACGTCGATGCGGAACAGCGTGCCGTCGCTGGAGTGTTCGGGCTCGATGCGGTCGACCGGCCCCAGACCCGTGGTGGGTTGTCCGCCGAAATCGGGCGTCATGTCGTCCCCGAACACCAGCCAGACATGTTCGCCCCTGTGCAGGGCCGCCGCGCTGGTCCGGACCGGCCAGCGGAAACGGAAGATCGTGCGGCCGGGGCGCAACTCGTGCTCGACCCTGACGGTCTGCGACGGGTCGGAGACGGGCCGGGGCGCCGGCTCGGCGGCGGCCTCCGCAGGCGCCGGCGCCTCGGCGCGGGCGGCCGCTTTCTTCGGTTCGGGCGCCGGAGCGGGTGCAGGCTTCGGTGATGGCTCGCGCGTTTCCGCGGCCTCGCGGGCGCGGCCGAGCGCGTCGGCCAGCGGCTGTGTGGCGTAGTCGGCCTTGCGAGCGGGCCGTGCGGGCCTGGCCGTCGCTGCGCCCAGGGCGACGTCGACAACGACCTTGGGACCGATCCGGAATGCCTTGAGTATGTCGCCCGACGGCGCCTCGAACCGCACGGTCCGGCCATCGGCCGAGACCTTCACCGCGCCGATGGCGCGCGGAGCCCGGGCGCGGAACTGCGAGATGTCGAAGTCCGCCGCCCGCTCGAAGCGGATGCTGACCTCGCCCTGCGTCTCGCTGACGGTGTACTCCACGGGGGAGGTCCAGTCGAAGACCGCGCGGCTGTAGCCCGCATGGTCGCCGAAGCGGATGTTGACGCTCTCGCGCGCCGCAGCCGGGCCGACGGCCAGCGCCACGAGAACCGAGATCGACAGCAGCAGATGTTTCATCCGCGATTCTCCGGAGCGACATCGAGAATGATCTGCAGCGCCGCCGGCGTCTCGCCGGGGCTGAAGCGGGTCTCGACGGGAATGGCGGCGTCGACACCGCCGCGTTGGAGCAGCGCCGCCAGGCCGCCGGCCTGTCTGAGGCCGTCATCGAAAACGCCGAGAACGCCGGCGCGGCGGCCCTGTGAAGCTGGAAGAATTACCGCCACGCGAAGCGGATAGCCGGCAGACCTGAGATACTGGATCATGTCGGCGGGCGCCGCGGCCGCGGCATCGCCGATCGGCTGCTGCAGGGCCACGCCCCGGGCCAGCCGCACGACCTTCCAGGGCCAGCCGGCGCGCGCCAGCCGCTCCGCCAGCACGGTCGCCAGGTAATCGCTTTCGGCGTCAGCCTCCACTGGTGCGCGGCGCATGGCCAGCGCCGCCGACCCCGGATCTGGCGCCACGGTCTGCCACTGGCCGTCATTGCTGCCGAGCACCAGCGCCAGGCGGTCGAGCTTCGGCGCGTCGTACTCCGAGATCGCCAGGAGCATGACGAAGAAGGCGCCCAGCACCGCGGCGAGGTCGGAAAATGCGATCAGCCAGGAGGTTCTGGACATGACCGTCACGCCTCCGGCGCCGGCAGCAACAGGAACTCGATCGAGGCGGAAGGATCGCGTTGGACGCGCAGGGCGAAACGTGCGGGATCGACGCCGTTGCGGATCAGGTCGCCGCCCAGCGCCGCCGCGCGGCGGCGGGCCAGCGACGCGTCGCCCGCGTCGCCCATCACCAGGACGAGATCCAGCCTTTCATTCGCGCCGGTTTCACCCAGCAGCGCAGCGAGACGGTTCACCATGGCAATCCGGCTCGGCCTGAGTATGCTGCTGTCCTCACCGAAGGCCTTGCGCTGCGGCATGCTGACGGCGATGAGACCCTCCGATGCCTGCAACCGCCATTCTCCGCGGTCCATGTGGCCGTCGAACAGTTCCACCAGCTGCGCCTCCAGCGCGTCGGCCACCAGCGTCAGCGGCGCATCGGGCCGGGGCGCCAACTCGACCGGCGCGATGGTGATGCCGGCAAGGACGGCACGGGCGCGGGCCTCGGAAATCTCGGCGTTCGAGTTCAGCATGATGAAGAAGGCCAGAAGGATCAGGTAAAGCGCCAGGAACAGAACCACATTGGCCTGGTCCGGTCCCGCCGGCGCGTCGGCCTCGGGCGTTGTCGGCTCTGTTTCGGTGGCGCTGGTGTACATGCCGCAACCCTAGCGCCGCCATGGTTAAGGCCGCGTAAAGCGAAGACCGCCTCAGCGCTTGAGGCGCTCTTCCAGATCCTCGCGTGTCGCCAGCTCGATCGTCAGTTCCTGCGCCCGTTCGGGGGTCATCTCGGCCATGATGCCGGCGATGCTGGTTTCCTTCATGCGGGCGCTGACCTCGATCAGCACGTCCATCTCGATCTGCTCGAAGATGCGCGCCGCGTCCTTGGGCTTCATCTTCTCGTAGACCTTGACCAGGCGGGCGAAGCGATACTCCTCGGCCTCGTCGTGCTTCTTCACCAGACCCAGGATGCGCTTCTCGAGCTGCTGCAGGGTGGCGATCTTCTCGTCGATGCGCTGTTCCGTGGCCGCCAGCAGGTTCTCGCGAACGTCCAGATCGGCGGCGCGCCCCTCGATCTGGTCGCGGCGGCGGGCGAGATTCTCCAGCAGCGCGATTTCGGACGGCGAGAACGTGGTCGGATCCCTCTCCGCCAGGCTGCCGGACAGCGCCGTCGCGGGTTCGGCCTCGGCTGTCTTCTCGGCGGCCTCCGGGTCGACCGGCTCCTTTTCGGCGCCAGTTTCGTCCTCGGCGCCGGCCTGAGCCTGAGCCTGGGCGATGGTAACGAGGGCGCCCTCGCCTTCCTGGAAGATGTCGGTGATACGGACGCCGAGCACCATGGTGGCGGCGATGACGGTAACGGGCAGCAGCCTGATGCGGAGTGCTTTCACGTCAGCGGACCTTTCTCAGTGCCTGCAGCAGATCGTGTTCGGCCGGACTGCGCTCCTGGCGCTGCGTCTCGGCGGGTGCGGCGGCGGCGGCCGGTGCGCCGGCCTTGCTCCGGTCGACGCCCTGTTCGATGCGCTCTGCCACCTTGCCGCCGCTGTGGACCACCACCTCCAGTTCGTCGAGCATGCTGCGCCCGGCCTCTATCCGTTTCTGCAGATCGGCGCCGACCGCATTGGCCGCGACCTTGAGTTCGCCGACGCTGGCGCGCGCGTTCTCGGTCGCCTGGTGGAAGGAACGGACCAGCTCCGCCATTTCCCCCTGGGCGTTGCGCAGACGCGACAGACGCCGGTTCAGGACGAAGCAGTAGATGACCGTTGCCGCCAGCAGTACCGCCAGCAGCCCGTCAAGGATCACGTCGACGCCAAGGTCCATCAGTTCCCCCGGAACTTGCGGTGGCTGCGGTCGATCTTGACCGCAATGTTCTGGCCGCGCCGGCCCATGCGGCCGACACCCATGGGAATGCCGCCGCAATGAAGCTGGATCGCGCTTTCCGGCGAGGCGTTGAGGAGCAGGGTGTCCCCCTTCCGCATCGCCATGAACTTGCTCAGCGGCATCGTCTGTTCGTCCAGCACGGCGACGAGGTCGACGTCGGTCTGCCAGAGTTCGGTCGCCAGATGGTTCTCCCAGATGCTGTCACGGCCGAACTTCTCGCCCATGAACATCTGGAGCAGCAGTTCGCGGATCGGCTCCAGCGTGGCGTAGGGCAGCAGCACGTCCAGCCGGCCGCCACGGTCTTCCATGTCGATGCGTAGCTTGATGACGATGGCCGCGTTGGCGGGCCGCGCGATGGTCGCAAAGCGCGGATTGGTCTCGACGCGGTCGAAATTGAAGGAGACCGGCGAGAGCGGCTCGAAGGCGGCGGCCATGTCGGCCAGGACCACGGCGACCATTCGCTCGACCAGATTGCGCTCGATGGTGGTGTAGGGCCGGCCCTCGATGCGCATCGCCGCGGTGCCGCGGCGGCCGCCCAGCAACACGTCGACGATCGAGTAGATCAGCGAGGAATCGACGGTGATCAGACCGTAGTTATCCCATTCGACGGCGCGGAAGACCGACAGGATCGCCGGCAGCGGAATGGAGTTCAGATAGTCGCCGAAGCGGATCGACGTGATGTTGTCCAGCGTCACCTCGACATTGTCCGAGGTGAAATTGCGCAGACTCGTCGTCATCATCCGGACCAGCCGGTCGAAGACGACTTCCAGCATCGGCAGCCGCTCGTAGTTGACCAGCGCCGAATTGATGATCGCCTTGATGCCGGACTTGTCGGCGTCGTCCTCGTCGCCCGCGTCGAAGCCGAGCAGGCTGTCGATCTCGTCCTGGTTCAGGATGCGGTTGGTGGCGCCGCCGCCCTCGCCGTCGCCGGTGAGCTTGTCCCAGGCCGCGGCCATATCGTCTTCGCTGTCCTTGGCCGCGGCTTCCGCCGCATTGGCCTCGGACCACTGTTCGGCCAGCTTGTCCTGGTCGACGGTGTCACTCATTCGACGCAACTCCCGATGACGGTGGAACGCATTACTGAACCAGCATTTCCTTGAACAGCACGTCGCGGATGCGGGCCGGACGTACGGACTGGTTCACGCGGATCATCAGCTCTTCCTTCAGCCGGTACATGCCGGCGGAGCCTCTGAGATCCTCGCGGCGCAGCTCTCTCAGATAGACCTGGAAATGATCGACGATCCGCGGCATGACGCGGTCGATCCGCTTGACGATGCTGCCGTCGCCGAACTCCAGCGCAACCTTGATCTTCAGGTAGCGGGGCTGGCTGCCCGAGGTATTCAGGTTCACCAGCATGTCCGGCAGTTCATAGAAGATCAGATCGGAGCCGGCGTAGGTCACGCGCCCGCCGCTGGGCACGCCGCCGCCATGGCCCTCGGCCTCGCCGCCGCCGTGATCTCCCCCGCTCTCTTCCTTGCCATGCCCGTCCTCGGCCGGCGCGTGGGATTCCGCGGCCGCCTCGGCAGGACTGTCGCCGCCCGAGAGCATCATGAAGGCCGCGCCGCCGCCGACAAGCAGCAGGACCGGCAGCGCGATGAAGAGCACCAGCACCTTGCCGCTGAGCTTCCTCTTGCGCGGCGCGTCACCGTCTTCCGGGACCTCGCCTTCCTCGTCCGCCATGTTCACCGTTTCCCTGAATGGGTAATGCCTTGATGTCGTGAAGCGGAGCATCGGCGTTTTCGGTTAACAAAGCGTTGGAACCGGGGCAGCGAACGGGCAAAAAATGCCGCCCCGCGGCAAGCCCTGACCGGCAATCCCCCACCGGCCAAATTGAAAATCACGCTATTTCAATAACTTGGCTCTGGCACGGCGCGTGCTCTCTGTTCGACCGGCATCAACGCTCGACGAATTCGAGGAAATCATGGGAATCGAGAACGCGATCCTGATCGGCCTGTCCCGCCAGATGGCGCTTCGCCATCAGATGGACATGGTCGCCAACAACATCGCCAACATGAACACCACCGCCTACAAGTCGGAGGAGCTGCTGTTCCGCGAGTATCTGGTGACGTCCGAGCAGGGCGACCAGATGTCCTACGTCGAGAGCTACGGCACGCTCCGCAACACCACCGAAGGCGCGATGCGCCCCACCGAGAATCCGCTGGATCTCGCGATCTCGGGCGTCGGCTACTTCGTGGTGGAGACAGAGGACGGTCCCAAATACACCCGCAACGGCCATTTCCGTCTCAACGAGGAAGGCCAGCTCACGACCATGGAAGGCGACCCGGTTCTCGACGTCGACGACCGCATCATCGAGTTCGCCGATCCCTCCACCGAGATTTCCGTCTCCAAGGACGGCTCCATCACCGGCGTCGACGGCCAGGACTTCCGCATCGCCGTGGTGAGCTTCGAGAACGACCAGGCGCTGAAGAAGGATCAGAACGGTCTCTACAAGACCGATCAGGATCCGGTGCCTGTCGAGACCCCCGGCGTCCTGCAGGGCATGCTGGAGGGCTCCAACGTCCAGCCCATCATCCAGATGACCAACATGATCGAGGTCCAGCGCGCTTACGAGCAGATGCAGAAGGCCATGAACACCGAACACGACCTGCAGCGCGACGCCATCGGGCGTCTGGGCGCGGTCGCCTGAACGCCGGAACCCGAGGAGTAAGCCGATATGCGCAGCCTTTCCATCGCCGCCACGGGCATGCTGGCCCAGCAGCTCAACGTCGAGGTCATCTCGAACAACATCGCCAACCTGAACACCACCGGCTTCAAGCGTCAGCGCGCCGCGTTCCAGGATCTGCTTTACCAGAACGTCCGCCGCGTCGGCTCCAACTCCTCCGACGCCGGCACCATCGTGCCCTCGGGCGTGCAGATCGGCGTCGGCGTCAAGGCCGGGTCGGTCTACCGCATCTCCGAACAGGGCGATCTGGCGATCACCGACAACCCGCTGGACATGGCCATCAACGGCCGCGGCTTCTTCCGTGTGACCCTGCCCACCGGCGAGGACGCCTTCACCCGGGCCGGCACCTTCTCGGTGTCGCCGGACGGCCAGATCGTCACCCAGGAGGGATTCGTCGTCGCTCCGGGCATTGTCGTGCCCAACAACGTTCAGGACCTCTCGATCAACGCCAATGGCGAGGTTCTGGCCAAGATCGCCGGCCAGACCGACTTCCAGAACCTGGGTCAGTTCGAACTGGCCAACTTCTTCAACGATGCGGGCCTGGAAGCGATCGGCGACAACCTGTTCCTGGAAACCCCCGCATCCGGCGCGGCCACGATCGGCATTCCCGGCCAGGCCGGCTTCGGCGTGATCCAGCAGGGCTTCCTGGAAACCTCCAACGTGAACCCGGTGCAGGAGATCACACACCTGATCACCGCCCAGCGCGCCTACGAGATGAACTCCAAGGTCATCACCGCTTCCGACGAGATGATGTCCGCCATCAACACCCTGAGGTGATCGCCATGAGCCGCACCATCGCCGCCCTGATCGCCGCCGTCCTGATGACCGTCGCCGCCGCGGCCGCCGCCGCGACCGACATCATCGACGCGACCATGAAACACGGCATCGTCGTCGACCGGCCCACCATCCTGCTTTCCGATGTCCTGGAAGGCGCCGACGCCCGCGAGGACGTCGTCATCGCCCGCGCGCCGATGCCCGGCGACAAGGTGGCGCTCAACCCGCTCGCCGTCGCCCGCATTGCCGGGCGCCATCGCATACGCTGGATGCCGCCGGCGAACCTGCACCGCATCATGGTCCGCCGGGCCAGCCAGATCGTCGACGCCGGCCAGGTGCTGACCGAGATCGAACTCGCGCTGATGGACGCCGCACCCCAGGCCGACCTCGAGATCGAACTGGCCGGCCGCCGCCCCACCCTGCACGTCGCCACCGACGCCGACCCCAGCGTCCAGGTCGAAAGCATGGACTATGACCGCCGCACGGGCCGGTTCACCGCCATCGTCGCCGCCCCGGCCGACGACCCGTCCGCGCAGCGCCACAAGATCCACGGCCGCGCCTGGCCGATGACGGAAGTGCCGGTCCTGTCCCGCGCGATCCGGCCGGGCGACGAGATCATGCCCCAGGACGTCGGCTGGCAGCGGGTCCGCGAGGACCGTGTGCGCCGCCAGAACGTGGTCGACATCGCCGAGCTGGTCGGCATGAGCCCGAAGCGCTCGATCCCTGCCAACCGCATGGTCCGCGTCAGTGACCTGCGCCGGCCGGTGATGGTCGCCAAGGGCGATATCGTCACCATGATCTTCCTGACCAACGGACTGACGCTGACCGCCTCGGGCCGCGCCATCGAGGATGGCGGCCGCAATGCCGTGGTCCGCGTGATGAACGAACGCAGCCGCATGATCGTCGAAGGCCGCGTCACGGCGCCCGGAAGGGTGTCCGTCGGCGAGGCCGCCCACCGCCTGTCGCAGTTGCAGGACTGACCATGTCCGCCCCCCACAGCCATCCCCAGCAAGGTAGCACGCAGATGACCCGAATGATCACCCGCCTCGGCGCTCTCGCCATCGCCGCCGCCGCCCTCGCCGCCTGCAGCACCGTCGACCGCGTCGCCAATATCGGCAAGGCGCCGGACCTGGCCGCGATCGAGGATCCGCGCAAGGACGAAAACTATCGCCAGGTCAGCCTGCCGATGCCGCGGCCGGAGCCCGTCATCCACCAGGCCAACTCGCTCTGGCGTCCCGGCGCGCGCGCCTTCTTCAAGGACCAGCGGGCCGCGCAGATCGGCGACATCCTGACCATCGTCGTCGCGATCCAGGACGAGGCCCAGCTCAACAACTCGACCACGCGCAACCGCACCGCCTCCGAGGACGCGGACCTGACGCAGTTCTTCGGCCTGCAGGGGAACCTGCCCAACTTCCTGCCCGATGCCGTCGACCCGACCAGCCTTGTCAGCCTGGGCAACACCAGCGCCCACAACGGCACCGGCACGGTGGACCGCGAGGAGACGATCAACCTGCAGGTCGCAGCCCTGGTGGTCGATGTCCTGCCGAACGGCAATCTGGTCATCGCCGGCCGCCAGGAGGTCCGGGTCAACTACGAGGTCCGCGATCTGCGCGTCTCCGGCGTGGTCCGCCCGCAGGACATTACCGCGACCAACACCATCCAGCACAGCCAGATCGCCGAGGCGCGCATCTCCTACGGCGGCCGCGGCCAGCTCACCGACGTGCAGCAGCCGCGCTACGGCCAGCAGCTCTTCGACGTGCTGATGCCGTTCTGAGCCAACAGTCTTCCCTCGTCCGAAAGACCATCCCCCAATAGTCTTGACAGGGAATTGGGCCGGCGCCCCGAAAGGCGCCGGCCTCTTTTTTGTCTCGATGTCCGGGGCGCGGCATCAGTCGTCGCGGTACGACTTCTCCCGCCGCTCGTGGCGCTCCTGCGCCTCCACGGAAAGGGTCGCGATCGGACGGGCCTCCAGCCGGTTCAGGCTGATCGGGTCGCCGGTGTCCTCGCAATAGCCATAGGTGTCGTCTTCGATGCGTTGCAGCGCGGCGTCGATCTTCGCGATCAGCTTGCGCTGCCGGTCACGCGTCCGCAGTTCCAGCGCGCGGTCGGTTTCGGTCGATGCGCGGTCGGCGAGGTCGGCGAGACGCTCGGTCTCCGACTGCATGGTCTTGATGGTTTCCTGAGAGTCCCGAAGGATGTCGTCCCGCCAGCGCAGAAGCTTCTTGCGGAAGTATTCCTTCTGGACGGGGTTCATGAACGGCTCGTCATCGCTGGGCCGATACCCGTCACTCGATTGGATCCCCATTGGCCTCCCTCGTCGACTGATGGGATGAAACGGCGCGGAATATATGGGGCGCGGCAGAACGCCACAAGCCTTTTCGGTGAAAAAGGACGATTGCGAACTATCGGTTTAACAGCCTGACCTAATTGTGATATTTGGCCAGTTCGACCGCGACGCGAAGATCGATCGCGTCAAGGGTTTCCTTGAGTCCCGGATCGTCGCTGTCGCTCCTGCGGGCCGACAACGCGCTCGCGAGGTTCTCCAGCGTCCGGCGCGTCAGGCTCCCCGAGAGCAGGGAGATGCGAATTTCGTCCAGCCGGTCGAGAAGGTCGTCTGCGCGGCGGATTTCCTGGCGGCGGCGGCGTTCGGGCGTGTCGTCCTCCTGCGCCAGCAGCACCGCGCCGAGCGCCGACGGGCCGCCCAGTCCGGTCAGCATCGCCGGCGCGCCGGCCTGGGGAGATTCGCCGACCGCGAAGGTCCCGCCGTCGGCCCGCTGTTCGCGCCGCCGGGTCCGGTTCACCGGCTGGGCGCTCTTCAGGCTCTGGGTGTCGATCTTCATGTGCGTTCGAATCCTGTCCTCATGACCAGCGACTGTCACCGAACGGCGTAAAGATTTCCTTTAGAACCGGCAGATATTGCCGCCCCGGCGGCAGAAACGTCCCGCCGCGAGGTCCGGCCATGGGCGGTATCCCCCGGAAAAGTCGGAACTTTTTCATGGCATGACTTTCGCTTGAAGGATGCCGCCAGAACAGCATCTCACAGGGCAGAACCATGCTTCGTACCGTACTCGCCGCGCTCATCGGAACATTCGCCGTCCTCGCGGCCGCACCTTCGGAGGCGTCCTCGGTCCGGCTGAAGGACATCGTCGAGTTCGAAGGCATCCGCGACAACCCGCTGGTGGGCTACGGCCTGGTCGTCGGCCTGCAGGGCACGGGCGACACCCTGAACAACTCCCCATTCACCCAGCAGAGCCTGGAGGCAATGCTGGAGCGGCTGGGCGTCAATACCCGCGACCAGAACATCAACACCGAGAACGTTGCCGCAGTGATGGTCACCGCCGACCTGCCGGCCTTCGGGCGGCAGGGCTCCCGCATCGACGTGGTGGTCAACTCCATGGGCGACGCCGAAAGCCTGCTTGGCGGCACGCTGCTGGTCACCCCGCTGATCGGCGCCGACGGCGAGGTCTATGCCGTGGCCCAGGGTCCGATCATCGTCGGCGGCTTCAGCGCCACCGGCAACGCCCAGACCGTCACCAAGAACATTCCCACCGTCGGGCGCATCTCCAACGGCGGCATCGTCGAGCGCGAGACCGGCTTCGAACTGGTGCACATGAACCAGATGCGGCTCAGCCTGCGCAACCCGGACCTGACCACCGCCATGCGGGTCGAGGAGGCGATCAACGGCCAGCTGGGCAAGCGCATCTCCAAGGCCGTCGACCCGACGACCGTCGTGCTGGCGATCCCGGAAGACCGCCGCCTCGACATGGTCGGCCTGCTGGCGGAGATCGAGCAGGTGCGCGTCGAAACCGATCAGATCGCCCGCATCGTCATCGACGAAAAGGCCGGCGTCATCGTCATGGGCCGCGACGTGCGGGTGGACGAGATCGCCATCGCCCAGGGCAATCTGACGGTCACCGTGACCGAAACGCCGCAGGTCAGCCAGCCCAACGCCTTCGCCGCGCAGGGCAACACCGAGACCGTGGACCGCACCGCCATCCAGATCGACGAGGGCGAGGACCGCAAGCTGACGGTGCTCGAGCAGGGCGTCAGCCTGCAGCAGCTCGTCGATGGCCTGAACGCCCTCGGCGTGGGCCCGCGCGACATGATCTCCATCCTTCAGACCATCAAGGCCGCCGGCGCGCTGCAGGCGGAAATCGAGGTGATGTGATGGCCGGTTTCGAACAGCTCAACGCCGCCCGCAACATCGTCCCGGCCGCACCGGAGGCGCCGCAGAGCGCGGCGCAGAAGAAGGCCAGGGAAACCGCCGAGGACTTCGAGGCGGTGTTCATCTCCCAGATGCTGGCGCACATGAAGATGGGCGTCGACCCCGACGGCGCCTTCGCCGGCGGCAAGGGCGAGGAAGCCTTCCAGTCGGTGATGAATGAGAAATATGGCGAGGCCGTCGCCGAGATGGGCGGGATCGGCATCGCCGACGCCATCTACCGCGAGATCCTGAAACTGCAGGAGAGCACGGAATGAGCACCGAAAGCGGCCCCGCCGCCGTGACCGAGAGCGCCCGCCGCCTGATCGAGCTGATCGAGACCGAAAACGCCTGCCTGGAAGCCCGGCAGCCCCCGAAGCTCGCCGACACCGAGGCCCGGAAGCGCGACCTGATCGAACGCTACCGCGCCGAAGTCGACATGATACGTTCGGGCCGTGTCCGCATCCGTCCCGAGGAACGCCAGATACTGATCGACACCGGCCGCGCGCTGGAGACCGCCATGGCGCGGCACGCCCGCATGGTCGTGCGCATGAAGTCAGTCACCGAGGGGCTGGTCCACGCCGTGGCCGAGCGCGCCGCCCGCAACAAGGCGCCGGCGGACGGCTATGGCGCCAATGGGCGCGTCCAGGCCGCGACCCTGGCGCGCAACGCCTATCGCGCGCCGACAGCGCTTTCCGTCAACCGGATGGTCTGATCGCGGCAAGGTCCGCAGGTACGGCCCGGGTTCCGGTTCCCTCAACGCCACGCAAACGCTTGATCATGCCGTCGGCCGATCTAGAATGAACGCTGTTCATTCTACTGATCAAGGTTCAATCCAATGGCTGACGATGCTTTCGAGACGGTCCGTTACGAGAAGGAAGGCCGCATCGCGCGGATCACGCTCGACAGGCCGGACCGGCTGAATGCCATCGGCAGCGGCATGCCCGGCGAGATCGCCGCCGCGGTGGCGCGCGCGAATGCCGACGACGAGATCCACGCGATTGTCGTCCAGGGCGCCGGCCGGGCCTTCTGCGCCGGCTACGACCTCAAGGAATACGCTGAAGCCGAGGGCGAGAATCCCGGCGTCCAGTCCATGCCGTGGGATCCGATGATCGACTACAAGTGGATGCGGGACTGCACGGAGAAGTTCATGACACTCTGGCGCAGCGACAAGCCGACCATCGCCAAGGTGCACGGCTACGCCGTCGCCGGCGGCAGCGACATCGCGCTCTCCTGCGATTTCGTGGTCATGGCCGAGAATGCTCAGATCGGCTATCCGCCCGCACGGGTCTGGGGCTGCCCCACCACGGCGATGTGGGTCTACCGCCTCGGCCCGGAAATGGCGAAGCGCATGCTGCTCACCGGCGACCTGATCGACGGCGCGGAGGCGAAACGGATCGGCCTGGTGCTCGACGCCGTGCCGGAAGCGGAGCTGGAGGACCGGGTCCAGACCCTGGCGCAACGCATGGCCGGCGTGCCGAAGAACCAGCTCATGATGCAGAAGATGATGATCAACCAGGCCATCGACATCATGGGCCTGCGCCATACCCAGATGTTCGCCACGCTGTTCGACGGCATGACCCGCCATTCGCCCGAAGGCATGTGGTTCAAGGACCTCGCCGAGCGCGAGGGCTTCCACACCGCGGTCGCCCATCGGGACAGCGGTCAGGCCATTCCGGAGGGCCGCGAACTGAAAACGGGACGATGAGCGCGACGCGCCGGGCCGAGCGGCGCGCGGCCATCCGCGGCTTCCGGCGCGCGCAGCTTCTCGAGGCGGCGCAAGGCGTCTTCATGGAACGCGGTCTCGACGGCGCGACCATGCGGGCCATCGCCGAGGCGGCCGGCTGCGCCGTCGGCACGCTCTATCTGCACTTCGCCGACAAGGAGGCCATGTACGCCGCCCTGCTGGAGGACAGCCTGGACGAACTCGCCGCCCAGGTGCGGGCGGCCGGCGAAACCGAGACGGATCCGCACCGGCGGGCCCGGACGGTGCTGGGCGGCATGTACAGCTTCTACGCGGCGCGGCCGGACGAGCTCGAACTGGGGCTCTACCTGTTCGGCGGCGCGCGGCGGCGCGGTCTCGGGCCGGAAGCCGACCGCCGGCTCAACGCCGGGCTGGAAAAGACCATCGACCTGAAAATCGGCGCGCTGCGCGCCATCGCGCCCGGACTCGATGACGGTCGCGCGCGCGCGATCGTCGCCGGCCTGCTCGCGGAAACAGTGGGCGCACTGATCCTGCAGGCCACGGGCCGTCTCAAGCTGCTTGCGGTGAGCGCCAGGGAGCTGGTCGCCCGGCGCGTCGAGGTGTCGATCGCCGAAACGGAAAGCGTCCTCCCCCCGGGCCGGGAGAAGGACGCCTGATCGCTGCTTGCCGGAAAGTCCGGCCTTACTTCTTCGCGGCGCGTTCCACGCGGCGCTCGGCGATGCGGGCCGACTTGCCGCGGCGGCCGCGCAGGTAATAGAGCTTCGCGCGGCGGACCTTGCCGCGGCGCACGACGTCGATGCTGTCGATCGAGGGCGAATAGAGCGGGAAGATGCGCTCCACGCCCTCGCCGTAGGAAATCTTGCGGACCGTGAAGGAGGAATTCAGACCCCGGTTGCGCCGGGCGATGCAGACGCCTTCGAAGGCCTGCACGCGTTCGCGGTTGCCCTCGGTCACGCGCACGTTCACGCGCACGGTGTCGCCCGGCTGGAACACCGGGATGGTCTTGCCTTCCGTGACGCGCGCGATCTCGGCGGCGTTGATCTCGTCGATGAGGTTCATCTCTCTCAACCTTCTTCGTTCGTGTAGCGTCGCCAGAGGTCCGGTCTCCGTTCCCGGGTCAGCCGTTCCGATTCGGCTTTCCGCCAGGCGCGGATGCGGGCGTGGTCGCCGCTCAACAATATCCCAGGAGGGGTCATTCCCTCCCAATCCCGCGGACGGGTGTAGTGCGGATATTCGAGAAGCCCGTCCGCGAAGCTCTCTTCCGCAAGGCTGTCGGCATTGCCCGCCACACCGGGCAACAGCCGCACCACCGCATCCATCAGCGCCAGCGCTGCATACTCGCCGCCCGACAACACGAAGTCGCCGAGGCTGACCTCCATCACGCCGCGGGCGTCCAGCACCCGCTGGTCGACGCCCTCGAACCGGCCGCAGATCAGCGTGGCCGACCCGGCCTCCCTGACCGTCCCGACCAGTTCCTGATCCAGCCTCCGCCCGCGCGGGCTGAAGTAGATCAGCGGACCGCCGGCCGCGTGGCTGGCGTCGATCGCGGCCGCCAGCACATCGGGGCGCATGACCATGCCGGCGCCGCCCCCGAACGGCGCGTCGTCGACGGAGCGGTGTTTATCATGAGCGAAGCCCCGGATGTCCACTGTTTTCAGCGTCCAGATCCCCGCTTCCAGCGCTTTTCCGGCCAGTGCGACGCCCAGCGGTCCGGGAAACACTTCCGGGTAGAGCGTCAGCACCGTCGCGCCGAATGCGGGCCCGCTCATCCCGCCTTCCCGGCCTCGCCGTCCGGCTCCTCCGGTTCGCCAGTGTCGATCACCTCGATCTCGTCGGGCAGGACGACGACAAGCCGCCCGCCGGCGACATCCACCTCGGGCACCGCGTCGCGGGTGAAAGGCAACATCAGCGCGCTGCCCTTGGCCGGCTTGATGTCGAGCACGTCTCCGGCGCCGAAATCATGAATTGCCCGCACCCGGCCGATCCGCTGGCCTTCCGCCGTCTCCACAACAAGGCCGATCAGGTCGGCGTGGTAGAAGTCCTCCGCATCGTCCAGGTCCGGCAACGCTGCGCGATCGGCATGCAGCACCAGACCCTTCAGCGCCAGCGCCGCGTCCCGATCGCCGACGCCCGAAAGTCCCGCGACGACACCTTCCTTCGCGGTCCCCGTCACGGTCACCCGGAAGGCGCGTTCGCCGTTCTCGTCGGTCAGCGGCCCATAGGCGGCGACGTCTTCCGGCGTTTCGGTGAAGGTCTTCAGGCGCACCCGTCCCTTCACGCCATGGGCGCCCGTGACAACGGCAACGGCGACTTTACCTGCGGGCATGGCGGCACCGGCGGCGTCGGAACCCGGTCAGGATTCGGCCGCTTTCTCCTCCGCCGGAACTTCCTCGGCCTGGGTTTCTTCGGCCGGAGCTTCCTCGGCCGGAGCTTCCGCTTCGGCGGGCGCCGCCTCGGCGTCAGCCTTGGCCTGGGCCGCTTCCTCCGCCTTCAGACGCGCGGCCTCGATGCGCTCCTGCGCCTTGGTGCCGGGCTTGGCCTTCTGGGGATTGTTGCGGGTCTTGGGCTCCAGCACGCCTTCCTTCTCCAGGAACTTGGAGATGCGGTCGGTCGGCTGGGCGCCGACGGACAGCCAGTGCTTCGCACGCTCCAGATCGATGACGACCCGGTCTTCGCGGTCCTTGGGCAGCATCGGGTCGTAATGGCCGATGCGCTCGATGAAGCCGCCATCGCGCATGGCGCGGGCGTCGGCGACGACGATACGGTAGAAGGGGCGCCTCTTGGCGCCGCCACGGGACAGCCTGATCTTCACGGCCATGTTTAACTTTTCTCCTTGCTTCGGGTTCGTCTCGCGCCCCGCCTACATGCGGGGCAGGATGCCTTGAAGCCCGGCCCGCATCATGCCGGATTTGCCGAGCTTCCTGACCTTCTTCATCATCACCGACATCTGCTTCCACTGCTTCAGCACGCGGTTGACGTCGGGCACCGTGGTGCCCGAACCGGCGGCGATGCGCTTCTTGCGGGAGGCGTTGATGAGCTTGGGATTGCGCCGCTCCTTCGGCGTCATGGAGCCGATGATCGCCTCCTGACGCCGGAGCATCTTCGGATCGATATTGGCGTCCGCGAGCTGCTGCTTGACCTGTCTGGCGCCGGGCAGCATGCCCGCCAGCCCTTCCAGCCCGCCCATCTTCTGCATCTGCTGGAGCTGACCGCGCAGATCCTCGAGGTCGAACTCGCCCTTCTTCATCCGGGCGGCGAGCTTCTTCGCGTCCTCTTCCTGGATCGATTCCTGGGCCTTCTCGACCAGGCCCACGACGTCGCCCATGCCGAGGATGCGGTTGGCGATGCGGTCGGGGTGGAAGGCCTCCAGCGCGTCCATCTTCTCGCCGACACCGATCAGCTTGATGGGCCGGCCGGTGACCGCGCGCATCGACAGCGCCGCGCCGCCGCGGCCATCGCCGTCGACGCGGGTCAGCATGATGCCGGTCACGCCGACGCGCTCGTCGAACTGCTTCGCCACGTTGACGGCGTCCTGGCCCGTCAGCGCATCCGCGACCAGCAGGGTCTCGTGCGGGTTCACCGCGTCGCGGACGGCGGCGACCTCCTGCATCAGCTGCTCGTCGACATGCAGCCGGCCGGCGGTGTCGAGAAGGACGACGTCATAACCCTGCAGTCTGGCGGACTGCATGGCGCGCTTCGCGATATCGACGGGCATCTGCCCCTGCACGACGGGCAGGGTCGGAACCTCCGCCTGCTCGCCCAGCACCCTGAGCTGCTCCTGGGCCGCCGGACGGCGGACGTCCAGCGAGGCCATCAGGACCTTCTTCTTTTCCCGGTTCTTCAGCCTGTAGGCAATCTTGGCCGTCGAGGTGGTCTTGCCCGAACCCTGCAGTCCGACGATCAGGATCGGCACCGGCGGAGCGGCATTGAGGGAGAGTTCCTCGGTCTCCCTGCCCAGGACCTCGATCAGGTGATCGTTGACGATCTTGACCACCATCTGCGCCGGCGAGACGGAGCGGACGACCTCCTGGCCGACCGCCTGCTTCTTCACCTCGGCGACGAAATCCTTCACCACCGACAGGGCGACATCGGCTTCCAGCAGCGCGACCCGGACCTCGCGGAGCGCCTCGTCGACATCCTTCTCCGACAGGGCGCCGCGCTTGCGCAGCCGCCCGAAGACGTCGCCCAGTCTGTCGCTCAAGCTATCGAACATCGGTCCCGGCCCTTCGGTTTCGCTTCATCCGGTCGGCGCAACGCAAAATGCACCGGCGGACGAAACTCGTCGGCCGGTGTGTACTTCCCCGTCCCGGGGCCGCACGAAAGGTCAAGCCTTTCCGGTTGAAGCCGGGTTCTTACGCGCGCCTCAGCGTCAAGTCAACCGAGGCAGCGCGCTGGCAGTGTCTCAGATTGAAATTACATTGCGATCACACCAGTCCTCGAACCGCCTCAGCCAATTTCGAGTCAATACAAACGGGCCAACAAGGATAAGACCGCCAAACAACACAGCAAGTGAATACAAACTCGCCTTGAATTCTGTCGTTCTCCAGTCAGCGTTAAACAACCATACCAGAAAATCCCACGGTGTCATTATTACAATCACAACCATAGATACTGCCGTTGCAGCACCGAGAATATATACAATTATATTTGCCAATGAGGCAGTCAGAGCAGCTGATCCTCCCAACAAATTTAATACTATATTTCTAAATACAGGATCGAACATTTATTTTTTCCCTATGCAATCAGCGTTTCTTCGAAGCAGGGTCGGTATTTTCGACGTACTTAACAATATCTTCTATATTCCGCAGCCAATCCGAGACGCAAGAAGCCATCGCCCGGGACATCCGCAGGGACGAATGCACCTTCAAAAATTATGGTACATTAAGTGCTGCGTGATCGCATGCGCGTGGTGTTCAGCCTTCTTCGATTACGCATTCGTCAGCCGTGTAAACCGGCGAATCGACATCCGTATGGTCAGGTCGTTCCGCTCGACGTAATTGGTCGAAACTTGATCCCGGTACGGGTTACCCTCAACCCGCTCTACACGAACACCAGTGCAAGCGCGCTCAGTCGCAGTCGGGCTTGTCGTAGATCTCCACCTCGGTCAGGCGCGCCTGCACCGCGAGATCGGTCGTCTCCATCGTGAAGTCGCCCGACAACCCGTTCTCCCAGAACCGCATCTGGGTTTCGTAGTAGGGGGCGGCTTCCGCCTGGTCCGGCTTGTAGAAGGACACCCGGGTGGTCCAGACCTTCTGGCCGTCCATGGAATCGGGCACCGCCTTCTCCCACTCGCCCTCATAGGGGCGGATGAAACTGTCCACCAGAGAGAGTTCGTCGCCATCGAAGGTACGCGCGTTGTGCGTGACCGCCCCGTCCACCGCCGCCTGGATCAGGTCGCGCGTGTGCTGCAGCGGAAACAGGACCCCCGGCGGCAGCGTCTCGGGCGCGTCACCTTCGACGCCTTCCCGCCGGCTGTAGGTGATGCGGCCCGGCGAATCGACGTCGCTGCGTGTGACCTTGCCCTCCAGCGCCGTCGCCTCGACGCCGTCGAATATCTCCCGCACCTGGAAGCGGAGATTCAGTCCATCCCCGGTCTCGAAGAAGCTCAGCACGGTCTCGGTCTGAAGTTCCGAGCCCTGGGCGGTGACCAGATCCAGCAGCATGCGGTGATTGTAGGTCACCCCGTCGCAAGTGCGGTCGTAATGATAGACCATCCGGCCGCTGACCTGCGCGAAGGCCGACCCGCTCGCGCGCTGCAGCCGTTCCATGTCGTAGACCGCACGGTGCGGCGTCAGGCCCGAGGCGGCCAGGGCGGGGCCGGCGAAAAGCAACGTCGCCAGCATTATGGTCAGTCGTTTCATCATCATCTCGCACTGCGGAAAGATTGCGCATAACCTGATCTTTCGACCGAGCAAATACAAGCATTGGGGCAAAAGGATGTCCGACCGGCCGCGCCTGCTCGTCACCCGCCGGATGCCTGACGCCGTGACCGCCCGCGCCGCGCGCGACTACGACGCTGTCTTCAACCCCGAGGACGTGATCATGCCGCCCGAAACGCTGCTCCGCGCGGCCGAGGGCAAGGACGCAATGCTGATCTGCAGTTCCGAGAAGATCACCGCCGAACTCGCCGCCGCGCTGCCTGACAGTGTCCGGATCATCTCGACCTTCTCCGTCGGGCACGAGCACATCGACGTCGAAGCCGTGAAAGCCGGCGGCCGGACCGTGACCAACACGCCGGAGGTACTGAACGAGGCCGTCGCCGACCTGGCGATCCTGCTGCTGCTCGGCGCCGCGCGGCGCGGACACGAGGGCCAGAGCCTGGTGCGCGAGGGCCGCTGGAACCGCTGGCACACCACCATGCTGCTCGGCAAGGATCTGGGCAGCGCACGCCTCGGGATTCTCGGCATGGGCGGGATCGGCCGCGCCATCGCCCGCCGCGCACGCGGCTTCGGACTGGAGATCCACTATCACAACCGCCGCCCGCTGCCCGCGGACCTTGAAGAGGGCGCAGTCTATCACGACAGTCCCGAAGCGCTCGCGGCGGTTTCCGATTTCCTTTCGGTCAACTGCCCTTCCACGGCCGAGACCCGCGGCCTCGTCGATGCCGCCTTGATCGACGCGATGCCGAAGGACGCCGTTCTGGTGAATACCGCCCGCGGCGACATCGTCGACGACGACGCCGTGATCGCGGCGCTGACCAGCGGCCGGCTCTTCGCCGCCGGCCTGGACGTCTTCGCCGGCGAACCGGACCTCGATCCCCGCTATCGCGGTCTGACCAACGCGTTCCTGCTGCCGCATCTGGGCAGCGCCACCTTCGGCACGCGGGACGCCATGGGCTTCTGCTGCCTCGACAATCTCGACGCCTTCTTTACCGGCAAGCCTTGCCCCACGGCCCTGTGAAGGGCGGCAGAAATTTCCGGCGGCACGCCGATACCGCCCCCTTCGATCACCTAAGTCGTTGAAAACGCGTCATGGAGGGCGCGGCACGGCGCTTGCTCAATGAACCCCGCGAAGAGTTGCAGAAGAACCTCGGAGCGGAACCGATGAGCCTAGCCGTAATCCCCGAAGCACTGAGCGACGCCCCCATGGTCGGCCGACTGGCCACCGAGATCGTACGGCGGTTCTCAGTGCCCGACGCCAATTATGACGGCGAACGACTGATCCTCCTGGAGCGCATCATCGATTTCGCGGCCAATGCGGAACGCGAAATCCAGGAGCAGCGCGAGAAGATCGCCGAACTGGAAGCGCTGGCCCGCACCGACGAGCTTACCGGCCTGATCAACCGCCGCGGCCTCGAGGCCGCCCTGGAGCAGCTGCTTTCCGCCGCGAACCGTCACGACGAGGAAGGCGTCATCTGCTACATCGACGTCGACGACTTCAAGGGCATCAACGACAAGCACGGCCACGCCCGCGGCGACAAGGTGCTGCAGAAGGTGGCCGAGATCATTTCCGACCATGTGCGCCTTGACGACATCGTCGCCCGCGTCGGCGGCGACGAGTTCGTGGTCGTGCTGACCAGGACGTCGCTGCGCAACGGCCTGCGCAAGGCGAAGGAACTGCAGCACACCCTGGACGCGACGGTGATCGGCAAGGGCTGCAGCACCATCCGCATCAACGTCTCCCTGGGTATCCAGGGCTATGACGGCCGGACCTGCCTGGCGGATGTCATGGCCATGGCCGACCATGCCATGTACGCCGACAAGCGCGCCCGCAAGCTTTCCCTGGTGCCGATCGGCCTCTGAGCGCGCCGCGCCGGCTCAGAACGGCGCGGGTTCGGGCTCTCCGAGCACCAGATGGTGAAGCGCGCCGCCCACAGCCTCGCTTTCCACCGCAGCTGCTTCCCGATCCGGAAACAGCGCCGTGATCAGGCCGAACGCCTCCTCGTCGCGCGGGTCGTCCAGCGAAGGCACCACCACGGCGCCATTGGCCAGATAGAAACCGAGATAACTCGCCGAGGCCGGGGAGATGCGTTCGGGCGCGGGGATCTCGTGCACCTCCAGTTCCTGACCGAAGGGCCCGCGCGCGCGGGCGAGGCGATGCAGGTTGTCCTGCATGGCGCGAAAGTCGGGATGTTCGGGATCCTCGGGCGAGTGGATCGCGATCACCCCCGGCCGGACGAAGCGGCAGAAACGGCCGACGTGCCCGCCGCCGCCGGTGAGGCCGCTGATCCCCTCCCCCAGCCAGACGGTGTGCACGACGCCAAAGAAATTCATCAGGATCTCCTCGACGTCGCGGCGGCCCATCAGCGGGTTGCGGTTGGGACTGAGCAGGGTCTGTTCGGTCACCAGCGCCGTGCCCATGCCGTCGGTCTGGACGGCGCCGCCCTCCAGCACGATCGGGCCACGGTAGTGGGGCAGGTTCATCAGCCGGATCAGTTCCTCGGCAAAGCCGTGATCCTCCTCGTGAACGATGTGACGCCCGCCCCAGCCGTTGAACTTCCAGCCCACGGTCTTGACCCGTCCGTCCCGGGTGCTGAGGAAGGTCGGGCCCAGATCGCGGATCCAGCCATGGGCCGAGGGCCGCTCCAGGATCTCGACCCTGGGACCGAGAGTCAGGGACGCCTCCTTGGCGACGTCGGACGGGACGATCATGCGCACCGGCTCGAAGCGCGCCACGGTCCGCGCCACGTGGGCGAAGGTCACCCGCGATTCCAGCAGGCCGCCCGGCATTTCCGTCGGATCGGTGGGCCAGGACAGCCAGGCCCGGCTGTGCGGCGCCCAGTCGGGGACAGGATAGTAGCCATCGAAGGACGGGTTGGGTTCAGCCATCGGCGCGCGCTCCGAACAGTTGCCGCGGGCGCTCCAGTCCCCTGAGGCGATGCTCCCCCAGGTCATCCAGCCCGCTGCGGTCGGACAGTTCGTCGGCCAGCGCCGCGGAGACCAGCAGCGCCCGGTCCAGGTCGCCGCAGATCGCCTCCATACGCGCCGCCTCGTTCACCGCCGGACCGATCACCGTGAAGTCCAGCCGGTCGGGCCCGCCGACATTGCCATAGGCCACCTCGCCGACATGCAGCGCGACGTCCAGAATCATGTAGTCCTCCCCTGCCGCCGCGCGTCGGCGGTTGATTTCCGCGACCTGCGAGAGCGCATCCCGCGCGGCCTGCAGCGCCGCGTCGGCGCGGTTGCCGTGGCTGTCGTCGAACACCGCCAGCAAGCCGTCGCCCAGGAACTTCAGCACCTGGCCGCCGAGCCGCTGGACCGGCTCGCAGATCGCGGCCAGATAGGCATCCAGCATGGCCACGATCGTTTCGGAACTCAGCCTGTCCGTCAGCGCGGTGAAGCCGCGCAGGTCGGCCAGCAGGATCGCCGCGCGCAATACGCGCGTGTCGCCCCGATGAATATCGCCATGCAGTACCCGCCGGCCGGCATCCTGACCCAGATAGGTCGTCATCAGCGTCTCCGCCATGGCGGTCAGCACGCCGCCCTTCAGGGCCAACGCGAAGACGGGCAGCAATGCCCTGAGACGCGCCAGCTCGTCGCCGAACCCGCCCGGCCGGTCGGTGCTCCACGACGTGACAACGCCGAGCTCCGGGATGCCGGTCGCCCGATCCGCGCTGGACGACCATCCGAAGGGAAAGACCTCGGTATGGTAGCCGGTGAGACCGGCGGCGCGCAGATCGTCGTAGAGATCGAACCACGGCTCGAGCCGCTGGCCACCGTCGAGCCGCGCCGTGATCGCATCGACATCATTGGCGAACATGTAGGCGCCCGGGCTTCTGTACCATTCGGGCGCCGCCTGCCGGTCGTGGCTGAATGTCTGGCTGTCGGTCACGCCCCGGCCGGCCCACCAGGTCAGGCTGAAACCGCGCATGCCAGGGTGGACCACCGCCGTCGCGATCTGCACCCGGGCAAGCCGAATCCCGCCGTCCTGCAGCCGCTCGCAGAACGCCGCCAGCAACGCCTCCGGCGCCATGCCCTCGAGCCCCGCCCGGCTCAGCCAGGCGAGTGTCTCTCCGTCGTCGCTTGTCAGTGGCCCCTCCGCCATGGCCGCACTATGCGACGAACTCCGATTGCCGCCAACCGCGCGATCGGCGATAACGGGCCGCGCCCATCAAGCCCGGGAGGAACACCATGGCCGGTCGCATCGACGCAAGACTTCAGGAACTCGGAATCGAACTGCCCAGGGCGGCAAGTCCCGCCGCCAACTACGTCCCCTATGTCATCTCCGGCGACCTCGTGTTCGTCGCCGGCCAGGTGCCGTTCTGGAACGGCGAGCTGACGTCCATCGGCCGTCTCGGCGACGGCTTCGAGGTCGAGGACGGTCAGAAGGCGGCCCGGACCTGCGCGCTCAACATCATCGCCCAGGTGAAGGCGGCCTGCGGCGGCGACCTCGACCGGGTGAAGCGGATCGTCAAGCTGGGCTGCTTCGTCAACGCCACGCCCGACTTCAACAAGCATCCGGTGGTGGCCAACGGCGCCTCTGACCTGATGGTCGAGATATTCGGCGACGCCGGCAAGCACGCCCGCTTCGCCGTCGGCTCCAACACCCTGCCGCTCGGCGTGGCGGTGGAGATCGACGCGGTCGTGGAGATCGGATGAACGCGCCCGGCTGGCTCACTGACCGGCCGATCGCGCATCGCGGGCTGCACGTCCCCGGACCGGACCGTCCCGAGAATTCCGTCGCCGCCCTGGCGGCGGCCGAAGCTCATGGCTATGCCGCCGAAATCGACGTGCAGCCGACGGCGGACGGGGAAGTTGTGGTCTTCCACGACCGTGAACTGAGGCGCCTCTGCGGCGTCGACGGACCGGTTTCGGGACGGCGCCTGCAGGACCTGCAGCGCCTGCGTCTGCTGGGCGGCCCGGAGACGATTCCATCGCTGTTCGAGGCGCTCGATCTGTTTCCCGACCTGCCGCTGCTGATCGAGCTGAAGATGGGCGACCCCGGACTGGCGCCCGCGGTTGCAGCATTGCTGGACGGGCGCGATGGCCCGTTCGCAGTGCAGAGCTTCGATCCGGCCATCGTGGCATGGTTCGCGGAGAACCGCCCGGACTGGCCGCGCGGGCTGATCGCCTATCGCAGTCTGCGCTTCAGCATGCGCGCGAAAGAACCGCTCTACCAACCTGAATTCATTGAAATCGCCCGCCCGAATTTCGTCGCCTGGAACGTCAAGGACCTGCCGGCGGATCCCACGGTGCCGGAGCATCTGCCGGTAATCACCTGGACGGTGCGGACGCCGTCCGACCTCCGGCGCGCCCGCGCGCATGCGGCCAATATCATCTTCGAGGGTTTCCTGGCCTGAGCGCGCTCAGTCGCGGCCGAACCTGAGCCGTCCCCCGGCCAGCAGGGTCCGCGGCGGCACCGCGCAGTCCGCCGCTTCGAGCAACGTCCCGTCAACCAGCAGATGGGTGCGTCCGCCAGCGAAGCTGCCCGAATAGCGCCCGGCCTCGAAGCGGATACCGCCGCCTTCGCCTTCGCGCGCCGTGACCGGCTGCCCGGCGCCGCCACCGATGCGGACAAGCGCCAGTGTCTCGAAGACGGCGCTGGCGGCTTCCGCGGCGAAGACGCCGTGATACTGCTGGGCCGCCGGACCCATGAGCCGCTCGTTCGGCGGTTCGGGAAAGCCCTCGGCGAGTTCCAGCCGCACCGGCGGGCCGACGAGCAATTCGACACTGGCCTCCGCTGGCCCGTTCCGGATGCGCGCCGTGCGGTCGCCGACGGCATGGATGGGCGCAGCTGCGTGGAAATTCCATTCCCACCGCTTCGGTGTCCCGGCGGCCATGCGGTCATGCACCAGCAGCAGGCCGCCTGGCAGGTGCAGCAGGGTGCGGTCGGCCTCAACGATGTCGCCGCCATAGGCTCTGGCCGCCCTGCCCGTGAGTTTCACGGCCCCGCCGCAACGCCAGTAGTCGGTAAGCCGCCCCTTGGCGGTCGGGTCGTCGATCGGCTGACCCTTGCCGCCATCATAGGTGATGGCGTTGTGGGCGACCGTGCGACGGGTCCAGCCGTTGTGATGGGCCGAGCGGTAGCCGTCGTAATAGCCGCTGTCGATCAGCAGCGGCCGGCCCTGGCCCATGACCATGAACGAGTTCTGGTCGGCATGGCTGTGGCTGAAGGAACCGAACTGGCTCGACTTGAACAGGATCGAGTAGCGCTCCGGGTCGGGCAGGTCGCTGTGGATGGCCGCCCAGCCGATATCGGGGAAGATTGCAGCGTCGGGAATCTCCCCGAGGGCGCGCGGCGCCCCCGAACGCGCGGCCTGCACCCCGAACAGCCGAGGCCACAGAAGGGCGTTGGACAGTTCATCCGCCTCCCCTCCCGCCAGGTCGAGATGCGCGCGCCAGGCGGCAAGCAGGGCCGTGGCGTACTCGCCGCGGCCGCGTTCCACGTAGAGGCGGCTGATCTCCGCCCAGAGTTCGGGTCGCAGCTTCTCGGCGCCGTCGCCGAAGCCCGCCTGCGACACGCCGGGCGGCGCAAAATAGGTCAGGAACTCGGCGAAGTTCCGCACCCAGGCCGTCTCGAAATAGGGGAAGCCGACCACATTGTGGATGACGTCCCAGCTGTCGACATGGTTGACGAACTCCCAGACGCCGTAATTGACGCCGTTGGAATAGCCGCCGTCGTCGCCGCCCCAGGGCGTCACGATCGTGGAGACCAGCGGATAGGTATCGCGGAACCAGAGCGTCGCGCGGTCGGAATCCCCGGCCATCAGCGCGGCGATCGCCAGCACGTGCGTGGCGATCTGGAAACCGTGGGAGCTGAGCGTGAACTGGCCCAGATTGCCCCGGTCGTTGAGCAGGAAGAAGTCGAAGGCCGCCTGGGTGCGGAACTCCACATGACGCTGTACCTCGGCCCGCCGCGCCGGATCCATCCGGCGGTAGAGGATGTCGTAGGCGCGCGCCACCGCCTTGGCGATGCGGATGTTCAGCAGGTCGTCGCCGGCGTGACCGGTGCGCCCGAAGGCGTCGAAGCCGACGATGCCTTCCAGGTAGATCGCCGCCGTCCCCGCCGCGCGGTCGCGCACGGCCTCGTCAGGGTGCAGGACCGAGACCGCAAGGGCGTCGTTCATGCGGCGGATCATCTGGCGCAGGCGGGCGCGCACCTCGCGGCTGCGGGCGATCCCCTCCCCTGCGCCGGCGACGCTGCCGCGCGCGCTGGCGAATGCGGGCGCGGAGCCGGCCTCCTTCAGGTAGCGCGCCAGCACCACGTCGAAGACCGCCTGCTTCGCCTCGTCCAGCCGGGCCGGCCGGGGCGGCAGCGCACGCGGGCGCCGGGCGGTCTCGGCCTTCCCGAAGGCGGTCCAGATGTCAGGCACCTGCAGGGTGATGCTGTCCTCGCGCAGGTTGAAGGTGCGCGGGACCGACCAGCCGCCATTGTCGCCGGCGCGGCGCGGCCGGCCGATCTGATCGAGCTGCCTGACCCGCCAGTTGAATGCGCCCGGCGGCAGCGGGCTGTCGGGGCGGAAGATGTTGGAGGTGGTGACGAAGGTCAGATAGGGCTCGCCATTGCGTTCGATCGCCACCTCGAAGGAGTACATGTCGCGTCCGGACTTCCAGCCGAAGACGGGCGGGTTCTCCAGCTGCACGGAGCTGTCCTCGGGCCGTTCCCTGAGTTCCTTGCGGTCCTGCGGCGTCAGCCAGTCCTGGACATTGCGCGGCACGTTGGGCGGGCTCTGGTGCGGGTCGAAGCGTTCCGCGGCCCCCGGCGCCGCCAGAACCATGACGCCGGCCGCGGCCAGCATCGCAGCCCCCATGCGCCGACCCGGCATCAGTCGCCGCCGCGCTCGACCGCCTGGACCAGCGCAGCCACCACCTGCCGGTCCCAGACCTTGCCGGCCTGTGGCCAGAGCTGGTCCAGCGCCTGCGAAGTGGTGCGCGCGGCGCGATGCGCGCGTTCGCTGATAAGGGCCACATAGGCGTTGGCCAGAGAGACGATCTGCGCCGGCTGAAGGAAATCCGGCCCCGAGATCCCGGCCGGCCGGCCGGAGCCGTCGAGCCGCTCCTGAAGCTGGCGCAGCGTCTCGACCACCGGCCCTTCGAAGTCGATGTTCGCGACCAGATCGGCCGAGTGCAGGATGCTGTCGCGCACCAGGGCGAGTTCGTCCTCGGTCAGGTCGCCGGACTTGGTGAGAATGGCCGGATCGATACCCAGCTTGCCGAGATTCATCAGCCGCGCTGCGGTTTCCGCGGCGTGGACCATGGCCGGCTCCAGCTTCATCTCCTCGGCCATGCGCCGTGACAGGTGCGCGACGCGCTGCGAATGATTCGCGGCATAGCGGTCGCGGGCGTCGATGAGATTGACCAGCACGTCGACCAGCGCATCGAGCTGCGCGGCGCGGCGCTCCCGCTCCTGGACGATTTCCGTCATGTCCTCGGCGACCATCAGCACGCCGCCGGCGTCCAGCGGCACATGGAAACGCCGGACCACCCGCCGCCGGCCCTCGATCTCGGTGTCGTCGATCTCGTGAACGATCTCGTTGTCCTGGCGCACCCGGGCATTGGCCTGAACCAGCGGCGTGGCCACCGCGGGCCCGAAGATGCTGGCTATGGGCTTGCCCTCGGCTTCGGCCGCGTCGATGCCGGCGCCCTCGAAGGCTGGCGTGTTGCCGAAGAGGATACGGTCGTCGGGACCGACGGCGACGATCGAGTTCGGAACGGCGTCGGCAAGGTTCTTCAGCAGGCGCCCGAGACGGCGCGACTCGGCAAGCGCTTCGGACAGATCGCTGGCGGCGGCGGCCAGGCGGTCGGAGATCGCATTGCGCCAGACGGCGACGACCGTGACGCCCACCAGCAGCACGACCAGCATCAGGGCGCCGGCAATGACCTGGATACGTTGCACGCCCTCGGCCAGCGCCGCCTCCCGGTCGACGCTGCGCACCAGGGTCCAGCCGGTGCCGGCGATGTTCCGGCCGGTGGCAAGCACCTCCCGTCCCGACAGCCCCCTGTAGGTTCCGGAAGCCGGCGCGGTCGCCGTCAGGGTGGCAACGGACTCCGCGCCGGTCACCGTGGCAAAGAGCGGCGGGCCGTCCTCCAGCGGCGAGATGAGCCGCGGCCCTCCTTCGGCGCTCTCCAGAAGATAGGTGCGGGCTTCGCGCAATACCTCGCCCGGCTGACGGAGCGCGGCGTCGAAATCTTCGCCCAGACGGCGGAAGGCGACGACAAAGCCGATGCCCGCTTCCGCGCCGCCATCGGGCGACAGCACGGGGGCGAGAAAGGTCACCATGCGCTCGCCGTCGCCGGCCCGGTAGACCGGAGAGACAAAGACGCCGCCCTGCAGGAGTTCGGGCGGCGCGGCCGGCATGATCCCCTTCACGAAGGACATGCCGGGGCTGAGGGCGATGACCTGAAGTTCGGCGTCGAGCACGGCGACGCCGCCGGTCGCCGGCGTGTCCAGGTCGGCATTGCGGGCGATCTCGCTCTGCGGCGTGGCGTAGCCGCCGCGTTCGGCCTCCAGACCCAGCAGTTCCTCGATATAGCGGCGGCGGCTGTCCAGCGCCTCCGGCGGCAGGTCGGGGTCGGTCAGGTCGATCAGGTAGTACTGTATGGCGCGGTTGCGGGACAGGCGCAGCAGTTCGCCGCGCCGGTGATCGAGCCAGCCCTCGACCGCGGCCTTGCGGCTGTCTGCAACGATGCCGAGCCGCACCTGCCACTGTTCGATCAGCCTTTCGCGCTCGCTCGCGGCATAGAACAGGATCGCGACGATCGCCGCCGCGGCGACCGTCAGCAGGGCCGCAAGCGCAAGCCCCGCCCGCCGCCGCATGCGGCGGCGGTCCCGGACGATCGGGTCCGCGCTTGCACTCATGACCGAACCTGCCTCAGCCGCGCCTTCATCGGCACCATTGGAATCCGGAAACTATGAGTATTCGTTAACCGCGGATCAATCTCCGCAGACGCCGCGGTCAGGGGCGTCCACGCGAGGGATTGCGGCTGAGCGCCTTCATCCGGTACATGCGCCGGTCGGCTTCTTCCATCAGCGCGTCGGCGCTGGCACCCGGCGTGACCTCGGCAACGCCGAACGCCAGATCGATGGGGATGGTCTCGCCGGCGGCCTCGAATCCCGTCCGCCGCACCTTTTCGACCAGGCTCCGGCACTTGGCCTCCGCCGCGGCCTCGTCCACCTGGGTCAGGATCATCGCGAACTCGTCGCCGCCCATCCGGGCGACCACATCGGTGGCCCGCGTGTCCTCGGTCAGTACCCGCGCCACCGTCTTCAAGGCGGCATCGCCGGCCGGATGGCCCCAGTTGTCGTTGATCAGCTTCATGCCGTTGACGTCCAGCGAGACCAGGCAGGCGCGGTCGCCGTGACGTTCCGCGGCAGCCACGCAGCGCATCAGCGCACGCTGGAAGGCGCGCCGGTTGGCGATGGCCAGCAATTCGTCGGTCTCGGCAAGCTGTTCCAGGCGGACGATCCTGGCCCTGGCCTGCTCGAGCTGGGATTCGAGCGCCTGCACGAGGCTCGAGAGTTCGCCCTCGCCTTCCGGCCCGGCCGTGTTCGGGCCTTGGTCTCCGCGTCGCGCCTGCGCCTGCATGCCCCTCAATCCGCCCTGCCGGGCCGCCGGCGTTCCCGACCGCCGATTCTGTGCCCGTTACCTGTTCCCGACGCGCGACACTAGTGATCTTTGCCTTGGCGTAAAGTTGCAATGGTTCGTGGTTTTTCTAGGGACGCCGGGCGGATTGGCCTGCATGGGCGGCGGCCCGCTGCGCTGCCGCGGCCGCTTCCGGCCCCTTCTCCAGGGTGAGGCGGAAATCCGGATCGCGGATGATCGAGACGCAGACGCGGACCACGGCCGAATGAAGTTTCACCCCGGCGTCCTTTTCCAGCTGCTCGACCACAAATCGGGTATCCAGCGCAGCGCGGTAGGGACGGTGCGCCGTCATCGATTCGGCAACGTCGGCCACGGCCACGACCTGCGACTCGATATCGATCTCGTCGCCCTTCAGCCCTCCGGGATAGCCGCTGCCATCCAGCCGCTCGTGATGATCGCGGACAATCCTCGGCACGACATTGCCGAACCTGATCCGCGATACGATGTCGTAGCCGATCTCCGGGTGCGTCTTGACCACGTCGAATTCCGCGTCGGTCAGCCGGCTGGGCTTGACCAGCAGATCGGTCGGCACGCCGATCTTGCCGATATCGTGCAGCATCGCGCCAAGCTCGATGTCGGCGAGCCGTTCGTCGCTCAGCCCGATCCGCCGTCCGATCTCGACCGCCAACATCGCGACCAGCACGGCGTGCCGCGCCGTGTAGGGATCGCGCCGCTCCAGCGTCGTCGACAGGGCGGCGACGGTTTGCGTGAGAATTTCCTGCTGACGTTCCAGATGGACGCGATCGCGCCTGGCCAGCACGTAGGCGATGGCGCCGAACATGGTGGCGGTCACCAGCACGAAGGCCGCGCCCTTCAGGCTCTGGGCCACCGGCGCATCTTCGGGCGACAGGGCCTGCAGGACGATCCAGTCGGAGAACAATATCCAGGCGACGCCGAAAACCACATAGACCAGCGTCACGCGCAGGGCGAGGGAGACGGCGCCGTTGACGACCAGTTTGCCACCGATGAACTGCATGCCGCCTCCCGGCTGCGAAGGCACCGCAACGCTTCAATCCAGTCGAATGGTCTGCTCCGACGGATCAATTGGCAATGGTGGAAACATGACCATGGCACGCTTGGGTGGATTGCGCTCAGCTGTCGGTGAAGTCGACCGTCACGAACAGCATGTTCACGTTGAAGCCATCCCGCGAGAGCGGCATGATCAGCGGCTCGATGGCGCTGTAGCCGGGCTGCTTGCCGACATAGGGAATGTCCGCGGGAAGGTGCGGGCGGCGTTGCGCCACCACCGCGCAGCAGGCGTCCCAGACGCGCGAGGGCGCGCGCTGATGCGGCAGGTCGCTCATCAGCCGGCCGGTGTCGTCGCGGTCGAAATGCCAGACCCAGCGCGTGCCGACCAGGCGATAGCGGAAATCCCGCGGTTCATGGAGAACATCGAGCAGGATGATCGAGGGCAGAAGCTGCGGAATGTCGAGCGGATCGAGATCCGTGCGCGCGGGCATGTCCCTGCCGTCACGAATAGAGTTCCAATAACGGAACGCGGCCGCGTTCACCGGCCGACATATGGCGCCGTCCGGATCCCGGATCGACTGGATGGACGCCGGATCATGCAACATCGGTTCTCCGCCGGAAACTGGACATACTGGCAATGCGGCAGGCCTTTCGACTGGGCGGGTAGATAAAGCAAGATCCGGGCCGCAATAAGGCCGGAATCGGGTGAATATTTCGCGCCGTCCGCCTGTTGACCGGGGGGCGCAGGCTTCGGTTCCGTATCGCCACGCGCCAGAATGCGATAGTTGTTGTGACAGGCTGCCGGCGCGCCGCCACCGTATCGTGAACAGACGGCCCGCGCGGATCACCCCGGGGAACCTGCGATGCCGTATTTCCGATTTGTGCCGTCCGTCCTGCTCGCCGGCCTGCTTGCACTCCTGGCCCTGTCGACGGCGCTGGGACAGGCCCTGCCGGTGCAGCAGCTCCAGCAGCGTCAGGCTGCGGAGCGCGCCGATGCGGAAAGGCCGCCCGGCGGCGCGGGACTGGAGGAGGCGCTGCGCCCCACCGTCCGCCGCCTGGTCGCCGAGGAACTGGCGCGCCAGCCGGACGTGGCCCCGGCGCCAGCCGCCGCCCCCGCCGCAGAGGCGCAGATGGCAGACCCCTTCGCCATGGTCATCGACCGGGCGAGAGGCAGCGTCGAGAACCTCTCCCGCAACGCCGCGAGGCTGGCCGAAGCGTTGCCCGCGCTGGGCGACAGCTTCGATCACGCCTTCATCCTGATGACCGACCTGGAAGGCTGGCCGCGGATGTGGGAAGGCGTCGCCAACCTGGCGGCGATGCTGGCCGCGGCGGCGCTGCTGATGACGGCGCTGCGGCGGCTGCTCCGCCGGATCATGCCGCTGCCGCGCCCGGCGGCGGACGACATGCTTTCAAGGCTCTGGCCGTCGCTGGTCCTGATGGTGCGCGATACGGCGCTGGTGGCCGCCTTCGTCGCAGCCGGCTTCCTGCTGTCGCTGGTCTGGTTCGCGCAGCACGATCCGATGCGGATCTTCCTGATCACCTATCTGGGCGCATTCGCGACCGCGCTGACAGGCCGCGCCGTGGCGCGCTTCCTGTTCTCGCCGGACCGGCCGGAACAGCGTCTGGTGGAGGTTGACGACCGTACTGCCCGCAAACTGGCGCTATGGCTGACAGCCCTGTTCGCCACCGTGGGTCTCGTCGGATTCAGCGTCGGCATGGTGCGCCTGCTCGGCATGCCGCCGGCGACCATTGGCTGGATGCTGCTCGCCGCGGGACTGTTCACAGTGGCGATCACGGCGGCGCTGACGATGCAGACCAGCCGGCCGGATGCCCCGACCGAGGCGGTGGATGCGCCGCGGAGCGGGCGGTATCGCCGGCTCTGGCTGATGATCGGTCTCGGCTTCCTGGCCCTGCTCTGGGGACTGGCGGTGCTGTCGGCGGACGGCACCAAGCTGCTGGCGGTTGTCGTGATCTTCACCGCCGCCGCGGCGAGCGCGTATTTCGGCGTCCTCCGCCGGCCGCCGCCTGCGCCGGAGCGGCCGGCCCGTGCCGCAATTCCCCTTGATCCGGAGGAGATGCACCCGGAGGCGGCCACGGACGAGCCCGAGGCGCCCGAGGCCGGCGACGTTGCGCGCCCGGCCCCGCCGCCGTCGCTGTTGCCGCCGGTGCGCCGCGTTGTGCAGTCGGCGCTGGGCCTCGTCGGGGCGCTCGCCTTTCTGCACCTGCTGGGCGTCGACATGGTGGCGGCACAGCAAAGCCCCACCGGCGAGCGGATCACCGCCGTGCTGGGTGACGTGGCTGTCATTCTGATCGTCGCCGCCATCGGCTGGGCGCTGGTGGAGCGCACCATCCGCCGTTTCGTCGAGCGCGAGGAGGCCAAGGCCCGCGCCGAGGCGGAGGATCACGCCATCGACGAGGACGGGCTGGGCGGCATGGTCACCTCACGTTTCGGAACCCTGCTGCCGCTGATCCGCGGCTTCATCCTGTCTGTGCTGGCTGCCGTCACCATCATGGTCGTGCTGAGTTCCATGGGCCTCGATATCGGCCCGCTGCTCGCCGGCGCCGGCGTGGTCGGCATCGCCATCGGCTTCGGCGCGCAGGCCCTGGTACGGGACATCATCGCCGGCATCTTCTTCCTGATCGACGACGCCTTCCGCGTCGGCGAGTACGTCGAGTTCGGCGACATCCGGGGACAGGTGGAGCAGATATCCATCCGCTCCATGCGGCTGCGCCATCACCGGGGCGCGATCCATACGATCCCCTTCGGCGAGCTGCGCTCGATCACGAACTACAACCGCGACTGGGCGATCTACAAGCAGGAGTTCCGCCTGCCCTACGAGACCGACACCGACAAGGTGCGCAAGATCATCAAGAAGGTCGGTATCAGGCTGATGGAGGATCCGGAACTGGGGCCGAAGTTCATCCAGCCGCTGAAGTCCCAGGGCGTGTTCAAGATCGAGGAAGGCGCCCTGATCGTGCGCACCAAGTTCATGTGCAAGCCGCGCGAGCAGTTCATCATCCGCAAGGCGGTCTTCCAGGAGGTCAAGAACGACCTCTATCAGGCCGGTATCGAGCTGGCTCAGCGCCGGGTCCAGATCGAATGGCCCGAATGGGTGGAAAAATCCGGACCGGGCGGACCGGCCGACGGCGGGCCGGGCGGCAAGGTCACCGACGGCGGACCCGACGCTCCCTCGCCCATCCGCAGGCCCGGTCAGGGCGACCCGGTTCAGGCGGCGATGGTGGGCGCGGCGGTCGGCGCCGCGGGGCTGGTGATCTCCCAGCAGACGACGAAACCGGTCTACCCCGACGAGCCGTGACCCGGCGGCGGCTGCAGTTTCAGATGCTCAGGTCTTCAAGATTGTAGTCGAAGACGTCCAGCTTCGCCTTGTCGTCCCAGGTCCAGATCTCGCCCGCTTCGGCATGGGGCTTGTAGACGAAGGGCGTCTCGTCGGGAAAACGCTGCCGGCGCGCGTCGATGGCGTAGCCGATCATGCGCGAGCGGCGGCGGATGCGGGCGTCGTCATAGACCGCACGGGCGTTGTGGATGCCGCCCGCTTCCACGTTCAGCACCGACTTCCGGCGGTGGAAGCCGAAGTTGAAGGTCACCCGCCAGTCCTTCGAGTTGTTGGCGAAACTGCCGTGCACGACCTGGCGGTTGGTGATGGCGAGGTCGCCGGGCTTCGCCACCAGCGGCACCGCCTCCGGCAGGCGGTCGGTGCCGGCCGCCTCCACCATCGCCGCGATGTCGATCTGACGGAGCTTGTGGGTGCCGGGCACGACCCAGAGGCCGTTGGCAGGGGTGCAGCCATAGAGCTGCGCCATGCAGTTGAAACCGTGGGTGCCCTGGTCCCATTCGGGATCGTCCCAGTGGGTGACGCCGTCGCGGTGCCAGGCGACTGAGGCGCCCAGGCCCGGTTCCTTGATGAACAGCGCCTCGTTGAAGGGCGTGAAATCCTGACCGTTGATGGCCGACACCATCTTCAGCACTTCCGGATGGCCGTAGAGCCGGAGTGCAGCTTCCGAATGCTGCAGCGTGCCCAGCATCAGATAGACGATCTCCTCGGGCGCGTCCTTCGCGGCCTCGGGCTCGTACATCTTCACCGGATGGCGCCCGTTGGCGGCGGCGGTGCCGCCGAAGGGATCTGCCAGCGGCTTCGACCAGAACAGCGACGGCGCCTGCTGGCCGACGCCGATCGCCTTGCGGCCCTGCGCGTCGACTTCCTCGCCCTTGGCCACGGGGAAGCGGGACATGATGTCTTTCAGATCGCGTTCCAGATCCGCCAGTTCGTCCGCCTTCAACACGCCCTCGAAGACGTAGAAGCCGCAGCGCCAGTAGGCCTCGACGATGTCGGGATGCAGCGCCCCGTCTCCGGCAAAGCGGATGGGGCCGCGATTGCCCAGCGCGTGGGCGCGCTCCTCGCCTTCGGCCATGTACTTTTCCATGGCCGCGGCCTGGGCGGCGTGATCGATGGTGCGGGCGATGACAGGCGGGTTCATGGCGATCCTCCCCAGGACCATGCTGGAAGCTACGGCGTTTCGCGCAGTGTACCCTCACGCCACGGAAGGCGCAAAGCATGCGCGCCCTGCGCCGACGTCAATCGTCCAGCAGGATCCGCTCCGCGTCGCCCTCGGGGTCGTCGTACTGACCCGAACGCAACGCCCAGATGAAGGCCCAGAGGCCGACGCCGCCCAGCAGCAGCGCGACGGGAATGAGATAGATCAGCACGTTCATGCCCTTGCCTCCCGAACCGTTGTGGCGGCGGCGTTGGCCGGTTTGCGGCTGCGGCCCTCACCGAGGCGCAGGCGGAGCGCGTTCAGCGTCACCACGACCGACGACGACGACATGGCGATCGCAGCGACCAGCGGCGAAGCCCCGCCGAGGACGGCCACGGGAATGGCGATCAGGTTGTAGATCAGGGCCAGGCCGAAGTTCTGCAGAATCAGCCGACGCGCCTTGCGCGACACCGCGAGCGCCGCGGTCACCGCGTCCAGCCCCTCGTGCAGGAAGACGAAGTCCGCGGCCGCCCGTCCGACATCGGAGGCACTCGCCGGCGCCATCGACACGTGGGCCGCGGCGAGCGCCGGGCCGTCGTTGATGCCGTCGCCCACCATCAGCGCCCGGTGTCCCTCGTCCGCCAGCGCCTGCAGCGCCGCGATCTTGTCGCCCGGCTGCTGGCCTGCGCGCCAGTCTTCGATGCCGGCCTCGGTGGCGGTGCGCGCCACGGCGGCGGCGTTGTCGCCCGACAGCAGCATCGGGCGGAAACCCAGGCCCTCCAGTTCCGCGACCATTGCCGCAGCCCCGGGCCTCAGCGCGTCCTCGAACTCCACATGACCGGCGGGGTGGCCGTCGATCCTGAGCCAGAGCTCCGTGGCCCCGGGCGCGCCACCTTCGGCCGGGCCGGCGAAGGCGCGGCGCCCGAGGCGCAGTTCGTGGCCGGCGACCTGTCCGGAAAGCCCTTCGCCGGGATGTTCCTCGACCGTGTCCGCCTCGGGACCGGCAGGCGGTCCGGCATGCGCGGCCAGCGCCAGCGCCAGCGGGTGGCGGCTCCGCCGCGCAAGGGCCCCGGCAAGCGCCAGATGCGCCTCGTCCAGCGTGGCGCGGACGATGCGGGGCCGGCCCGTGGTCAGCGTGCCGGTCTTGTCGAACACCGCCCGATCGGATTGCGCCATCCGTTCCAGCGCGGTGCCGTCCTTCACCAGAATGCCCTTCGCGAACAATACGCCGCTGGCGACCACCTGGACGGCAGGGACGGCAAGGCCCAGAGCGCAGGGGCAGGTAATGATCAGAACCGATACGGCGATCCAGAGGGCGTGGCTCCAGTCGCCGCCGGTGACGACCATCCAGCCGATGAAGGTCAGCAGCGCGATCAGATGCACCGCCGGGGCGTAGACCTGCGCGGCGCGGTCGGCCAGGCGGACATAGCGCGCGCGGCCGTTCTCCGCCTCCTCCATCAGCCGCACCACCTGGGCCAGGAAGGTGTCGTCGCCGACAGCGGTGGCGCGGATGGTCAACGGGCGGGTCAGCGGCATGGTGCCGGCACGGACCGTCGCCCCCGGCCCCGCCGCGACGGGCTGGGATTCGCCGGTGACGATGGCGCAGTCCAGATCGGCCGCGCCCTCGACCACGACGCCATCGACGGGAATGCGCTCGCCGGCCGCCACCAGCAGCCGGTCGCCGGGTGCGAGGTCGTCGACGGCCACCCGCTCCTGCCCCGCCTGAGTCAGGCGCGTGGCCTCCGTCGACCAGAGCGAGAGGAGCTGGCTGACGGTCGCGCGGGCCCGGGCGCGGACGCGATGGTCCAGATAGCGGCCGAGCAGCAGGAAGAAGAGCAGCATCACGGCGGCGTCGAAGAAGGCCTCCTCGCCGCTGAGGAACGTCGCATGCAGGCTGAGCGCCGCGGCCAGCACCACGGCCAGCGAGATCGGCACGTCCATGTTGAGCGTGCGCGCCTTCAGGGCCTGCCAGGCGGAGTCGAAGAACGGCCGTCCGGCATAGAGGATCGCCGGCAGCGCGATCAGCGCCGAGACCCAGTGGAACATGTCGCGCGTCGCGCCCTCGGCGCCGGACCAGACCGAAACCGAAAGCAGCATCACGTTGCCGGCGGCGAAGCCGGCCACGGCCAGGGCGCGAAGCAGTTCCCGCCCGCGCCGGTCTTCCTGCTGCGCGCCGGCGGCATGGGGGTCGTAGCGGCGGCAGTCATAGCCCAATGCCTCGACGGTGCGGACGATCTCGTCCGGGTCGCCGGCGCCGTCCATGACGACGCTCAGCCGCCGTGTCGACAGGTTCACCCGCGCGTTGCCGACGCCGGGGACGGCGCCGACCGCGCCCTCGATCTTCGCAATGCAACCGGCGCAGTGGATGCCGGGGACGATCAGGTCCAGACGTACGCTCTCCCCGCCCCGGCCCGCCCGGCGGGACACTGGCCTAACCGAATCGGCGACATGGCCGCAACAGCTCATTGGCCCGGGTCCTTGACGAAGAAGCGGACAATGCGGCGGAACTCCGCGCCCGCGCCATCGCGCGCCACGGCGTCCAGTTCCCATTCGCCGGCGCCCAGCGCGGCATCGGTCCGGTAGAGGCCGCTGCCGGCCTCCCGAAAGGCGACCGGACGGTCTTCGCGGTCGGTGACCGGCCGACCCAGGCGTCCGGCGATCTCCAGACCGGTCAGCGGCGCGCCGGCGCCATCGGTGAAACGCAGTTCGACCACGCCGGCCCGGTGGGTCACGGCGGCGCGCCAGCCCAGTTCCTCCTGAGCGCGCGCCTTCGCCATCATCCGGTTGTAGTCCTGGCTGGCGACGTAGCTGTTCTTGACCACCAGGCCGTTGTCGCTGTCCAGCGCGAAGCTGAGCAGCCCCAGGTTGACGACGATGATGACGCCGAAGAAGGCCAGCATCGACAACAGCATCTTGCGGCCGGTGAACGGGCGGGCGTTGCTTTCGATCGCTTCCATGGCTTCAGTCTCCGGGCGCATAGAACGTGGCGCCGTAATGAGCCTCCTCGATGCCGCCCAGGTCGGTGACGCTGAAGCGGAAGGGCGTCGCGCCCAGCTCGATCTCCGGGCCGGGGACGGTGACGAAAACCTTCAGCTCGCGCACCTTGTCCGGTTCCAGGATGAACTCGCGGGTGCGGCTCGGCCACAGGTCCTGACCGACCACGGTCATCAGGCCGCCCGGCAGGTCGGCGACACGCAAAAGGACACGCCGTTCCTCCAGTTGCATGTTGAGGATCTTGATCGTGTAGCCGTTGCGGACCGCTCCGTCGGAGAGAATGACATACTGCGGGTTGCGGTCGTGCAGCACGTTCAGCTCCAGCCGGTCCCGCACCGCCAGCGCGAACAGCATGGCGAGGCCGACCAGGGCCCAGATACCGGCATAGATGAAGGTGCGAGGCCTGAGCACGGTGCGCTTCAGCGGCGGCGCTTCGCGGCCCGCCTCCTGGGCGTCGTAGGTTCTCAGGTTGTTGTAGGAGATCAGGTTCGGCGTGCCGCCGGTCTTCTCCATCACGTTGTTGCAGGCGTCGATGCAGAGCGCGCAGTTGATGCACTCGAGCTGTCCCCCGTCGCGGATGTCGATGCCCATCGGACAGACGGCCACGCACTGGTTGCAGTCGATGCAGTCGCCCAGCTTGTGGGCTTCGGGGCCCTTGCGGTGCCGGCCGCGCGGCTCGCCCCGCCAGGCGTTGTAGGTGACGCTGAGCGAGTTCTCGTCCAGCATCGCGCCCTGGATGCGCGGCCACGGACACATGTAGGTGCAGACCTGTTCGCGCATGAAACCGCCGAAGACGAAGGTCGTCGCCGTCAGCACGGCCACCGTGGCATAGGCCACCGGCGCGGCCTCCCCCGTGAACAGGTCCACGAACAGGGTCGGCGCGTCGGCGAAATAGAACACCCAGGCGCCGCCGGTCGCCACGGCGATCAGCAGCCAGATCAGCCATTTCGCCAGCCTCTTGCGGGTCTTGGTGAAGGTCCAGGGGGCCTTCTCCATGCGGAAGCGGGCATTGCGGTCGCCGTCGATCCAGCGCTCCACGTGGATGTAGAGATCGACCCAGACCGTCTGCGGGCAGGCATAGCCGCACCAGGCGCGGCCCAGCACCGAGGTGACGAGGAACAGGCCGATACCGGCCATGATCAGCAGGCCGGCAACGAAATAGAATTCCTGCGGCCAGATCTCGATGAAGAAGAAGAAGAACCGGCGATGCTCCAGGTCGATCAGCACCGCTTGGTCGGGCATGCCCGGACCGCGGTCCCACCGGATCCAGGGCGTGATGTAGTAGATCCCGAGAAGGATCCCCATCAGCCACCATTTCAGGCGGCGGAAATGGCCGGCGACGCGCATCGGGTGGATGCTTTCGCGCGCCTTGTAGAGCGAGCGCCGCTTCCGGGCGTTGACCGCCTCGACCTCGATCCGGTCGACCCGATGCGCGTTGGCCATTCCGTACTACTCCTGCCGGATGTCGATGCCCAGTTCGCCACCGCCCAGCGAGTGCACGAACAGGGTGAGCTGCTTCAGGGTGGCGTCGCTGAGACGGAAGTCCCAGGCGGGCATCACCCCGTGACGCGGGTTGACGACCTGCGTGCGGATTTCCTGCACCGAACTGCCATAGAGCCAGATGGCGTCATCCAGCGCCGGCGCGCCCTGACTCTGGTCGCCTCCGCCGTTCTCGCCGTGGCAGACGGCGCAGTTGTCGGCATAGACCGTGGCGCCCGCCGCGGCCAGATCCGCGTCGTGCTCCAGTTCGGCCAGCGAGCGGACGTGGTGGGCGACCGCGTTGATCTGCTCGCGGCTGAGCAGGCCGTCGCCGAAGGCCGGCATCTGGGAGAACCGGGTCTCGTCGTCACGCTCGTAGCGGATGCCGTGCTGCAGGGTCTGGTAGATGTCCTGCACACTGCCGCCCCAGAGCCACTCGTCGTCGTTCAGGTTCGGATAGCCCGGCGAACCCTGGGCGCCCGAACCGTGGCACTGCGAGCAATTGACGGCAAAGGCCGCGCGGCCGCCGTCGGTGGCGAAGCGAAACAGCGCCGGATCCTGACGAATCTCCTCGAGCGACAGGCGTTCGAGCGCGTCGAACTTCTCCTGCTGCGCGGTGATGGCGTCCTCGATGTCCCGTTCGACCGCGGCGCGGCTGGAATAGCCCAGCACGCCCTGCGTGGCGCTGTCGATAAGCGGCCATGCCGGATAGGCGATGGTGTAGCCGATCGCCCAGATGACCGTGGCGTAGAAGGTCCACAGCCACCACCGCGGCATCGGGTTGTCGAGTTCCTTGATCCCGTCCCACTCGTGGCCGGTGGTTGCCGTGCCGGTGACGGCGTCCGTCTCGGTCGCCGCTTCCTTGCCCTTGGCCGCGTCCGGATCTGTCCTCATGACTTCGGCTCCTGATCGTCCTGGAGCGGCTGGTGAGCCGCGTTGCGGTAGTACTCGCGGGCGCCCGGGCGGAAGAGCCGGAGAACGGCCGCGGAGAAGACGAGGACCAGGAAGACCAGTCCCCAGGTGTCGGCGAAATGCCGGAGGGTTTCGTGATCCATCGCGCTCACCTGTAGTTTTCTTCGGAACGGTAGGCGGAGAAGTCCACCAGCGTGCCGAGCATCTGCAGATAGGCCACCAGGGCGTCCATTTCCGTCAGCCGGCGCGGATCGCCGTCGAAATCGCCGACCTGGGCTTTCGGGTAGCGGGCCAGCAGCCCTTCCCAATCGCCCTCCGGATCGGCCTGGGCCCGCATGTCGGCCTCGGCCTCGGCGATCATCTCCTCGCTGTAGGGCACGCCGATGGCGGCATTGACCTCCAGATGCCGGGCGATGTCGTCGGTCCTGAGCCGGTTGTCGAGCAGGAACGAGTAGCGCGGCATGATCGACTCTGGCACCACCGACCGCGGGTCGATCAGGTGCTGGACATGCCACTCGTTGGAGTAGCGCTGTCCGACCCGCGCCAGATCCGGTCCCGTCCGCTTCGAGCCCCACTGGAAGGGGTGGTCGTACATGCTCTCCGCGGCCAGGCTGTAATGGCCGTAGCGCTCCACCTCGTCGCGCATGGGCCGCACCATCTGGCTGTGGCAGTTGTAGCAGCCCTCGCGGACGTAGATGTTCCGCCCCGCCAGCTCGAGCGGGGAGTAGGGACGCACCCCCTCCACCTCCTCGATGGTGTTCTCCATGTAGAACAGCGGAGCGATTTCCACGATGCCGCCGATGGACACCACGAGGAAGCTCAGGACGAGCATCAGCGTGGCGTTCTTCTCGATCTTTTCATGCTTGAACATGTCTGCGCTCTCCGGTTCAGGCGGTCTGGCTCTGGACCACAGGGTCCGGCCCGGCGGGTTCCCGCTCCGGCGAATGCATGATCGTCCGCCAGACGTTGTAGACCATGAGAACGGCGCCAGCGATGTAGCAGAGGCCGCCGATGGCGCGGATGACATAGAAGGGATGCATCGCGTCCACGGTCTCGGCGAAGCTGTAGACCAGGAAACCGTTCTCGTTGTACTCGCGCCACATCAGGCCCTGCATGATGCCGCTGACCCACATCGCCGCCGCGTAGATGACGATGCCGATGGTCGCGAGCCAGACGTGCCAGCTCACCAGCTTCAGCGAGTACAGGCCCATGCGGTTCCACAGCCGCGGCACCAGGAAGTAGATGGCGCCGAAGCTGATCATGCCGACCCAGCCGAGCGCACCCGAATGCACGTGGCCGATGGTCCAGTCGGTGTAGTGGCTGAGGCCGTTGACCGACTTGATCGACATCATCGGACCCTCGAAGGTCGACATGCCGTAGAACGCCAGCGCGATGACCATCATGCGGATGATCGGGTCGGTGCGCAGCTTGTCCCAGGCGCCCGAGAGCGTCATCAGGCCGTTGATCATGCCGCCCCAGGACGGCATCCACAGCATGATCGAGAACACCATGCCGAGCGTCTGCGCCCAGTCGGGCAGCGCGGTGTAGTGCAGGTGATGCGGGCCGGCCCAGATGTAGAGGAAGATCAGCGACCAGAAGTGCACGATCGACAGCCGGTAGCTGTAGATCGGCCGCTCCGCCTGCTTGGGCACGAAGTAGTACATCATGCCCAGGAAGCCCGCGGTCAGGAAGAATCCGACGGCGTTGTGGCCGTACCACCACTGGGTCAGGGCGTCCTGCACGCCGGCGAAGACCGAGTAGCTCTTGGAGCCCAGGGGCGACACCGGAATCGCCATGTTGTTGACCACGTGGAGCATGGCCACCGTGACGATGAACGCCAGGTAGAACCAGTTCGCCACGTAGATATGGGGCTCCTTGCGCTTGATGATCGTCCCCAGGAAGACCGCGAGATAGGCCAACCAGACAATCGTCAGCCACAGGTCGACATACCACTCGGGCTCGGCGTACTCGCGCGACTGGGTCACGCCCATCAGATAGCCGGTCGCCGCCAGCACGATGAAAAGCTGGTAGCCCCAGAAGACGAACCAGGCGAGACCGCCGAAGGCGAGCCGCGCGCGGCAGGTGCGCTGCACCACATAGAAGCTGGTGCAGATCAGCGCGTTGCCGCCGAAGGCGAAGATCACCGCCGAGGTGTGCAGCGGACGCAGCCGGCCGAAATTGGTGAAGGACCAGTCGAGGTTGAGTTCGGGGAAGGCGAGCTGCAGCGCGATGACCAGGCCGACCAGAAAACCGACCACGCCCCAGAACACGGTCGCGATCACGCCGTAGCGGATGACGCCGTCGGCATAGCCGCTGGCATCTTCGCGCGCCGGGCGGTCGAAGTTCCGCAGCACGAAGTAGATGGCGATCAGGCTGGCGATGACGGCGACCCAGGCATGAGCCTGGAATTGCGCGTCATGCCCCCTCGCGGCGCCGATCAGCCCGGCCAGGCCGGTCAGGCTGAGCAACCCCAACTGGACGACGTTTCCCATCGATGTCCCCTTCCATTCTCGAATCCCGGCCGCTTCAAATCCCGGCGGCGCGGGCATCTAGCGGACAGCTACTGCAGTGCACAACGGGCAACCTTGATTTGGATCAAGATCGCGGGCGGCGCTCTGTGAGAGTCTTGGCCGCGATCAACAGCGTCAACTCAGGAATTGCCGGTTCGAACATGCGTATGCCCCTCCCCTATTCCCCGCTGAAGCGGGCGATTACCGAGCAATTGCGCAGTGAAGCGGAAACCGAGACGACGATTTCGGAAGAACACCGCCTCATCAGCGAACTCTGCGACCGTCTCGAACACGTCGCCGATGCGCTCCCCGGTCTTCCGGACCCGCAGCAGATGAGCGAACTTGTCGCACTGCTGAAAGTCGGCATTCCTGCCCATTGCGCGGCAGAGGAAGCGGCAATGGCCGAATTGCTTCAGAGGTCTCCCGAGCCGCCGGAAGCGGTCCGGGATGCCTTGGAGCTGATCCGTCAGGAGCATGCGGAGAACGAAGCGAACACGATGGAACTGGCGGACATGCTCGAGGAGATGAAGGGTCTGACCAAGGCAGACGATCCGAACACCCTCGGCTTCATGTTGCGTCAGGTCTTCGTCCTGATCAGACGGCATCTCGCCTGGGAGGAATATGTACTCGCCCACGTTCTGCCGGAGGGCTGAGCCCGCCTATTCCTCGTCGATGTTGGCGGCTTCCCTGAGGGTGGCCATGTCCCGGACGGAGAACTCCCGGCTGGCATGAAGCCGAAGGATGCCGGCAGACTTCAGCTTGCCGATCTGGCGGCTCACCGTCTCGATCGTCAGTCCCAGATAATCGGCGATCTCGCTGCGGCTGAGCGGCAGGAAGACGTGGACGTTGTCGGGATCCTCGTCTGTATGGCTGCAGCCGATCATGGGCGTGCGCCGTGCGATCATCTCGACGAAGCTCGCAACCTTTTCCGAGGCGGTCTTGCGGCCCAGCAGCAGCATCCAGTCGCGCGCGGCATCGAGCTCGTTCAGGGTGTCCTGGAACAGCCGCATTTCCAGACCCGGCTTTTCCTTGAGCAGACCTTCGAAAGCCTTCCGCGGGAAGAGGCAGAGCTCGACGTCGGTCGCCGCCTCGGCGAAATAGGGGCTCCGCTCCTTGTAGGCGCGGCCCAGAAAGTCGGGCGCGAACTGCAGGCCGACGATCTGCTGACGGCCATCGCCCAGCATCTTGGTCAGCTTGACGGCGCCGGAAACAATGTTGGCGAAGAAGTCGACATGGTCATCGGCGTTCAGGATCATGTCGCCGGGCTTGTATAGCCTGCGCTTGGCAATCGCGTTGATCGACGAAATTTCCTCGTCCGAAAGTGCGCCGCAAACCGCCCGATGACGGATCGCGCAAATCTGACATCTGAGATTAGAGCTGTCGAAAGGTGCGGACTGCATCACCCGATTTCCGAAAAAGGATCGCGTGGCCAACTTGTGCTCGAACGCGGAAGATGGTGACGCTGTTGGCCAGAACCCGCCACGCGACGTTCTGACTATGCCCGCAATCTGGAATACTATTTGATCCGGATCAAGACATTCAGCGCGCGGGGCAGGCATGTTCGCGTGCGACCGACGGCAAAGGAGGACTGTCATGGCGATCAAGGATATATTGCTGCATCTCGATCCGGCGACGGACATGGAGGCCGACATCGCGGCAGCCATCGGCATCGCCGAAACCAACGACGCCCATCTCGCGGCGCTCTATACGGCGGCGTCGATGCCCGCTTGGCCGGCCTACACCTATGCGGGGCTGCCCGGCGACGTGCTGGACACGATCGAGAGCCACGAGGCGCGGGCCGCCGAGGACATCCGCGCGACCTATGAGAAGGCCATCGCCGGATCCTCGCTCAGCGTCGATTTCCGCCATACGCGAGTCTACAGCGCCGAAGTGGCCGAAACGGTGGCGCGGCACGCCCGCCACGCAGACCTGCTGGTGATGGGCCAGTCGAAGCCCGACGAGCCCCGCGCCGGCGGCGCCGAGGTCGTCGAGGAAGCGGTGCTGGGCGCCGGGCGGCCCGTGCTGGTCCTGCCCTATGTCGGCAACCGCAAGTCCATGGGCACCAATGTCATCGTCGGCTGGGACGGCAGCCGGGAAGCCGCACGCGCGCTGAACGACGCCCTGCCCTTCATGAAGAACGCCAAGACCGTTCACGTCATGATCGTCAACCCCGATGCCAATGCCGTGAACTACAGCGAACTGCCCGGCGCGGACATCTCCCTGCATCTCGCCCGGCACGGCCTGAAGGTGGACCTGATCACGGAGAAGGCGTCCGGCATCGACCCGGCCAACCTGATCCTCTCGCGGGCCTCCGATATCGGCGCCGATCTGCTGGTCATGGGCGCGTTCGGGCACTCGCGCATCCGCGAATCCCTGTTCGGCGGCGTCAGCCGCAGCATCCTCCGGCAGATGACCCTGCCGGTCCTGATGTCCCACTAGAACTCCCAGCCGGGCGGTCGCTACGCCGGCGCCGGAAGCCGCACCTCTATCGCGGCGCTGGCGATGACCGCCCGGTCCTTTCCGTCCTCGTCGGGGACGTCCAGGCCGCCGGTCACGGCGCGCACGCTGACCCGGCCCACGGGCAGCGCCCGCTTCACCGCTTCCGTATCGACCTTGTCGGGACGCGCCACGCCGATGGTGACGTCGACCGCGAGGCTTGCCGGGTCGAGACCCAGCACGCGCACGAAGGTCAGCGAACTGTGCTGCAGCGCGTCCTGCACCGCGCGGACCGCCGCCTTGGTGTAGTCGCCGCCATGCAGGTCGGTGCCTGCGCCCATCTCCAGGATCGCCCGCGGCCCGCTCATGGCCGCGCTCCATTGTCGATGTCCAGATAGACGGCGGCGGCGGCATGCGCCATCACGGTGACGTCGTCGCCCGCGCCGTTCGAGATCTCCAGGCCGCCGGCCACGACCTCGACCGTGCCCGTACCATGCGGCAGCACCGCAAGTACCGCATCGCGGTCGACCGTTTCGGGCCGCGGCGCGCCGATGCGCACCTCGACGCGCATGGCGTCCGAACTCTGGCCCAGCGCGGGCGCCACCGTCAGCGAGTTCCGCCACAGCGCGTCCTTCAGCGCCCGCACGGCGGCCTTCGTGGCGTCACCGCCGCGGATGTCCGTCCCCATGCCGATTTCAAGAACCACCCGCCGCCACGCCATTGTCTTCCCCCTGCCCGTTGTCCCGGGGTCCGAAGCTAGCGCGCCTTGCGCCGTCCGCCTACACGCCCCTTTCCGCGCGCGACTTTCGCTGCGGCCTTCGGGGTCTCCGACGCGCCAATGTCACCGAAATCGGCCTCGTAGCGGGCCATGAGAGCCTCGAACGCCGCCGACGCAGCGGGGTGCCCGGCGACCTTCCCGCTCTCGGCGATCTCGATCTCCTGGGTCTTTTCCGGAACCAGATTCGTCTTCTCCGGCCGGGCCGCGAATTGCTTGCGTACCTCGCCGTTGCCGCCGAAGAAATGCTGCTCGGCCTTGCGGTCTTTCAGGGCGCCGGCGTCGAACGGCAGGTCCAGCAGCTGACACAGCCGCTCCAGATGCTCTTCCGGACGGGCGGTGAAATTCTCCCACCTGAGACAGAGCAACCGGCCCTGCGGTTTGCCGAGGTTCAGAAAGCGAAAGTAGTTGGTTGCATAGGAGCGTCCGAACCGGATGCCGGAATAGGCGTATGCCGGGTTGTCGGGATTCGACTCCTCGCGCTTCCGCATGGAGCGATAGGCGTTGACCGGACTCTTGAACAGGATCACGCCGTCATAGCGCTCCAGCGGATCGAGCGTCGGCGCCATGTGCTTGTCGCCGCTGACCAGGATTTCAGTGTCCAGCCTGGCGGCCAGGCGCTGGAACCAGTTGGTCGGATCCTCCGCCAGCGCCGCACGGAAATCGAAATCGAAGACCCGGCACTCGGGGCCGCAATGGACGCATGGCGTTAACATGCTCCGTGGATCGTTGGCGAAGTCGAAGGGCACCTCCTGCTGGCCGCCCTCGCCCATCGCAATGGACTTGGTCAGCCGGTGCGACTCGCCGACATGTTCGATACCCGGCAGCGAACCGAGGACCGATCCGAGGAAGGTGCTGCCGCAGAAGGAAATCCCCAGGAGGCTGACGACCCTGGCCTCCGGTTCGGGCGTGCCGGAGGACGCCGCCAGGTCCCCGGCGAGACGTTCGACGCGATCGGCCTCGTCGGCGACGGCGGAGTGCGCCGGCGCAATCTCCCGCAGGCGCTTCAGACGGTTCCGCGCCTTTCGGACATTGCGCTCCCTCGTTGCCGCCCGCACCAGACCGAGCATGGTCATGAAATCCGTGACCGCCGAGACCTTCAGTCCAAGTTCCTCGATCTCGGCGACCCGGTGCTGATGAGAAAGGACCGAGGCGAGATGACCACGCGCGCGCGGTGATTCCTTCGGGAACCTGGTCATGCGTGCGCGCAGCAGGCGTTCGGCCGAGATCGGATCGTCCATGCCGAGATAGACGTGGACCATCGTCTCCCAATGCGCGGTTTCAGCCATCTCTTCGGGGCCGCGGCCGCCCTGGTTGACAAGCTCGACGGCTGTGGCCTGATCCTCGATCAGACTCGCGGACCGGATCGCCCTCAGTCGCGCGTTCTCGTTCGCGGGATCGGCGACAAGGGCTGCGCGGAACCACTCCAGTGCGGCGGCATAGTCGCGGCGGGCATAGCGGAGCTGGCCGAGCTGGACCAGGGGCTCCGCCGAGTCCGGCTCGATCCTCGCAATGTCACGCCAGAGTTCTTCGGCCCGATCCGCAAGACCGGCGTTCACCAGACTCCGGGCCATGGCCAGCTTCAACGTGCGGTTGCCCGGATCCCTCTTGAGGACCGGTCCGAGCGCCTCGACCGCCGCCTTGTAATCCCCCTGGCGGTAGAGGGCCATCGCCTCGTCCCGCATCTGATCGTGCCGCTGTCGGAGCTCCTGGCCACCGAACCGGCCGAACTGGATGACGACGTAGTCGTAGATCTCGAAATCCTGGGCCCAGAAACGTCCCAGATTGGCCCGCCCCCGTTCGGACAGCTCGTCGGCGGACGATGGCCCCTCGGGACGGACGTGGACATGCTCCGGCTCGTTCGGCAATCCGCTCCGGGGAAGCGCCATGCGGCCCGCCATCTCCGGCAGCCTCTGGTCGAGTTCGTCCAGACCGGCCACGAAGAAAAGCCGATGGCGCACCTGCTCCAGATATTCCGGTGAACCCAGCGCCCAGGCGAAATTCCGCCGCAGGTGGCTGATCGCATTCATGGCGAAGAGCGCGGCCGATTTCAGCCGCTCATCCTCTGCTTCGAGCGCACACGCCAGCTCGTCGGGCGTCGCGAACCACCGGAAGGCCACGGCCTCCTCCGGCGACCACAGGGAATTCCGCTTCGGCCGACCGTTCCTGAGACGACTCCAGAAAGCCGAGACGAAACGCTCCGCGGGATCGCGGACAACGAAGCTCATCTTCAGTTCCGGGTCGGCCGCCAGCGCGTCGCGCAACCTGACATCATGGCCGAAACGGCGGAAATCCACGTTGTGTGCCGCCGCCAGAGGCCCGATGTGCTCCAGCACCGCGTTGCCACCGGTCTTGCCGATATGAAGAAATCCGAACGACACGATACCCCCGCTGGAATCGGGGCCAGACTAGCCACCCGGCTGCCGGCGAAGCAACTCTCCGGACCCCGGCCCGTGGGGATCCATGTCGCATTCCGACCGCTGTACGGCACGGGGATTCATGGCATGCCATCGGAACTCTGATAGTCTCGCCATGCGAACCGGAGCATTGTCGATGGCAACCGCAGATGAACGGACCACGTCCCAGGGGCCCCGGGGAGACGAGACCGACAGGCTCGACTTCCTGCAGGCCATCGTCGAGACGACCGACGCCATCGTCGTCGCCGCCGACGCGGATGGCCGCGTCATCTGGGTCAACGACGCCTTCACGCGCATCACCGGTTTCAGAGGCTCGGAAGCACGCGGCCGTTTTCTCTGGTCGTTCCGGGTTCCCGAGGAGCAGAAGCCCGGCCGCGAGGCGTTCCTCGAAGCGGTGGGACGTACGGACGAACGCCGTTTCGAGAGCCGCTGGCTGACCCGCGACGGCTCGGAACTCTGCCTCTCCTGGTCCACCCGCACCCTGTTCGACGAGAATGGCGCTGTCCGTTTCCGCGTCGGCACGGCGGTCGACGTTACCGCCGAAAGGCGGAACGCGGCGCGCGCGCTCGACCTGGGGGAGATGCTCGACCAGGTCGGCGAAGCGGTGATCCTCGTCGATCGGGACTCCGTCATTCAGTACGCCAACCGGGAAGCCGTCGAACTCTACAGGACACCGCTGAAGAAACTGATCGGCAAGTCGAACAGGGATTTCATCCCCGAGGCCGAGGCCGAGCGGTTCGAGAAGTTCCAGCAGACATTGCGGGACAGCATGGAGCCGCAGGCCATCGAGACAACCCGGGTCCGCGGCGACGGCACGACGGTCCCCGTGGAGTTGCGTGTCTCTCCTATCCGCGATTCCGCCGGCAAACTCAGCGGGTTTGTCAGTGTGTCCTACGACATTTCCGACCAGATCCGGTTGCAGGAAAGCGCCCGCATCGCCGCCGACCGCAACGCGGTGCTGGTGCGGCTGCTGGAGAACCTGCCGGACCCCGTCTTCCACATGCGTCCCGACGGGACCCTCGGCTATGTCAATGACGCCGTCGAGGACGTCTATGGCTACAAACCGGAAGAACTGCTCGACGGGCCCATGGCGCGGGTGCGGCCGCTCGACCGCGCGAAGCACATGGCCGAGTTCGTGGCCCGCGCCATCGAGACCGGCGAGCCCTGCATCATGGAGACTCAGGCGCTCCACAAGGACGGCCACCGGATCGAGGTCGAAGTCCGCGCCGTGCGCATCGACGACACGGATGGCAATTATGCCGGTCTGGCCGGCTTCGCCCGCGACATCGGCGAGCGCAAGCGGATGGAGACCGAACTGCGCCGCCACGCCAGCACCGACACGCTGACCGGCCTGGCCAACCGCCGGCATTTCGAGGCCATCGCTGCCGCCGAAGTCAAACGCGCCGCGCGCTACGGTCATCCCCTGTCGTTCATCATCTGCGACCTGGACCACTTCAAGCGCGTCAACGACAGCTTCGGTCATGACGGCGGCGACGTCGCGCTGCAGCGTTTCGCCCAGATCGTGAGCGCCAGCCTGCGTCTGCCGACAGACGTGGCGGCGCGCCTCGGCGGCGAGGAGTTCGGCGTGCTGCTGCCGGAAACCGATATTGAGAGCGCCGTGGCGGTGGCCGAGCGGATCCGCCGGCGCACCGAGGAGGCGGCAATCGAGTTCGGCGGCCGCCCGATGCGCCTGACCGTCAGCCTGGGCGTCAGTCAGCACGCGCCAGGCGAATCGTCCTTGGCAGCGGCGATGAAGCGGGCCGACCGCGCCCTCTACGAAGCCAAGGGCGCGGGACGTAACCGGACATGCACGGCCTCCGCCTGACAAGACCTCGTATTTCTCTTTGACATTCCCGGCATCCCCGTGATCCGCTTCCACTTGAGAAAACAAGATCCCGGCGGCTGCGGGCTTGAACTCGTAACCGTCTCATGAAGGGAGGGGCAAGATGTTCAAGAAGATCATGGTTCCGGTGGATCTCAATCACGCCGACAAGCTGGAGAAGGCGCTGAATACTGCCGCCGATCTGGCCAACCACTATAGCGCGACGATCTGCTATGTCGGCGTGACGGCGGCGACGCCGGGCGCCGTCGCCCACAATCCCGAGGAGTTCGGCCGCAAATTGGCCGCCTTCGCCGACGAACAGGCGGGTGCACGCGGCGTGAAGACGGAATCGAAGCCGATGACCAGCCACGATCCCGCCATCGACCTGGACGATACCCTGATGGAGGCGCTGGAGCAGACCGGCTGCGACCTGGTGGTCATGGCGACCCACGTCCCCAATATCAGCGACTATCTCTGGTCGTCGAACGGCGGCCGGATCGCCAACCATTCCCGGGCTTCGGTCTTCCTCGTGCGTGACTGAGCCCTCGGGGTTCCCGTTCAGCCGGCGCGCCACCAGTTGACCAGGCCGCCGGCCAGCAGCACCTCACGCTCGCGCGCACCGAGGTCGAGCCGGAGCACGATCTCCGCGCCCCGTCCCGTCCGCGCCGTGACCGAATCCGCGTCATCCACCGCGCCGCGCAGACCGGTCAGCGTCATCCGGCCATCCTGTTCCAGTTCCTCGGCATCATCCGCATCGTCCAGAAGCAGCGGCGCGACGCCGTAGTTGATCAGATTCTGGCGGTGGATGCGTGCAAAGCTGCGGGCGGCGACCGCACGAAGCCCGAGTGCGCGCGGCGCGATGGCCGCGTGTTCCCGGCTGGAGCCCTGGCCATAATTGCCTCCGGCGACGATGACGTGACCGTCGCCCTCCTCCCGCGCCGCGGCGGCCCTGTCTGCATAGCTCTTGTCGATCACCCGGAAGGCGAACTCGGCGATCTTCGGGATATTGCTGCGATAGGGCAGGATGTCGGTGCCCGCGGGCATGATCTCGTCGGTGGAGATGTCGTCGCCCAGCTTGAGCAGCACCTGCAGATCCAGTTCATCCGGCAGGGCCTCGAAATCCGGAATGCTGGCGATATTGGGGCCCTTCACCAGTTCGGTCTCCTCCGCCGCTTCGGACCGCGGCGGCACGGCGAAATTCTCCCAGTCGAAAGCGGGCCGGCGGGGCGGAGCGATCTTCGGGTGCCCCATCTCCAGTTCGCGCGGATCGGTAATGCGCCCGGTCAGCGCCGCGGCGGCGGCCGTCTCCGGACTGCAGAGAAAGACGCTATCCTCCGGCGTGCCCGAGCGGTCGGGGAAGTTGCGCGGCACGGTGCGCAGGCTGTTGCGCCCCGTCGCCGGCGCCTGCCCCATGCCGATGCAGCCATTGCAGCCTGCCTGATGCAGCCGCGCGCCGGCCGCCAGCAGGGCCGAGAGATGGCCTTCGCCCGCCAGGTCGCGCAGGTCGTCGCGGCTGGTCGGATTGATGTCCAGCGACACATTGGCCGGGCGGTTGCGGCCGCGCATCATTTGGGCGACGACGGCGAAGTCGCGGAATCCCGGATTGGCCGAGGATCCGATATAGGCCTGATAGACGTCCGCGCCCGCCACATCCCGCACGGGGACCACATTGCCGGGGCTCGACGGCTTCGCGATCAGCGGCTCCAGTTCCGAAAGGTCGATTTCCTCGTGATGGTCGTAGCCGGCGCCGTCGTCGGCGGTCCACGGCGCATGGTCCCCGTCCCGGCCGTGAAGGGAGAGATAGTCCCTGACCGCGGCGTCGGCGGGAAAGACGCTGGAAGTGGCGCCCAGTTCGGTGCCCATGTTGGCGATGACGTGGCGGTCCATGACACCGAGCGCTTCCAGCCCCGGGCCATGGTATTCGATGACCCGCCCGCGCCCTCCGGCGACGCCGTGGCGGCGGAGCATCTCGAGGATCACGTCCTTGGCGCTGACCCAGTCGGGCAGTTCGCCGGTGAGCCTGACGCCCCAGATCTCCGGCATGTCGAGGACGAAGGGTTCGCCGGCCATCGCCATGGCGACATCGATGCCGCCCGCACCCATCGCCAGCATGCCCATCGCGCCCGCGGCCGGCGTATGGCTGTCGGCCCCCAGCAGGGTCCGTCCCGGCTTGCAGAAGTACCGGGTGTGCAGCGGGTGGCTGACCCCGTTGCCGGGCGGGCTGAACCAGACGCCGAAGCGCCGGCAGGCGCTTTCGAGGAACAGGTGATCGTCCGGGTTGCGGTTGTCGGTCTGGAGCAGGTTGTGGTCGACATACTGGACGGACACTTCGGTCTTCACCCGCTCCAGCCCCATCGCCTCCAGCGCCAGCATGACGAGCGTACCGGTGGCGTCCTGGGTCAGGGTCTGGTCGATGGCGAGGTGGATCGGCTCGCCGGGTTTCATGCGGCCTTCCAGCAGATGCTCTGCAATCAGCTTGCGGGCGAGATTCTCGGCCATGGTGCGCTCCTATCCCGGTCCTGGCGAAGAGGGCTCCGGCCGGTCAAGCGCGCCATGAATGGCATGTCGCCAGAGCCGCTCCTTCAGGCCGGCGGGCTTCGACAGGCTCATGCGGGCCAGCGCGGCTTCGGCGGCCCGGTCGGGCCGGCCGCGGCGCAGCCCCCGCCAGACCAGTCCCGCCAGCCGAGCGGGTGAGCCCGACGACCGCTTCAGTTCCGCCAGCGCCGGCAGCAGCGCCTGTTCGGCTTCGGTGTATTCGGTGCCGAACGGATAGGTCGGCAACAGCCCCGCCTCCGCCGCCGGGCCGAGCGCTTCCGCCAGCGTAGCGGGCGTGTTCCGCCGCCAGGCGACGGGCAGGCGGAAATCGGACGGCAGCTTCCCCGCGGCCTTCGCCTGCCTGACCAGATCGTCCTGGAAGCGAGCGTCCGCGACCGACAGCATCTCACCGATCACCCGGGCGTCGGTCCGCCCCCGCATGTCGGCCACACCGTACTCGGTGACGACGATGTCGCGCATCTGCCGGGGCACGGTCTGATGGCCATAGGACCAGAGAATATTGCTCTCCGGCCCCTTTGGCGTCTGCCGCATGGCGTCGAGCATGAGCACGGAACGGGCGTCCGGCAGAGCGAAGGCCTGTTGCACGAAGTCGAACTGCCCGCCGACGCCGCTGACCACCTGACCGTTCTCCAGACCGTCGGAGACGGCCGCGCCGGTCAGGGTCGCCATCATCGCCTTGTTGATGAAGCGCGCCCCGGGCCGCTCCCGGCGCTTGCGCTCCAGGTCGGTCGCGGCGCCATTGACGAAGCCCACATCGGTCATGCCGATCAGGTCGCGTTCGGAGCGGGAGAGGTCCCGCAGTTCTGCCTGATAGGCGCGCGAACCGACGAAGAAGGCCGAATGCACCAGGCAGCCGTCGACTTCCCGGCGAATCACGCCGGCGCGGATCAGCCGGAGCAGGCCCTCGACCAGCATCTCGCTGGCGGCATAGATGCCCTGTTCGAAAGGGCCGTCATGGTACAGATCCTCACGGTCGTCGGCGGGACCGAGCCGGGCAACGATCTCCCGAAAACGGGCGTTGTCGCGGTGGCGCAGGATCAGCGCATTGGCCACCGCGTCGCCGATGGAGCCGATGCCGATCTGGAGCGTGCCGCCATCGGGGACCAGTCTCGCCGCGTGAATGCCGGCGGCATGATCCGCCAGGCTGACCGGCCCTTTCGGTATGCCGAACAGCGCGAAGCCTTCGCCGTCGCGCAGCACGTCGTCGAACTCGGCCGCGTCGATCTCCGCATCACGGCCCATCCAGGGCATTTCGTCGTTCACTTCGGCGATGAACCGGAACGCGGCCCGCCCGTCCCGGCGCGCCTGGAGCAGCGGCAGGGTGATATCGGGATTGCTGCCGAGATTGAATTGTCCGTCGTCGGTTTCCTGTTTTTCAGCAACGAGTTGTCCGACGACATTCACATCCGAATCGAGGATGTAACGGAGCACGTCGGTATAGTTCGCGGAAACATGGTTCTGCTGTGCCGCCGGCACGCCCAGCCACTGGCCGGCCGCCAGGAAGAACTCACGCACCTCGATGTTGTCCGGCACGTCGCCGCGGCGCATGTCGGCGGCGTAGTCCAGGGACACGTGTTCTGCGAACAGCCGCTCGGCGACCGGCTCGATGAAACGGCGTTCCAGTTCGCTGCGCCCTTCCGGCGGGTGGAGCGTCAGCGCGGTGAAAATGGTCAGCGACACCGAGCGGTCGACGCGCGCGCGCCGATAGATCGCATTCACCAGGGTATTCGGCTTGCCGATGCCGAGAGGCAGCGCCAGCACGATCCGCCCGCCGGTTTCCCGGATGACGGACTCGGCCAGCGCATCGGCGTCGGACCAGCCCTGCGGCCGGCCCGCCATCAGTCGCCTCTTTCCGTCCAGTATGAATCCGGCGCGAAGCGGTCGCCGTGATTCTCGCGCAGGCCGGCCAGGGCGTCGGCGACCTCGCCGAAGCCCCGCTCCCGGGCGTAGTGCATCGGCCCGCCGCGGAACGGCGCGAACCCGGTGGCGAAGATCATCGCACCGTCCAGCACGTCCTCGTCGCCGACGACGCCCTCGCGCAGGCAGGTTGCGCAGGCATCCAGCATGGGCATCACCAGACGGTCCGTCACGCCCTCGCCGGGGTCGGGCGCGTCGTCGTCCTTGTCGGCCTTGCCGTCCTTCCATTCGTAGAAGCCGCGTCCCGACTTCCGGCCCAGATCGCCGCCGTCGACCTTGCGGCGCAGCCAGTCCGGGGTTTCCGGGATCGGCCTGTCCAGCCGCTCCTGCAGTACGTCGGCCACGCTCAAGGCGATGTCGAGCCCGACCTGGTCGGCCAGCTCGATCGGCCCCATGGGCATACCGAAGCGCTCGGCGGCCCGATCGATGGTTTCGGGTTTCACGCCCTCGTCCATCATGATGATGGCTTCCATCAGATAGGGCGTCAGGCAGCGGTTCACGAGGAAGCCGGGCGCGGTCCGAACCGGCGCCGGCAGCTTGCCGATCCGGCCGAGAAAGCCTCGCGCCTGCTCCAGGGCCGTGCCGTCGGCGCCGTCATGGCTGACAACTTCGACGAGATCCATCTTCGCCACCGGGTTGAAGAAATGGATACCGACGAAACGCTCCGGACGATCCAACGACTTCGCAAGCTGATCCAGCGGCAGAGACGAGGTGTTGGTGGCGAGCACCGCGTCCGCCTTCATCCGCGGCTCCAGTTCGCCATAAATCTTCTGCTTGACCTCTGCCTTCTCCGGGCCGGCCTCGATCACCAGTTCGGCATGCGCAACGCCATCGCCGTTCGGGTCGGGAATCAGCCGGTCGAGCGCTGCGCGCACTTCGGCGGGCTTCATGTGTTTCGCCTTCGCCATCGCCGCGCAGCGCTTCACCGCATCGGCGATGACCCGGTTGTCGACGTCGCCCAGCGTCACTCTCAGCCCCTTGATGGCGCAAAGCCCGGCGATGTCGCCGCCCATGGTGCCGGCGCCCACGACATGAACCCGTCGAACGTCCGAGGAATCCGGCGCCTGTCCCTTCAGGTTCTCGCGCAGGAAGAAGACCCGGATCAGGTTGCGGGCGGTCTCCCCGGTCAGCAACTGCGCGAACGAGTCGGCTTCGGCCTCCCGCATTTCATCCCGGTCGCCGCCGTGACGCCGCCAGATCTCGATGAGCCGGTGCGGCGCAGGATAGTGCTCGGGCGGGGCCTTCTTCGCCGTCTTCGCCCGCATCTGGCGCGCCGCGATCTCGCGTCCGGCCAGCGTGTTCAGCGCCGCATCCCTGAAATCCTGGCTGCGCTTCTCGATCTCGCCGCCGACGGCCGCCCGCACGGCGGATGCCACGTGCCGCTCCTCGGTCACGGCGTCGACGATCCCCAGCTTGCGGGCTTTCGCCGTGTGGGCGGTCTTGCCCGTCAGCATCATGGTCATCGCTTCGGTCGGATCGATCAGCCGCGTCAGCCGGACCGAACCACCCAGCCCCGGGTGCAGTCCCAGCAGGACCTCGGGAAAGCCGAAGCTGGCGCCGTCGATAGCGATGCGATGATCGCAGGCCAGGGCGAGTTCGAGCCCCCCACCCAGGCAGGGGCCGTGAATGATCGCGACCGTCGGGAAGTCCGCCTTTTCCAGACGGTCGAGCGCGGCATTGCCGCGGTCGATCTCTTCGCGCACGCGGGCGGGATCGTCCATCCCCCGGAACTGGGCGATATCGGCGCCGACGCAGAAGCCGCCCGGCTTCGCGGAGCGGATCACCAGCCCCTTCGGCCGATCCGCCTCCAGACGCTCGAGGATCGTGGAGAACTCTTCCAGCACCGCGCCGTCCAGCGTGTTGGCCGATGAGCCGGCCTTGTCGAGCCGGGCCCAGGCAATTCCCTGTCCGTCAACGGCGAAGCGCCAGTGCCGGAAGCCGCTGCCGTCATCCTCCGGCCCCGGCGTCATGAACCGGCTCTCGAGCGTCTGCAGGATCTGTCCCGTCATCGCGATACTCCTCACGCCGCCCGGATGAGCATGGCGCCGCCCTGGCCGCCGCCGATGCACTCGGTAGCCACCCCCAGCGACTTGCCTTCGCGCCGCATGGCGTTGGCGAGGTGGAGCACGATGCGGTTGCCGCTGGTGCCCACCGGATGGCCGAGGCTGATCGCACCGCCGTCGATATTGAGACGCGCGGCGTCGAGGCTGCCCATCGGTTCGTCCAGGCCCAAAGCGTCCCGGCAGAAGGTTTCGTCCTCCCAGGCCGCGACGCACGCCAGCACCTGTGCGGCGAAGGCCTCGTTGATCTCCCAGAGTTCGATGTCGTCCAGATCGCGGTCGTTGCGGTTCAGCAGCGGCGTTGCGCTCATGACCGGCCCCAGGCCCATGATCGACGGGTCGAGCGCCGCCCATTCGCTGTCGGCGATCTCGGCGATCGGCTCCAGTCCGTGCGCCTTCACGGCTTCTTCCGACGCCAGCACCACCCAGCTGGCGCCATCGGTGATCTGGGAGCTGTTGCCGGCCGTGACCTTGCCCCAGGGCGGTTCGAACACGGGCTTCAATCCGGCCAGCTTGTCCTCCGAGCTTTCCGGCCGCACACCGTCGTCGCTCTCGAAGACCTCGCCATCAGCCGAGAAGGCCGGCGTGACCTCGCCGTCGAGCCAGCCCTCACTCTGGGCGCGGGCCAGCCGGAGATGGCTTCGGACGGCGTAGCTGTCCGCGGCTTCCCGGGATATATCGAACAGGTGGGCAAGCACTTCGGCGGTCTGGCCCATGTTGAGTTCGACGATCGGGTCCGTCAGGCCCTTCTCCAGGCCGATCAGCGGCTTGAAATGACCGGGGCGGAAATCGGCCAGGGCTTCGGCCGTGTCGCTCAGGCCCCGGGCCCGGTTCAGCTCGGAGAACCATTCCACCGCCTCGTCGCGGAAGACGAGCGGGGCATGGCTCAGCGATTCCGCGCCACCCGCCAGGATCAGGTCGGCCTTGCCCTCCCGGATGTAGCGGAAGCCCGTGTCGATGGATTGCATGCCCGAGCCGCAGTTGATCTGCACGGTGAAGGCGGTCATCGCCTCCCCCATGCCGAGCCGGAGCGCGGCGACGCGCGCCGGGTTCATCTCGTCGGGGACGACGTTGACGCAGCCGAGAATGACCTGGTCGAAGCTCTCCGGCGCGAAGGGCTGACGCAGCAGCAGCGGCCGCCCGCACTGCACGGCAAGGTCGACGGGCGAGAACGGACCCGGCCCGCCGCGCGCTTTCAGGAACGGCGTGCGGGCGCCATCGGCGATGTAGACGGGACGGCCGCTCATGCCAGACCTCCGCTGCCGGCGCCGCCGACCAGACGCAATGGCTGATCGGCCGGGTCGCGGTCGGGAGCGTCTTCGCCGCTGCGGCGGAAGGCGTCCGGCGCGAAGTCATCTACCGCAATGGCCGCTGCGACCGCCTCACGGGCGCGTCGCACCAGTTCGGCCTCTTCCTCGCTCAACACGCCCTTGCGCTGGCCCTTCTGCCAGTCGGGTTCCTTCGCCTCGCGCAGCTTCTTCTCGGCCGACGCCGCCTCGTTGACCAGGGCATAGGCCTTCTCCAGCCGGGCAACGCCGCGGTCCTCGCCCGGCGCGCCGAGATAGACGCCCTCGGTCAGGCGGTCGCGAGTCTCGCCGGGCTCCAGCAGCAACGCGGCGCAGCGGCCGATCAACCGGTCGTCGGGACCATGCGCGCGGACGCCGCGCGGCATGATGACGAACCGCAGGAAACCTGCCGCGAAGCGGTTCGGGAAGTTGCGGAAGACCTCGTCCAGCCGCGTCTCGATGGTGCGAAAGCCGCTCGCCATGCAGTAGTCCAGAACCGGGCGGTCGGCTTCGGGGCTGCCTTCATCCTCGAAGCGCTTCAGCGCGCCCGAAAGCAGATAGAGCTCGGACAGGACGTCGCCCAGCCGCGCGGAGATCATCTCCTTGCGCTTCAGCGCGCCGCCCATGGTCAGCAGGGCCAGATCCGACGCGAGGGCGAGTGCGGCGGCGTAGCGGCTGAGCCGGCGATAATGGCCGCGCGTCGCCGGCGCATCGGGCGCGCGCGACGGGCGAAGGCCGAGCCAGCTCCGCGACCACGCACGGCCCAGCGTCCGCAGGCTGTGGCCGACATGACCCCAGAAGGCCTTGTCGAATTCGTCCAGCGCCGCCTCGCGGTCGTTCTGCTCCAATGCCAGCATTTCCTTCAGCAGCCAGGGATGGCAGCGGATGGCGCCCTGACCGAAGATGATCAGGTTGCGGGTCAGGATGTTCGCGCCTTCCACGGTGATGGCGACAGGCACGGCGCGATAGAGATTGCCGAGATAGTTCAGCGGCCCGTCGATCACTGCCTTGCCGGCATGCACGTCCATGGCGTCGTCCACCGCCTCGCGCAGGCGGTAGGTGGCGTGCGCCTTCATGATGGCGGAGATCACCGCGGGCTGGTGGCCCTGGTCGAGCCCGGCGCAGGTGAGCCGGCGCGCGGCATCGAGCTGATAGGCGTGGCCGGCCAGCCGCGCCAGCCGGTCCTGAACGCCTTCGAAGCGGCCGATGGGAATGCCGAACTGCTCGCGGATACGGGCGTAGGCGCCGGTGGTGCGGGCGCAGAACGCGGCGCCGGCGGCGGAAAGCGACGGCAGGGAGATGCCGCGTCCGGCGGCCAGCGCGCTCATCAGCATCTGCCAGCCCTTCCCCGCGTTGTCGGCGCCGCCGATGATGTGGTCGATGGGGATGAAGACGTCGTGGCCCTTGTTGGGACCGTTCTGGAACATCTGGTGCGACGGCAGGTGACGCCGGCCGATCTCGACGCCGTCCAGATCGGTGGGCACCAGGGCGACGGTAATGCCGAGATCCATCGCGCCGCCCAGCAGTCCGTCCGGATCCTTCAGCTTGAAGGCGAGGCCGAGCACCGTCGCGACGGGGCCGAGCGTGATGTAGCGCTTGTGCCAGTTCAGGCGGATGCCGAGCACTTCCTCGCCCTGGAAACGCCCGCGGCAGACAACCCCCGTATCCTCCATCGAGGCGGCGTCGGAGCCGGCCTCGGGACTGGTCAGGCCGAAGCAGGGTACTTCGCGGCCATCGGCCAGGCGGGGCAGCCAGTAATCGCGCTGTTCGTCGGTGCCGAACTCCATCAGCAGTTCGCCGGGACCGAGCGAATTGGGCACCATGACGGTGACGGCGGCGTCGGCGCTGCGCGTGGAGATGCGGCGGACGACCTCCGACTGGGCCCAGGCGGAGAACTCGAGGCCGCCATAAGCCTTCGGAATGATCATGCCGAAGAAGCCCTTCTCCTTCATGAAGCGCCAGACCTCGTCGGGCAGATCGCCGTCTTCCCAGGAAATGCGCCAGTCGTCGATCATGGCGCAGAGCTCGTCGACGGGGCCGTCGATAAAGGCGCGCTCCTCGGCGCTCAGCTCCGGTTTCGGCACATTCTGAAGCGTCTTCCAATCGGGATCGCCGGAGAACAGCGCCGCGTCCCACCAGACGTCGCCGGCGTCGAGCGCCTCGCGTTCGGTCGCGGACATGCCGGGCAGCACGCCTTTGGCCCATTTGAACAGGGGCCTGGTGAGCAGCTTCTTTCTGACGGTTCCGAGCATGACGCCTTCGGCCTGTTCCTGTTCCTGGGTCTGCACGGCGCGTCGGTGGTGCGCGCCTGTTACAGACGTGCGCAGGCGGCGTGGCCATTTCAAGCGGGCGGGCTTCCCCTGCCGGCAAGGGTCCGCGGTTGATATGGCTGTCGCCCGCTCCCAAGTCATCGACAGTGCCGCCAGGCACATGTGCACCCGAAAGAACAAGAAAGAACAGGCACATGACCCGCGAACCCGTGGACTACGGGGACGAGATCCCGTTCATTTCGGTCCTGGACGAGAACGGCGACATCGACGACGACCTGATGCCCGATCTCGGTCCCGAGGTCGTGCTGAAGGGCTACCGCACCATGCTGAAGGCGCGGCGCTTCGACGAGCGCCGCCTGAAGCTGCAACGCTCGGGGCGGATCGGCACCTTCGCGCCGGTCGTCGGACAGGAAGCCTCGCAGATCGGCACCATCTCCACCCTGCGCAAGGACGACTGGTTCGTCCCCTCCTACCGCGAGACGGCGGCGGGCTTCTGGCGGGGTCTCGACCCGGCCGACATCCTGGTCTTCGACGCCGGCTACAATGAGGGGATCAGCATTCCCGACGACGCGCGCGACCTGCCCAACGCGGTGCCCGTCGGCACCCAGATGCTGCAGGCCGCGGGCATTGCCCATGCCGGCCGGCTGCGCGGCGAGGACGCCATCGCCATGACCTATTTCGGCGACGGCGCCACCTCCCAGGGCGACTTCCACGAGGCCCTGAACTTCGCCGCCGTCTACGGTGCGCCGGTCGTGTTCGTCTGCCAGAACAACCAGTACGCCATCTCCGTCTCCCGCGAGAAACAGACCGCTTCGAAAACCCTGGCGCAGAAGGCGGTGGCCAACGGCCTGCCGGCGGTCCAGGTGGACGGCAACGACCTGTTCGCCGTCTACACCGCCGCCCGCGACGCGGTGAAGCGCGCGCGCGAGGACGGTCAGCCCGGCATGATCGAATGCGTCACCTACCGCATCGAGATGCACACCACCGCGGACGACCCCACCCGCTACCGCGAGGACGACGAGGTCGAGGCCTGGCGCGATCGCGATCCGCTGGACCGGCTGGGCGACTACCTGCGCGACCGCGACGCGCTGGACGACGGCAAGCTGGAGAAGATGGAGAAGGAGATCGAGGACGAGATCGCCGACGCCTGGAAACGCGCGGAAGCGCGGATCGAGGAACTGGAAGGCAGCGACCCCATGTTCGCCCACATCTACGCCGAGCCCACGCCGGAACTGGAACGCCAGCGCAAGGCGATGGCCGAACGGGCGCCGCAGGAAGTTCATGCCGGCGAGGACTCGGAGGACGAAGAGAACGGAGAAGACGAGGCGGAAGGCGACGGGGAGAAGGACGATGGCTGAACTCACCATGGTCGAGGCCATCAACCTGGCGCTGCACCAGGAGATGGCGCGCGACGAGACCGTGCTGGTGCTGGGCGAGGACGTCGGCGTCGACGGCGGGATCTTCCGTGTCACCAGGGATCTGATCGAGGAATATGGCGAGGACCGGGTGATGGACACGCCGCTGGCGGAGTCCGGCATTCTCGGATTCTCCATCGGCATGGCCATGAACGGCATGAAGCCGGTGCCGGAAATGCAGTTCTCAGGCTTCGCCTATCTCGGTTTCCACCAGCTCGAATCCCACGCCTCCCGCATGCGCTGGCGCAGCCAGGGCCGCTTCAGCGTGCCGATGACGGTGCGTATGCCCTATGGCGGCGGCGTCCGCGCGCTGGAACACCATTCGGAGAGCCGCGAGGTCTTCTACACCCACATGCCGGGCATGAAACTGGTCATCCCGTCGGGCCCGCGGAACGCGCGCGCGCTGCTGCTCGCGGCGATCCGCGACCCGGATCCGGTGGTGTTCTTCGAGCCCAAGGCGAGCTACCGCGCCTTCCGCGAGGAAGTCCCGGACGACGAGGAAGTCATGGAAATCGGACGCGCCCGTACCGCGCGCGAGGGCAGCGACCTGACAGTCGTTGCCTACGGGGCAATGCTACCGCGCGCGATGGAGGCGGCGGAACGGCTGTCGGAAGACGGCATCGAGGCCGACGTGATCGACCTGCTCACGCTCTCGCCGCTGGACTACGAGACGGTCGTCGACTCGGTCGCGCGAACGGGACGCTGCGTCGTGGTCCACGAGGCGCCGCTGAGCTACGGCCCGGCCGGCGAGATCGTCGCGCGGGTCAACGAGGGCTGTTTCCTGTCGCTGGAAGCGCCGGTCGCCCGTGTCGCCGGCCCGGACGTCCACATGCCCTATTTCGCGCGTGAACAGCTCTACCTGCCGGACGCAGACCGCATTCTCGACGCCTGCCGCCGCACGCTCGACTTCTGATCATCCGCCAGGGAGACGCCGTCATGGCATTCGAATTCAAGCTGCAGGATCCCGGCGAGGGCATCCACGAGGCCGAGATCGTCGAACTGCTCGTCAGCGAGGGCGACACGGTGAGTGAGGGCGATGACGTGCTGGTCGCCGAAACCGACAAGGCCGCGGTCGAAATCCCCTCCCCTGTCGGCGGCGAGATCGCCGAGATCCGGGTCGCGGAAGGCGACACCGTCGAAGTCGGCGACGTGCTGATGACCATCGAGACGGGCGACGAGGCCGAAGTCGCCGCCGATGACAGTGACGATGACGACGAAGCGGCGGACGATCAGGAAGACGACAGCGACGGGGAAGCGAAGGAAGAGGCAGAGGATGACGAGGCGACCGCCGGAGACGCCGAGGCAGAGGCAGACGCCGGCGATGACGAAGAGGAAAGCGAAGGCCGCGCCACCGGCGCCGGCAAGGCGAAGGACGAGGAAACCGCCAGGGCCGCCGGAAAGGGTGGCCGCAGCGAAGGCGGCGACAGCGGCGAACGTCCGGCCAGGGCCACGCCGGCGGTCCGCAATCTCGCCCGGGAACTGGATGTCGACCTGAAGTCGATCGAAGGCAGCGGCGAGGACGGCCGCGTGCTGAAGCGCGATGTGCGCGCCGCCGCCGGCGAAACAGACGAAGAAGCCGAAGGGGGCCGCGAAAGGAAGACGGAAAGGCCGCAGGACGCCGGCGGACCTGTCGAGGAGCGGCGCGAGCCCCTCCGGTCCATCCGCCGCGCCACCGCCCGGCGCATGAGCCAGGCCTGGTCCGAGATTCCCCACGTCACCCACCACGAACGGATCGACATCACCGCGCTGGAGCGGGTGCGGCGCGAGCATGCCGTCAGCGTCGAGGCCGAGGGCGGCAAGCTGACGCTCACCCCCTTCCTGATGAAGGCGCTGGGCGTGGCCCTGCGCCAGCACCCCCGCTTCAACGCCCGCCTGGATGCCGAGGCCGAGGAGATTGTCTATCTGGAGACGATCAACATGGGGGTCGCCATCGACACGCCGCGCGGCCTGATCGTACCGGTGATCCGCGACGCCGACCGCAAGAGCGTGCTCGACCTGGCGCTGGAACTGGGCGAACTGGCCGCCGAACTCCGCGAAAAGCGGCCGGCGCGGGAGACACTTTCGGGCGGAACCTTCACGCTGACCAATGTCGGCGCACTGGGCGGTTCGGGCTTCACGCCGATCATCAACCCGCCGCAGGTGGGCATTTTCGGCGCCGCGCGGGCGCGCCTCGAGCCGTTGATCGAAGGCGACATCGAAAACGCGGAGACCCGCGCCGCGCTGATCCTGCCCGTCTGCCTGGGGTTCGACCACCGGGTCAACGACGGTGCGGACGGCGCACGGTTCATGAACAGCGTCAGGCAGATGCTGGAGGAGCCGGCGGAACTTCTGATCCGCAACTGAGCGGCAGCGCCGCCCGAGGGCGGCTTCCGACGCCGGAAGGGCGGCATGTTCGTACCCAGCAGATTGCAGCCTGCCCACTTCGCCGTCCGATTCGCGGTGGTGGCGAAATATCTCGGACAGATCGTCGCCGTCGTCGCGGCGCTGACCGCCGTGCCTCTGCTGGTGTCGCTCGCCCTGGGTCGCTGGGAGACAGCCGCCTGGTACGCCGGCGTGATCGGTGCCATCCTGGCGCTGGCCCTGCCGGCGGCACGCCTGCCGGCCAGCAGCCATCTGCAGCGCAACGAGGCGCTGGTGATCTCGGCCCTGACCTTCGCGCTGCCCCCCTTCGCCCTGGCCCTGCCGCTGACGACCTACGGCCTCTCCTACTCCGACGCCGTCTTCGAAGTGATTTCGGGTGTCACCACCACGGGGCTGAGCGTCGTGGCAAACGTCGAGTCCCTGCCCTTCCCCTTCCATTTCGCGCGCGCCTGGCTGCAATGGGTCGGCGGCCTCGGCGTCGTCGTGCTCTCCGTCGCCTTTCTGCTGGAACCCGGCACGGCGACACGCCATCTCGGCTTCGAGAAGGCGGAAGTCGATGACGTCGTGGGCGGCATGCGCGCCCATGCGCGCCGGGTCCTTGCGGTCTACGCCGCCGTCACGCTCGCCGGCATTGCGCTGCTGCTGGCCACGGGACTGAGCCCGGGCGACGCAGTGCTGCACGGGCTTGCCGCCATCTCCACCGGCGGCTTCTCCAGCTACGATCAGGGCCTGGGCGCCCTGCCCGCCGGTGCGCGGGCCGCCGTCAGCGTCCTCTGTCTGGCCGGCGCCATACCGTTCTTCCTCTACTACAGCGCCAGCATGAGGCGCTGGCGGACGGTGCTGCGCGACGCGCAGCTCAGGGCGCTCATCATCATGGTCCTGATGGTGGCGGCGGCCCTGTTCGCCTTCCAGTGGGCCGCCAACCCGGCGGCGCCGCTCCGCAGCCTGGAGATCGCAGCGCTCGCCGCCATCTCGGCCCAGAGCACGGCCGGCTTCGCCGTCGCCGATTTCGCCGAATTGGACAACGCCAGCGTCGGCGTGCTGATCGGAGCAATGCTGGTCGGCGGCGGTCTCGGCTCGACGGCCGGCGGGATCAAGCTGCTGCGTCTGCTGATCCTGCTCCACTTCCTTCATCTGCTTGTGCTGCGCTGCTCCGTATCGGCATCCGCCTATGTTTCCGCCCGCATCGGCGGCCGAAAGCTGCAGGACCGGGAAATCGAGTCCGCCGCGGCCATCGCGCTGGCCTATTTCGGCGTCGCCTTCGCGTCGGTCATTGTCTTCCTCGCCCACGACCAGCCGGCCCTTCCATCGATCTTCGAAGTCGCTTCGGCTGTCGGGACCGTGGGTCTGAGCAGCGGCCTGACGGGTCCGGAGATGCCCGCCGTCCTGAAGGCGACGCTTTGCGCCGGGATGCTGATGGGGCGCGTCGAAACCATCGCCCTGATCGTGCTGCTTTTCCCCGGCACCTGGATCGGCAGGAGGTACCGTACATGAGGATCGTCATCATCGGCGCCGGCTCTCTTACCGTAGCCGCGGCCGAACAGTTCATCGAACACGGCCATGACGTGGTCATTGTCGAGAAGGACGAAGCCCGCGTCGAGACGCTGGGCGAAACCATCGATTGCAGCTTCGTCATCGGCGACGGCAGCCGTCCGTCGATCCTGAAGGAGGTCGGGCCGAGGAACACCGACTACCTCTTCTGCCTTACCGAGGACGACCAGGACAACATCATCGCCTCGCTGGTGGGGCGGAGCCTGGGCTTCGGGCGGGTCGTCACCTCCATCCGCGACATCGAGTTCGAACCGATCGTGACCGAGCTCGGGCTTGAAAGCCCGATCTTCCTCGACGCCACGATCTCGCAGCGTCTCTCGGACATGGTCCAGGGAATCGAGACCGCGGGCCTTTCAGGCGTCCTGCGCGGCGGCCTGCGCTTTTTCGCCCTGAGTGTGGGCGAGGACCAGGCCGGCCGGCTGGACGGGCTCGACCTGCCGGCCGAAGTGCGGCCCATCGCGCTGACGCGGGAAGGCGAGTCGCGGGTGGTCACCGCCGACTCGGAAGTCAGAAAGGGCGACCAGGTGCTCGTCGTCGGTCCCGAGAAACACATTCGCGAACTGCGTCGGAACTACGCCGCCAGCACCGAAGGCGACGACGACCCGGAAAGCGACGGCTGACGCCCGCGCGGTCAGTCGGGCGGGGCGTTCTCCGCGCGGACCGCACCGAACCCGGGCTCCCATTCGTAGCGGAAACTGGGCCCGATCAGCGCCACCATGTAGCGCGCATCGCCATCATCGCTGAGCAGCGGCAACAACAGACGCGTGCGGATCGACGTCGGCAGCTCGTCCCAGATCACCGCCCGTTCCACCAGGGAATAGACGCCGCCTTGCGCGACGCCGTCGAACTCGTCCCAGGCGTCATGGTCGGTGTCACCGTAGAGGTCGCTCAGCAGACAGCCGCTCAGTTCCTTCTCCGACCGCACCCGCAGGCCGGTGCCCGCCAGGCGGCAGAGATAGTCGTCCTCCAGGATCTCCCAGAGCATGATGTTGGGCAGCAGGCGCGCGGGTATGGAAAAGGGGCCGATATCGCGCTTCAGCGGCGCCGCGCGGTCGCCGCGCAACTTCAGCCAGACATCGGCGAACTCCCGCAGATCCGCCGGCAGGCGCGCCTCGGGAAGCCTGTCGATGCTGTCGCGCTCCAGATGGAGAACCTCGGTCGTATACCGCAACAACCGACGTTGCCGATGCTCGTTGGCAGACATCGCTTCATCCGATCCCAGTTACTTGTCCGGCGCTACACTTGGTCATCGGGGAAGATCACGATAGCCCGATCGTTAAGTTACTGTTTCATTTATTCGCCATTGAATGCAACGGCCTTTTGTCCCTTCAGACCGCCTGCGCCGTGCCCGTCCGCTGTTCCGAAGCGGCCGTCTCATCGGGAAACAGGGCCTGCCCCTTGGTCAGCCAGGCGAACCCGAACGCCCAGATCGCGATCGTCTCCAGCCAGGTCACCAGCGCCCTGGTGCCGATGGCCTCGCCCAGTCCCACCTCGCCGTCGATGATGATCAGGGCCAGCATCGCCACCATGACCACCGCACAGGTCCGGTAGATGCGGTTACGGCGCGCCTTCTGCCGCGGCAACCTTGCCTCGCTCGGCAGGCCCGACAGCGTGAAGCGGAAATAGGCCAGAAAGGCCAGCGTCAGGAAGAAGACGGCGGCAGCCGCGAGATGAACATAGTCGCCGGCGACGAACTGCGGCACACAGCTTGGCGGCGGCAGCCCGTCGACCGCCGCGCAGCGCGCGCCTTCGGGGAGATGGTCGGGATACCCGGTCGGAAACAGCGCGACGCCGATCGCGCCGAGGCCGGCGATCCGGCCGGGCACGCGGTCCTCCCCCTTCGGTCCGCGATAGGCGAGCAGGAACACGCCGATCGCGAACAGGGTGCCGACAAGCACCGCGTCCGCGTTGGTATAATAGTACGCGCTGATCGATGAGGGGATATCCAGACCGAACTCCAGGAAGCCCCGCACCACGACGGCCACCGGCAGGATCATTCCCAGCAGACCGACCAGCTTTCGCAGGTCGCGGTAACTCAGGAAGTACTGGCGGCTGTGCGCCGAACCGTTCTCGTCCATCGCCGTCTCTCCACGCCGGTTCCGCAGGTTTCGAATCGCGACGGTCGGGCCAGAAACCCGATCATGCCATAGTTTCCCCTGGGGAAGAATGGAGGAGCCGAACGACCGCAGGCCGGCAGGAGCCCGGCGTCGACCCGCATGCAGCCAGGGACCGCCAATTGGCGTCCGCTCGAACTGGCAAAAAAGGCTGGCGGAGAGGATGGGATTCGAACCCACGAGGGAGGATTAGTCCCTACTCCCTTAGCAGGGGAGCGCCTTCGACCACTCGGCCACCTCTCCGCCGCCGGGTATAAAGCGCGAGGGCAGGCCAACGCAACCCGCTTGGCGCAGCCCGGCCCGGCTGGCAACCGCATCCGCCGCCGAGGGCAGCTCTGTGACCTGTCGGGGACCTTGTGCGCCGGAACCGCACAGCCCGCTTCATCGCGCCCCCTGCGCCCCCATATCGACCTCCATCAAGCCTGTAGCGTACCTGTCAAGCACAGGAACAGGGCAAGAGCCGGGTCGAACCGGCCAGACATGGAGTCCGACAATGAGAAAGATCGCCACTGGACTGATCGCGGCCGCCGGAATCGTCGCGGCCGCGACCGCGGCCAACGCCCAGTTGCTGTGCGGCGAACGCGAGAACGTGGTCGAGAAGCTGTCCCGCGGCTACCAGGAGAAGCCTGTCGCCATGGGGCTGACCTCCTCCGGCGCGGTGGTCGAGATCCTTTCTTCCGGCGAGAACGGCCAGACCTGGACCATGATCGCCACCCGCCCCGACGGCGTATCCTGCGTCATGGCCACCGGCGAAAGCTGGCAGCCCGTCGAGAGCGAACTCGCCATGAACGAGGAATCCCTGTAACGCCGGGGGCCGCCGCGGCTGTCAGGAACGCCGCTGTTCCAGCGCGATGCCGGCGGCGTAGAGCTTGTCGATGGCCTCCTCGTCCAGACCCGCTTCCCTGAGGATGTCGCGGCCCTGCTCGCCGAAGCCGGGCGGAATGCGCCGCACCTGGCCCGGCGTACGGGACAGCTTCACCGGGATGCCCGTGCCGGTATAGGGGCCGCTCCGGACCACCATCTCCCGCGCCACCGTGTGCGGGTGTTCGGCGACATCGGGGACCGTGAGCGCCGCGCCCGCGGGCACCCCGTTGCGCATCAGCGTCGTCGCCAGTTCCTCGCCGTCCCATTCGGCGATCAGCGGTATCAGGATGGCATTCAGCGTCTCGCGATGGCCGGAACGCTCCGCGTTGTTGCCGAAGCGCGGATCGCCGGCCACCTCGGGCCGGCCCAGCACGTCCATCAGGCGGCGGAACTGCCGGTCATTGCCAACCGCCAGAAAGACGTCGCGCCCCTTCGTCCTGTAGAGGTCGTAGGGAAAGACGTTGGGATGGCCGTTGCCGGTCAGCTTCGGCGCGTTGCCGGACTGGTAGAAATTCGGCGCATGCGGGTGCTGCAGCGCAAAACCGCAGTCGTAGAGCGTCGCCTCGATGAACTGGCCCCGGCCGGAGCGTTCGCGCTCGTAGAGTGCGGAGAGGATGCCGATGGCGGCATAGAGACCGGTGCCGAGATCCACCAGCGGAATGCCGAGGCGCATCGCCCCCGATTCGGGCGAGCCGTTGACCGACAGCAGCCCGGCCCAGGCCTGGATCGCGGCATCATAGCCCGGCTGGCCGCCGAAAGGGCCATTGCCGCCGAATCCGGAGATCTGGCAATGCACCAGTTTCGGAAAGCGCTCGGCCAGCACCTCGCGGTAGCCGAGCCCCCATTTCTCGAGGCTGCCCGGCTTGAAGTTCTCGATCAGGACATCGGCGCCTTCCAGCAGGGTGAACAGCACCTCCCGCCCCTCCGGCTTGCCGAGATCGAGGCCGAGTGAGCGCTTGTTGCGGTTGACGCCGGAGAAATAGGCCGAGAGACCGGCCTTGAACGGCGGGCCCCAGTCTCGGGTCTCGTCGCCCTGCGGCGGTTCCAGCTTGATCACGTCCGCGCCGTGATCGGCCAGGATCTGGGTGCAGTAGGGTCCGCCCAGCACGCGGGTCAGGTCGATGACTTTCAGGCCGTCCAGCGCGCCCATGCGTTCCTCCAGCGTTCGATGTTCCGTCGGCCCCGGATGGCCGCGCCGTCAGTCCCGCGGCAGTTGGTGCTTGGTGACCTTGCCGGTGGCGTTGTGCGGCAGCTCGTCCATGAAGCGGACCGACTTCGGCACCTTGAACTTCGCCAGGTTGTCGCGGCAATGGCCGATGATCGCGTCCTCGGTCAGGTTCGAACCCTGCCGGGTGACCACGAAGGCGCGTCCTACCTCCCCCCAGCGGTCGTCCGCCACCCCGATCACCGCGGTCTCGGCGACGCCGTCCAACCCGTAGATCACGTTCTCGATCTCGGCCGGATAGACGTTCTCGCCGCCGGAGATGAACATGTCCTTGTAGCGGTCGACGATGGTGACGAAGCCTTCCTCGTCCATGCAGGCGGCGTCGCCGGTATGGAACCAGCCGTCGGTGAACTCGGTCGCGTTGGCGTCCGGCCGGTTCCAGTAGCCCGGCGTGATCGTCGGCCCCTTGATCCAGAGTTCGCCGTTGACGCCGGCGGGGACGTCCCGGCCCTGCTCGTCGACGACGCGCACCGAGGTATGCATCACCGCCTGCCCGGCCGAGCCGATCTTCTCCATGGCCCGATGCCTGGGCAGAAGCGTGCCCAGCGTGCAGGTCTCGGTCATGCCCCAACCGTTCTGCAAGATGATGTCCCGCTCGGCATAGGTCTCCAGCAGGCTCTGCGGGCAGGCCGCGCCGCCGATGCCGAGGCAGACGATGCGCGAGAGGTCGGCGTCCGCGAATTCCTCCAGCTGGGAGGCGAAGAGAAAGTTTGTGGGCACGCCGAAGGCGTGGCTGACGCCCAGCTCCGGATCCGACAGCACGTTCAGGAAGTGCAGCGGATCGAAGGTGCGCATCACGACGTTGGTGGCGCCGATGTGGAAGTTCGGATTGGCGAAGAGTTGCAGACCGCCGACGTGAAAGAGCGGCAGGAAGACCAGCCCGACCGAGCGGCAGGTCAGCTCGCACTTCATCGCCGCGTTCACGGCGTTGAAGAAGGCCTGGCCATGGGTGATGCGCGCGCCCTTCGGCCGCCCCGTGGTGCCGGAGGTGTAGACCAGCGCCCAGGTGTCATCGTGGACCAGCGGCTCGATCGGGCACTTGCCGCGGGTGGCCGCGAGCCCCTTTTCGTAGTCGCTGGGTTCGCCGTCGGCGCACTGGACCAGATGCGGCGTGCCGACCGTCTTCGCGACCACGCGGGCGGCATCCATGAACTCGGCGCCGGCGATCAGCGCCTTCGGGTCGGCGTCGCCGACGATGAATTCCAGCTCCGGTACAGCGAGGCGCCAGTTCAGCGGCAGGAAGATCGCACCGATCCGCCGGCAGGCGAACTCCACCTCGAAATGGTCCGACGAGTTGTGGGCGAGCATCGCCACCCTGTCGCCCTTGCCGACGCCCAGGCCGTCGCGCAGGTAGAGCGCGCAGGCGTCCACCCTGGCGTCGAAGTCCCGGTAGGTCTGCCGCCGCCCGGAATACAGGTCGATGACGGCCATCGCCTCGGGCGTCACCCCGGCGTGGTGGGAAATCCAGTCATAGACGGGCAGGGTCATCGGTCAGGCTCCAACGCTGGCGCGCAGCATGTTCATGACCAGTTCGAGCATGTTGGCCCGCACCTCGGCGTCGGAAAGCCGCCCGCCGGGCCGGTGCCATGTGTACATCCAGGAGATCATGCCACCGAGCGCCAGCGTCGCCATGCCCACGTCGCGCACGCGGAACTGGCCCTTGTCGACCCCTTCCTGGATGAGCGCCGCCAGCTTCGTGTCGAACTCCGCACGCATGTCGTCGATCTTCCGGGCCGATTCCTCGGGAACGTACTGCTGTTCGCGGAAGTAGACGGCGACATTGGCGCGATGGTCGATCAGCACCTGCACGAATTCCTCGACGGCGTCGGCCAGACGCATCTTCGGATCGCCCTCGCGGTCATGCGCCCTGGTGATCGCTTCCAGCGACCTGGCCGTGCCGCGCTCGGAAATCTCGCCCAGCAGCGCCGCCTTGTTCTCGAAGTGGGAGTAGATGAAGGGCTTGGTGACCTCCAAACGCTTGGCCACGGCGTCGAGCGTCGTCCCCTGGTAGCCTCTCTCGAAGAAGAGCTGGCGCGCCTCTTCCAGAATACGCTCGCGCTTCAGCCGCGCGATCTCCTCCCGCATCGCGGACCGCATTCGCAATCTCCCCGCCTCTGACGGCTTTGCGCCGTCCTTCTTGAACAATCCGCCCCCACTCACCCTCGGCGGCAACGAAGTAGGCCCGGATACTAACAGGTACGTCCCGAAACCGAACCCCGTTCTTTACGAATTCGTGTCGTAGAGCCCCTCGTCCCGCATGGCGCGGTAGGCGGACACCGTCGTCTCGGCCAGCCGCTCGATGTCCCCGTCCGTGGTTGCCGTGGACAGACATCCCAGCCCATAGCCTGAGGCGAAAATCCCGCCGCCGATCAGGTGGCGGTGCAGTGCGGGGATCCGTTCCGCCTCCTGCCCCTGCGGATAGGCGTCGCGATAGGTCTCCATCCGCCGACCGTGGAGATGCAGGCGGAACAGCGACCCCCCGCCGGTCACCTGCCCCGGCACGTTGGCGATACGGATCGCCTCGCGCAGCATCTCCCGGCAACGCTCGCCCTTCGCGTTCAGCGCCTCGACGGCTTCCTGCGTCCAGTCGGCCATGGCCGCGCGGCCCGCCGCCATGGTCATGGGGTTGGCGTTGAAGGTGCCGCCATGCGGCAGAGGGGCCTTGGCGCCGCTGACCTCGAAGACGCTCATGTGCTCCCGGTCGCCGGCGACGGCGCCGACCGCCAGACCGCCGCCGATGATCTTGCCCAGCGCCGTGAAATCCGGACGAATGCCCATCAGCGACTGGGTGCCGCCGAGAGCCTGGCGGAAGGCGATCACCTCGTCGAAGATCAGCAGCGCGCCGGTGCGGGCGCGGAATCGGGTCAGCACGTCAAGAAAGGCCTGACTGGGCGGCAACAGGCCGATCTGCGTCGACACCGGATCGAACAGGATGCCGGCCAGTTCGTCGGCGTATTCGTTCAGGATCGCCTCCGCCCGCTCCGGGTCGTTGAACGGAATGACGACCACGTCCGAAAGGACGCCCTGCGGCGTGCCGCGGCTGTAGGCCACGCTCCGGGGCTTCTCGGCGGCGCCCCAGCTCTCCGGACCGGCGCCCAGGCTCACCTCGGCGAAGTCGTAGGAGCCGTGATAGGCGCCCTCGCATTTGGCGATGCGGGGACGCCCGGTATAGGCCCGCGCCGCCTTGATCGCGTTCATCACCGCTTCCGAGCCCGAGTTGCAGAACCGGATCATGTCCCAGCCCTCGACCCGCGCCGTCAGCGTCTCGGCCAGTTCGATCTCCGCTTCCGTGGCGAAGGAGAACGCGGTGCCGCGCGCCGCCTGTTCCTGCAGCGCGGCGACGACGCCCGCATGGGCGTGGCCGTGGATCAGGGAGGTGAAATTGTTGTTGAAGTCGATCAGTTCGTTGCCGTCGACATCGACCACCTTCGAGCCATGGCCTTCCTTCACGTAGATCGCGTGCGGCGTGAGACGTGTCGTGGAGCGGCTGCCGCCGTCGGGCAACACCTGCATGGCGCGCTGGGTCAGCTTCGCGGAGCGCGATTCGGGATCGGGAAACATGGCGGCGACCTCCCCTGTTGCCACGGTCGAGCACGGCAGTTGCAGCCGTCTCGGCCCGCCCCGGGACTCGATCCCGGGGCGGGCCGACATTGCCGCATTACTGCGTTCCGGGATCAAGTCCCGCAACGACAGAAGGCACTGCATTGAAGTCGGGGCGGCCGCGCGCGACACTGCCGGCCACGCGAGGGGGAGGACAGGCTTGAAGGACGACAGCATTCGACCGCCATGGCGCATCGGCGTCGATGTCGGCGGCACGTTCACGGACATGGCGCTCGTGGACGCCGCGGGCGCGCTGCGCGTCTTCAAGTCGCCCTCGGTGCCGAGCGACCCGGCCGCCGGCGTCATCGGCGTGCTGGAACACGCCGCCGGGGAACTTGGCGCGCCGCTGGGAGAACTGCTCGCCGGCTGCCGCCTGTTCGTCCACGGCTCCACCATCGCCACCAACACGATCCTGGAAAGGAAGGGCGCCCGCATCGGCATGATCGTCAGCGACGGGCTGCGCGACGCCCTGGAGATCCGCCGCGGCTTCCGCGCCGACCAGTGGGACCACCGCGCGCCAAACCCGCCGGTGCTGGCGCCGCGCTTTCTCCGGCGTCCGGTCAAGGCGCGGCTCGACAAGGACGGCCGCGTCGACACGCCCCTGGACGAGGACGATGTCGGGGCCGCCGCCGAGGTCTTCGCGCGCGAAGGCGTGGAGAGCGTCGCCGTCTGCCTGCACAACGCCTATGCCGACGGCGTCCAGGAGCGGCGGGTCGCGGAACTGCTCGCCGACCGCTGGAGCGGCGAGCGGATGTCGCTCTCCCACGTGGTCAACCCGGTGGTGGGCGAATACGAACGCGGCTCGACGGTCGCCATGAATGCCTATGTAGCCCCGAAAGTCGTCGGCTACCTGCAGCGCCTCAACGACCGCCTGCTGGATCTCGGGCTGCCGAACCCGATCCTGCTGGTGCAGTCGAACGGCGGCGTCGTATCCGTCCGGGAAGCGGCGGAACGTCCCGTCAATCTGACACTTTCCGGACCCGCGGCCGGCGTGGGCGCGCTGAAGCTCTACCGACAGCTCACGGGTCTCGATGACCTGGTGGCCATGGAAATCGGCGGCACCAGTTGCGACGTCACCCTGATGGCGGGCGGCGAGGCCCCGGTTTCCGACCAGCTCGAGATCGACGGCTATCACCTGGCGACGCCCGCAATCGACATTCACACCGTCGGCGCGGGCGGCGGGACGCTGGCCGGCGTCGACACCGGCGGCATGCTCCGCGTGGGCCCGGAAGGCGCCGGCGCGGACCCCGGACCCGCGGCCTACGGAAAGGGCAACGACCGGCCAACGGCGACCGATGCGCATCTGGCGCTGGGCCGGCTGCGCCCCGGGCCGATGGGCGGCGGCGCGGTCTCCCTCGACCCCGACCGCGCCCGGCGCGCCATCGAGACCCATGTCGCGAAGCCCCTCGGCCTGTCGATCGAGGACGCGGCGATCGGCATCCTTCGCCTGCTGGAGCAGAACCTGCTGCACGCGGTCGAGCGGCTGTCGGTCGAGCGCGGCTACGATCCCAAGGCGTTCACGCTCGTCGCCGCCGGCGGCGCGGGCCCGATGCACGGCGCGGCAGTGGCCAGGACGCTGGGCTGCCGACGGGTCTTCGCGCCGCAGCAGGCCGGCGCGTTCTGTGCGCTCGGCATGCTCTGGTCGGACGTTCGTCTGGACTCGCTCAGGGTCATGGACGGCGATCTGGATGCCACGCCGGACGCCGAACTGGAGGCAGGTTTCGCGCCGCTGCTGGAGGAGGGCCGCGCCGCACTGGCCAGGGAAGGCTTCGAGGGCGCGGCGGCGGATCTCCAGCGCGTGCTCGACCTCCGCTACAAGGGCCAGCAATGGTCTCTGCGCACCGCCATCGACGGCTTCGACCGCGCTGCGATCCGGCGCGCCTTCGAGGCCGATCACGAACGCCGCTTCGGCCATATCCAGCCCGGCGGCACGATCCTGATCACGGCGCTGCGGCTGGTCGCGACGGGCCGCATCGACCGTCAGCCGCCCGCCCCGGCGTCAGGCGCTGCGGACGCCGTTCCGGCGCCGATCGACCACCGGCGGTGTTTCGTCGACGCCCGCACGAGCTGGCAGGAAGTCCCCGTCTACCGCGCCGAAGACATGACGCCCGGCTCGACGATCGAAGGTCCGCTGATCATCGAGGCGCCCACCACCACCATCCTGGCCGGCGACGGCGACCGCGTCAGTGTCGACACCCATGGCCACTACATGATCGAGATCGGAGAGAACCGATGAGCATCGATCCCGTCACGCTCGCGCTGGTGCAGAACCGGCTGGATCACATCTCCCGCCAGATGGGCTTCGTCATGACCCGCACGGCGCGCAGCCCGATCTTCAACCAGAGCCACGACTTCTCCTGCTTCATCGCGGACGCCGCCGGCACGCTGATCAGCCAGGCCGACGGGATCCCGATCCACACCGGCGGCGGCGGCTTCACCGTGCGGGCGCTGATCGAGGCGTTCGAGGGGCGCATCCGCCCCGATGATGTCTTTCTCTCCAACGACCCCTATGTCGCCGGCGGCAACCACCTGCCCGACTGGGTGATTTCCCGGCCGGTCTTCGTCGAAGGCGAACTGGCGGCCTGGGCCTGCAATCGGGCCCACCAGTCCGACATCGGCGGCGGGGCCGCCGGCACCTACAACCCGGAAGCGACGGAGATCTTCCACGAGGGGCTGCGCCTGCCCCCGCTCCGGCTGATCGAGAAGGGCGAGACCCGCGACGATCTCTGGCAGCTTCTGCTGCTCAACAGCCGCACGCCAGAACTGATGGACGGCGACCTGCGCGCCATGATCGGCTCAACGCGGATCGGTGCGGAGCGGATCGAGGAACTGCTGCGCGACCTGGGCCGGGCCGAGGGCGCGGGCTATTTCGATGCGCTGCTCGACTATGCCGACATGCGTTTCCGGGAGGCCTGCGCCGAAATTCCGCCCGGCCGCTACGAGGCCGAGGAGATCACCGACAACGACTGCTTCGAGAAGCGCGACATCCATATCCGCGTCCGCATCGACCGGACGGCCGACGGGCTGACCGTCGACTTCACCGGCACCGACCCGCAGATGAAGGGGTTCAAGAACTCCTCGATCGCCAACACCTACTCCGCGGTCTACATGGCCCTTTCCTCCTTTTTCGATCCCGATCTGCCGCGCAACGAAGGCGCCTTCCGCTCGGTGAAGATCGTCGCGCCGCTGGGCACGGTGGTGAACCCGCGCCCGCCGGCGCCGATGACCATGTGCACGGTCTTCGTCGCGCACGAAATCGTCCACGCCATCTGGAAGGCGCTGGGCGACGCCGTGCCGTCCCGGGCCTGCGCCGGATGGGGCAAGACCATCCACAACATCACCTCGGGCCGGGCGGCGGGCAGCGCCGAGCCCTTCGTGATGTACAACTGGGCCGCCAACGCCGCCGGCGGCGCGGTCCGGGGCCGGGACGGATTCAACCAGATCGGCCTGCTGATCGCACTGGGCGGGCTGCACCTGCCCAATGCCGAGACCTACGAACGGATCTATCCGGTGCGCATCCTGCAGCAGGAATTCCGCACCGACGGCGGCGGCGCCGGCGAATTCCGTGGCGGCACCGGCGTGGACTACCGCGTCGAGACCCTGACCGAGGCGACCTACTCCTTCCGGGGCGAGGGAATCGGCCAGGTCTCCGGTTTCGGCATCAAGGGCGGCGGCGGCGGACTGACCGGCTCGATGACCCTCCATCCTGCCGGGGCTGAGGATTTCGAGGCGCCGCAATACGGCGTGCGCCACTTCCCGCCGGCCCTGCTGGAAGCCCACTCACCCGGCGGCGGCGGCTATGGCGATCCGCGGACGCGGTCCGTCGAGGCGGTGCTGCGCGACGTGATGGACGGCGTGGTCAGCCCGGAAGCGGCCGAGCGGGCCTATGGCGTCGCCATCGCACCGGACGGCCGCTCGGTCGACGCCCGGCGGACCTCCGAACTTCGCGGCGCGGCCTGACCTCAGTCGTCCTCGAAGATCTGGAACGGCGTGCGCATGCGGACGCCCCAGTACTCGTAGATCAGGTAGTAGCGCTGGCCGACCGCCAGATCGTTGGATCGCAGCATGATCGAGTTGCCGCCCTTCAGCGTGCCGCCGGCCTCGATCACGGTTTCCACGGTCTCGCCCTTGCAGTCCGGTTCGACGCCGTAGAGCACCGGGTCGTTGTTCGGCAGGGCGATGATCCAGTTGTGGACGGCGCAATCCGCCGGCGCGCGCAGGATCAGATCCTCCGCGCCGGTATTGGTGATGGCGAGATCGACATGCATGCGCGCCGACGCGCCGCCCTGGGGCAGACGGATCCGGCGCTCGACCGAAATCTCGCCGGTCAGGAATTCGTCGGTTTCGGCGACCCGGGCCGCCCTGGCGTCTGTCATGGCGGCCGTGGCAACGGCGAGACCGAGCAGGCAGGGTGCAAGAAGGCGACGGATCATGACGTGCTCCACGGGTGTGTCGGTTTCGTCCTGAAGTGTGGGGAGGCGGCGCGTTGCCGGCAAGTGACCGCCGCAACCATTGCCGCAGTATTGCGGCCCGAAGCCCCAGACGGCACTCTCGCCGCGCATCGGTTCCGACATGGAGGGGGAGCGCGTGACCCGACTATTGCTGCTCGCGGGCAAGCAGAGCATGAAGAAGGCCAATTTTCTGGCCGGACACCTTGAGACCGACTGGCGCATCGAAGCCTGCGATCCGGCCGCGGACCGGGCGGCTTTCGAGCGGCTGGCGCCGGAGGCAGAGGCCATCGTGGGCGGCTACATCGCCCGGCCGTGGCCGGCGACGCCCAGACTGAAGCTCTACCAGATACCCTTCACCGGCCATGATTTCCTGGAACCGGAGGTTCTCCCCGCGGGCTGCCGCGTCTGCAACACCTACGAACACGAAACCTCGATCGCGGAGTACATCCTGCTGGCCATGCTGGAATGGGAAATCGGCCTGTCGAAGACCGCCGCCCGGTTCCGCGAGAGAAGCTGGGACGGCAAGGGCCCCGCCGAGGGACCGGTGCATGGCGAGGTGCGCGGCAAGACCGTTGGCATCGTGGGTTACGGCCATATCGGGCGCGAGGTCGCGATCCGCGCCCGCGCTTTCGGCATGAACGTGATCGGCATCGGCCGGCGCAAGCAGCCGACGCCGGACCTTCTCGACTGGTACGGCACGACCATGGAGATCGACCGGCTGATGGCGGAGGCGGACTACGTGGTCGTCGCCTGCCCGCTGAACGAAGCCACGCGGGGCCTGCTCGACGCCGACCGCCTTGGCGCGATGAAGCCGACAGGAGTTGTCATCAATGTCGGACGGGGCGCCATCATCGACGAGGACGCGATCTACGACGCCCTGAAGAACGGCCGTATCGGCGGCGCGGTCATCGACGTGTGGTGGCGCTACCCCGGGCGGGACGAGCCGAATCCCCGGCCCTCGCGCCATCCCTTGCACGAACTCGACAACGTCATCATGACGCCGCACAACTCCGGCTGGACGCAGGAGCAGATCGACCGCCGCTGGGTCTTCGTCGCCTCGAACCTGGACAGGATCGCCCGCGGCGAGACGCCGGAGAACGTGGTCATGACGATCTGAACGGGCGCACGGCTCCCGGCCCGGCGCGGTACGGCCACCGCGCCGGCGCATCGTCGGAACCGGAATGGCGGGGGGCGGCCGAAGCCGCCCCGCCCCTCACTTGACGATTTCGACGACCTTCACGTCGAAAGTCAGATCCTGGCCGGCCAGCGGATGGTTGGCGTCCAGGGTGACGGTGCTGTCGTCGAAATCGGCGACGGTCAGCGCGATCACCTGGCCCTGACGGTCCGTGGCCTGGAGCTGCGCGCCGACCTGCAGGTCGATCTCGTCGGGCACCTGTTCCCGGTCCACCTTGTGCAGCAGGTTCGGATCGTGCGGGCCATAGCCTTCCTCGGGCGGAACGGTGACGGTCCTGGAGTCGCCTTCCTCCATGCCCACGACGGCATTCTCGAAGCCGGAAATCACCTGGCCGGATCCCACCGTGAGCTCGATCGGCTCGCGGTCGAGGGAACTGTCGAACTTGCGACCGTCCTCCAGAGATCCTTCATAGTGCACTCGGACGGTATCGCCGGTCTTTACCTCAGCCATGTGCGATGCCCTTTCCTTGGTAGTTGCGCCGGCTGGGAAGCCCGGTCCCGCTATCGCCGGAAAAAGCCAACGGCACATCTCGTTCCTGCGGGATTGAGACGTGCCGTTCAGCCAGTTCAGAGATTTCGCGGGATGGTCGGCGGGGACCGCCGGCATCGTCCCCTGGTCGTGTCAGTCGACGATCAGTCGATCACCTTCAGATCCTGTGCGGACATTCGGTTGTCACGGCCCTTCGCGAGTTCGTACTCAAGCTTCTGACCGTCACGAAGACCATCGAGGCCCGCGCGCTCGGCAGCGGAGATGTGCACGAACACATCCTGCGACCCGTCTTCCGGAGCAATGAAGCCATAGCCCTTGACGGTGTTGAACCATTTCACAGTTCCGATCGGCATAGTCAGTTCACCCAGTCTCATGGATCACCGGAAAACAGCTCCGGCGTTTGGTCAGTTCTTTCAGGAACATCGACGAGTAGTCTGGCTCATGCATGTGGCAGGTCCATTACCCGGCGAGAGGTTCGTGCCAAAACCTTCTAAAACCTAGGCGACGCAAGGCTGTTGTCAATGCCGGACTACGTCGGACGCATGAATCCGCAGCGTCTGTCACAACCGCTTGCAAGCCGGAAAAAACGGCGTATATGGCGCCATCAAGCTGCACGGATCCACAGACGCTCACGGCAGCGAAACCGTTTGAGCGCAAGGAGAGACCGTCCGTGTCCAGCTCCCCTACCCGCCGTGGCGTCACGGCGAAATCCCCTTCGCAGCCTCAGGGCCGCGGCGCGCGCGCGCGGACCTTTCTCGGCCCGATCGCGGACCTGGAAAGCCATCTCCCCGCCGAGTGGTGGCGCGACCTTTTCGACGACATCTATCTGAAGACCGACGGCGACGTGGTGGAGAACGCAGCCGCCACGACCGCCGAGATCGACCTGCTGCTCTCGGCCACCGGCGTCGGCGTCTCGGACCGCGTGCTCGATCTGTGCTGCGGCCAGGGCCGCCACGCCATCGAGCTGGCCCGGCGCGGCTTCCGCCATGTCACGGGCGTCGACCGCTCCCATTACCTGATCCGTCTGGCGCGCCAGCGCGCCGAGGCAGCCGCGCTGCCGATCCAGTTTCGGGAGGGCGATGCGCGCCAGCTTCGTGTGGCCGAGATGAGCCAGGACCTGGTGATGCTGATGGGCAATTCCTTCGGCTACTTCGCCAGCGAGGATGACGACCTGAAAGTGCTGAAGCGCGCGCTGCGCGCCCTGGCACCCGGCGGGCGCGTCTATCTGGACCTCACGGACGGCGACTGGATTCGGGAGCACTTCGAGAAGCGCTCCTGGGAATGGATCGACCAGAACCATTTCGTCTGCCGCGAGCGCGGCCTTTCCGCCGACGGCAGCCGGCTGATCAGCCGCGAGGTGGTGGTCCACGACGAACGCGGCGTGCTTGCCGACCAGTTCTACGCCGAACGGCTCTACAACCGCGCCGGCATCGCCGCGCTGCTGGAAAGGGCGGGTTTCGGCGACGTCCGCTTTCACGGCCGCCTGTCGGGCAGTTCGGAGCGCAATCAGGACCTCGGCATGATGGCCCACCGGGAGATCGTCACGGCGATCGCGCCGCGGCGGCAACCGACCCGGCGCAAGCGCGACCGGGCGCTGGAGGTCGCGGTCCTGCTCGGCGATCCCGCCCTGCCGGATTCGGTGAAGTTGAACGGGCAGTTCAATGCCGAGGACTTCGCAACCGTCGACCGGCTGAAGAATGCGCTGGCGGAGCTGGAGGGCTACCGCTTCAGCTATCTGGACAACCACGCCGCCTTCGACACCGCGCTGGAGGCCGCCCATTGCGACCTGGTGCTGAACCTGTGCGACGAGGGCTGGAACAACGACGCCTTCCAGGAACTGCACGTCCCGGCGCGCCTCGATCTGCTGAAGCTGCCCTATACGGGAGCGGGTCCGGCCTGTCTCGCCGCCTGCTACGACAAGGCGCTGGTGCGCGCGGTCGCGGCCTCTCTCGATATCCCGGTGCCGGCGGAGACCTATCTCAGGCCGGGGGATCAGGCCGCCAATCTGCCCGGCATCTTCCCGGCGATCCTGAAACCCAATTTCGGCGACAGTTCCATCGGCATCACCAAGGACGCCATCGTCCACGACACCACGGGCCTGATCCAGCGCCTCGACACGCTGAAGCGGGAGTTCGGCGAACGTCCCATTCTCATCCAGGAGTTCCTGACGGGAGCCGAATACACCGTCGGCCTGATCGGCAACCCGGGCGGGGAGTTCCATGTCCTGCCCGTGCTGGAAGTCGACTACGGGCGCCTCGACCAGGGTCTGCCGCGGATTCTGGGCTATGAATCGAAGTACGAGCCCGACTCGCCCTACTGGAACGACATCCGCTATGTGGGCGCGCGGCTTTCCGCCGACGACCAGCGTGCGCTGGTGAGCCATGCCAGCCGGCTGTTCGACCGGCTGGGCTGCCGCGACTATGCCCGCTTCGACTTCCGCGCCGATGCGGCCGGCCAGATCCGGCTGCTGGAGGTGAATCCCAATCCGGGCTGGTGCTGGGACGGAAAGATGAACCTCGCCGCGGGCCTGGAGGGGCTGCGCTATTCGGAGTTCCTCGCCCGCATCCTGGAGGCGGCCTGCCAGCGGCTGGGGATCGAAGCCGTCGAGCCCCGGCAGACCAGGGCGCGCCGGGCCTGAAGCCGGTTCAGGCGGCGGCGGCGTCGTGGACGGCCACGGCGTCGCTGCAGCGGTTGCACAGCGCACCCTCCTCGGGCACTTCCTCCAGCACCATCCAGCAGCGCCCGCACTTGGCACCGGTGGCCCGGCGCGGGCTCACGGCCACGCCGTCGACGTCTTCCAGGCGGAAGGCGTCGGCCGGCGCGGGTTCGGTGGAAACCGCCGCGCCCGAGGTGATGAACAGGCCCGCCATGTCCAGACCCTCCAGCTTCGACGCGTCGTCCGCGGACAGGTAGACGACCGGCGAGGCCTGCAGGCTGGCACCGATGCGCTTCTCGCGCCGCTCCACCTCCAGCGCGCCGGTGACGACCCGGCGGATCTCGAAGATGCGGTTCCACTTCTCCGCCAGCGTGTCGTCCAGCCAGCCGGACGGCGCCTCGGGGAACAGCTTCAGGTGAACGCTGTCGTTCTCGTCCGGATAGCGCGACTGCCAGGCTTCCTCGGCGGTGAAGGCGAGGATCGGCGCGAACCAGGTCACCAGGCAGTGATAGAGCCGGTCGAGCACCGTGCGCGTCGCGCGGCGGCGGATCGAATCCGGACGGTCGCAATAGAGCACGTCCTTGCGGATGTCGAAGTAGAACGACGACAGCTCGATGGCGCAGAAATTGTGCAGCGCGACGAAGACATCGTGGAAGTCGTAGACCGCCAGCGCCTCCCGCACCGTCCGGTCCATCACCGCCAGGCGATGCAGCAGGTAGCGGTCCAGTTCCGGCATCTCCGCCGGGTCCAGACGCTCGCTCTCCTCGAAGTCATGCAGATTGCCCAGCAGGAAGCGCAGCGTGTTGCGCAGCCGGCGGTAGGAATCGGCGGTCGCCTTCAGGATGCCGGGGCCGAACCGCAGATCCTCGGTATAGTCGGCGGCGGCCACCCAGAGCCGCAGGATATCGGCGCCGTACTGGCCGAACACGTCCTTCGGCCCCAGCGCGTTGCCGGACGACTTCGACATCTTCTCGGCCTTCTCGTCGAGGATGAAGCCGTGGGTCAGCACCGCGTCATAGGGCGCGCGGCCGCGCGTGCCGCAGCTTTCCAGCAGCGACGAATGGAACCAGCCGCGATGCTGGTCCGTGCCCTCCAGATAAAGGTCGGCGGGCCATTTCAGGTCGTCGCGCATCTCCAGGCAGAAGGCGTGCGTGGTGCCTGAATCGAACCAGACGTCCAGGATGTCGCTGGCCTTCTCGTAGTCGTCGGCGCTGTAGTCGTCGCCTAGGAAGAAGGCGGCGTCATTGCCGAACCAGGCGTCGCAGCCTTCGGCCTGGATCGCCTCGAGGATCCTTTCGTTGACCCTTTCGTCGCGCAGCGGCTCGCCGGTGCGCTTGTCGACGAAGACGGTGATCGGCACGCCCCAGACGCGCTGGCGCGAGAGCAGCCAGTCAGGACGGTTCTCGATCATCCCGTTCAGCCGGCGCTGGCCGGATTTCGGATAGAACGCCGTTTCCGAGATCGCCTTCAGCGCCTTCTCCCGGATGCCGGTCTTCTCCATGGAGATGAACCACTGCGGCGCGTTGCGGAAGATCAGCGGCGCCTTGGAGCGCCAGCTGTGCGGATAGGAGTGGGTGATCTTGCCGTGCGCCAGCAGGCCGCCATGCCCGGTCAGCGTCTCGATCATCGGACCGTCGACCTTGAAGACATGCATTCCGGCGAAGTGCGGCACATGCGGATAGTAGAGACCATCTTCGGCAACGGTATCAGGCACTTCGACGCCGTTTTCGACACCCAGATCGAAGTCCTCCGCGCCGTGGCCCGGTGCGATGTGGACGAACCCCGTGCCCTGGTCGGTGGTGACGTAGTCCGCCGGCAGCAGCCGGTCCTCGTAGGTGTAGCCCAGATCGCTCAGCGGATGGCGGCAGACGGTGCCGGCCGGCTTCGTGACCTCTGCCACCTTCGTCCAGCTCTCGATGCCGGCGGCCTCGCGCACGCTCTCCGCCAGCGCGTCGGCCAGCGCCAGCTTCTCGCCCGCCTTCGCCAGCGAGCCTTCCGCCACGGCCTCCACCTGGTAGACGCCGTAATCGATCTCCTCGCCATAGGCGAGCGCGCGGTTGCCCGGGATCGTCCAGGGCGTGGTGGTCCAGATCACGATCGAGGCGCCTTCCAGCGCCGGATCCTCGGTCCGGATGACGGGAAAGCGCACCCAGATCGTCGTCGAGGTGTGGTCGTGGTACTCGATCTCCGCCTCGGCCAAGCTGGTCTTCTCGACCACTGACCACATCACCGCCTTGGAGCCCTTGTAGAGACTGCCGTCCATCAGGAACTTGAGCAGTTCGGCCACGGTGACGGCCTCGGACTTGTAGTCCATCGTCAGATAGGGCCGCTCCCAGTCGCCGAAGACGCCGAGGCGCTTGAAGCCCTCGCGCTGCACGTCGATCCAGTGATCGGCGAACTCGCGGCATTCGCGGCGGAACTCGTTGACCGGCACCTCGTCCTTGTTGCGGCCGGCCTTGCGGTACTTCTCCTCGATCTTCCACTCGATGGGCAGGCCGTGACAGTCCCAGCCGGGGACGTAGTTGGCGTCATAGCCCATCATCTGCCGTGAGCGGTTGATGACGTCCTTCAGCACCTTATTGAGGACGTGGCCCATGTGGATGTCGCCATTGGCGTAGGGCGGGCCGTCGTGGAGGATGAACTTCTCGCGGCCCTTCGAGCTCTCGCGCAGCTTCTTCCAGATCTCCATCCGCTCCCAGCGCTCGAGCATCTCCGGCTCCTTCTGGGGCAGGCCGGCACGCATGGGGAAGTCGGTCTTCGGCAGGAAGACGGTGTCTTTGTAGTCTCGGGTCATGATCGGAGCCCCTGGCTCAATATCGGCAATACGGATCGGAAAAGGCGGCGGTATCCCGGCCCCGGCGTCACAGGACCGGGCAGGTAATTCGATCGATCGTCCGTATCTGGCGGCTGCCGGTGCGCATGGGCCGCGCTTATAGCGCCGGGCTCAGGCCTTGTCGAGAAGGCCCGCCGACAGCCCGTCCAGGATCGGGCAGTCGGGCCGGTGATCGCCCGAGCAGCAGTCGGCGAGATGCTTCAGTTCGTCGTGCAGCTTCTGCAGTTCCGCCATCTTGGCCTCGATCTCGGCGATGCGCTCCAGCGCGATGGCCTTGACGTCGGCGCTGGCGCGGCTGCGGTCCTCGTAGAGCGCCAGCAGCTCCCGGCACTCCTCGATGGAGAAGCCGAAGCTGCGTGCGCGCTGGACGAAGCGGAGCTTGCTCACTTCCGGCGCGCCATAGTCTCGGTAGCCGTTGTCGCGCCGCGCCGACGGGCCCACGAGCCCGATATCGGCGTAATAGCGCACCGTCTTGGTGGGAAGCCCGGCCGCCCGGGCCGCGTCGCCTATGTTCATCGCCTGCTGTCCTCGATGTCGCATGTCCCGCACTGGGATTTACATTCGCGCCGATTGTGCCTACTTCGCACCATCATGACCCGTCAGGACACCTACAAGCCGACCGACAAAACGACCCGCTGCGGCGGGGCGCGGTCGGCTGCGCGTACGGTCTGAGGTACCGTCCAGCCGACCCGGCCCCGCCAGAGCGCGGGGCGGTCCGACGTATCCGGCCCTTCCCGCGCCTCCCCCGACACAAGGAGACGCCTTTCACATGAACCCTGTCATTCCCTTCGCCCGTCCGCCCCATGTCGGCATCGTCGGCGCCACCGGCCTGGTGGGCCAGATGATGCGCGAACTCCTGGCCGAGCGGAACTTCGAGCTCGCCTCGCTGCGCCTCTTCGCCTCCGCCCGCTCCGCCGGCAAGACCATTTCGTGGGGCGGCGAGCAGATCACGGTCGAGGACGCCGCGACGGCGGACTTCGCCGGCCTCGACATCGTCTTCTTCTCCGCCGGCGGCGCCACCTCGAAGGAGCTGGCGCCGAAGGCCGCGGCGGCCGGGGCGATCGTCATCGACAATTCCTCGGCCTGGCGCGGCGACCCGGAGGTGCCTCTGGTGGTGGCCGAGGTCAATCCGCACGCGCTCGCCTCGCTGCCGAAGGGCATCATCGCCAACCCCAACTGCACCACGATGGCGGCGATGCCGGCGCTGAAGCCGCTGCATGCCGCGGCCGGGCTCAAGCGCCTGATCGCCAGCACCTACCAGGCCGTCTCCGGCGCGGGCGTGGCCGGCATCGAGGAACTCAACGAGCAGATCCAGGCCGCCGGCGCGGACGCCGCGAAGCTGGCCTATGACGGCCACGCCCTCGACCTGCCGGAGCCCCGGAAGTGGGCCGTGCCCATCGCCTTCAACGCCGTACCGCTGAACTACAAGCTGGTCGAGGACGGCTATTCGGAGGAAGAGATCAAGCTGCGCGACGAGACCCGGAAGATCCTGGAACTCCCGGACCTGCCCGTCAGCGGCACCTGCGTGCGTATCCCCGTCTTCACCGGTCACGCGCTGTCGATCAATGCCGAGTTCGAGCGTCCGATCGACGTGGAGACGGCCGTCGCGCTGTTGAAGGACGCACCCGGTGTGGTGCTCAGCGAAGTCCCCAACCCGCTGGAATCGGCGGGCCAGGACCCGGTCTTCGTCGGCCGCATCCGCCGCGATCCGACATGCGAAAACGGCCTCGCCCTGTTCGTGGCGGGCGACAACCTGCGCAAGGGCGCGGCCCTCAACGCCATCCAGATCGCCGAAGTGCTCTGCAAGGTCGAGGCCTGAACCGGCAGCGCCATCGCGACCGAACGATCCGCTACCCGTCGTTTCGATCGAATGCCACACGAAGCGATTGAATGACTTGGCGTCCTGGGGCTTGACCCCAGGACCCAGTTCGACGTTTTGCTGGCCCCTTGGATCAAGTCCAAGGGCGACAAGTCTGGACGGTTCGATCGAACATTGGGTCACTCTAGAGCTTCAGCGCCCGCAGCCTGAGGGCGTTGGAGATCACCGAGACCGACGACAGGCTCATCGCCGCCGCCGCGATCATCGGCGACAGCAGCGTGCCGGTGACGGGATAGAGGATGCCTGCCGCGATCGGCACGCCGGCGGCGTTGTAGATGAAGGCGAAGAACAGGTTCTGGCGGATATTGGCGATGGTCGCCCGGGCGAGCCGATGCGCCCGCACCACGCCGGACAGGTCGCCCTTCACCAGCGTGAAGCCGGCGCTCTCCACGGCGACGTCCGCGCCCGTGCCCATGGCGATCCCGACATCGGCCGCCGCCAGCGCCGGGGCGTCGTTGACGCCGTCGCCGGCCATGGCGACCCGCCGCCCCCGGCCATGCAGTTCGTCGACCAGCGCTTTCTTGTCTTCCGGCAGCACGTCGGCGCGCACCTCGTCGATACCGAGTTCGTCGGCCACGGCTTTGGCCGTCCGCGCGTTGTCGCCGGTCGCCATGATGATTTCCAGGCCGGCTTCCCTGAGTTGCCGGATGGCGTCCTTTGCATTCGCCTTGATCGGATCCGCCACGGCGACAAGGCCGGCGAGCCCGCCATCAGCGGCGACGTACATCACGGTTCGGCCCGCATCGCGCAGGTCGTCGCCCGTCGCCTGCCAGGCGCCGACGTCGATACCGGCGTCGTCCATCATGGCGCGGTTGCCCATCAGGATGGCCCGGCCGTCCACCCGGCCCTTCACGCCCTTGCCGGTGACGGCTTCGAAGTCCGACGTCGCGCCGGCCGCCACGCCGCGTGCTTCGGCGCCCTTCAGGACCGCTTCGGCCAGCGGATGCTCGGAACCCTTCTCCAGCGCGGCGGCCAGACCCAGGACGTCCGCTTCCGACCAGCCGTCCGCGGCGACCACGTCGGTCAGTTCCGGCCGGCCCTCGGTCAGCGTACCCGTCTTGTCGACCACCAGCGTGTCGACGCGGGCGAAGCGTTCCAGCGCCTCGGCATCGCGGACCAGCACGCCCGCCTGGGCGCCGCGGCCGGTGGCCGTCATGATCGACATGGGCGTCGCCAGGCCCAGCGCACATGGACAGGCGATGATGAGGACGGAGACGGCTGCCACCAGGGCGTAGACCATGGCCGGCGAAGGACCGAACACCGACCAGACGATGAATGCAACAATCGCCACCAGAACCACGGCGGGCACGAACCATGACGCAACCCTGTCGGCGAGGCCCTGGATCGGCGCCCGCGAGCGCTGGGCCTGGGCGACCATGTCGACAATGCGCGACAGCATGGTGTCGGCGCCGACCCGCTCGGCCCGGATAACCAGTCCGCCGTTGCGGTTCAGCGTGCCGCCGGTGACGGCGTCGCCCTCGGTTTTCTCCACCGGCACCGGCTCGCCGGAGATCATGCTTTCGTCAACCGCCGAGCGCCCTTCCAGCACGACGCCGTCGACGGGCACGCTTTCGCCCGGACGGACGCGCAGCCGGTCGCCTTCCAGGATGTTCTCCAGCGGAACCTCGCGCTCGGTCCCGTTCTCGTTGATCCGCCGCGCGGTCTTCGGCGCCAGGTCGAGCAGCGCACGGATCGCGCTGCCGGTCCGCTCCCGGGCCCGCAGTTCCAGCACCTGACCCAGGAAGACCAGCGCGATGATCACGGCCGCAGCCTCGAAGTAGACAGGGACGGTGCCGTCGGCGCGGACAAAGGAGGGCGGGAAGATCCCCGGGGCGACGGCCGCCACGACGCTGTAGGCGTAGGCCGCGCCGGTGCCGATGGCGATCAGCGTCCACATGTTGGGACTGCGGTTGACGATCGAGTTCCAGCCCCGCTTGAAGAAGGGCAGCGCCGCCCAGAGCACGACCGGCGTCGCCAGCGCCAGCTCGAGCCAGATCGCAGGACGCTCGCCCAGCCAGTGGCGGAAGGGTAGCCCCAACATGTGGCTCATCGCGAGAAAGAAGATCGGCACGGCAAGCGCCGCGCTGACGATGAAGCGCCTGGTGAAATCCACCAGTTCCGGGTTGGGACCGTCAGCGGGTACCCCCATGGGCTCCAGCGCCATGCCGCATTTGGGGCAATCGCCGGGATGATCCTGCACGATCTCCGGGTGCATCGGACAGGTGTACTGCGTGCCTTTCGGCGCGGCCTTCGGGCGGCGCTTGTGTGCGCCGGTCAGGTAGAACTCGGGGTCCGCCTCGAAGCGGTCGTGACAGCGCCGCCCACAGAAGTGATAGGTCTCGCCCTCATGGACGAGGCTGGGCTTGCCGGCGGCTGTGTCGACCGACATACCGCAGACCGGATCGGTCACGACGTCACCCGATGCGGTGGCGTGGACATGATGTGCGTGGCTGCTCATGGAATTCCAACCTTGGAAGGGCGTCCTGGCCGCCTCAGTAGCGGGCGTAGACCTCGCGGCTCTCGCCCGTGAAAAGGATCACCGAATAGGGATCGTTGCCCCCGCCCTGCTCCATGCCGGGGGAACCGACGGGCATGCCGGGCACGGCGAGACCGCGCGCCGCAGGCTTCTCTTCCAGCAGCCGCTTGACCTCCCGCGCAGGCACATGGCCCTCGATGACATAGCCGCCCACGCCGGCGGTGTGGCAGGAGGCCAGATCGGGATCGACACCGAACATGCGCTTCGCCGGCTCGAGATCTTCCATCTCGATAACCTTCACGTCGAAGCCATGGCGGCGCATGTGCTCCACCCATTTGGCGCAACAGCCGCACCAGGGCGACTTGTAGACGGTCATGGTTGGCGCGGCGGCGTGCGCATCGTGGGGAGCGGCGAACATGCCGCCCGCGAAGAGCACGGACAGCGCCACCAGCAGCGTGGCAAGGGAACGGCGGAGGGATCGGACGGGCATGAAGGCATTCTCCACTGGCAGGCGAAGCGCGGGACGGACCCCGCAATTCTCAAGATGGTGTTTCCAGTAACTGGAAGGTCAGGCGGATTCCCCGGCGCGCGCGAAGGCGCCGGGGAAATGGCCGGTCAGAACATGAAGCGCGTGCCGATGACGAAGAAGACGGTGCCGGCCTCTTCGCCATCCGCCCGCGCAAGATCGGCGGTTTCGCCGAACTTCCGTTCGTAGTGGACGCCGACATAGGGCGAGACGAGCCGGTCCACCAGGTCGTAGCTGATGCGTCCGCCCACCTCCAGCGTCGGACCGAACGCGCCCTGCCCCGCCGCCGCGTCATCGGTGAACGGCAGATCGATTTCGATCGACGGCACGAAGACGATCCGGTTGGTGATCAGGCCCTCGTACTCCACCTCGAACCGGAGGGACGGATGGTCCGAGACGAACAGATCCGCGTCGACCTCGAACCACTGCCGGGTCAGACCGTGCAGACCGATCACGCCGTGGAGCCGGTTCGGGCCCTTGGGCGTATCCAGCCGCACGCCGGCGACGGCGTCGAAGAAATCCGTCACCGGCGTCTGAAGCCGAAGCTGGTTCTCCAGCGTCTCGAAGGCTTCTTCGCCCGTGGCGTATTCCCCTTCGCTGCGCCAGACGACCTTCAACTCGTCGCTGCCGGCCAGCACGTCGAAATCCCACGCGGCAACGTCCGAACCCTCATCGATGCGGTATTCGGCCTGTTCGACCTGAATGCCCCAGATCAGCGGTTCCGCCTCGGCGGCAGGCACCACCAGGACGGCCGGGACCAGCGCCCCGGTCAGTCTTTTCCAGAATGTGCGCATGGTTCAGCCGCGCTCCCTTGCATCCAGTTCCGCGGCCTTGTCCTGCGGACCGCCCTCGACGATGACCTTCCGGAACATGCCGGCGTCGGCGTGATAGGACAGGTGACAGTGGAACGCCCACTGGCCCGGCGCGTCGACCTCGGTCTCCATATAGACCGTGGTCCCCGGCGCCACGCTGATGACGTGCTTGACCGGGTTCCATTCGCCGCTGCCGTTGTCGAGGATCGACCACATGCCGTGCAGGTGCATGGGATGGGTCATCATGGTCGTGTTGACGAACCTGAAGCGCACACGCTCGCCGTACTGCAGCCGGATCGGCTCGGCGTCGGCGTATTTCACGCCGTTGATGGACCACATGTAACGCTCCATGTTGCCCGTCAGCTTCAATTCGATTTCCCGCGTGGCCGGACGATGCGGGTAGAGCGGCGTCCGGGCCTTAAGATCGGCATAGGACAGAAACCGTCCGCCATCCGCCGCCTCAGGGGCGAGGCCGCTGCCCGGCGCATAGAAGGGATCGGGGCCCCGCAGCGGCTCGGTTTCTCCGTGGCCCATTGCCGCGTGGTCCATCTTCGAGTGGTCCATCGTCTCCGGCTTCGGCGCATCGTGCCCCATCGCGGCGTGGTCCATCTCACCATGTTCGCCATGTGCCATGCCCATATCGGCCATGGTCAGCAGGGGCGCGTCGCGCAGCGCCGGCACCTCGGCCGCCATGCCTTCCCTGGGCGCGAGCGTCCCCCGGCCATAGGCCGTGCGGCCCATGGATTCGGCGAAGATGGTGTAGGCGCGGTCGTCCTTCGGCTCCACGATGACGTCGAAGGTTTCGGCCACGGCGATGCGGAACTCGTCGACGGCGACCGGCTGGACCTCGTTGCCGTCGGCCTGCACCACGGTCATCTCCAGGCCGGGAATGCGGATGTCGAAATAGGTCATCGCGGAGGAGTTGATGAAGCGGAGCCGGACCCGTTCGCCGGGCTCGAACAGACCCGTCCAGTTCTGCGCCGGGCCCTTGCCGTTGATCAGCGGCGTGAAGCCCTGCAGATCCTCGATGTCCGTCGGCATCATCCGCATGTCGCCCCAGGCCTTGCGGTCGCTCAGGGCCGCACCGAAGCCCTTGTCCTCGGCATCGCCCAGGAAGTCGAACAGCGTCCGCTGTTTCCGGTTGTAGTAGTCCGGCATCATCTTGAGATTGCGCATGATGCGGTCGCCCGAATGGGGGTGCGCGTCGGCCAGTTGCACGACGTACTCCCGGTCCCAGACGTAGGGTTCGGGCTCCTTCGGCTCGATGACGATGGCGCCATAAGCGCCGTCGGGTTCCTGGAATCCGGTGTGGCTGTGGAACCAGTAGGTGCCGCTCTGCACGATGGGAAAGCGGTAGGTGAAGGTCTCGCCGGCCGGAATGCCGGGATAGCTGATACCCGGCACGCCGTCCTGCTGGTAGGGCAGGATCAGCCCGTGCCAGTGGATCGAGGTGCTTTCGGTGAGGTTGTTGGTGACTCTGATGGTCACGTCCTCGCCCTCCCTGAACCGGAGGACAGGCCCGGGGCTGGCCCCGTTGAAACCGACACCCGTGCGGGTGAAATCTCCGGTGTCGATCCCGACCCGGTCGACGGTGATCTCGTACTCGCCCGCCGAGACGGCGCCGGCGCCGGCGCCCAGGACGAGCGTTGCCGCGGCGAGCGCGATTGCGAAATTGCGCATGTGTTGTCTTCCCTGTTTCGGATGAAGAGCGATCATTGGTGCAGCCGGATCGGGCCCTTCATGCCGGATTCGTAATGCCCGGGTACATTGCAGGCGAATTCCAGTTCGGCGTCCGTGTCGAAGGTCCAGACGACCTCACCGCTCTCGCCCGGCTCCAGCAGGATGCTGTTGGCGTGATCGTGGCGCATGCCGTGCTCGCCCATCCTGTCATGATGGATCGTGTCGGCGCCCAGCACGCCCTTCTGCATCATCTCCATCATTTCTTCCTGGTGGGCGCTGTGCATCGCCGCCGTGGCGATGTTGAACTCGTGAACCAGATTGCCCTTGTTGGTGACGACGAAGCGGACGGTCTGGCCCTCCTGGATACTCAGCTTCTCCGGTTCAAACCGGTTGTCGAGCATGATGACGTCGACCGTACGATCCAACTCGCTCGGATCGCCGGCATGCCCGATATCGGGGCGGCTGGCATGGCCGTGTTCGCCCGTGCCATGGCCACGATCGGCCTGCTTCTCGCCGTGCCCATGACCGCCACCGTGGTCACCCGCGGCCAGCGCTGCGTGCCCGCCAGCCGTCAGGGCCGCGGCAGAAAGAAGAGCCATGGCGAGGCCACGAAGATTTTGGATGGATTTCATTTTCATGTCTCCTGAACACACGCCATCTATCGCGCGAATGCGGCGCGTGGATTGATAGGTCGGGTCGCCGGAGAACCGGCGGTAGTCGGGGCTTCAGGAGAGCGGTCTGGGCGGCGGTGGCATGGGCCGCGACGCGAGTCCGTCGACAAGCGCGTCGACGGCGCCGTCATGGCGCGCCGCCTTCGGCGTCCGAACGGACACCGGTTCCGGCAGGGCGAGGCTGGCGCAGAAGCCGTGGTCGCACGGCGTGGCGACCGAACAGCCAACGCGGTCATGGTCGTCGATCGCGGACGGGACAGCCGCGCCCCCGTGCCGATGAAAGACATGGCCATCGTCATGATTCATATGGCCTGTCCCCAGGGCGAACGCGCCCAGCGGGGCCAGCAGCCCGATCAGCATCGCGAGGACGAGCAGAAAACGGATATCGGCGGCGGGGAACTTCATGACGACTCCAGCTCGGACCGACAGGCCGCCGGAATCAAGTCAATGACGCGTGAAACGGGGGACACCGCTATTCGATCCCGTTGGCGCGCTGGAGTTCGCGGACATAGGCGATGATCTGCGCGAGTTCCTGATCGCTGACGCCGGGTACCGGCGCCATGTCGCCGAAGTTCCAGTGATGCTGACGAACGCCCTGCCGGACGGCGCGAACGAAGGCCCCGTCGCCATGGTGTGAGGGCTCGTAGATCCGGTGGACCAGCGGCGGGCCGCCCGGGCCCCCGGCCGCATTGGCGCCGTGGCAGACGACGCAGCTCCGCTTGAACACCGCTGCGCCGGCTTCGGCCTCGGCTGACAGATCCGGTACGTCAACGGCCACCTGCGCGCCGCCGCCGGAATCGGGACTCTGGCCGAGCCACCAGATGCCGGCCAGGGTCGCCGCGATCACCGCGGCCGCAAAGGCAAGAGAAACCAGCCTCATGTCGATTCCGGATACTGCTTTGGAAGATGCAGTCTCATCCCTCCCGCAGGGGGAAGGTCAAGCCGGCGGCCGCGCGGCCGCCGGCCGGGACCTCAGTTGGTGTTCTGGGAAACCGACTTCTTCCGCTTGCCGCCGCCGGACTTCTTCGATTTCCCGGGCTTTTCGGGCGCGGCTTCCAGGTCGAAGGCGAGCTTGCCCTCGGCCAGCCGCACCTTCACATGCCCGCCCTTCTTCAGCTTGCCGAAGAGCAACTCCTCCGCCAGCGGCTGCTTGATGGATTCCTGGATCACCCGGGCCAGCGGCCGGGCGCCGAACTCCACCGTGTAGCCTCGGTCGGCGAGCCAGCTCCGTGCGGCGTCGGTCAGGGAGATGGTGACGTTGCGGTCGATGAGCTGGCCCTCGAGCTGCAGGACGAACTTGTCGACCACGCGGGCCACCACTTCCGGTCCAAGCGGCGCGAAGGCGATCACGGCGTCGAGGCGGTTGCGGAACTCCGGCGTGAAGATCTTCTTGATCGCCTCGGAGTCCTCGTCCTCCTTCAGCCCGCGGCCGAAACCGATGGCCTGCTTCTGCATCTCGGCGGCGCCGGCGTTCGTGGTCATGATCAGGATGACGTTACGGAAGTCGATCTTCTTGCCGTTGTGATCGGTCAGCTTGCCGTGGTCCATCACCTGCAGCAGCAGGTTGAAGACATCCGGATGGGCCTTCTCGATCTCGTCGAGCAGCAGGATCGAATGCGGATGCTGGTCGATCGCGTCGGTCAGCAGGCCGCCCTGATCGAAACCGACATAGCCCGGCGGCGCGCCGATCAGACGGCTGACTGTGTGACGCTCCATGTATTCCGACATGTCGAAGCGATGGAGTTCCAGCCCCATGGTTTCGGCCAGCTGCCGCGCGGCCTCTGTCTTGCCGACGCCGGTCGGGCCGGAGAACAGATAGCTGCCGATCGGCTTTTCCGGTTCGCGGAGGCCGGCGCGGGCCAGCTTGACCGCCGAGGCCAGCGCCTCGACCGCCGAGTCCTGGCCGAACACCGCCTGCTTGAGGTCGGATTCCAGGTTGGCCAGCGTGCTCTCGTCCTTCTTGGTGACGGACTTCGGCGGGATGCGGGCCATCTTGGCGATGACCGCTTCCACGTCCTTCACGCCCAGCACCTTCCTGCGGCGGTTGTTCGGCTTCAGCATCTCGGCCGCGCCCACCTCGTCGATGACGTCGATGGCCTTGTCGGGCAGCTTGCGGTCATGGATGTAGCGGGCCGACAGTTCGACCGCCGTCTTCAGCGCATCGTGGGTGTAACGGACGTTGTGGTGTTCCTCGTAGTACGGCTTCAGACCGGTGAGGATCTTGATGGCGTCGTCCACCGTCGGCTCGTTGACGTCGATCTTCTGGAACCGGCGCAGCAGCGCACGGTCCTTCTCGAAATAGCCGCGGTATTCCTTGTAGGTCGTCGAGCCGATGCAGCGGATCGTGCCCGAAGCCAGCGCCGGCTTCAGCAGGTTGGACGCATCCATCGCGCCGCCGGAGGTCGCCCCGGCGCCGATGATGGTATGGATCTCGTCGATGAACAGGATCGCGCCGTCATAGTCCTCGACCTCCCGGATGACGGCCTTCAGCCGTTCCTCGAAGTCGCCGCGATAGCGCGTGCCGGCCAGCAGCGCCCCCATGTCGAGGGCGAAGATCGTGGCCTCCTTCAGCACCTCGGGGACGTCGCCCTCGACGATGCGCCGCGCCAGGCCTTCGGCGATGGCGGTCTTGCCGACGCCGGGCTCGCCCACGTAGAGCGGGTTGTTCTTGGAGCGGCGGCAGAGGATCTGGATCGTGCGCTCGATCTCCAGAGCGCGCCCGATCAGCGGATCGATCTTACCCGAACGCGCCTTCTCGTTGAGGTCGACGCAATAGGCGGAGAGCGCCTCGGTCTCGGGCCGGCCGTCTTCGGCCTCTTCGGTCTCGCCGGGCTCCTCGCTCTCCTCGCCTTCGACGGGCTCCTCGTCGGCGCCGCGGACCGGACGCGCGGCGTTCATGCCGGGCGCCTTGGCGATTCCATGGCTGATGTAGCTGACGGCGTCGAGACGGGTCATGTCCTGGCGCTGCAGGAAGTAGGCGGCGTGGCTTTCACGCTCGGCGAAGATGGCGACCAGGATGTTGGCGCCCGTCACTTCCTCGCGGCCCGACGACTGCACGTGGATCAGCGCCCGCTGGACCACACGCTGGAAACTCAGCGTCGGCTTGGCCTCGTCCTCGAAATCCTGCACCAGGTCGCTGAGCTGCGTGTCGACGAAGTCCGTCAGGTCGCGCCCCAGCGCGGCCACGTCGACATTGCAGGCGCGCAGCACTGCCAGAGCGTCCTGGTCCTCGGTCAGACTGAGCAGCAGATGCTCAAGCGTCGCGTATTCGTGCCGCCGCTCTCCGGCCAGCCGGAGCGCGCGGCGCAGGGTGTCTTCGAGATTTTTGGACAGTGAGGGCAAGCCTATTCAGCCTTTTCTAGTGTGCATTGCAGGGGGTGCTGGTTCTCCCGCGCCAGGTTGATGACCTGGGTGACCTTGGTCTCGGCGACCTCGTAGGGGTAGACGCCACAGACGCCCACTCCCTTCTGGTGTACGTGCAGCATGATCTGCGTCGCCGCTTCCTGATCCTTGTTGAAATAGCGCTGCAGGACGTAGACGACAAATTCCATCGGAGTGTAATCGTCGTTCAGCATCAGCACGCGCCAGAGCGACGGCTTCTTGGTCTTCGGCTTCGCCTTTGTGACGACGCCCGTCTCGCTGTCGTTATCGATACGTTTGTCGGCCATGGTGTCCAGATGGTAGCAGCAAGCTCGGAAGGGAAGATTAACGGAGAATCGTCGCGGGACGAAAGCGTCTCGTGGACCCGATCGCCCATCGCCTCGGGCAAATATAGGTATTGATCGCACCATCACATAGACCCGGCCGCCTCAACCCGGTAAGGTATTGACGAATCGCTTCGAATCGGCCCGCAGGCAGAGGTAGCCATATGACCCTCGAGAGATTCGCCCGACTCGGCCCGCAGATGCTGGCGCCCCTCCTTCTGGCGGCGGCGCTGGTTCTCGTCGGCCTGTCCGGGCCAGCGCACGCAAAGCGCCAGTACACCGGCATCGTGGTGGACGCCGCGACCGGTCAGGTGCTCTACGACTACAGGCCCGACACGCTCATATATCCGGCCTCGCTGACCAAGCTGATGACGCTCTATCTCACGTTCGAGGCGCTGCGGGACGGCCGCCTCGGCATGGAACAGCGTCTGCCCGTATCGCAACGCGCCGCGGGCATGCCCGCCTCCAAGCTGGGTCTGAAACGGGGCGGGTCGATCAAGGTGCGCGACGCCATCCTTTCGCTGATCGTCAAGTCGGCCAACGACGCTGCGGTCGTGCTGGCGGAATCCATGGCGAAAACCGAAATCCTGTTCGCCCGCGAGATGACCGAGAAGGCGCAGGAACTGGGCATGATCCGCACCAGCTTCCGCAACGCCAACGGCCTGCCCAACCGCCATCAGAAATCCACCGCCCGCGACATCTCGACCCTGGCGCTGGCGCTGATCCGCGACTTCCCCGAGTACTATGACCTGTTCGCGACCCGGAAATTCACCTGGGAAGGCCGCACCTATACCTCGACCAACAAGCTGCTGAACGGCTATCCGGGGGTCGACGGCCTCAAGACCGGCTACATCAACGCGTCCGGCTTCAACCTGGCGGCCTCCTCGGTGCGTTATGGCCGCCGGCTCGTCGCCGTGGTGATCGGCGGTCAGACCGGCGCACGGCGCAACCGGCAGATGAAGAAAATTCTCGGCATCGGTTTCCAGCGGGCGCTCGAGCGGGAAAAGGCGCGACAGCTCGTCGCCATGCCGCTGCCCCCGGGCCGGCCCGGAACGGGCGCGCCGTCCTCGGCGCTTGCCGGCATCGACCTTTCCGTCGTCTCCAGCGCCCACGCGGCGGTACCGCCGCCGCCGGCGCGGCGCGCCGACGACGCCCCCTATGGCGTCCAGGTGGGCGCTTTCAGTTCCCAGAAGCGGGCGACCGCTGGCGCGCGCCTCGCCGTCTCCGCCGCGCCGACCTATCTGCAGAACCGGCCGGTGGCGATCGAATCGATACCCGATACGGTGCGCTCCATCTACCGGGCGCGGATCCTGGAGCTGACCCGGGACGAGGCGCGAGAAACCTGCGAAACCCTCAAGAGCAAGCGCCTCGACTGTCTGGTGGTGAAGGCCGCCGCCGGGGGCTGACGCCGCTCAAGCCGCGGCGAACGCCACCGCGATCTCCGCTCCCAGACGGGCGTTGGCGATCGCCAGGGCGCGGTTGACCCGCGTCGTTTCGCCCTCCGAAAGCGTGTCCAGCCGGCGCAGCAGCCATGGCGTCAGGCCCGCGCCGCCGATCCCGGCGGCCGCGGCCTCTGCGCCCGCCCTGGCGATCCAGCCGTCCAGCCGCTCCCGGGCGATAGCGAATTCCGCCGGCGGCGGATTGGCGATCAGCACCGCCGACGGCGCCTCGACCCTCCGCTGGGCGCGCAGCAGGGCTGCAGCCTCCGCCGGGCTGTCGACGCGATGGCGGAGCACGAGGCCGCTGTCAGCGGTGTGGAAGGCGGGCAGGATATCGACGCCATAGCCCGCGAGGGCCACCCCTTCGGTTTCCAGCACCTCGAGCGTCGCAGGCAGATCGAGGATGGATTTCGCACCCGAGGCGACGACCAGCAGACAGGTTCGGCCCAGTGCAGGCAGGTCGGCCGAGATGTCGGGCGCGTCGTCGCCGGTGCGGGGATGCACCCCACCGATCCCGCCCGTGGCGAAGACGTCGATGCCCGCCCTGCGCGCCAGATGGGCCGTGGCCGAGACCGTCGTGGCGCCGTCCCCGGCCGCCGCGATCGCCGCCGCCACATCGCCGAGCGCGCATTTGGCGACGCCGCCGCCGGCCAGTCGTTCCGTTTCTGCGGGCGCGAGACCGATCCGGACCTCGCCGTCGAGGATGGCGATCGTCGCCGGCGCGGCCCCGGCCGCGCGCACGGCGTCTTCCATCTCCCGCGCCAGTTCGAGGTTGTCCGGCCACGGAAAGCCATGGGCGATAATCGTGGATTCCAGCGCCACCACCGGCGCGCCGCGGGCTTTGGCCTCAGCCACTTCCGGCGCTAGTCTCACCCCTCCGCTCTCCCCTGTCCGGTCCAGACCGCCGGACAAGACCACGGTCCGGTCCCGCCATGCAACGACGAACGCGCCAGCAACTCCGCATCTCGCTCCTCATCATCGGCATCGCCGCCAGCCTCGGTGCGGTGTTCGGTCTCGCCATCGCCGGCGCCGGCGATGGTGACGGGGAGACCCGCGCCTACGCCCGCGCCGCGCTGCGCGGCGTCTGGACCGGCGGGCTCATTGCCGGGCTGCTGACCGCCTGGGAATACACCTACGTCAATCGCGCCGCAGGCCTGTGGGTCCGGCGGCTGAACTTCCTCGGCAATGTGGGTGTGCGTTCGCTGATCTACCTCGCCGCCATCATGCTGAGTATCTGGTCGGGCGCGACGGTATTTTCGATCGAAGGCGCCGATCCCTTCGGCTGGAACGCCCAGACGGTCATCCAGGTGGGCTTCTCGGTCCTGTTCAGCATCGGGGTGAACTTCGCCATGGCGATCAACGGCCTGCTGGGTCAGGCGGTGTTCCTGAACTTCCTGACCGGGCGCTATCACCGCCCCGTGGTGGAGAATCGGGTGCTGTTGTTCGCCGACGTCGTCGGCTCCACGGCGATCGCCGAACGCATCGGGGATCTTGGCTTCCACCGCTTCCTGAACGACGTCTACCGCGATCTGTCCGCACCGGTGATCGAGTTGGGCGGCGTCATTCACAAGTATGTCGGCGATGAGATTATCGTGTCCTGGCCCGACACGGCCGCCGGCCGGAGCCGCGCGTTGCAATGCGGGATTGAATTTCACGCGCTACTGGCCGCGGCGGAAGCGCGCTACAAGGACATCCATGGTGCAGTGCCGGCGCTGCGCATCGGCATCCACGCCGGACCGGTGGTGATCGGAGAGATGGGCGATGTCCGTCAGGAGATCGTCTTCCTCGGCGACGCCATGAACACGGCCTCGCGGCTGGTCGACATGTGCCGTACACTCGGCCGGCCGCTGCTGGTCAGCGAGGCCCTGCACGACGCCGGGGCCAGCGAAGACGGCTCCGCCCTTGAACCCATGGGGGAGACCGGGGTACGGGGAAAAACAAGACCGGTCGCCGTCTACGCGCCGGCGCCATAGGTTGCAGCGGATCCGGGGAGGATCGGACGTGTCAGGACGGGCGGCGGTCGACAGCGAGCGGCCGGGATCGGGCTACTGGATCAGGATCGTCGCGACGGTATTCCTGCCCTTCGCCAGCGGCTATTTCCTTTCCTATCTCTACCGCGCCCTGCCCTCGCTGATCGGCGACCGCATCCGCGAGGAACTGGTGCTCGACGCCGGCGTGCTCGGACTGGTGGGCGCGGCGTATTTCCTCGCCTTCGGCCTGGCGCAGCTGCCGGTCGGCATGGCCCTCGACCGTTACGGCCCCCGGCGGGTGCAGACGGTGCTGCTGCTGATCGCCGGCGCGGGCGCAGTGATCTTCGGCCTGGGCACGAACCCGGAGACGCTGATCGTCGGGCGGGCGCTGATCGGCCTCGGCTGCGCCGCCGGCCTGATGGGCTCGTTCAAGGCGATCACGCTGTGGTTCCCCCAGAACCGCTGGCCGCTGGTCAACGGCTGCCTGCTGGGCATGGGCGGGCTCGGTGCGCTGATGGCGACGACGCCGGTGGAGCACCTGCTCACCTTCATTTCCTGGCACGATCTCTTCTTCTGGATCGCGGGCGCATCCGCCGCCTCCTCGCTGCTGATCTTCACCGTGGTCCCGGAAAAGCCGGGCAGCGCCAACCCCATTCCCGTCAGCGAGCTGCTGGGCAGCCTGAAGCGGGTCTACTCCAGCCGCGCCTACTGGCGCATCGCGCCGATGGCGGTGATGACCATGGCGACCGGCATGGCGATCCACAACCAGTGGGCCGGCCTGTGGCTGAAGGACGTGGCGCTGTTCGATCAGGCGACGGTGGCGATCTATCTGCAGACGCTGGGCATCGCCCTGACGGCCGGTTTCGTGCTGGGCGGCGTGGTCGCCGACGTACTGACCCGCTACGGCATCCCGCTGCACGCCATCATGGCCGGCGGCGTCTCGGTGCTGATCTTCTCGCAGATATCGATCGCGCTGGGCTGGGACCCTTCGGGCCACTGGCCGTGGATCCTGCTGGGGCTGAGCTCCAACATGTCGGCGCTGGCCTTCCCCTGGCTCTGCGGTCAGTTTCCGCTCAACCTGGCCGGCCGGGTGAACTCGGCGCTCAACGTCTTCGTCTTCCTGGGCGTCTTCGCCATCGCCTCGGGCCTGGGCTGGATCATCGACCGGTTCCCGCTGACCGAGGCCGGCGGCTATGCCCGCGAAGGTTACGAGACGGGACTTCTCATCATCATCGCCGTGGAAACACTGGCGTTCATCTGGTTCCTGGTACCGGGAGGAAAGAAGAAGAATGCAGGATCTGAAGGGTAAGGCCGCCATCGTCACGGGTTCGGCGACCGGCGTCGGCGCGGCGACCGCGAAGCTGCTGGCCGCGCAGGGCTGCAACGTCGTCGTCAACTACACCAAGTCCAAGGCCGAGGCCGAGGAGACCATGGAGGCGTGCCGCGCCGAGGGCGTGAAGGCCATCGCCGTGCAGGCCAATGTCGCCGAGGACGACGACTGCAGGAAGCTGGTCGACGCCTGCATCGGCGAATTCGGCCGCCTCGATCATCTGGTCAACAATGCGGGAACCACGAAGTTCGTCGCCCATTCGGACCTCGAGGGTCTGGACGCCGACGATTTCCGCTGGATCTACTCGGTCAACGTCGTCGGCCCCTACCAGATGATCAAGCACGCCGCGCCGCACATGCGCAAGAACGGCGGCAGCGTCACCAACGTCTCCTCCATCGCCGGCGTCACCGGCCTCGGCTCCTGCGTGGCCTACGCCGCCTCCAAGGGCGCGCTGAACACCATGACGCTGTCGCTGGCCCGCGCGCTGGGTCCGGAGATCCGCGTCAACGCCATCTGCCCGGGGATGATCCAGGGCAAGTGGCTGCGCGAAGGCATGGGCGAGGACCGCTATGACGGTGTTCTCCAGCACCAGTTGAAGACCAACCCGCTGCAGAAGGTCTCGACGCCGGAGGACAACGCCCGCGCGATCCTGATGTTCATCCAGGGTTCCGACCTGATCACCGGCGAGACCCTGCTGGTCGACGGCGGCTTCCACCTCGGCTTCGCGCCCACCGTCGCGCGGTAATCCTCGACAAAAGGCTGATGACTGGCGCCCCCGCCTTGTGCGGGGGTCCGGTCGGCTGCCGCGCCGGCACGGTCGGAGCAGGATGCCCTGCTGAACCAGATGCCCGCACAAGGCGGGCATGACATGAAAGATGGGGGCCCTTCCCGCCACTTGACGCTCCGGCTGCGGCGACCTAACTCCATGCGGCTTCCGCAACTTTCGAGTAGAATTGGTCCATGGCCCTCTTGCCCATCATCACCGCGCCCGACCCGCGTCTGCGGGTGAAGTCCGAGCCCGTCGGGACCGTCGACGACGATCTCCGCCGGCTGATGGATGACATGCTGGAGACCATGTACGACGCCCCCGGCGTCGGCCTTTCGGCCATCCAGGTCGGCGTGCCCAAGAGGGTGATGGTCGTGGACTGTGCGTCCGATGACGCCGCCCCCGAGCCGATCCATCTCGTCAACCCGGTGATCCGCGAGGCTTCGCCCGACTTGCGCGCCTACGAGGAAGGCTGCCTGTCGCTGCCCGAGCAGTACGCCGAGGTGGAGCGCCACGACCGCATCACCGTCGACTATCTGGACCGGGACGGCCGGGCCCAGACGCTGGAGGCGGATGGCCTGCTGTCCACCTGCATCCAGCACGAGATGGACCATTTCGACGGCGTGCTCTTCGTCGACCACATCTCGGCGCTGAAACGGTCGATGATCATGAAGCGGCTGAAGAAGGCGAAGAAGCTGAAGGCGACGGGGTGACCGCCGCCCTCCGCATCGTCTTCATGGGCACGCCGGATTTCGCCGTGCCAGCGCTCCGCGCGCTGCACGAGGCCGGCCACGAGATCGCCGCGGTCTATTCCCAGCCGCCGCGCGCCGCGGGCCGGAGGGGGCGGAAGACGATACCCGGCCCCGTCCACGCCGCCGCCGAGGCGCTGGGGCTGAAGGTTCTGACCCCGGTGTCGCTGAAGAAGCCGGAAGCGCAGGCGGAATTCGCGGCGCACGAGGCGGACGTCGCCGTGGTCGCCGCCTATGGCCTGATCCTGCCGCAGGCGATTCTCGACGCGCCGCGGCTCGGCTGTTTCAACATCCACGCCTCGCTGCTGCCGCGCTGGCGCGGCGCCGCGCCGATCCAACGCGCGGTCATGGCGGGCGACGAAAAGACCGGCGTCACCATCATGCAGATGGACGCCGGCCTGGACACCGGCGACATGGCGCTGAAGGCGGAGACAGCCATCGGCCCGTGCGACACCACCCAGAGCCTGCACGACCGGCTGGCCGAGATGGGCGCGGCGCTGATCGTCGACGCGCTGCGGCGGCTGATCGAAGGCACGCTGGAACTGACGCCCCAGCCCGAAGATGGCGTGACCTACGCCGGCAAGATCGACAAGGCGGAGGCGCATGTCGACTGGACCCGACCGGTCGCGGATATCGACCGGCTGATCCGCGGCCTCGCCCCCTTCCCCGGCGCCTGGTTCGAGCATGAGGGCGAGCGGGTCAAGGTTCACATGGCCACGCCCGCCGCCGGCGCCGCCGAGGCCGCGCCCGGCACGGTGGTCGACGGGGAACTGACGGTGCAGTGCGGCGACGGGCTGATCCGGCTGGAGGTCCTGCAGCGCGCCGGCGGCAAGCCGATGGACGCCGCCACCTTCCAGCGCGGCCGGGCGATCCCCGCCGGCGCCGTGCTGGGCTGATGCCGCGCTATCGCCTGATGCTGGAATATGACGGCGCGGGCTTCGTCGGCTGGCAACGCCAGACCAATGGCCTCGCCGTCCAGCAGGTGATCGAAGAAGGCATCCACGCCTTCACCGGGGAAACGGTGACGGCGATCGCCGCGGGCCGGACGGATTCGGGCGTTCACGCCCTCGCCATGACCGTCCATGCCGACATCGCCCGGGAGATGCCGGCGTCCAAGATCCGCGACGCGCTGGCCCACCATGTCCGCCCCCATCCGGTGACCGTGCTCTCGGTCGAGGCCGTCCACGAGGGTTTCAGCGCCCGCTTCGACTGCGTGAAGCGGCAATACCTCTATCGCATCCTCAACCGCGCCGCCGTCCCGGCGCTGAATCGGGGCCGCGTCTGGCACGTCGCCCAGCCGCTCGACGTCGACGCGATGAACCGGGCGGCGGCGCATCTTCACGGCCACCACGACTTCGAGAGCTTCCGTTCCGCCCACTGCCAGGCCGATACGGCGGTGAAGACGCTCGACACGCTGGAAGTGACGCGGGAAGGCGAGGAAGTGCGGATCGTCTGTTCCGCGCGGTCGTTCCTGCACAACCAGGTCCGCATCATGGCCGGCACATTGGTGGACGTGGGCAAGGGCCGATGGACGCCGGCCGAAGTCAGGGCCGCGCTCAAGGCCCGTGACCGCACCGCCGCCGGCCCCACCGCGCCGGCTCACGGGCTCTATTTCGTCAAAGCAGAATATCCGCCGCGGTAGCCGCCCGGCGCGCCGACGTCATTGCCTGGTTCAGCCGGGCAATCCATCGACCGGCATCTCTCATGGGCTGCCCGGACAAGCCGGGCAGCGACGAAGGGGGAAGACGCCCCCGCGTGCGTGCGGCAATTTCAGCTATGCCGGAGCCGCGCTGTGTGCCGGCCGGTCCATCCCACACAGCGCGGTTTCAAATCACATCACCGCCCCGATCTGCCAGGGCAGGAACTCGTCGTCGCCGAAGCCGAGCCGCTCCGAGCAGGTCGGCTCGCCGGAAGCCGTGGCCAGGATCTTCCGGAAGATCTCCTCGCCCATCTCGGCGACCGACTTCTCGCCGTCGATGACCAGGCCGCAATTGACGTCCATGTCGTCGGACATGCGTCCGTACATCGCCGAATTCGTCGCCAGCTTGATAGACGGCACGGGCTTGCAGCCGAATACCGAGCCGCGGCCTGTGGTGAAACAGACCACGTTCGCGCCGCCGGCGACGAAGCCGGTCACGGAGACAGGGTCGTAGCCGGGCGTGTCCATGAACACGAAGCCCTTCGATGCGATCCGCTCGCCATAGGCATAGACGTCGGCCAGGTTCGTCGTGCCGCCCTTGGCCGCGGCGCCGAGCGACTTCTCGAGGATGGTGGTCAAACCGCCCTCCTTGTTGCCGGGGCTGGGGTTGTTGTCCATGGAGCCGTCGTTCTTCGCCACATAGTCCTCCCACCAGCGGATCCTGGCGATCAGCTTGTCGGCGACTTCCGGGCTGACGGCGCGGCGGGTCAGCAGATGCTCGGCGCCATAGATCTCGGGCGTCTCGCCGAGACAGGCCGTGCCGCCGTGACGCACAAGCAGGTCCGCAGCTGCGCCCAGCGCCGGGTTGGCGGAAATGCCTGAATAGGCATCCGAGCCACCGCACTCCAGCCCCAGGATCAGTTCCGAGGCCGGGATCGGCTCGCGCCGGAAGGCGTTGGCGTGAGGCAGCATCTCCTTCACCAGTTCCACGCCCTTGCGCACCGTCGCCGTGGTGCCGCCCGAGTCCTGGATGGTGAACATGTGCAGCAGCGGTCCCGGCTTCAGCCCCTCCACATCCATCATCATGCCGAGCTGGGCCGCCTCGCAGCCAAGCCCGATGAACAGCAGGCCGGCGAAGTTCGGATGCCGCGCATAGCCCGCGAAGGTGCGCGACAGCATCCGCATCCCCTCCCCCGTCGAGGCCATGCCGCAGCCGGTGCCGTGGGTCAGCGCCACGACGCCGTCGATGTTCGGATATTCGGCCAGCATGTCGGGATGGCGGAACTGTTCGGCGACGTAGCGCGCCACCGTGGCCGAGCAGTTCACCGAGGTGAGAATGCCGATGTAGTTCCGCGTCGCGGCCCGGCCGTTCGCCCGGCGGTAGCCGTCAAAGGTCGCCCGCTCGGCCTCGGGCACGTAATCGACCGGCTTCACGTCCTGGCCGACGGCGTAGTCGCGGTCGAACATCGCGAAGACGCAGTTGTGGGTGTGGACGTGATCACCGGGCCGGATGGCGCCTTCGGCAAAGCCGATGATCTGATCGTATTTCCGCACCGCCGCGCCGTCGGCGATGGCGGAAAGCGCGATCTTGTGGCCGGCCGGGATGTGGTGCGCCGCCTTCACGCCGCCCCCGATCTCGGTGCCCGGCAGGATATCCACGCGGGCCACGGCCACGTTGTCCCGGTCGTCGAGCCGTATCGTCAGCGCCTCGGTCATTGCGGCCTCCCTTGTTTCGCCTCCGAATATAGCCTTCGCCGCACGCATGCGACAGATGCAACCCGCAGGGCATTCAGGGCTATGACAAGGCGGAAGGGCCCCGTTATGATCCGCCGCAGCTTTCGCAGGCGCCGCGCCGCAATCTGTCCGCGCGGCCGATCAATCGCAGAAGGGGAGGAACTTCATGGAATTCATCCAGACCGAACGCAGCCTGGAGATGCAGGAACGCATCAGCGCGTTCATGGACAAGTACGTCTATCCCAACGAGGAGAAGATGTCGGACGAGATCGCCGAGGGCGACCGCTGGCAGCCGATTCCGACCCTCGAGGAGCTGAAGAAGGTCGCGAAGTCGGAAGGCCTGTGGAACTTCTTCCTGCCCGAGCACGAAGGCGGCCCCGGCTTCACCAACCTGGAATACGCCCCGCTCTGCGAGATCATGGGCCGTTCCCCCTTCGCCTCCGAGATCTTCAACTGCTCGGCGCCGGACACCGGCAACATGGAAGTGCTGGCCCGCTACGCCACCAAGGAACAGCAGGAGCGGTGGCTGACGCCGCTGCTGGCCGGCGAGATCCGGTCCTGCTTCGCCATGACCGAGCCCGAGGTGGCGTCCTCCGACGCCACCAACATCCAGACCCGGATCGAGCGTGACGGCGACGAATACGTCATCAACGGCCGCAAGTGGTGGTCGTCGGGAATCGGCGATCCGCGCTGCAAGATCCTGGTGCTGATGGGCAAGACCGATCCGGACAATCCCGATCGCTACAAGCAGCAGTCCATGATCCTGGTCCCGCGCGACTCCAAGGGCATCACCGTCAAGCGCATGCTGCCGGTGTTCGGCTATGACGACGCGCCGCACGGCCATGGCGAGGTGATCTTCGACAATGTCCGCGTGCCGGCCGAGAACATCCTGCTGGGCGAGGGCCGCGGTTTCGAGATCGCCCAGGGCCGCCTCGGCCCGGGCCGCATCCATCACTGCATGCGCTCCATCGGCGTGTCCGAGCGGGCGCTGGAGAAGATGATCAAGCGGCTCAAGTCCCGCGTCGCCTTCGGCAAGCCGGTGATCGAGCAGTCGGTCTGGAAGGAACGTATCGCCGAGAGCCGGATCATGATCGACCAGAACCGCCTCTATGTGTACTACGCCGCCTGGCGCATGGACACGGTGGGCAACAAGGAAGCCCGCCGCGAGATCGCCGGCATCAAGGTCTCGGTGCCGAACATCGCCTGCAAGATCACCGACTGGGCCATCCAGGCCCATGGCGGCGGCGGCGTCACCACCGACTTCGGCACGGCGTCGATGTATGCGCACCAGCGCACGCTGCGTCTGGCCGACGGCCCGGACGAGGTGCACCGCGACCAGCTCGCACGGCTCGAAATCCGCCGCTGGAACTGATGCGTCGGTGACGCGTCATCCCGGCCGCCGGGCCGGGATACAGCCATCGAAAAATGAGGGAAGGCCGGGGTTCGCGCCCCGGCCTTCTTTCGTCGGCCCTTGGCGCGGGACGCGGCGAGGTCTATGTGAGACGACGTTCGCGCCCAGCCCTTCCGCTCCAGCTTCCGGACCCATGCCGCTTCGCCCCTTCCTCATCGCGCTCGTCCTGATCGCCGTCGACCAGCTCAGCAAGATCTGGCTGGTCTCGGTCATGGAAGGGCGGGAGTGCACCATCATCAACGGCCTGCCGGAGATCTGCCGCCCGATCGAGATCCTGTCCTTCTTCAACATCGTCATGGTCTGGAACACGGGCGTGAGCTTCGGGATGTTCTCGGATTCCGGCGCGCCGCTCATTCTGGGCCTGATCAACCTGGCCGTCGCCGCCGCGCTGGCGGTCTGGCTGGCGCGCGCCGAGAGCCGCGCGCTCCGCGCCGGCCTGACGCTGGTCATCGCCGGCGCGGTGGGCAACGCCATCGATCGTTTCGCCTATGGCGCGGTCGCCGACTTCTTCGACGTCCATCTGTCGGGCGCCGCCGCGCAATGGGCGATCGACACCTTCGGCACCAACCACTGGCCCGCCTTCAACGTCGCCGACATGGCGATCTCCGTGGGCGTCGTACTGCTGCTTTTCGATTCCTTGTTCGCGCGCGGGGATCGTTCTAAAAGGGCGCCATGAATCAGCAGATCATTCGTACCGGCTTCGGTTTCGCCGCGATGCTTGTCCTGGCCCTGGCCCTGAGCGGCTGCGACAGCGCCCGGGGCATCCTCGGTCTGGAGAAGACCTCGCCCGACGAATCGCGTGTCACGGTCTTCTCGCCGCTGGTGGTCCCGCCGGAATTCAGCCTGCGTCCGCCGGGATCGGGTGGCGTCGACCAGTCGGCGCTGCCCCGTGTCAACCGGCCGCAGCAGCGCGCCGTGATTACTGCCGACGGCCGCGTCGTCGGCGGCGTCGACGGCAGCGAGACGGTACCCGACGACGCCACGGTCGGCGAACTGGCGTTGCTGCGCCAGGCCGGGGCGCTGACGCCGCCGCGCGGCGTTCGCGGCCTCGCCGCCCAGCAGGAACGAGCACTCGAGCGCCTCAACACGACCCTCACCGACCTGGTGCTGTTCGACCGCAGCAGCGGCGAGACCCGCGAAGCCACGCCCCAGGAACGCGCCACGATCGAGAAGCCCGGCCTGTTCTGATCCTCCCCCTTCGGGGTGAATGACGCGAACGCGACTTGCGCAGCCGGACCCGCGCCGCCAAATGACCGGCAGACGGTCACTTGATGACGACGGAGGGCCTTACGTGCGACCCCTGATTGCGGGCCTGGCTGCAGCCATGGTCCTGACGCTGTTCGCGCCGCGCGCCGACGCCGGTCTGTTCGATCCGCAGACCTTCACCCTGGACAACGGCATGGAAGTGGTGGTCGTCCCCGACCACCGCGCCCCGGTCGTGGTGCACATGGTCTGGTACCGCGTGGGCGCGGCCGACGAGCCGAAGGGGAAGTCGGGCATCGCCCACTTCCTGGAGCATCTGATGTTCAAGGGCACGGAAAAGATTCCGCCCGGCGAGTTCTCCAAGATCGTCGCCGCCAACGGCGGCCGCGACAACGCCTTCACTTCCCAGGATTACACCGCCTATTTCCAGGTCGTGGCGAAGGACCGCCTGCCGCTGATGATGGAGATGGAGGCGGACCGGATGGTCAATCTGCGCCTCGACGCGGAGAGCGTCGCGACCGAGCGCCAGGTCATTCTGGAGGAACGCCGCCAGCGCACCGACGCCACGCCGCAGGGCCAGTTCGGCGAGCAGGTGCAGGCGACCTTCTACCTCTCCCACCCCTACAGCGAACCGATCATCGGCTGGGAGGAGGAAATCAAGTCCCTGACACGCGAGGACGCCCTGGCCTTCTACGAACAGTACTACGCGCCGAACAACGCCATCCTCGTCGTGGCCGGCGACATTACCGCCGAGGAGCTGAAGCCCCTGGCCGAGAAGCACTACGGCGTCCTGCCGGCGAACGAGGCGCTGGAGCGTCCCACCCTGCCCCATGAACCGCCGCACCGTGCGGCCCGGCGCATCACCGACAGCGACCCCCGTGTCGCCGAGCCGAGCTGGCAGCGCCAGTACATCGCCGACAGCGCCAACTGGGGCGAGCCGGACAACGTCATCGCCCTGCAGGTGCTGGGCGACATCCTGGGCGGCGGCTCGACCAGCCGCCTCTACCGCGCTCTGGTCGTCGAGCAGGGCATCGCGGCCTCCGCCGGCGCCTGGTATTCCGGCGTCAACCGCGGCCCCGGCGCCTTCGGTCTTTACGCCACGCCGGCACGCGGCGCGGAAATCGAGGATCTGGAGCGCGCCATCGATGCGGAGATCCGCCGTGTCATCGAGGACGGCGTGACACAGGAAGAACTGGATCGCGCCCGCACCGTGCTGCTCGCCGAAGCGGTCTACATGCGCGACAGCCTGAGCCAGGGCGCCCGCGTGTTCGGTTCGTCCCTGGTCGCCGGCCTCACCGTCGAGGACGTGGAGAGCTGGCCCGAGCGACTGAAGGGCGTCACTGTCGATGATGTCGTGCGCGCCGCGCGGGCGAACTTCCGTCCCGAAGCCTCGGTCACCGCCATTCTGTCGCCGGAGAACCCGTCATGATGAAAGGCGCCATGTTTCTCACCGCCAAGTTCGCCGCCATTCTGCTCGTCGTCACCGCCGTGGCCGCCGCGGGCCGGCCCGCCGCCGGCTCCGACATCGTCGAGGTCACTTCGCCGGGCGGCATCACTGCCTGGTTGAAGCAGGAAGAAGCCATCCCGATGATCGCCGTCTCCGCGATCTGGCGTGACGGCGGCGCTGTTTCCGACCCGGAAGGCAAGGCCGGCCGGGCCAACCTCGTGTCCGCCCTGCTGGACGAGGGCGCCGGCGAGATGGACAGCCAGACCTTCCAGACCCGCCTGGAGGAGCATGGCGTCCGCCTTTCCTTCGAGGCCGGACGGGACACATTCGGCATGTCGCTGCAGACTCTGACGCAGAACGCCGGAGAGGCCTTCCGGCTGGCAGGTCTCGCCCTGACTAGCCCACGGTTCGACACCGACGCGATCGAGCGGATGCGCCAGCAGATCCTGATCCGCATCGCGCGCGATCTGCAGAACCCCAACGCCATCGCCGGCCGTGTCTTCTCCGAGGTGGCCTTCGGCGACGATCCCTATGGCCGCACCATCGACGGGACACAGGAAAGCGTCACCGCGATTGCGCGCGACGACCTGACCGGCTTCGTGGGCAGCCAGCTGGCAAAGGACCGCCTGATCGTGGGCGTCGTGGGCGACATCTCGCCCGAGGCGCTGAAGCCGCTGCTGGACGTGGCATTCGGCGGGCTGACCGAAACCGCCGCTCCTGCCGCCGACGACAAGGCGGAGCTACGTCAGCCGGGCGTGCAGCGCGTCGTGCCCTATGACACGCCTCAGACAGTCTTCGTCTTCGGCGCCCCCGGTCTCGCCCGCGACGATCCCGACTACGAGGCCGCCCGGGTGATGAACCACATCCTTGGCGGCGGCGGCTTCTCCAGTCTGCTGACCGAGGAAATTCGCGAAAAGCGCGGGCTGACCTATGGCGTCTACAGCTATCTCCGGCCGATGGACCGGGCCGCACTCTGGCTGGGCGGTCTGTCGACCAGCAACGACAAGGCCGGCGAAGCGCTGGACGTCCTCAAGGAAACCATCCGACGCTTCCGCGAAGAAGGACCGAGCGACGAGCAGATCGAGAAGGCCAAGGCCAACATCAACGGCGCCTTCCCGCTCAGACTGACATCGAACCGCGCCATCGCCGACCTGCTGGTCGCGCTCCAGCGCTACGGTCTGGGCAAGGATTATGTCGAGCGGCGGCCGGAACTGATCAACGCCGTCACCCGCGAGGACGTCATGCGCGTCGCCGAGGATCTTCTGAATCTCGATCGGTTGATCGTGACCGCCGTCGGCATTCCCGAAGGTCTGGCCGAGAAGGCCTCCGAGACACAGTAACAGCGCGGCGCGGCCTTGCCGGGGCCGTGGCGATTTGCGAGTTTTCGAGGGGACTTCGGATCGGATCGTCATGGCCCAGCCATTCGACCACTATATCGACGCCTGTCTGGAGGCGACCGTCAGTGACGGCGGCCTGAGGGAGGACAGCTTCCGCTCGCTGATCGAACGCGGGCGGCCGGCATTGCGGGAGATTCGCGGCGAGCTGGCGCGTGGCGGCCTGCCCCATTTCGGCCTCGCCTCCCGCCGCGACGACCTGCGCGCCATCGAGAGCCTCGCACTGCGTCTGAGGGAGGACTTCCGCCGTATTATCGTCCTCGGCACCGGCGGCTCCAGCCTCGGCGGTCAGGCGCTGGTCGCCATCGCGCCCGCAGCGGAGCGACGCAGGCTGGTGTTCGCGGACAATCTTGACGGGGGCGGCTTCGCCGAACTGCTGGCCGACTGCGAACCGGCGCGGACCCATTTCGTCGTCATCTCCAAGTCCGGTAGCACCACCGAGACCCTGGCGCAGACATTCGCCGTGCTCGACTGGGCGCGGCGGCAGAAGCGGCCGCTGGATCTGCCCCGCCACTTCACCGTGATCACCGAACCCGGCGACAACCCGCTCAGGCGGCTGGCCGACCGGCTGCGCCTGCCCTTGCTGAACCACGACCCGGAGGTCGGCGGGCGGTTCTCCGTGCTGTCGCTTGTCGGTCTGCTGCCCGGCCTGATCGCCGGGCTGGATGTCATGGCGGTGCGCAAGGGCGCGGCGCTGGTGTTCGAGCGCGCCATCGCAGAAGAGGACCCCGCCCCCCTTGCCGGCGCAGCCCTGGCCGTGGGCCTGGCGCGGGAGCGCGGCCGCACCCAGCAGGTGATGTTGCCCTATGCCGGCGCGCTGGAGCGCTTCGCGCAGTGGCACCGGCAGCTCTGGGCCGAAAGCCTGGGCAAGAACGGCCGCGGCGTGACGCCGGTGGCGGCGCTGGGACCTGTCGACCAGCACAGCCAGCTCCAGCTCTGGCTGGACGGGCCGGCGGACAAGAGCTTCACCGTGATCACGGTGGCCGAGCCCGAGCCGGGACCGGTGATCGAACCCGACCTGGTCCAGGATCCGGCGCTCGGCTATCTCAGCGGCCAGAGCCTGGGCGCCATCGTCAAGATCCAGGCGCGCGCGACCATCGAGACGCTGGTGGATCGCGGCCATCCGACGCGGATGATCCGCCTGCAGCGTCTGGACGAACGCACGCTGGGCGGCCTTTTCATGCACTTCATGCTGGAGACGGTGCTGGCGGCCCATCTGCTGGGCATCAGCGCCTACGGACAGCCGGCGGTCGAATCGAGTAAGAAACTGACGAAGCAGTATCTCGCCGCCGGATAGGAACTTCTCTCTTGGCCATTCGCCGCTTGCCCGAGACCACCGTCAACCGCATCGCCGCCGGCGAGGTGATCGAGCGGCCGGCCAGCGCGGTCAAGGAACTGGTGGAGAACAGCCTCGATGCCGGCGCGCGCCGCGTCGACATCGTGCTGCGCGACGGCGGCCGGTCGCTGATCTCCGTCGATGACGACGGCGCCGGCATGGACCGCGACGACCTGCAGCTCGCCATCGAACGCCATGCCACCTCCAAGCTGATGGACGACGACCTGCTGACCATCGCCCAGTTCGGCTTCCGGGGCGAAGCCCTGCCCTCGATCGGCGCTGTCTCACGCCTCGCGATCGAGAGCCGCGCCGCCGGTCAGGACACGGGCTGGTCCATCGGGGTCGACGGCGGCCGGGTCAGCGAGGCGAAGCCCGCGCCGCGCGCCGCCGGCACCCACGTCGAGGCACGCGATCTGTTCTATGCCACGCCGGCCAGGCTGAAGTTCCTCAAGACCGACCGGGCCGAGTTCGGCGCCACGCTCGACACCATCAAGCGGCTCGCCATGGCCCACCCCGAGGTCGGCTTCACCCTGAAGGACGGCGAGCGCACGGCCTTCACCGCTTCCGCCGAACAGGGCGAATTGCTGGACCGGCGCGCGGCGCGTCTTGGCCGCGTCATGGGCCGCGACTTCATCGACAATGCGCTGGCGATCGAGGCCGAGCGCGAGGGCGTGCGGCTGACCGGCCTCGCCGCGGTGCCGACCTACAATCGCGGCAACTCGATGCAGCAGTACATGTTCGTCAACGGCCGGCCGGTACGCGACAAGCTGTTCGTCGGCGCGGTGCGCGGCGCCTATCACGACTTCCTCTCCGGCGGCCGCCATCCGGTCGTCGCGCTGTTCCTGGAAATCGAACCGCACGCGGTCGACGTCAATGTGCACCCGGCCAAGGCCGAAGTCCGTTTCCGTCAGCCCGGCGTGGTGCGCGGCCTGATCGTCGGCGCACTGCGCTCGGCCCTGGCGGAAGCCGGCCACCGCGCATCCACGACGGTCGCCGGCGCCGCGCTCGGCGCCTTCCGGCCGGCTTCCTCTCCGCCCGAGCCGCGGCTGTTCGCCCAGCGGCCTTCGGCCTATGCGGCCCAGGCCCGGCCGCAGCCCGCAGCGATGGAAGCGGCGGCGCGCTGGCAGGCGCCGGCGCCGGACGATCTCGCGCCGCCAAGTGCAGCCCGCGTGGCGGCGGTGAACGAGGACGAAGACGAATCCGACTATCCCCTCGGCGTTGCCCGCGCCCAGCTCCATGAAACCTACATCGTTGCGCAGACGGGCGACGGCATCGTCATCGTCGATCAGCATGCCGCGCACGAGCGCCTGGTCTACGAACGCATGAAGCGACAGATGGCCGAGAGCGGTGTCGCCCGCCAGGGCCTGCTTCTGCCCGAGGTCGTGGAGATGGACGAGACCAGCGCCGACCGGCTGGAAGCCCGCGCCGGGGAAATGGCGGAACTGGGACTGGTGTACGAGCGCTTCGGCGCCACCGCCGTGGTGGTCCGCGAGACTCCCGCCCTGCTCGGCCGCTGCGCCGTGCGCGGCCTGATCCTCGACCTCGCCGACGAACTGGCGGAGCTGGAGACAGCCAACGGGGTGAAGGACCGGCTGGAGGAGATCTGCGCCACCATGGCCTGCCACGGCTCGGTCCGTTCGGGCCGGCGCCTGGCCGGCGAGGAAATGGATGCGCTGCTCCGGGAAATGGAGCGCACGCCCCATTCGGGCCAGTGCAATCACGGCCGCCCGACCTATGTCGAGCTCAAGCTTGCCGACATCGAGCGCCTGTTCGGACGCCGCTAGAGGAACGTCGCGTCGGTGGGCAGCCCGAAGGCGACACGGCCGGTCAGTTCCCAGGTCGCCGGATTGACCATCATGTGCTGGGTCATGACGTGCGCGTCGCGGAAGCGGCGCTGCAGCGGCGACTTGAGATAGACGGAATCCCCGCCGGCCAGATCGTACATCGACCGCGCCACGTCGGCCGATGTCCGGGTGGCGTGCGTCGCCGCCAGCCGCAGATCGGCGCGGGCTTCCACGTCGAGATCGTCGCCCGCCTCGGCCAGGGCCCAGGCGCGGCCCACCGCGTCCTCCATGAACGCCGATGCGCCGGCCAGCTTCGCCCGCGCCTGCGCCAGTTCCGACTGGGCGTAGCCGCGTTCAGCCAGCGTGCGCCCGCCGCCGGTCGGCTTCTTCGAGGCCGCCAGGGCGACAAGATCGTCCAGCGCCGCCCCGGCATTGCCCAGCGCCACTGCCGCGATGCCAAGCGACAGCAAACCGAAGGTCGGAAAACGGTAGAGCGCGCCGTCATGGGTCGCGACGCTCTTCATCATCGAGACCGCGCGCGCTTCGGGCACGAAGATGTCCGCGACCGCCATGTCGCCCGAGCCGGTGCCCTTCAGGCCGTGGCTCATCCAGGTGTCGATCAGTTCCGCCTCGGCGGCGGGAAAGATCATCATCCGCGAATCCGGGGCGCCGTTGGGCAGCTTGGCGATGCCGTCGCCGTCCCGGATCACCGCGCCGCCGGACAGCCAGGTGCAGTTGGCGCTGCCGCTGGCCCAGGCCCAGCGTCCGGTCAGCCGATAGCCGCCGTCGACCGGTTCGGCGCGGCCCATGGGCGCGAAGATACCGCCATAGACGCCCTTGGGATCGCCGTAGATCTCGCGGGCCGTCTCATGGTCCAGGAAGCCGGACTTGTAGGCCGATGTCGCCGCGATCATGACGCACCAGCCGGCCGAGGCGTCGGCGGCGGCGACGCGGCGCATCGCCGCGAGCGACTCCGAGACCGGCAGTTCCAGCCCGCCCAGGGCCTTCGGGATCATCATGCGGAACAGCCCCGACTCGGCCATCGCCCGGGCGATGTCGGCAGGCAGCCGCCGCGCCGCCTCGATCTCGTCGCCGCGTCCGGCGACGTCGGCGAGAAGCGCCTCGGGAAGGGTCATGGTCATCGCTTCGCCTCCGGCTCGAAAGGGTCGGGGCTCAGACGGGCCAGCCGCCGGCCGCGGTTCTCGCCCCGGAAAAGCCCGGCGAAGGCTTCGGGTATCGATTCCAGTCCCTCGCTGATCTCGTCGCGCCAGACAATCTCGCCGGCCAGCACGTGCTCCGCCATCGCGCGCTCCGCATCGTCCCAGGGCAGATCGTCGAACACCACCAGCCCCTGCATCTTCAGGCGGTGGGTGATGAAGGCGCGGGTGTTGCGCAAGCCCGGCGGATCGGCCTGATTGTAGGCGGCCACCTGGCCGGAGACCACGATGGCGCCGTTCAGGTTCATCGAGGGGATGATCCGGTCGATCATTTCGTTGCCGACATTGTCGAACAGGATGTCCACGCCGTCCGGCGCGGCCTCGGCCACTGCGGCGGCGACGTCCATCGAGCGGTAGTCGATGGCGTGATCGAAGCCCGCCGCGTCGACCAGCCAGCGGCACTTCTCCGGGCCGCCGGCGACGCCGATCACGCGGCAGCCCTCCAGCCTGGCGATCTGCCCCGCGGCCGAGCCCACCGCGCCGGCAGCGCTGGTCACCACCACGGTCTGGCCGGCCTTCAGCCCGCCCACGCGCCTGAGCCCGAACCAGGCCGTCATGCCGGAGACGCCCAGCACGCCGAGCCAGGGACTGAGCGGCAGACGGCGGTCGGTGATGCGGCGGATGAACCCCCGGCCCTTTGAGACCAGATGCTCGGACCAGCCTTCGGCGAGTGAGACGATATCGCCCGGCGCATAGTCGGGATGGCGGCTCTCGACCACCTCACCGACGGAGAAGGCGCCGACCATCTCGCCGAGCTTCAGCGGCGGGACATAACTCGCCTGACCGGAGAGCCGCGCCCGGGTGCCCGGATCGACGGAAAGCAGGATGTTGCGGACGAGGAAGCGGCCGTCCGCCAGATCGGGCAACTCGTGGTCCACGATCTCGAAATCGTCCGGCGACGGCGCGCCTTCGATATAGCGCTTCAGCACGATGCGCCGCGTCTTCTGCCCCATGTCGCCTCCCCGGTTCGCGAGACCAGTGTAGAACCTTGTGCCGGGACAGACGCAACGGTTTCAACGACGGAAACAGTGCATTTCCCGCGCCGCGCTTGCTAGGGGCCGGGTCCGCAATCAGCTATGGTGCAGCGAAACACAGTAAAGGGAGAGCGTCATGTCATTCGGGCGCATCGATCACCTGGCCTTCATCACGCCGGACCTGGACGGCACCATCCGTTTCTACCGTGACCTGCTGGGCATGGAGCTGTCGCTGGGCATCGGTCATGACGGCTTCCGCCATTACTTCTTCCGCACCGGCGACAACTACGTCGCCTTCTTCGCCTATGAAGGCGCGTCGAAGATGAGGAAGAAATTCCACGGGCGGCGGACGAAGGAGCCCATCGGCTTCGACCACGTGGCCTTCACGGTGCCGACGCGCGAAGAGCTGTTCGAACTGAAGGACCGCCTGGAGGCCGCGGGGCTGGAGGTCACCGGCCCCATCGACCACGGCGCCTTCTGGTCGATCTATTTCTTCGACAACAACGACATCCCGCTGGAGTTCGCGTGGAACCTGATGGAGATCGTGGAGACGCCGGCCGTCGTCGACGACGACCTGCCCACGATCGTCCTGGAAGGCTCGGGCCCGCAGCCCGGTCACTGGCCGACGGTGTCGAACCCGACACCGCCGGAGGAGATGATCGCGTCGAAGGCGGGCAACGCCTACGCGCTGCGCGCGGAACTCCGGAAGACCGGCAAGGGCCGGCTCACCCCTGCCGGCGCGGCCGCCATCCGCCAGATGGAAGACCCGCCGTCCGAAACCGAAGCGGCGATCGGGCCGTGAGGGTAAGAGCTTGAGAGTTGGCGTCGCCGGCTGCGGCGCCATGGGCCGGCCCATGGCGGAGGCGCTGATCGCCGCCGGCTTCGACGTCATGGGCTACGACGTCCGGCCCATGTCCGGGTTCGGCGGCTTCGCCCGGCACATGACGGGCGATCCAGCGGAACTGCCAGGGCGCTGCGGTGCCGTGATCTCGGTCGTGCGCGACGCAGCCCAGACGCGGGAACTGCTGGCGGCCATGGCGGAACCGCCGCCGATCCTGGTTCTCTCCTCCACGCTGTCGCCGCGTTTCGTCCGGACGCTTCGTGACGAACTGCCGACAGCCACCGCGCTGGTGGACGCGCCCATGTCCGGTGCACCGCACCGGGCGCGGTCGGCGACGCTCACCTTCATGGTCGGCGGCCCGGATGAAGCGGTGAAACAACTGATGCCCGCCTTCCGGGCCATGGGCGAGGAAATCCACCTGCTGGGCGATACCGGCGCGGGCGCGGCGGCCAAGGTGCTCAACAACTTCGTCGCCGCGGCGGGCGTCGTCGCCGTCCGCACGGTACTGGCGCAGGCCGGGGCTCTGGGCCTGCCGCCGGAGCGCCTGCTCGCAGTCATGCGTTCCAGTTCCGGCGGCACCTGGTATGGCGACAACCTGGAACGGATCGACTGGGCGGCGGAAACCTACGATCCCGCCAATACCATCGGCATCCTGGAAAAGGACGTCACCGCCTATCTCGACGCGGTCGCCGGAGACGGGCCGGCGGACGGGCTGACGGAAGCGGTGCTCGAAAGACTGCGCGGCCTGCCGGCCTTGCCCGACCTGGACGATCAGGGACGGGTGTAGAACCGCCGCGGCCCGGCCTTGGGCAGGGCCTCGATGCGGTGTCTGTTCAGCTCCAGCCACTGACAGAGCTGGGGCCGCGTCTCCCGCGGGTCGATGAGGTCGTGATAGGCGAAGCTTTCGGCGCGGGAGAAGGGTGACTGGCGCTCCGCCATCTTCCGCTCCAGATCCGCGCGCAAGGCCTCCGGGTCGTCGGCGGCGGCGATCTCGCGGCCAAAGGCGACGGCGACACCGCCCTCGACGGGCAGCGGCCCCGACTCGGCAGACGGCCAGGCCAGGACATGGGCGTGATTGCCGTAATGCGCCGCCGCAGCGACGCCGAAGCTCTTCTTGATCGCCACCGAACACCACGGCACTTCGCAGCTCGCCGCGGCCAGCACCGCCGACGTTCCGGGCCGGATGGTGCCGGCCTTCTCGGAATCCGGGCCGATCATGAAGCCGGGCTCGTCCACGAAGGCGACGATCGGCAGGTGGAAGGTCTCGCAGAATTCGATGAAACGCCGGGCCTTGCGTGCGCCGTCGGCGGTCATCGCACCGGCGTAGAAGCGGCAGTCATTGCCGAATACGCCGACGGGTTGTCCGTTCAGACGCGCCAGGCCGACGATCTGACCCGGCCCGTACTGCCGGCCGGTCTCGAAGAAGCTGCCACAGTCGACCACCATCTCGATGAGCTTGCGCTGGTCGTAGGCGCGGCGACGGTCCGTCGGCACGATATCGGCCAGCGCATCCTCGCATCGGTCGACCGGGTCGTCGCAATCGGCGACCGGCGGCAGGTGGTCGACATTGGGCGGCAGGTAGCTCAGGAAGCGGCGGATCTGGCGGAAGGCGTCGTCCTCGTCGTCGGCAAGATTGTCGACCGCGCCGCTCTTCAGGTGCACCTGCGGCCCGCCCAGTTCCTCCTTGGTCACGGAGACGCCCAGGGCGCGCTCCACCACCGCCGGACCGGCAATCAGGACCTGGGCCGTCTCCTTCGTCATCACGCTGAAATGGCTGGCCACCAGCCGCGCCGCCGGCAGGCCGGCGACGGGGCCCAGCGCCGCGGCGGCGACCGGGACGGTGCCCAGCGTCTGCGCCACCGACAGGAAGCGATGCGGCTCCCCCACCGAAGAACCGACCGGACCCGAGGAGTCCTTGCCGCCGGAACCGGTGACCGAACCGCCGCCGCCTTCGTGCAGGCGGATCAGCGGGACGCGATAGCGCAGCGCCACGTCCTCGGCATAGACCGACTTTCGCAGCCCGGCAGGCGTCGGTGAGCCGCCGCGCACGGTGAAATCCTCACCGCCGACGACGCAGGTCCGGCCGTCGACGCGGCCGAAGCCGAGGATGAAGTTGGCCGGGGTGAAGCCGGCCTTCCCGCCATCTTCCGCAGGTTCGGCAACGCCGGCCGTGCGGCCCAGTTCGGCGAAACTGCCCTCGTCCAGCAGCCGCCCGATCCGCTCCCTGAGCGTCAGCCGGCCCTTGGCGTGCTGGCGCCCGACAGCCTCGGCCCCGCCCTGCTCCACAGCCAGCTTGCGCCGCCTTTGAATCTCGTCGATGCGTTCCTGCCAGCTCACGCCTGACACCTCCCCGTTCCATGCCGCGCGCAGCCGATGATGACGCGGCGCAGACAAAAGAAAACCCCGGAAGGCGGTCCTTCCGGGGTCGGTTCCATCAGGTTGTCGGGCTGACCCGCGGCGGGTCAGGCCTTGGCGCGGCGGCGTCCACCCCGGCCGAGGCCGATCGCCTTGGCCATCTCGGCGCGCTTCTTGGCGTAGTTGGGCGCCACCATCGGGTAATCGGACGGCAGGTTCCACTTCGCTCGGTATTCTTCGGGCGACATGTCGAAGTTGGTGCGCAGATAGCGCTTCAGCATCTTCAGCTTCTTGCCGTCTTCCAGACAGATCAGGTAGTCGGGCGTGATCGAACGCCGAATGCTGACCGCCGGCTTCTGGTTTTCCGGTTCCGGCTCCTCCACCGCGGTGCCGGCGGAGGCCAGGGCCGCATGAATACGGCTGATCAGCTCCGGCAGTTCATCGGAAGGAACGACGTTGTTGGAGACATAGGCCGCGGCGACTTCCGCCGTCATCTCCAGCAAATCCTGATGGGTCGGAGCCCCACCTTCCGCTGCATTCGCGTTCATATCTGATACTCCTGATTCTGGACCGTTCAGTCGGTTACTGGATTCGGTACGTACTATGCGTCTCGAATTGCCGCGAACTTAACAGAGAACGGCAAGCACGAAAGAAAAAAATGCGGTTGAAATTCTTCCACTCATCACATGTTGCCCAATGGTGCAAAACCCCTGCGGCACCTATGCTTGAGAAGCATGACGCAGGCGAACTTTTCGGTAACGGAAAGCCACGGAGACAGAAATGACCGCCATTGGCGGCGGCAGTTCGTCCTCGCCTTCCGAATCATCGGTGATATCCTGCGGATGGACGGGCGCCCCGCCTGGCCAGGGACGGTCCGCAAAATTCCTGGAGGTCCACCAATGTCTTCGGCGACCAGCATTGCCTCCGTCGCCTCGCATCGGATCGACGCCATCGATCCGTCCTACCGGAACTGAGCCGGCCTTGAGCGCCCGTCGCCGCGCCCGGCTTCGTCCGGCGGAAGACCTGAAGTTCGAGCCCTACTGGTGGCGCGAGCGGGACCGGTCCCCGCCGCCCGAGCCTGATCTGCCCGAGCGCGTGGACGTCGCCATCGTCGGCGGCGGCTACACGGGCCTTTCGGCCGCGCTGACCCTGGCGCGGTCTGGCGCCAGCGTGGTCGTCTTCGATGCCGAGGATCCCGGCGACGGCGCGAGTTCGCGCAATGGCGGCATGTTCGGCGACCGGCTGAAACCGGGCTATGGCGGTCTTGCCCACCGCTTCGGGGCGGCGCGTGCGGTGGCCATGCTCGACGAGGCCTCCGCTTCCGTGGAATTCATCGAACGGCTGGTGATCGACAATGACATCGCCTGCGACTTCGCGCGCATGGGCCGCTTCTATCCGGCGGTGACGCGGGCGCACTACGAGAGCATGGCGGCCAGCCTGGAGGCGGAAAAGGCGGCGCGGCCGGTGCAGGCGGAGATGGTGCCCGCAGACGAGCAGAGCCAGTTCATCGGCTCCCGTTTCTACGCCGGCGGGCGGCTCCACCACGACACGGGCGGGCTGCATCCGGCGAAGTTCCACGACGGGCTGCTGGCCGCCGCCCGGGCCGCCGGCGCGCTGGTCGTGGGCCGCACCGCCGTGCTGGGCCTGGAGGAGACCGACAGCGCCATGGTGCTGGAAACCAGCCTGGGCTTCGTCACGGCGGAGACGGTGCTGATCTGCACCAACGGCTATACCGGCCCGCTGACGCCCGAGCATCAGGCCCGCGTGGTGCCGGTGACCTCGGCAATCGTGGCCACGGACGAACTCGACCCCGATCTGGTGCGGCGGCTGATTCCGGGCGGGCGGATGATCGCCGACAGTTTCAACCTGCTGAACTACTACCGCCCTTCCCCCGACGGACGGCGCATCCTGCTGGGCAGCCGGCCGGGCGTGGGCGTCGGCGGCGGTCGGAAACTGGCTGACCATCTCGGCCGCCGCCTGGGCGAGATCTTTCCGGAACTCGACGGCGTCGCGCTGACCCATTGCTGGTGGGGCAAGGTCGCATTCAGCTTCGATGGCCTGCCGAAGATCGGGCTCGAGGGCCGCATCGGCCACGCCATGTGCTACGCCGGGTCCGGCGTCGCCATGTCCAACTGGATGGGCCACAAGCTGGCGCAGAAGGCCCTTGGCGATCTCGCCGGCCGAAGCGCCTTCGACGATGTCGAGTTTCCCGAACGCTTCTTCTACGGCGGACGGCCCTGGTTCCTTGGCCCCGCCATGGCCTGGTACGGTTTCCGTGATTCACTGAGCCGCCTGCGTCACGGCCGATGAGCGCCAGCGAGCGGCCGTCGCTGGGCCGGGTCTGGATCCTGGCCTGGCCGATCATCCTGTCCAACGTCACCACACCCCTGCTGGGCATGGTGGACACTGCGGTGGTGGGTCACCTGCCCGGCCCCGAGCACATCGGCGGCGTCGCCATCGGCGCGCTGGTCTTCACCTCGGTGTTCTGGCTGTTCGGTTTTCTCAGGATGGGGACCAGCGGCTTCGCGGCGCAGGCCGCCGGCGCCGAAGACGCGCCCGAGATCGCGGCGGTGCTGGGCCGTGCCATCCTGCTGGCCGCGGGTCTGGGTCTGATCCTGCTGGCGCTGCAGGCGCCGATCTGGTGGGCGGCGCGCGACCTGTTCGACGCCAGCGCCGCGGTGCAGACGCTCGCCGGCGAATATTTCTTCGTCCGCATCTGGTGCGCGCCGGCGACCCTGATGAACTATGCCCTGCTGGGCTGGTTCATCGGTCTGCAGCACACGCGCGTGGCGCTGCTGATCCAGATCTGGCTGAACGGCGTCAACATCGTCCTCGACCTGGTCTTCGTCGTCGGCCTGGAAATGGGCGTGCCGGGCGTGGCCTGGGCGACGCTGGCCGGCGAATGGTCCGCCGCGGCCCTGGGTCTGCTCGTCGCCGGCCGTATGATCCGGCGGCGCGGCACGGCGCTCAGCCTGCCGCGAATCCTCGACATAGGCCGGCTCAAGCGCTTCTTCCGCGCCAATATGGACATCATGATCCGGACCGCGTGCCTGATCTTCTCCTTCGCCTTCTTCACGCGGGAAGCGGCGCAGTTCGGCGACCTGGCGCTGGCGGCCAATGCGGTGCTGCTGCAGATGGTCCATATGACCGCCTATGGTCTGGACGGATTCGCCTTCGCCGCAGAGGCGCTGGTCGGCGCCGCGATCGGCCGGCGCAGCCACGCCGCGCTGCGTGGCGCGGTCGTGGCGAGCACGATCTGGGCGGGAATTGTCGCCGTCGCCATCGCGCTGCTCTATCTCGCCGCAGGGGACCTCATCGTCGCTCTGATGACCGATCAGGAGGCGGTGCGCACGACGGCCGGCGCCTATCTGCCCTGGGTGGCGCTCTACCCGCTGGTGGCGATCTGGTGCTTTCAGCTCGATGGCGTCTTCATCGGCGCCACCCAGACCGCCGACATGCGCAACGCGATGCTGGCCAGCCTGGCGATCTACATGGCCGCGGTGCTGACCTTGCCGGCGATGTGGGGCAATCACGGGCTGTGGGCCACGCTGATGGTGCTGAACCTGGCGCGCGGTGCGACCCTCGCGGCGCTCTATCCCAGGGTCGAGCGGCGGACGGCGCCGGCGGTCAGTCCAGAGGCTTGATGTTGTTGATGGCGAACTTGTTGACCAGCGTGATCTCACCGGTCCGCGAGTCTTCAAGCGGGAAGAACATGCCCGGTTCGTTCAGCAGGTCCTGCACGCGCTGGGTGGCGCGGATGAACACGCTGCCTTCCAGCTCCGTGCCGTCCGTCATCAGGATCAGGGTGTCGACCTTGATCTTGGGAACGTAGTTTTTGCGCGAGGACATGGATTCGACCGTCTTCTTCATGCCGCCAATCTAGGCGGCGAGGGTTAACGACCCGTTTCCCGGGATCTGCGGGCGCCGATCCGGAACAGCGACGGCCCGAGGACCACGATCATCATGATCCGGCAGATGTGCATGGTCGAAACAAAGGCCGTATCGATGCCGAGCGCAAGGGCTATCAGCGACATTTCCGCCAGTCCGCCGGGCGCCAGCACCAGGATCATGGCCTCGGGCCGGATGCCGATCATGTCCGCGCTGGCCAGCGTGATCAGCACCGCCAGCCCCAGCAGCAGGACCGAGGTTCCCAACGCAAGGCTGGCCACGCGCCAGATCATGGAAAACGCCGTGCCGACGAAGCGGCTGCCCACGGCCGCGCCCAGGACGAGTTGCGCCGCGGCCACCGGCACCGGCGGCGGCGTCACTGCCGTGAGGCCCAGCAGGTGGACCAGCGCGGAAAGAATCATGGGCCCGACCAGGGCCGCCGCCGGCACGCGGCAGAGACTGGCCAGCGGCCAGCCGAGCGCGGCGCAAGCCACCAGGATCAGCCAGTCCACCGGCGCCGCATCCACGCCCGGCGCCTCGGGCATGATCGACGGCACGTCGGCGCCCAGCACCAGCCGGAACCAGAAGGGGATGATCAGGATGATGGAAATGACCCGGATGGTGTGGACCAGCGAGACCTTCCGCGAATCGCCGCCCATTTCCTCGCTGGCCAGAACCATCTCCCCTAGACCGCCGGGGGTGGACGAGAAATAGGCGGTGATCGGATCGAAGCCGCCGACACGGCGCAGGAAGACATAGCTGAGCAGGCTGCCGACCACGACGAACCCGGTGAGAATGCCGAGGGCCGCCGCCCACTGGCCCATGCGGTCGGCCACCTCCGGCGAGAAGGCACTGCCCAGGAAGACGCCCAGGATGCTGACCATGACCGAGCGGAAACGGCGGTCCAGCGCCGGCCGCAGCCCGCCGATGGCGGCGGCGGAGACGAAGATCATCGATCCCAGCATCCAGGCCAGCGGCATCTGCAGCCAGAAGAACAGCGCCCCGCCGGCCGCGCCAACGCCAAGCGCGAGGGCGTGGCCACGCCAGTCAACCGATGCCGGACGCTCCCGGATCAAGCCACATACCGTCCCAGCCGGACCGCGGTCTGGCCGGTGGCCAGCCGTCTGGAGGGCATGATCAGCACGCAATTGTCGTAGGGTGTCTCGACCGGCCGGCCCCCGTCGTGACCGATCACGGTGCCGGCCTTTTCGATCATGTCGAGATTCTCGGGATTGCCGACGAAGCGGAAACTCTGACCGCGGATCGTCACCCGGTCGGTCACTTCGATGACACGCGGCGCGGGCCGCTCCGGCCAGTCGCAGATCCGCCGCGCCACATCCGGACGCAGCGTTCCCGTGGCTGTCAGAAATCGCGCCAGCACCTCCGTGGCGTTGTCCGCAGCAGCCGGATCGCGGTGCTGGCCGCATTCGGCCAGCAATGCCGTGCGCGTTCCGTTCGCGGCGCCGAAACCACCGAAATCCCGCATCCGCCGGCCGGCGGCGTGGCCCGGGTCGGCGACAACGATGCGTGGAAATCCGACCCGGATGGCAAGCGCCCGGCCCCGCTCAGCGGTCCCTGCAAGCATCAGCGGTTCGCCGCCCGTCTGCATCGAATGCAGATCCAGCATCAGATCCGCCTGCTCGATCAGCGGCCTGATCCGCCGGGCGCGGTGGAGTTCGCTGGACCGCCGCGGGCTGTCCAGCGTTTCCGCGTCCCAGAGCCGGTTGAAATCCTCGTCGACGAAACGCGCCCGGGCGGGCGCAGCGGGGTCGAAACCCAGATAGGCGGCGACATTGCAGAAGCAGAACGTCAGTGCGCCGCGCTCGGGACGCGGTTCCGTCGCCAGGGCCCGGACCAGCGCATGCACGCCGCACAGTTCGTTGCCGTGAACGACGGCCGCCACCAGGACCTCGGGGCCCGGCCGGCCGCTGTCGAAACGATGCGCATAGTCGATGCCGGTATTGCCTCGGCGCAGACCCGACAGGTCGATCGGCATCAGATCTGCGCGTGCGGCTTGTTTTTCCATCGCCTCGTCCGGTCCCGCTGATTCACGGTTCTGTAGCATCGGCGTCATGGCCGGTCCATGTCCGGACGCCTGGCCGCGATCTTCTGGCGGACCGCCGGCTGCGGACCCGGCTCGAAGCCGTGCCGGTAGTCCAGGACTTCCAGCTCCGTGCCGACAGCCTCCAGCAACTCGTTGGGTCTCAGAAGGAAATCCGGATTGCGGGGCCGGCCGAAGGCCTCGTTGCCGGCGGCGAAGGTCTCGTAGATCAACACCCCGCCCGGCGCCACGGCGGCGATGACCTCCGGCAGCAGGAGCCGCCAGAGATAATTGGTGACGATGACGCCGCCGAATCGCCGGCCCGCCAGGGGCCAGGCCGCCGCCTCCAGGTCTGCGGCCATGATCTCCACCCCGCCGTCGTCCGCGAAGGCGTTCAGCCCGGCCGTATCCCGATCGACCGCGATCACCGCCAGGCCGGCCCGGCGGCAAAGCCGCACATGCCGTCCTGACCCCGCGGCCAGATCCAGCACGGCGCTGCCCGCCGGCACGAAGTCGAGATGACGCATCACCCATGAACTGGCCGGCGGCATGATCGTCCTTTCTTGTGTTTCCCGCCCGAGTTGACCATTTATGACGCACCGGCGGCGTTCGCCACCTCCCTGTCACATGTCCAAGCGAATATGATCAGCTTCGATCTCAGGTGCAGTTCCGATCATGTCTTCGAGGGCTGGTTCGGCTCCAGCGCGGATTTCGAGGACCAGTCCGCGCGCGGTCTCGTCACCTGCCCCGTCTGCGGAAATGGCGAGGTGCGCAAGGCGCTGATGGCGCCCAATGTGGCCTCCCGCAAGGGCGGCGACGAGGCGGGGGTCGATCCCCGGCAGATGTACGTCATGCTGAAGAAGCTGCGCCGCGAGGTGGAGAAGAACGCCGACTATGTCGGGCCGCGCTTCGCCGAGGAAGCGCGCCGCATCCACTATGGCGAGAGCGATCCCCGAGGAATCTACGGGGAAAGCACCGCCGAGGAAGCCGAGGCGCTGCGCGAGGAAGGCGTCGAATTCACCCGGATACCCTGGGTACCCGACGCCGAGAACTGATCCCCCTCAGAGACGGTCCCGCAACCTGTACCAGAGCCGGAACAGCGCCAGCAGCGGCTGACGCAGTGCCGCGCCGCCGGGAAACCGGCCATGCTGAACCGAAGCGAAGACATCGAAGCGGGCGGCATCGCCGGCGATGGCCTCGGCGATCACCTGACCCGCCATGCCGGTCAGCGCCACGCCCTGACCCGAGAAGCCGTGCGCATAGTAGAGACGCCTGCCGATACGGCCGATGTCCGGCAGCCGGTTGCGGGTGATCGAGACCCGCCCGCCCCAGGCGTGGTCGATGTCGATGCCGGCAAGTGCCGGATAGACGCGCGCGATCCGCCGGCCAAGCAGCCGCGCGCCGTCCTCGGCGCCGTCCCGGCCGCGATAGCTGACGCCGCCGCCGAACAGCAGGCGGGCGTCAGGTGTGAAACGATAGTAGTCCAGAGCGACATGCGTGTCGCAGACGCACTCGCCGCCGGGCAGCAGGCCGGCCCGCTCCTCCCCGGTCAGCGGGCGGGTGGCCACGACCCAGGTGCCGACCGGCATGGCGCGGGAGCCGAGCGGCGGCAACAGGCCGTCGAGATAGGCGTTGGCGGCGACCAGCACATGGGACGCCCTGACGGCCCCGCGCGCCGTACGGACGACGCCGTTCTCGCCATCGACGGAGATCGCCGGGGAATGCTCGTGCAGGACCGCGCCCCGGGTCTCCGCCGCGGCGGCGAGACCCAGGAGGTACTTCAACGGATGCAGATGGCCCGAACGCGGGTCGCGCAGACCGCCGTGATAGATGCCACTGCCGGTGGCGGCCGCTGTCGCTGCGGGATCCAGAAGTTCCAGATGGCTGTAGCCGAAGCTCTCCGCGAGCACCTCGCGTTCACGGCGCAGGGGCTCCATGTGGCTGGCTCTGGCGGCTGCGTAGATGAAACCCCGGCGCAGATCGCAGTCGATGCCGTGTTCGGCCACGCGCCGGTCGATCAGACTCACCGCCTCCTCGGCCATCGCCCACAGCGCGCGGGCGGGTTCGATGCCCAGGCGCGCGGCCAGCGACACTGCATCGGCTGAGAACCCGTAGTTGATCTGACCGCCATTGCGTCCGCTGGCGCCGGCGCCGATGCGTTTCGCCTCCAGCAGCCGGACGTCGAAGCCGCGCGCGGCCAGCTCCAGAGCCGCGCCGACCCCTGTGAAGCCGCCGCCGACGATGCAGATGTCGGCGCGCACCTCGCCCTCCAGCGCGGCACGCGGCGGCGTGTCGGGCGCCGTCGCCTCGTAATATGTCTCCGTACGTGTCATCGACGTCTCTGTGGTTCCGGAAAGGTTGCTCGGGACCGTCGGCTTGTGGGCGTGCAGACGCCCGATCATATTGCGGCTTGAGCTTCGGCGCGCAGGAGATTCGCCATATGGCGATGGTGGAACCGACATTGCAGATGTGGCTGGTGCTGGGCGTCATCGCCGTCGCGGTCGCCGTCTATGCCAGCGAACGGCTCTCGATCGAGCTGACCTCGCTGCTCGTTGTCGCCGCGCTGACCGCGACCTTCCACTTCCTCCCGGCGACGCCGTTGCCGGAAATGCCGGCGATCAACACCCGCGCTCTGCTTGCCGGCCTGGCCGATCCGGCGCTGATCACGGTGCTGGCCCTGATGGTGATCGGCCAGGGCATGATCCGTACAGGCGCGCTGGATGCACCCATCCGGCGCATGGCGGCGTTGCGCAAAATTCACCCCTTTCTGGCGGTCTTTGCGGGCTTGGTCACCGTAGCGGTGACCAGCGGCATTCTGAACAACACCCCGGTGGTCGTCATCTTCATTCCCATCATGGTCGCCCTGTCGGCACAGCTCCGCCGGAGCGCCAGCCGCGTGATGATTCCACTGAGCTACGCAGCGATCCTGGGCGGCATGACCACGCTGATCGGCTCCTCGACCAACCTGCTGGTCGCCGCGGCGGCGAAGAACGCCGGCGCCGAGGCCATCGGCTTCTTCGACTTCACCCTGATCGGCGTGATGCTGGCTTCGGTGGGCCTCGTCTACGTCATCTTCGTCGCCCCGAAACTGCTGCCGGACCGGTCCAGCTACGCCCAGAGCCTGACGGAGGGCGTCGCGGGCAAGCAGTTCATCGCCCAGATCGATATCCGATCCGGCTCCTCCCTGATCGGCGAGACCGCCCGGGCGGGGCTTTTCCCCAGCCTGCCGGGCATCACCGTGCGCCTGATCCAGCGGCGCGAGGAATCGATCCTGCCGCCCTTCGACGGCATCGAACTGCAGGCCGGCGACGAACTCATCGTGGCCGCGACGCGCAAGTCGCTCACGGAGGCCATCAGCCGGACACCGGACCTGCGGTCGGCGCTGCACGCCAGCGACGACCTGCCCGCGGCGGACGACAACGAGCAGAAGATGGACCGCGACTTCGTGCTGGCCGAGGTCGTGGTGGCGCCGGCAAGCCGGATCATCGGCCGCAACCTGGCGCAGATCGTCTTTCACACCCGCACGCGCTGCACCGTCATCGGCATCCAGCGGCGCAGCCGGATGATCCGCCAGGGCCTGCACGATATCCGCCTGGAGGCGGGCGACGTGCTGCTGCTGCTGGGACACCGCACCGACGTGCAGCGTCTGCGCGGCAACCGCGACGTCATCCTGCAGGAATGGTCGGCCGACGATCTGCCGGCCATCGAGTACGCCGGCCGGTCGACCCTGATCTTCGCCAGCGTGGTCGCCGCCGCCGCCACCGGCGTGCTGCCCATTGTCGTGGCGGCCCTGCTGGGGGCCGCGGCGATGCTGCTGACAGGCTGCCTCAACATCCACCAGGCCATGCGCGCCATGGACCGCCGCGTGGCGCTGATGATCTGGGCCGCGCTGGCCATGGGCACCGCGCTCCACGGCACAGGCGGCGCGTCCTTCATCGCCCAGAACCTGATGACCGCGCTGGACGGGGCGCCGCCGCTGGCGGTGCTGTCGGTGTATTTCCTGATCGTGGCCGGTTTCACCAACATCCTGTCGAACAACGCCACGGCCGTGCTGTTCACGCCGATCGGGATCGGCCTTGCCCAGTCGCTGCAGATCGACTGGGAGGTGTTCATTTTCGCCACCCTGTTCGCCGCCAACTGTTCCTTCGCGACGCCCATGGGCTACCAGACCAACCTGCTGGTCATGGGCCCAGGCCATTATCGGTTCGCGGACTATCTGAGAGCCGGCATTCCGCTGATCCTCATCATCTGGGCCGCCTACACCGCGGTCGCCGCCGTGATCTACGATCTTTAGGCCGAAGGTGCGGGGGGACGCTTGACCGCGGGCGCGGGAACACCAAGTCAGGGCTTCGCGCGGCGGTTTCCGACCTGCCGCATTCGGGGCGACGATCGCAATCGGGTTCGCGAAATCAGTTGCTGCAGGATCGCCATCACTGAATTACCCTTTCGAGCATGAAGCGCGTCCAGATTCCGCTCAGGCACTTCTTCGCCACGCCGCCCACGCCCTGTCCGTATCTGTCAGGCAAGATGGAACGCAAGGTCGTGACGCTGCTTTCGGGCGAGGAGCCGGATCACCTGCACAGCGTGCTTTCGACCGCAGGGTTCCGGCGCAGCCAGGATCTGGCCTATCGCCCCGCCTGCGACGACTGCAACGCCTGCGTGCCGGTGCGCATTCCCGCCGCGCGGTTCAGGCCCAACCGGACCCAGCGCAAGAACTGGCGGCGCAACAGCGACCTTCAGGCGCGGATCATGCCCGCGGTCGCGACGCGGGAGCATTACATCCTGTTCCGTCAGTACCTGTCGTCGCGCCATGCCGAAGGCGGCATGGCCGAGATGCGCTTCGGCGACTACCGCGCCATGATCGAGGATACGCCGGTCGACAGTTGTCTGGTCGAGTTCCGCGATCGGGAACAGACGTTACGCGCGGTATGTCTGACCGACCGGATGCAGGACGGCTTCTCGCTGGTCTACAGTTACTTCCGTCCCTCCGATGCAGCGCGCAGCTTGGGCACCTACATCGTCCAGTGGCATGTGCAGCACGCCATCGCCGAAGGCCTCGATCACGTCTATCTGGGCTACTGGATCGCCGACAGCCGCAAGATGTCCTACAAGTCGGCCTTCCGGCCCCTGGAGCAACTTACCGCCGATGGATGGGAAGACCTCGGCCGGGGCGAGGATAGCGCCGATCAGTTCGCGAACTGATTCATCGGGACGTAGCGCCCGTCCTGAATCTTCGAGAAGAATTCGTCCACCTGCGGATGGCTGACCGGCTCGCCGGACTCGTCCCACAGCAGGTTCTGCTCCGAGACATAGGCGATATAGGTGGATTCCTCGTTCTCGGCCAGCAGGTGATAGAAGGGCTGGTCCTTCCGCGGACGCATATGTTCCGGGATTCTGAGCCACCACTCTTCCGTGTTGTTGAACTCCGGGTCGACGTCGAAGATCACGCCACGAAACGGAAAGATGCGGTGGCGCACGATATCGCCGATGCGGAATTTCGCCAAAGCCACCATGTTCACCCGAATACGCTCCACTGCTCTGAGTCGGCCTGCGCCGTCTCGACTATCAGATGCGACCTCTCGGCCCAAGGTCAATGACCTGACAATCAATTTCACCGGGGCGCAAACGATGACGCCGCCAGGGAGGGGACTGGCGGCGTCTTGGTGTCGACGAGTTGGGAGGGAGTGCGTTTTTCCAGAAATCTCGTCTGTTGCAAAGATGGGACGGATCGCGCCCGAACCAAGTGATCCGTGTCACAACGCCGCCCGGCGGACAGCGCCGGCCAGGCGCCGGTCCGGGTCGGCGCGCGCAGTCAGCATGTCACGCAGCCGCCGGGGCAGTATGGGGGCGTATTTCGGGCGGAAATACTCCAGCACCGAGGCGGCGGCGTAGGTCTTGCGCGCCGGATCGCCCGCCGCAGCATCCGCCAGTGTCGCCACCACGGCGTCGACGTCGAAATAGCGGATCTCGCTGAGCTGGGTATCGATCAAGCCTTCGGCTTCCACGCTGCGGAACTGGAAGCGTTCCCTGCCCGCCCGGCGGGTGACGATGGCCGCCACCACCAGCAGCAGTTCCTGGGCCTCGTTCTGGGCCAGGCTGTCCGTCGAAAAGCTGAGCCGCACCAGTCCGTCGGATTCCGGATCGATCGTCCGCACCGTCATTGAAGGTTCCGGCGGCGTGGCCGCGCACCCGACAGCCAGGGCCAGCGCCAACACCGCGCACAACCCGCCGCGAAGGATCACGATTCCACCCCCGGGACGAAGGACAGCGCGGTTTCGAGGAACTGCAGCGTCAGGTCGCCGCCGAGCTGTTCACGAACCACGTCGATCGCCGCTTCCTCATCGCGCTCGACGGCGCTGATACGCGGCGCGTGGCCGTCGAAGTCGACGATCATGTTGCCGGCATAGTAGAGCCCGCCCGGCGCGAGCAGCAGCTTCGGCACGTCCGGATCCGCCATGGCCTGCGGCAGGGTATTGCGGAAAACGAGATGATCGGGCGGATAGAAATAGTCCGTCGTCGCCCGCCGGCCCTCGATCAGATTGCTGTTGGTAACCGTGATCGAGCGCAGCATGTAGATTCCGGCCGGCGCCTCGTAGGCGGCGTAGAGGGTCTGCCGGTCGCCAGCCGGGCAGTCGGCCCTGTCGAGCGCCAGCGGATTGCAGTATTCGCGGCGCAGGATCAGCGGCGGACGGCTGTGGTCGACGGCGAGGCGGCGCATGTCGATGGGCGCCCAACGGAGTTCGATCGCGGGCACGTCGGAGAACAGGCTGTTGACGCCGGACGGATGGGACGTGCCCACACCGATGACCACGATCGCGCTGTCGTTCGGCGAACGCGCGCCTTCGCGGAAACCCGACGTGGCCAGGGCCGCGCCGAGCAGAAGCGCCAGAAGTGCAAGCCTACGCATCGGTCGCCACCTCCCGAAGGGTCAAGCGTAGACCCCGGCCCTGCCGGGAACAACGGCGCCGACCGCGGCGGCGGTCACAATTGCCTCAGCATCAGGGCCTGCGCCGCACGGATGACGCGCCGGGTCTCGGGCCAGATCACCGCCTCCAGCGCGGCCTCCGTCGGCATCCAGCACGCCGCCGCCGCGTCGTCGCCGGCGACCGGCTCGCCCGCCAGCCAGTCTCCCCACATGTCGACCAGGGTGTAGTGGTATTCGATCGCCCCCTCCGCGTCGCGGCCGATGCCGTCGACGACATCGACCAGGCCACGGATCCGGCAATGCACGGCGGTTTCCTCCATCACTTCCCGGGCGGCGGCTTCCGCGACGGTTTCGCCCCATTCCTGCCGGCCGCCGGGAATGGACCACTGGCCCTCTCGCGGCGGCTTGCCGCGGCGGATGATCAGAACCTCATCGCCCCTGAAGATGACGGCGCCGATGCCGACGCCGGGCCGCCGTGTCGCCATTCCGCGCCCTCCCCGGCGATTACAGTGACATCATCGCTGCGGACTCGCCAAGGCCGCAGCACTCCGGTAGAGAACATCCATGGGCCGTCAGGGGAGGATCGCTCATACCATGTCTGTCGACTTCAATCCGAACGCAGCCGAGACCATCGTCGACCCCTATCCGGGTCTGGCGCGGCTCCGCGCCGACGAACCGATGCACTGGAACCCGGTCAGCCGGGCCTGGTACCTGACCCGCTATGACGACGTGCGCGCGGGTTTCCGCGACAAGCGCCTGTCGGCGGACCGGATCCGGCCCTTCGTCGAGGCCCAGCGCGACGGGCCGGACGGCGAGGAAATCGGTTTCCTGGGCGAGCACATCAGCCACTGGGCGGTGTTCAACGATCCGCCGCGCCACACGCACCTGCGCGGCCTGATGAACAAGGCGTTCACGACCCGGCGCGTCGAAGTCCTGCGCGCGGGCGTCGCCGAGATCGTCAACGGTCTGATCGCCGACTGGGCGGATGGCGACGAAATCGATTTCCATCACCGCTTCGCCTATCCCCTGCCCGCCACGGTCATCGCCCTGCTGCTGGGCGTGCCGCAGGAAGACGTTGACCACCTCAAACGCTGGTCCGACGCGCTGGCGCAGTTCGTCCTCACCTCGAAGACCAATCCGGAGAAGTACCGCGTCGCGGCCGCGGCGCTGAAGGAGATGAACGCCTATTTCGGGGATTTCCTCGAACAGCGCCGCCGCGATCCGGGGGAACTGGTCACGGACGGCCTGATCAGCGCCACCGACGAGGGCGACCGGCTGACCGCCGACGAATTGACGGCAAGCTGCATCCTGCTGCTTTTCGCCGGCCACGAGACGACGACGCAGCTTCTCGCCAACGGCCTTCACGCGCTGATCAGGCATCCCGACCAGATGGCCAATTTCCGCGAGAACCGCCATGATGCGAAGTTCGTGAAGAACGCGGTGGAGGAACTGCTCCGTTTCGACGGGCCTTCGCTGACCAGCCCGCGGATTGTGGCGAAGGACTTCGAGCTTCACGGCCAGGTGGCGAAGGCGGGGCAACGTCTGTGGCTCTGGAACGCCGCCGCCAACCGCGATCCGGCGGTCTTCGAGGACCCGGAACGGCTCAATCTCAGACGTCCCAACGCCGACCGGCACGTCACCTTCGGTTTCGGCGTCCATTTCTGCATCGGCGCGCCGCTTGCGAAGCTGGAGGCGGAGGTCGCCTTCCCCATCCTGCTGGAGCGTTTCAGCCGGTTCGAACTGGTGAAGCCGGCGCAGGACTGGTCGGATTCCTACGTCTCGCGCGGCATGACCAGCCTGCCGGTCCGCGTCTACCGCTGAGGACTGGTCCGCTCCGTCTCCGCCGACCGCGTGTCGAACCAGCCCCGGGTACGGTTGGCGAAGGCGACGAGCGACAGCATCACCGGCACTTCGACCAGCACGCCGACCACGGTGGCCAGCGCCGCGCCGGAGTTCAGGCCGTACAGGCTGATCGCCACGGCCACGGCAAGCTCGAAGAAATTCGACGTGCCGATCATGGCGCAGGGCGCGGCGACCCTGAACGGCACGCGCAGTCCCCAGGCCGCCGCGTAGGCGAGCGCGAAGATGCCGTAGGACTGGATCAGAAGCGGCGCCGCAATCAGCGTGATGACAAGCGGCTGCGCCAGAATCACCTGTCCCTGGAAGCCGAACAGCAGCACGACGGTGGCGAGCAGGCCGATGACCGAGAACGGCTTGACCCGCGCCGTCAGTTCTCCAACTGCCTGTTCGCCGCCGCGCCGGAGCAGATGGCGCCGTGTCAGCACGCCGGCGCCGAGCGGCACCACGACGTAGAGCGCGACCGAAAGCACCAGCGTGTCCCACGGAACCGGAATGCTGGTGACGCCGAGCAGGAGCGCGACGATCGGCGCATAGGCGAACACCATGATCACGTCGTTCACGCTGACCTGCACCAGGGTGTAGTTGGGGTCGCCGCGGGTGAGCTGGGACCAGACGAAGACCATCGCCGTGCAGGGCGCGGCGCCCAGCAGGATCAGTCCGGCGATGTAGGAGTCGGCGTCAGCGGGCGGAATCAGGCCGGCGAAGACATGCTTGAAGAAGATCACGCCCAGGAAGGCCATGGTGAACGGCTTGATCAGCCAGTTGACCATCAAGGTGATCAGCAGACCGCGCGGCTGTTCCGTGACGCGCGAAAGGCTGGCGAAATCCACCGCCACCATCATCGGGTAGACCATCGCCCAGATCAGAACCGCGACGACGAGGTTCACATTGGCGTATTCGAGCGAGGCGAAGACGCTGAAGAGTCCCGGCGCGAGCTCGCCGAGTGCGATTCCCGCGATGATGCAGAGTCCGACCCAGAGGGTCAGGAAGCGTTCGAATATCGGCACAAGCCTACTCCCGATTGGTGATCACGCGTTGCCGAACGGCGTTCAGGTCGTGACGGACGCCGGCCGGCCTATTTCGTCCAGACGCTCTTTCAGGGCAATGCGGCCGAGCGACTTGAGCGGGAGGTTCACGAAAATCGATATGCGGTTGTTCATCATCCGGTAGGCGTCGGCGAAGGCCTGGCGCTTGACGGCCTCGGTGCCTTCGACGGCGGCCGGATCCGGGATACCCCAATGCGCGCTCATCGGCTGGCCGGGCCATATCGGGCAGGTCTCGGCGGCGGCGTTGTCACAGACGGTGAAAACGAAGTCCAGCCGCGGCGCCTCGGGGCCCGCGAACTCTTCCCAGCTCTTGGACCGGAACCTGGTGGCGTCGTGGTTGAGGTTGCGCAGCAATTCCAGGGCGTAGGGATGCACCTCGCCCTTCGGCTGGCTGCCGGCCGACCAGGCGTTGAACCGTCCGGCGCCCTCACGTGAAAGAATGGCCTCGGCGATGATGCTGCGGGCCGAATTGCCGGTACAAAGAAACAGCACGTTCAGTTTGCTCTCGGTCATGTTTGCCTCTCCCTCTTCAAGGGGCGCGGACAGGCCACCGACCGAACAGAGTTCGGGCCTTCCGCCACAACAGTCCTCGGCCAGGAAACCGATCAGGGCCCTTACCGCGGATGGATTCACCGCGTAGTGGATACGCCGCCCACTCCGGACCGACGACACCAGTCCCGCGCCCTCGAGTTGCGCAAGGTGAAACGACAGGCCCGACGGCGCGACGGACAGGACCGCGCTCAGCTCGCCCGCCGTCAGTCCGTCCGGCGCTTCCCGCACCAGCCGCCGGAAGATCCGCAGCCGCTGATAGTGGCCGAGAGCCTGGAACGCCCCTGTCGCGATACTCATTTCCATATTTCATGGATATTTGAATTATCCTGTTCCGACAAGCCGGAATCGCGGCCGATGGCGCGAGGCCGCGATCTTTGCGAATGTCGGAGGCTCCGTGCACCGATTCCCTGAAGCCCGCTTTCCCGAGGCCGCCGCCATGTTCCGCATCAACGCCAGCGTCAGATGAACGACTGGATCGCCATCGGCGAAGCGGTGCTGCCGATCTTCGGGCTTGTGGCGCTCGGCGCGGTGCTGAAGCAGCTGCCGCTGCTCGACGACAAGGGCTGGGCGGCGATCGACCGGATCGTCTACTGGGTGCTGTTTCCCGCGCTTCTCTTCGGCGCCGTGTCGCGGGCCGATTTCGGCAGTCTCGACCCCGGACCGATGGCCCTGGGCATGATCGCAACCGTGCTGCTGGTGACCTTTCTGGCCTTCCTGTTCGCCCGCCGGCAGGGCGCGGGCCGCCCGGCCCGGGCATCCCTGGTGATGGGCTCGATCCGCTTCAACACCTTTCTCGGCGTCGCCATCGCCGGGCAGTTCCTGGGGGAAACCGGGCTGGCGCTGACGGCGGTCTGCATCGCGGTCATGGTGCCGACCGTGAACGTGATCAGCATCTGGGCGCTGCAGCGGGGCACGCCCGGCGGCGGCATGGGCCGGACCCTCGGTGCGCTTCTGACCAATCCGCTGATCATCGCCTGCCTGCTGGGAGCCGTAGTCAACCTCGCCGGCGGCGAACCCGAACCGGTGCTGATGACGGCGATCGGCATTCTGGGCGACGGCGCGCTGCCCCTGGGCCTCATCGCCGTCGGCGCCGGCCTTGCCTTCGAGACGCTGCGGCGGGAATCGGCTCTGCTTGGGGCCGGCGTCGTGCTGAAGATGCTCGTCCAGCCCGCGATCGGTTTCGGCCTGCTGCGGGCCGCCGGTCTCGAGGGTCCGGAACTGCTGATCGCGGTGATGTGGCTGGCCCTGCCGGCGGCGCCGTCGTCCTATGTGATGGCCCGGACACTGGGCGGAGACGCGCCGCTGATGGCGACGCTGCTGACCGTCCAGCTGGTCCTGTCGGCGGCGAGCCTGCCCATCCTGATCGGCCTGCTGGGCTAGCGCTGCCGGGAAGATTGATATCCGTCACCGGGCGGACAATCCGACGCTTCCGGAACCGAAGGCAAGCCGCTAGTGTGCGTATGCGAAGGGGGTAACGGGCTGCGGACGTCATGAGTATCTGGGGGAAGTTGATCGGCGGCGGACTGGGGTTCGCCTTCGGGGGTCCGATCGGGGCGCTGCTGGGCGGCGTCGCCGGCCACGCGGTCGACCGCTACCGGGAGACCGAGGAAGAGCAGGACCAGGAGGCGCTTGAAGACGGGCGCCCCGCCGCGACCAAGCAGATTGCGTTCACCATCGGCGTCATCGTGCTGGGCGCCAAGATGGCGAAGGCCGACGGGGTCGTGACCTCCGACGAGGTCGCGGCCTTCCGGGAAGTCTTCCAGGTGCCGCCGGACGAGTTGAAGAACGTCGCGCGCGTTTTCAACCAGGCCAAGCAGGACGCCACCGGCTACGAACCCTACGCCCGCCAGATCGCCGGCATGTTCAAGGAAGATCCGGAGGTTCTGGAGGATCTGCTGGCCGGCCTGATGCATATCGCGCGGGCGGACAACGTGATCCACCCGAACGAAGTGGCCTTCCTGAAATCCGTCGCCGAGATCTTCGGCATCAGCGCCGGCGACTACCGCCGCCTGCACGCCACCTATCTCGGGCCCGATGGCGAGGATCCCTACGCCGTGCTCGGCATCTCGGGCGACGCCACGGACAGCGAGGTCAAGGCCGCCTATCGCAGCCTGATCAAGAAGAACCATCCTGACCGAGCCATCGCCCAGGGCATGCCGGAGGAGTTCGTCGCCGTGGCCAACGAGAAGCTGGCCCGGATCAACGAGGCCTATGACCGGATTTCGAAGGAACGGGGCCTGGGCTGACGTCCCCGGACCGCGCCATGGACGAACGTCCCTCCCCCAATCACGATGACCGACGCGGCCGCGCGGTCGACATGATCGTCATTCACTATACGGGGATGAGATCGGCCGCGGACTCTCTGGCCAGGCTCTGCGACCCGGCGGCGAAGGTCTCCGCGCACTATCTGATCGATGAACAGGGCGGCGCCAGCCGCCTCGTCGCGGAGGACCGGCGCGCCTGGCACGCCGGGGTGGCCTGGTGGGACGGGGAAAGCGACATCAACGCCTGCTCGGTCGGCATCGAACTGCAGAATCCCGGCCATGAATTCGGCTACCGGGCCTTTCCCGAACCGCAGATCGCCGCGCTGATCGCCCTGACGGCCGATATCGCCGCGCGCCAGGAGGTGCCGGCCGCGCGGATCCTGGGGCATTCGGACGTCGCGCCGACACGCAAGACCGATCCCGGAGAGCTGTTTCCCTGGGAGCGGCTGGCGGAAGCAGGGCTGGGACTGTGGCCCGAGGCCTGGGACCCCACGCATGCGGTCGATCCGGACGGGGTGCGGTCCGCGCTGGCCCGGATCGGCTATGGCTGGCTGTCGGGCCCGGACGCCGACACCGCGGCGGTCATCCGCACCTTTCAGCGTCACTGGCTGCCGGAGCGGGTCAGCGGCGAGGCGGATGCCGATACGCTTCTTCGCATCGGCAACATCGCCCGCCACATGAAGTGAACTGACGTCAGGAAAAGATACGGCCGACGGACTGCCGGAAACGCCGCAGGCCTGCCAGGGTGATTCGCGCACGTTCGGCACGGCCGCGCTGCAGATAGACGTCGATATTCCGCATGGCGTCGTCGACGATCGCCGCATTCTCCTGCGGGCTGCGGTTCAGGTCATTGATCTGATTGACATCGATGGAACGATATTCCACGGCACTTCTCCTTCTCGGTAGGGCGGGAGCGCCTTTGCCGTTCCCGCCTTGCATCTGTTGAAGCGGAATATGGTTCGCTGCCGGGCCATTGACAAAGGACCTTTTCTCACCAGATTGATGAACTGAATTCATCTTTAATCTGATGCTGCAAATGCGAAGGAGACAGAAGTGCCCCGGCGGCTGCCACCCCTGAACGCGTTGCGGGCCTTCGAAGCGGCGGCCCGGCACCTCAGCTTCGCCCGCGCCGCCGACGAGCTCCATCTCACGCCATCGGCGATCAGTCACCAGATCAAGTCCCTGGAGGACCAGGTGAGGGTGAAGCTGTTTCAGCGATCCGGGCGAAAGGTGACGTTGACCGACGCGGGCGCCCGCTACTACCCGGCGTTGCGCCAGGCCTTCGACCGGATGAACGAGGCGACGGAGGAACTGAAGCAGTCCGACGTGCTGGGATCGCTCACCATCAACGTGCTGCCGACCTTCGCCATCCGCTGGCTGGTGCCGCAGTTGAGCGACTTTCAGCGCCGGCACCCGGAAATCGAGGTCCGGATCACCACCAATGTCGAGACCATCGACTTCAACCGCTCCGAAGCGGATGCAGCGGTGCGCTTCGGATCCGGCAACTGGCCCGGTCTGACGGCGCGGCTGCTGATGACGGAGGAGATCGTGCCCGTCTGCAGTCCGAAGCTGCTGGAAAACGGTCCGCCGCTGAAGACCCCCGCCGATTTGAAACACTACCAGTTGCTGCACGACGTCAACCGTCCCGACACTTGGCGGCGCTGGCTGCTGGCCGTCGGCGAGACCTCGATCGACCCCGACCGGGGACTCAAGCTGGAGACGACGAACCTCGCCGTTCAGGGCGCCATTCAGGGCCTGGGCATCGTGCCCGCCAACCCGTCTCTGGTGAAACCGGAGCTGGAGGCGGGCACGCTGATCGAGCCCTTCGCCTACCATCTGCCGGTCGAGAACGGCTACTACCTCGTCTATCCCACGGGCCGCGAACAACGGCCGCGGCTGAAGGCCTTCGAGGACTGGCTGATCGAGATGGCGCAGCGTTTCAACACCGAGGTCATCTCACGGATTTGACGACGGCGCGCGGAAGGCATAGATACCGCGCGGCGTCAGGCGGCCGGATGGCCGCGGCGGGCTGCGGCCCGCCGAGGAAAGTCCGGGCTCCACGGAAACACGGTGCCGGGTAACGCCCGGCGGGGGCGACCCCAGGGAAAGTGCCACAGAGAGCAGACCGCCGGCCTTCGGACCGGCAAGGGTGAAAGGGTGCGGTAAGAGCGCACCGCGGCGCTGGCGACAGCGCCGGCATGGTAAACCCCACCGGGAGCAAGATCGAATAGGGACGGCCGGCCCGGCAAGCGGGCAGAAGCGTTTCCGCTTCGCCGTCCGGGTAGATTGCAGGAGGCGCCGGGCGACCGGCGTCCCAGATGAATGGCCATCCAGCCCCGGACTCGGTCCGGGGCGGACAGAACCCGGCTTACAGGCCGCCTGACGCCGCCTTCACCGCAATCGCTACTGAAATTTCAGGGATTCCCCCCGAACGGCCTACTTGTTGCCCTTCTTGAAGGCGTTGTCGTTCGGATCGTTGTTGGGATTGTTGGACGTGCCGCCGCCGCAGCCGAAGCCGCCACCCTGGCCGTTGCCGCCGCCACGGCCGAAGCCGACGCCCGGCCCGCTGCCGCAGCCGCCGCTGGGGAACGCCGCGCGGGCGGTATCCAGGCGGGTGACCGTCGGCGCTGCATAGAGAGCCGCCGCGCCAAGTCCGAGACGGGTCAGCGCCGCGCGGCGGGAAAGGCCACGCTTCTGTTCGCTGTCACGGTTCATGTCAGTCATGCTGTCCATACTGTATAGATGTGTATGCAGGAAACAATGAACAAGCGGTTATTGTCAAACGATTGACCCATGTAGCCGCGCCCGCGCATCAGATCGTGAACAGCAGGTTGTTGTCGTCGTCGAAGACATCGACGTCGCCGCCGTTCTGCGAGAGCGCCAACGCTTCGTTGATGGTCAAGCCACCGGCGTCCATCAGGTTCAGTTCCGTCACCGCGCCGGCGTCGAAGGTGATCGACCCATTGCCGTCGACGAAGGAAACCTTCGTCAGTCCACCACCGAGATCGTCGAAACTGAGCTCGCCCAGGCCGGATACGCCGAGGATATTCAGCACGTTGCCGGCCCCGAAGTCCTGGATCACGTCGTCATTGGCTTCCAGATCGGTGCGCCTGGCGAACAGGTAGGTGTCCTTCTGGTTCGCGCCGCCGAGCAGGGTGTCGGAACCGTTGCCGCCGTCGAGCGTATCGAAGCCGACATTGCCGCGCAGATCGTCATTGCCGTCGCCGCCCCGCAGGATGTCGTCGCCCTCGTCGCCGATGACGAAGTCGTCGCCGGCGCCGCCGTCCAGCTCGTCGCGGCCGGCATTGCCACGCAGCTTGTCGTTGCCTCCGCCGCCAAGGATCGTGTCGTCGGCGCCCATGCCGAAGAGTTCGTCGTCGCCCTCGCCGCCGTCGATGAAGTCGGCGCCGCCATCGGCGTTGATGAAGTCGGCGCCATCGCCGCCGAACAGCCGGTCGCCGTCGAGACCGCCGCGGAGCTGGTCGTCGCCCTCGCCGCCTTCGATGGTGTCGGCGCCGTCATTGCCGCGCAGCACGTCGTCGCCCAGGCCGCCGAAGATCAGGTCGTCGCCGTCCTCGCCGTCGGCGAAATCGTTGCCGGCCCCGCCATGCAATTCGTCGTCGCCCGCATTGCCGCGCAGGTTGTCCGCGCCGGCTTCGCCATGAAGGGTGTCGTTGCCGGCGAAGCCGCGCAGGAAGTCGTCGCCCTCGCCGCCCTCGACCACGTCGTCACCGCCGTCGGAGACGAGGAAGTCGTTGCCGTCGCCGCCGAACAGGAAGTCGCCGTCATTGCCGCCGCGCAGCACGTCATCGCCGTCGCCGCCGAGCACGGTGTCGATGCCGGCGTCACCGCGGATGGTGTCGTTGCCGCCGTCGCCGGAGGCCTCGTCATCACCGGAGCCGGCCTCGATGAAGTCGTTGCCCAGGCCACCGAGAACGCGGTCGGCGCCGCCATTGCCACGCACGGTATCGTCGCCGTCGCCGCCGTCGACGGTATCGTCGCCGGCATTGCCGAACACCCGGTCATTGCCGGAACCGCCGAAGACGCTGTCATTGCCGTCGCCGCCCTCGACGAAGTCGTCGCCGTCGCCGCCGTCTACCGTGTCATGGCCCTCGTCGCCCTTTACGGTGTCGTGGCCGGCATCACCCGACAGCACGTCGTCGCCGAAGCGGCCGCGCAGGGTGTCGTTGCCCTCGCCGCCCGAGACCACGTCGTCATCGGCGTCGCCGTCCAGGAAGTCGGCGCCAAGGCCGCCGATCAGCGTATCGCGGCCGTCGCCGCCCTTCAGCGTATCGTCGCCATCACCGCCGTAGAGTTCGTCGTCGCCGGCCTCGCCCAGGATCGAGTCGCTGCCGCTCCCGCCGTAGATGGTGTCGTCGCCGAAATTGCCGCGCAGGAAGTCGTCGCCCTCGTCGCCATGGACGATGTCCTGACCATCGCCGCCTTCCATGGTGTCGTTGCCGGCGCCGCCATAGGCCGTGTCATTGCCGTCAGCGGCGTTGACCGAGTCGTCGCCGAGTTCGGCGAACAGCAGGTCGTCGCCCTCGTTGCCAGCCACGAGGTCATTTCCGGACCCGCCATAGACAGTGTCGTTGCCGGCATTGCCCTCGACAAAATCGTCGCCCCAGCCGCCATAGACCGTATCGTCGTCGTCGAAGGCGCAGACCGTGTCGTTGCCTTCGCCGCCGAACAGCAGGTCAAAGCCGTCGCCGCCAAAGACCCAGTCATTGCCGGCGCCGCCGAACTGGGTGTCATTGCCGTTGCCGCCGCCGACGAAATCGTTGTTCGGGCCGTCGCCGGCTACGAAGAGCGGCAGACCCGAGAAGATCACCGCGCCGGTGTAGACATTGCCGCCGTTCGGGCGCGCGCCGCCTTCCTCGTTGTCCTCACCGTAGATATCGGCGACGCCGAAATTCGCGCCACCGGTCTGGTAGCCCTGGAAGTGCGCCGGGTCGAAGGTCAGTTCGCCTTCCGAGGCGTCGGTGACCGCGCCATTGAACTCGATCGCCTCGACGAAGAGGTTGCGGTCCTCGTCGCACTTCTCGGGGCCGAACGAGTTCTCCTCGGTGACGCCGTCCCAGGCGTCGTTGAGCATGTCGATGCGGACCTCGCCGGCGCGCTGCTCCAGCGTGAGGCCGGAAATGTCGAAGCTGTAGGCGTCCAGCGACTCGGTCACGGTCACCGTGCCGACCACGACGCCGCCGACCGAGACCTGCATCTCGGGAAACACGCCGTCGAGCGGAGAGCCGTGGGCGTGAACGATCAGGGTGTTCGAGTCCTCGTAGGACGCGCCTCCGCCGTCGCCGAACAGCAGGTCGTTGCCGTCGATGCCGCGGATGTCGTCATTGCCGCCGCCGCCGATCAGGGTGTTGTCGCCGGCGCTGCCGGTCATGGTGTCGTCGAAGTCCGTTCCGACGACGCCCTGGATGCCGGTCAGTTGCAGTTCGTTACCGTCGGCGTCGACGGCGCGGTCATTCTGCAGCGCTGCGACAATGCCGCCTCCGGCGCTCTCGAACGTGATGAAGTTCGCGCCCCCGCCGCCGTCGATCGTGTCGGCGCCGCCAAAGCCGTCGATGGTGTCGTCGCCGGCGCCGCCTTCGATGACGTTCGCGCCGGCGTCGCCGATCAGGATGTCGGCGTGATCCGAGCCACGAAGGTTCTCGACGCCGCTCAGGCTGTCGATCCAGCCGTCGCCGTCCTTCTCCGCAATACCTTCGGCGAGGCTGACGATGACGGTGCCCTGGGCGCCGGAATAGTCCGCCGTATCGACACCGTCGCCGCCTTCGAGCACATCGGAGCCCCGTCCGCCCGCCAGAACGTCGTCGCCGGCGCCACCGTCGATGGCGTCATGGCCGTCGCCGCCGACAAGAACGTCGTCGCCCTGCTCGCCGGCAATGGCGTCATCGCCGCAGTCACCGAAGATGGTGTCGTCGAAGTCGCCGCCGGCCGGCGTGGCCGTCAGGCGATAGAGATAGTAGTCGCTGGAATCGCTGGCCCCGTCCGGCGTCCCGTCGGAATAGGGCAGCGCAGTCAGTTCCAGTGCGGCGAAGGCGCCGAATCCGCCGATGCTGACCACTGCGACGCCCGGAATGCCGCCCAGGTCGTGGTCGTTGGTCACATCGTCCGGACCGAAGGTGCCGCGCGCGATTTCGTTGCCTTCCGCATCGAGGGCGCGCCATTGGCCAACCTCGCCGCCGCTCTCCCCGGGGATGAGATGGGTCAGGGTGATCTCGGCGCTCTCGACCGGCTGCTCGAACTCGGCCAGCAGCGCTTCGGACGCGCCAGTCGCGGCATGGTTGATCTGTCCCGAAACCGGCGAGCCGCCCGCAACGCCGATGCCGTTGGGATCCTGGGAAACCGTCGCCGCACCGCCGGAAAGATCGGTTGCGGAGAGCGTGACGCCGTTGGCCGTGAAGTCGGCGATCGTCGCCTCGGCGGTAAACGGCTCGGCCGGGGCGCCGGACGCGCCGGCGTCACCGAAAATGCTGTCGGCGCCCTTGCCGCCGTAGAGCAGGTCATCGCCCTCGCCGCCCTCGATGGTGTCGTCGCCGCCCTGGCCGAACAGCTCGTCGTCGCCGACGCCGCCGGTCAGGTACTCGTCGAAATCGATGGAACCGCTGTCGTTCGACAGGCCGTCGAAGGCTTCGTCGAAGTCATGCTCTTCCGCGGCATGGTCGGAGAGCGGCAGGTCGCCGCGCTCGACCCCGTCCTTGATGATGAAGAGTTCGCCCTCGCCGGGACCGGCCTCGGGGTCGGCGTTGTTGCCGGCCTTGACCGCCAGCGCGATCAGCTCGCTGCCGGGATAATTCAGTTCGACGAAGGCCTGCAGGGGCAGGTCGTCGGGATCATGGATGGCGTCCCCGCCGTCGGGGAAGCCCTCGACCTTGACCTTGGCGATCCCGCCCTCGCCGTCTTCCAGATAGAGGACGACATTGGAGAGCGCCTTGTCGAAGGTCGGGAAGTGGTCGCTGGCGGGGCCGTCGTCGCAGCCGCACGGGTCGTCTTCATGACCGCCGCCAACGCCGCCGCCATACCCGCCGGAGCCTTCGCCCGAGCCCGGGGAGCCGCTGCCCGCTGCGCCCGAGCCTTCGCCGGATCCGCCGTACCCACCGGAGCCATTCGAACCGCCGGAGCCACCGCCACCGCCGCCGGAAGCGTCAGAGCCCTTTGATCCCTTCGAGCCGTCGGAACCTTTCGAACCGCCGGAGCCATTCGAACCGCCGGAGCCACCGCCACCGCCACCGGAAGCGTCAGAGCCCTTTGACCCCTTCGAGCCGTCGGAACCCTTCGAACCGCCGGAGCCACCGCCCCCGCCGCCGGAAGCGTCAGAGCCCTTCGACCCCTTCGAGCCCCCGGAACCCTTCGAACCGCCTGAGCCCCCGGAACCCTTCGAATCCTTGTCCCAGGCGGAACGGTATTCGTCTTCGTCGCGGTAATTGTTGGACATGGTTCGGTTCCGGCTCAGATCGTTACATTATTCAACAGCTTGCGCTCAACCAAGCAATGCACGTGCCACGCCGGGGCATCCCGTATCGCGGGAATTCCGGCGCTGTGAATACGCGCCCTGCAACCAAGGCACGACGCGAAAACCCGGTCGGAACTGCGCGATCAAATCGAGACCGCTCACGAAACGCCTTTCAACACATTGAAAAACTTGAATTCTTTGTCCTTGTCAAAGATGTTCGATCAACTCGACCTGCCCTCCGGAGTTGCCGGTCAACATTGGCCGACGGGTCTGGGCGATCCGAAGCCTGTCCACAATTGGAACAGATTTCGGCCTCTTTTTGGGTGCGAAAAGGCGCTTTCCAGCGGGCGGCCGATCGTTGGCCTGCGCGATTGCAATCCATCCCGAGTGGAACGAAACTGCAACAATGACCAGCCGGGCCGACGAGGCGATCAGCATTGCAGGCGAGATTTTCGGCCGCCCCGTCGACCGTGTCGACCGCATGGTCGCATCTTCGGTCCGGGCGATCCGCCTCTGCAGCGGCAGCGAGACCCTGATCGCCGCGCGGCGCCCCAGCGAGGACCGCGCCGCGCTGGAGGCGGCCGTTCTGACGGGCCTTTCCGAACACGGCGCGCCCGTGCCCGGCCTCATCGCGCAGCGCGGCCGCTGGGTCTTCCAGGAAGATCTTCCCGGCGAACGTCTGAGCGTCGCCCTCTGGAATCCGGCGCATGACACCCAGGCATCACTGCAGCGGGCGCTCGATACGCTGGCCGGCATTCACGAGGCGGGCCGCCTGGCCGGACTGGACCGGCGCGTTGCGCGCCTCGGCACGGCGACGGACTGGCGGCGACGGCTGGCCGGCATGCCCGAACGGCTGGCCCAGGCCAGCGGGATTGCCCTGCCGGGCTACGACCGCACCGCCCTGGCCGACCGGCTCGCGCCGCGGGCGTTTGCGCTGGTGAAGTGGGACGCCCGGCCGGCCAACGCCATGCTTTCGTCCGATGGCGCAATCCGCTGGTTCGACTGGGAGCACTGCGGCTGCCGCGATCCCCTGGACGATGCGGCCTGGCTGCTGGGCGACGAGTACCTGCCGGAACTCGCCGGCGCCGCGCTGCTGGAACATGCGGTCGAGCGGATCGCCGGCAACGCCGGCGGTGCGCGGGACTACCTGCTGGCCATGACCGTGCTCCACATGTCCGTGCGCCTGGCCCTGATCCTGGAGAAGCGGGATGGTCATGGCGGCTGGCGGGACTGGGAGACCTGTCTGACGCTCGACAAGGTCGGCAGCACCGCACCCGCCTTCCGGCGCACCGCCGCGCGCGCCGGCCGCTGGGCCGTGCAGAGCCCCATTCTCGCCCCATTGGCGCCATTCTTCGAAGCCCTCGCCGACTGGACGCCCGATGCGTGACGGCGACGAGCGGCTGGACGGCATCGCCCTCGCCCGCGGCGTGGTGCGCCTGCTCGCCGAACGCGACCTGCCGTCGATCACCGAGGTGCGGCTGAAGAACGGCCGCCGCGCCGATGTCATGGCGCTCGCCCGGGACGGCGAGATCTGGATCGTCGAAGTGAAATCCTCGATCGCGGACTACCGATCGGATTCCAAGTGGGGCGACTATCTGGAGTTCTGCGACCGCTATTTCTTCGCGGTCCCGACCGACTTCCCCGCCGAACTGATCCCGGTTGAATGCGGTCTGATCGTCGCCGACGCCTTCGGCGGCGAGATCGTGCGTCACGCCCCCTTGGAACGGCTTTCCGGGGCGCGGCGAAAGGCGGTCACGCTGCGATTCGCCCGCATGGCCGCCGCGCGCCTGCTCGCCCCGCCGCCGGGCACGTCAGCCTAGACCGAGAAGTACTTCGCCTGCGGATGCAGGACAACGATGGCCGAAGTCGACTGCTCGGGGTGCAGCTGGCCCTCCTCGGCCATCTCCACGCCGATGTCCTCGGCGTGGAGCAAGTCGAGAATCTGCGACTGGTCCTCCAGGTTCGGACAGGCCGGATAGCCGAAGGAATAGCGCGAGCCGCGATAGCCCTGTTTCAGCAGCTTGACCGGGTCCGGATCGTCCTCGTCCGCATAGCCGAGCTCACCCCGGATGCGGGTGTGGACGTATTCGGCCATGGCCTCGGCCATCTCCACCGAGAGACCGTGCAGGTAGAGATAGTCCTGGTAGCGGTCGTCCGCGAACCACTGGCGCGCCACGTCGGAGGCCCTGGAGCCCATGGTCACGAGCTGCAGGCCGATGACGTCGCGCTTGCCGGTGTCGACGTCGGGGAAGAAGTCGGCGATGCAGAGCCCGCCCTCGCGGCGCTGCCGGGGCAGGCTGAAGCGCGCCACCTCCCGGTTGCCGCCCGGTTCGAACATCAGCAGGTCGTCCTTCTCGCTCGCCGCCGGCCAGTAGCCGTAGACCGCCCGGGGCTGAAGGATGTCCTCCTCGATGGTCTGCTCCAGCACGCGGTGCAGGATCGGCCGCACTTCCTTCGCCGCCCATTGACGGTATTCCTCGCGGTCGCGGCCCGCCTTGCGGAAGCCCCACTGGAACTGGAACAGCATGGTCTCGTTGAGGAAGGGCAGAAGCGTCTTCGGCGAGACCTTCTCGATGGTGCGCGCGCCCCAGAAGGGCGGCTCCGGCGGGGTCTGGTCGGCATGCAGCTCGCTCCGCCGCACGCGGATCTCGTCATAGTCGATCGGCCGCTCGGCGCCTTCCGACGGCCGGCCCACGGACTTGCGCGACGACGGTCGCTTGGCGCGCGTTTCCTTCGCCTGCTCGACATGCTCGCTGAAGCGGCCATGGCGGACATCGTCCATCAGCTTCAGCCCGTCGAAGGCGTCGCGGGCATAGGCGACGCCGGCCCCGCCATAGGCCTCGTTGCAGTCTTCCTCGACATATTTCCGGGTCAGCGCGGCCCCGCCCAGGATGACCGGCAGGGACAGCTCCCGGCGGGCCATTTCCTCCAGGTTCTCGCGCATGATCACGGTCGATTTCACCAGCAGGCCGGACATGCCGATGGCGTCGGCCTTCTCCCGTTCGGCGGCTTCCAGGATGCTCTCGAGCGGCTGCTTGATGCCGAGATTGACCACCTTGTAGCCGTTGTTGGTGAGAATGATGTCGACCAGGTTCTTGCCGATATCGTGGACGTCACCCTTGACGGTGGCGAGGACGATGATGCCCTTCTCCTGGCCCTCGATCTTCTCCATGTACGGCTCGAGATGGGCCACGGAAGCCTTCATCACCTCGGCGGAGCGGAGCACGAACGGCAACTGCATCTTGCCGGCGCCGAACAGTTCGCCGACCACCTTCATGCCGTCCAGCAGGAAGTTGTTGATGATTTCCAGCGGCGGGTGCTTCGCCATGGCCTCGTCGAGATCCTCGGCCAGCCCCTCGGCGTCGCCGTCGACGATGCGCAGCTTCAGCCGCTCCTCGACCTCGGCAGGGCGCTCGCGCACCTCCTTGGCGGCCTTGCGGTCCTGGAACAGGGCCATGAAGGCTTCCAGCGGGTCGGTCTTGCCCTTTTCGCGCCGATCGAAGATCAGGTCCTCGGCGGCCTGCACCTCCTCCTCCGGGATCTTGTGCAGCGGCGTGATCTTCGAGGCGTGGACGATGGCTGCGCTCATGCCGCGCTTCTGCGCATGCTCCAGGAAGACGGAATTGAGCACGTGCCGGGCGACCGCGTTCAGGCCGAACGAGATGTTGGAAAGTCCCAGCACGATCTGGACTTCCGGCAGTTCCTTCGCGATCCGCTCGATGCCGTCCAGGGTCCAGACGCCCAGCTTCCGGTCGTCCTCGTTGCCCGTGCAGATGGTGAAGGTCAGCGGATCGATGATCAGGTCCGAGGGCGGCAGGCCGTGCTTGTTGACCGCGAAGTCGTAGAGCCGCTTCGCGATGCGCAGCTTTTCATCGACGGTCTTGGCCATGCCCTCTTCGTCGATGGTGAGCGCGATGATCGCGGCGCCGAACTTCCGCGCCAGCTTCAGGCGCTCGGCCGCCGGCTCCTCGCCATCCTCGAAGTTGAACGAGTTGATGACGGCCTTGCCGCCATAGAGCTTCAGGGCGTCGCCGAGGACGTTGATCTCGGTGGAATCGACCACGATCGGTACGGTCACCCCGCCGCGCATCCGGGTCATGATCTCGGTCATGTCCCTGGATTCGTCGCGGCCGACGAAGGCGGTGCAGAGGTCGATGGCGTGACTGCCCTCGCGCTCCTGATCCCGGCCCATGGCGACGCAGGCGTCGTAGTTCTCTTCCGCCTGCAGTTCGCGGAACTTCCTGGAGCCATTGGCGTTGCAGCGCTCGCCGATGGCGAGCACGGCGTTTTCCTGACGCAGCGTGGTCTGGCTGAACAGGGAAGCGATAGACGGCGTCCACTCCGGCTGGCGCGGCTTCGGCGCCGGACGGCGGCGGTTGCGGCCCAGTTCGCGCAGCATCTGGTCCAGGGCGGCGATGTGCTCCGGCGTCGTGCCGCAGCAGCCGCCGACCATGTTGACCCCCTCCTCGTCGACAAAGCGCCTGAGCCAGCGCGCCAGCTCCTCGGGGCTCAGCGGATAGCTGGTCTGGCCGTTCACCAGCTCGGGCAGCCCGGCGTTGGGCTGCACGGTGACGGGTATGTCCATGCTCGAGGTCAGATAGCGGACATGCTCGGCCATTTCCTTCGGGCCGGTCGCGCAGTTCAGACCGATGGCATCGACCGACATGGCCTTCAATATCGTGGCGGCGGCGGCGATGTCGGCGCCGACGAGCATGGTGCCGGTCGTCTCCACCGTAACCTGAACCATGATCGGCACGTCCTTGCCGGCGCGCTCTCGCGCGGTCTTGGCCCCGTTGACGGCTGCCTTGACCTGCAGCGGATCCTGGCAGGTCTCGATCAGCAGGCCGTCGACGCCGCCGGCCAGCAGACCCGCCGCCTGCACGGTCAGCGCGTCCTCCAGATCGTCATAGCCGACGTGGCCGAGGCTCGGCAGCTTCGTGCCCGGTCCGATGGAGCCCAGCACATAGCGCTTCTGTTCCTTCGTCGTCATCTCGCGCGCCACCTCGCGCGCCAGCTCGGCCGCGCGGCGGTTGATCTCCTCGGCCCGGTCCTGCAGGCCGAATTCGGCCAGGGTGATGGCGGAGCCGCCGAAGGAGTTGGTCTGGACGATGTCGGAGCCGGCCTCGTAGTAGCCGCGATGGATTTCGCGGACCATGTCGGGCCGGGTCAGGTTCAGGATCTCGGTGCAGTTCTCCTGACCGTCGTAGTCCTTGTCGATGTCCAGGTCCATCGCCTGAACCCGGCTGCCCATGGCGCCGTCGCACAGCAGGACCTCGCCCCGAAGGGCTTCCAGGAATTCATTCATATGGATTGTGTTCCTTGCGGGGTCGGATGTTCAGCGCGCCGCCGAGGCGGCGGCGACGGCGGCCTCGGACTCGGCAGTGCCGGCCAGCCGCTTGCAGATCTCCACCGTCAGATCCGACTTGTTCAGCGTGTAGAAGTGGAAGGAGCGGACGCCGTGGCGAACCAGGCGCGCGCAGAGTTCGTGGGCGAGATCGACCGAACGCTTGCGACGGTCCTCGATCTGCTCCAGCCCGTCATAGGCGGCGACCACCATCGGCGGCACCACCGCCTCACACTGGGCCGCGAAACGCTGCACCTGCTCAATGTCCCGGATCGGCAGGACACCGGGGATGACCGGCTTGTAGACGCCGGCGGCGGCCAGCCTGTCGCGGTAGCGCAGGAAGGAATCCGCGTCGAAGAAGAACTGGGTGATGGCGCGGTCGGCGCCGGCGTCCAGCTTCGCCTTCAGGTTCTCCAGATCGGCCTCGGGCGTCGGCGAATCCGGATGCTTCTCGGGATAGGCCGCCACCGAGATGTCGAAGTCGTGGATCTTCTTCAGGCCCGCCACGAGTTCGGCGGCGTTGGCATAGCCCTCGGCGTGCGGCCTGTAGGGACCTTCATCGCGGGAATCGCCGCGCAGCGCGACGATGCGGCCGATACCGTTGTCCAGAAAGGTCCGCGCCGCCGCGTCGACGGCCTCGCGGCTCTGTCCCGCCGCGGTCAGGTGGGCCGCGCCCGGCGAGCCGCTCGCCTCCTGTACCGCCAGCACGGCGTCCAGCGTGCCGGTCTGGTTGGAGCCCCCGGCGCCGTAGGTGACCGAGCAGAACTCCGGATCCAGCGGCTGGAAGGCCGCGGCCGCGCGGGATATTCCCCGCCAGCCCGCTTCGGTCTTCGGCGGGAAGAACTCGAACGAGAAATCGAGCCGGTCGAGGCCGGTCGGCATGACGTTCATCTTCATTGCCCCTGCTTTCCCTGATTGCCTGGTTTCACGGCCGACCAGATGCCGACCGGCAGCGGGCGGCCGGAGAGCTTGACGCTCTCGCCGGTTTCCAGCCCCGCCGTTTCGAACCAGCTTTCTATTTCCTCATCGCTGAAGCCGAGCCGGCGATGCGCCTGCTCCGTCTTCAACTGCTCCATGTCGTGCGGCAGCAGGTCCGCGATGACCAGCCGCCCGCCGGGCCGCAGCACACGCGCGGCCTCCCGCACCACGACGTCGGGATCGTCCAGGTAGTGCAGCACCTGATGCGCCGTGATCAGGTCGAAACTGCCCTTGCCATATGGCAGCCGGCGGATGTCCGCCTGCCGCACCTGGACGTGCTCGAAATCCGGCCGGTCGATCGCCTGACGGGCGACACCAAGCATCTCGCTGTTGATGTCGACGCCGATGGCGGTTTCCGCGCGGCCGGCCAGGATCGCCAGTAGACGCCCCGTACCGGTGCCGAGATCCAGCATGTCGCCAAGCCGGCCCCAGCCCAGTATCGCGTGCAGCGCCGTCTCCACCTCCCGCTCCGAGACCTGGAGCCGGGTCATCTCCGACCAGTGCTCGGCGTTGCGGGAGAAATAGCTCTGGGCAACGGCGCGGCGGCGATTCCTGACCTCCTCCAGCCGTTCCAGAATCTCGGAGGTCTCGCCCTCCTCGATGTCGAGAAGTTCGTCGATCAGACGGCCGAGCGGCGCCACGCCGCCCTGCAGCGCCAGCCGGTACATGACCCATGTCCCCTCCGCATAGCGGTTGAGGAGGCCGGCGTCGCACAGCACCTTCAGATGGCGGGAGACCCGGGGCTGGCTCTGTCCGATGATCCAGGTCAGTTCCGAAACGGACAGTTCGCAGCGCCGGCAAAGCATCAGCAGGCGGAGCCGCGTGGGGTCTCCAGCCGCCTTCAGGGCCTCGATCAACTCGGCCGAGGACAGCTTTCCCGCCGTCGTCTCTGCCTCGTCCGGGGCCTCATATTGCCAGCTCAATGCCATGGTCAGGCTTATATAAAAATATCTTTATATCATCAAGCATGATCTTAGTTGCAGGAACACAACAGCGCCCGACCGGTGTCGGCGCCCGTCGGTCCCCCGTAGCGACGGCAGTTTGTGTCGTGCTAAACAACCGCCTGGTACTGGCGTGACCGCCTTCCTGCCAAGCGGTCGCAACAGCGTATGGAGTTGGGATCGATGGTCGGGAAGATGTCCGGGCGCCTGACGCGGATCGGGTTCGCTGCGTTGCTGCTCGCGGCGGCCGGCGCATGCGCCGGCATGCCCGATGAGGGCAATGACCGGGAGGCCCGGATCGAGGCGAACGATCCGCTCGAGCCGTTCAACCGCGCCATGTTCAGCTTCAACCGGTCTCTCGATGCCTATCTGCTGAAACCGGTTGCCGAAGGCTACGTCGCTGTGATCCCGCGTCCGGCGCGGACAGGCATCCGCAACGCCCTGGACAACCTCAATGCGCCGATCGTCTTCATGAACGATCTGCTGCAGGGCGAACTTGAACGCGCGGTCGTGACCCTCACCCGCTTCGCCTTCAACAGCACGCTCGGCATGGGCGGCCTGGTCGACTTCATGGCCGAAGGCGGCATGGAGGGGCATTCCGAGGACTTCGGCCAGACCCTGGCGGTGTGGGGCGTGCCCGAAGGTCCCTACCTTGTGCTGCCGCTGCTGGGTCCCCGCCCGCCCCGCGACCTGGCCGGGTTCGCCGTCGACAGCGTGGCCGACCCGTTCAATCGCTACATGCGCGGCCAGGACCATGGCGAGGCCGTGTACGCGCGCACCGGCATCGACATGATCGACCAGCGATCGCGCGTGCTGGGCAAGTTCGAGGAGCTGGAACGCACCTCGCTGGATTTCTATTCCGCCGTGCGCAGCAGCTATCGCCAGCGCCGCGAGATCGCCATAAACAACGGTCAGGCTGACCCGCAGACTGACCTCTACAATCTGCCTCCGCTCGACGATCCGGCGGCGGACGGCGACGCATCCAGCAAAAAAGGGAGCAATGCCGAATGATCGGGCGTCTTGTTTCACCTGTTGCGGCGGTTCTCGTCGTTGTAGCCGCATTCCTGTCCCCTGCCGTGGCCCAGGAGCCGCGGGAACTGATCGAGGAACTGGGTGGCGAGGCCATCCGCGTTCTTGCCAACGAGGACGCCTCGGAAGAGCAGAGGCAGGCGCGTTTCGAGGCGCTGTTCCAGGAAGGCTTCGATGTGCCCCTGGTGGCGCGCATCGTGCTCGGCCGCTACTGGCGCTCGGCCACGCCCGAGCAGCAGGAGGAGTATGTCGACCTGTTCTACCGCTACATCGTCGACACCTACACCGCCCGGCTGAACGCCTATTCCGGCCAGACTTTCGAGGTCGTCGGCCAGCAGCCGTTCAGCGACGACGAAGTGCTGGTCAAATCGCTGATCAAGGAGCCGGGCGGCCCGGCGCTGAAGGTCGACTGGCGGGTGCTGACCCGCGAGGGCGAGGCGCGCATCGTGGACGTCATCGTCGAGGGCGTCAGCATGGCGATCACCCACCGTTCCGAGTTCGGCTCCGTCATCAGCAAGACAGGCAATGTCGAGGCCCTGCTGGAACGGCTGAGGGCCCAGACCGGGCAAGGCTGATGGTCGAGGCCTTCCCCGATCGCCGCCGGGTGGAGGCGCTGCAGCGCCTGATCGACGACGCCCGGCGCATCGTCTTCTTCACCGGCGCCGGAATCTCCACTGAATCCGGCATTCCCGACTTCCGCTCGCCCGGCGGGCTCTGGACGAAGTATCAGCCGATCGACTTCCAGGATTTCGTCCGCTCCGAGGAGATGCGCCGCGAATCCTGGCGGCGCAAGTTCGCCATGGAAGGCTCATTCTCGGCCGCCGAGCCCAATCGCGGCCACCGCGCCGTCGAGAAGCTGGTCCGCGCCGGCAAGGCCAGCGCCGTTATCACCCAGAACGTCGACGGCCTGCACCAGGCATCGGGCGTGCCCGACGACAAGGTGATCGAACTGCATGGCAATTCGACCTACGCCAAATGCCTGGACTGCGGCGCGCGCCACGAACTGGATCCGATCCGGGAAGCCTTCCAGAAGGACGAGACCCTGCCGGCCTGCACCTTCTGCGCAGGCGTGGTCAAGACGGCGACGATCTCCTTCGGGCAGAGCATGCCGGTCGACGAGATGCGGCGCGCCGAGCAGGAAACGCTGGCTGCGGACCTGTTCATCGTCCTGGGCTCCTCGCTTGTGGTCTACCCGGCCGCCGGCTTTCCCCGCATCGCGCAGCAGAACGGCGCCGGCCTGGTGATCCTGAACCGGGAGCCGACGGATCAGGATCCCATCGCCGACCTGGTCATGCACGCGGAAATCGGCCCCACCCTGGGCGATGCCGTGGGCGTCAACTGAGCGTGGAGGTCGCGCTGCGCCCCTTCGCCGAAACGGACCGCGCCGCCGTCGTCGCGCTGTGGCATGCGGTCGGGCTCACCCGCCCATGGAACGATCCTTCCGCTGACATCGACCGCGCCCTCGGCCAGGAGGCCGCGACCCTTCTGATCGCCGAGCACGCCGGCGCGCTGACCGGCACGGTCATGTGCGGTTTCGACGGCCACAGGGGCTGGATCTACTATCTCGCCGTGGCGCCCGACCAGCGCCGCCGCGGCCTCGGCGCCCGGCTGATGGCCGCGGCGGAAGACTGGCTGCGCGAGCGCGGCTGCCCGAAGGCGGAACTGATGGTCCGCAACGGCAATGACGACGCCGCAGCGTTCTACCGGGCGCTGGGCTATGACCGCCAGCCCGTCACGGTCCATGCCCGCTGGCTGATCGAGCCGCCCGCCGCACCGGAGTGACCGGCACGGCCGGCCCCTACCCTTCGGCCCGCGGCGGCTCGAAGGCATAACCTGCCGAGCGCACGGTGCGGATGACGTCCGGCGCGTCGCCGGCGTTCACCGCCTTGCGCAGGCGACGGATATGGACGTCGACCGTCCGCTCCTCGACCTCCGCGTCCCGTCCCCATACGGCGTCCAGAAGCTGGGCGCGGGAGAGCACGCGGCCCGGATGCTCCATGAAATGCCGCAGCAGACGGAACTCGGTGGGGCCGAGATGGACCGCCTCGCCCTCGCGCATCACCTTGTGGGCGGTCAGGTCCAGCTCGATGGAGCCATGCACGATGCGCTGATCCGCCAGGATCGGACGCACCCGGCGCAGCACGGCGCGCAGCCGGGCAATCAGCTCGTTGATGGAGAACGGCTTGGGCACGTAGTCGTCGGCGCCGGCGTCGAGGCCGCGGATACGGTCTTCCTCGGCGCCGCGGGCGGTCAGCATCACCACGGGCAGATTGCGGAATTCGACCTTGCGCCGGATCTGGCGGCAGACTTCCAGACCGGAGACATTGGGCAGCATCCAATCCAGCAGCAGGATGTCAGGCAGTTCCTCGTCGAGGCGATTCATGACTTCGCCGCCATCGAGCACCGTATCGACCCGGAAGCCGGCGGCGCGGAGGTTGTATTCCAGAAGCTCAACGAGGCTTTCCTCGTCCTCCGCGATGAGAACATAGGGGTTCATGGCGTCTCCGTGGTCACCGCCCCGTCGTCGGAAACATCCGTCAGGCTGGTGACATCGCGCTTCGGCCGTTCGGCCTCGATCTGGTGGCCGGTGGCGGTGAAGTAGATGCGCTCGGCGATGTTGGTCACCAGATCGCCCATGCGCTCGATGTTCTTGGCGACGAACAGCAGGTGCGCCGCGGCCGAGATGTTGCGCGGATCCTCCATCATGTAGGTCAGCAGTTCGCGGAAGAAGCTGTTGTAGAGTTCGTCCACTTCCTCGTCCGCGGCCCAGACCTTCTCCGCCAGTTCGTCATCGCCCTGGACGAAGGCCGTCAGCGCCTGGTCCAGCATCCGCTGCACCCGTTCGGACATGCGCGGCACGGTGGTCAGCGGCGCGATCGGCGGCGACTGGTTGATGACCAGGGTGCGCTTGGCGATGTTCTTGGCGTAATCGCCCAGGCGCTCCAGATCGCCGGCGATCTTGATCACGGAGACCACGAGGCGCAGGTCGCCCGCCACCGGCTGGCGGCGGGCCAGGATGTTGACGGCCAGATCGTTGACCGTCTCCTCCAGTTCGTCGATGCGGACATCCTGGACGATCAGGCGCTCGGCGGCGTCGCTGTCGCGTTTCGTCATCGCGCGGATGGCGCCGGAGAGCTGCGCTTCGACCAGCCCCCCCAGTTCGAGGATCAGGTTGTTGAGTCTTGTCAGTTCCTCCTCGTAGGAGGAAACCGTATGCGGCGTGCTGGGTTCGTGGCTGGCCATGTGACGCGCCTCCAATGAATCCGTTGCCCGGGTCAGCCGAAGCGACCGGTGATGTAGTCCTCGGTGCGCTTGTCCGACGGCGCGGTGAAGATCGCATCCGTCGGCCCGACCTCGACCAGATTGCCCAGATGGAAGAAGGCTGTGCGCTGCGAAACGCGGGCGGCCTGCTGCATCGAGTGCGTGACGATGACGATGGTGTAGTTCTCGCGCAGATCGTCGATCAGTTCCTCGATGCGGGCCGTCGCGATCGGGTCGAGCGCCGAGCAGGGCTCGTCCATCAGGATCACTTCCGGCCGGACGGCGATGGCGCGGGCGATGCAGAGGCGCTGCTGCTGGCCGCCGGAAAGACCGGTGCCAGGCTCGTCGAGGCGTTCGGCGACCTCGTTCCAGAGACCGGCGCGGCGAAGCGAATCCTCGACCAGATCCCGCATCTCGCTCTTGCTGGAAGTCAGGCCGTGGATGCGCGGGCCGTAGGCGACATTCTCGAAGATCGACTTCGGGAACGGGTTCGGCTTCTGGAACACCATGCCGACGCGCGCGCGAAGCTGCACCACGTCCATGCGGGGGTCATGGATATCCTCACCGTGCAGCTCGATCGAGCCTTCGACGCGGCACCCTTCGATGACATCGTTCATCCGGTTGATGCAGCGCAGAAAGGTCGACTTGCCGCAACCGGACGGCCCGATCAGCGAAGTGACCTGGTGTTCACGGATGTCGACGCTGACGTCGAACAGCGCCTGCTTCTCGCCGTAGAAGACATTGACGCCGCGGGCGCGGACGGCGGTCCTTGCCTCGTCCGTCATGTCGGCCTCGGCTGCGCCGATGTCAGCCCTGGGAGCCGCTTCATTCATGTCCGTTGCCTTCTTCTACCATTTCCGTTGGAAGCGCTGGCGCAGCAGCACGGCGATCAGGTTCATGGAGATCAGGAAGCCGATCAGCACCAGAATCGCGGCCGAGGTCCGGGCGACGAAACCGCGTTCGGGACTGTCCGCCCAGATGAAGATCTGCGTCGGCAGCGCCGTCGCGGGGTCCATCAGACCGCCCGGGTCCGAGGTAATGAACGCGTTCATGCCGATCAACAGCAGCGGCGCGGTCTCGCCCAGCGCCTGGGCAAGGCCGATGATCGTGCCGGTCATCGCGCCCGGCATGGCCAGCGGAATGACGTGGTGGATCACCACCTGGTGGCGCGAGGCTCCGACGCCGAAGGCGGCCTCGCGGATCGACGGCGGCACCGCCTTCAGCGCCGAACGCGTGGCGATGATGATCGTCGGCAGGGTCATCAGTGACAGCACCATGCCGCCGACCAGCGGCGCCGACCGCGGCAGGCCGAAGAACTGCAGGAACACCGCGAGGCCAAGCAGACCGAAGACCACCGACGGCACGGCGGCGAGATTGTTGATGTTGACCTCGATCAGATCGGTGAACCGGTTCTTCGGCGCGAACTCCTCCAGGTAGACGGCGGACGCGATGCCGACGGGGAAGGAAATCAGAAAGCACACGAGGAGGGCGTAGAACGAGCCCGTGATCGCCCCGGACAGGCCCGCCATCTCGGGGAAGCGGCTGTCGGCCTCCGTGATCAGCGACCAGTTGACCGGGGTCGAGAAACGGCCCTCGGCCTCCAGGCGGTCGTACCATGCGATGACCTGGTCGGTGACGATGCGCTGGTCCTCGGGCACGTCGCGGGTGATGACGCCCTTGTTGAACTGATCGATCGGGTCCGATGCCGGCAGGGAGACCCGGATGGTCTGTCCGATCAGGTCCGGATCGGAAATCACCCGGTCCCGCAGGACATAGGGCGCACCGGAACTCAGGATGCCGGCCGCCGCGCGGCGCTCCCGCGGATTGTCGACGTCCGGGAACAGCTCCAGGAAGCTGTCCTGAACGATGGCCCGCCAGTTGCTGCGATAGAGGTCGTCGCGATTGATCTTTGCCGGGTCGACATGGACCTGGAAGTCGATCCGTGTCTGAAAGAAGGCCTGCCCGCCCGACCAGACAAGCGATCCGATCAGGATACCGAGCAGCAGCACCGCGAAACCGATGGCGCCCAGACCATAGGCCTGCATCCGGCGGTTAGCGGCATGACGGCGGCGGATCCGCCGGCTGGCGGCGTCGGTCTTGTCCAGCAGGCTGCCGGCCCGTGCGTCCATGGTCCGATTACTCATATTTTTCCCGGTATTTGCGGACAATCCGAAGGGCGACGACGTTCAGCATCAGGGTTGCGGTGAACAGCACCAGACCGAGCGCGAACGCCGCGAGCGTCTTGGGGCTGTCGAACTCGGTGTCCCCGATCAGCAGGGTGACGATCTGCACGGTCACCGTGGTGACCGCCTCGAACGGATTGACTGTCAGCTTAGCGATCAGGCCGGCGGCCATGACCACGATCATGGTCTCCCCGATGGCGCGGCTCACGGCGAGCAGGAAGCCGCCGACAATGCCCGGCAGCGCCGCCGGGATCAGCACCGACAGGATGGTTTCCGCCTGGGTGGCGCCGAGTCCGTAGGATGCGTCACGCATCGATTGCGGGACAGCGGCGAAGGCGTCGTCGGACAGCGAGGAGATGAAGGGAATGATCATGATGCCCATGACCGCGCCGGCGACCAGGGCGCTGTTCGGCGCCATGTCGAGCCCGATGGCATCGCCCAGGCTCCTCAGCGCCGGGGCCACGGTCAGCACGGCGAAGAAGCCGTAGACGACGGTGGGGATGCCGGCGAGAATTTCCAGTATCGGCTTGACCACGCCGCGGAACCGGGGACTCGCATACTCCGCCAGATAGATGGCGCTGAGCAGGCCGACCGGCCCGGCCACCAGCATGGCGATGAAGGCGATCAGGATCGTGCCCAGGAAGACCGGAATGGCGCCGAACGCGCCCGCGGCCGCGACCTGATCCTCGCGGATCGGGATCTGCGGCTCCCAGTTCAGCCCGAAAAGGAACTCGTAGAAGGGCACCCGTGAGAAGAAGCGGAAGCTCTCGAACAGCAGCGAAAAGATGATGCCCAGCGTGGTCAGGATGGCGACCACCGAGCAGAAGATCATCAGCCAGGTCAGGATGCGCTCGACGCCATGGCGTGCGCGGAAGCCCGCTGCGATCCGCGACCGCGTGAGGACAAGCGCGCCGAGCGCGCCCGCCAGCACGACCACCAGCATCGCCATGTCGGCGATGTCGTGCCAGCGGTTGTAGCTTTCGGCGGCGTCGAGCACCGCCCGGCCCGGCTCGCCGAAGATGCGGCCGCCGGCGATGGACTTGATCTCGCTGACGATCAGGTCGATCTGGCCCTCGCCCTTGCCGGCGAGCAGTTCTTCCGGCAGCGAGGCCAGAAGCAGCTGATCCACGACCGGGCCCTGCAGCGACAGCCAGATCAGGACCAGCACGAGGACCGGGAGGCCGACCCAGAGCGCGACATAGGCGCCGTAATAGGCCGGCAGGGAGTGCAGTCCGATGCCCCGGCCCTGGGGGCTGACGGCGACCGCCCGGGAGCGGCCCAGAAAATAGCCGGCCGCGGCAATGACGACGATCGCGAGGAAGGCATATTCATACATCGTCGGTATGTTCCAAAGAATAGTCGGTGTCGCGCAGGACGGCGGCGAAGGGAAGGGAGCCGCAACTCCCTCCCCCCTTGCCGGATATCACGAACCCTGGAAGCGCGTGAACTGCTTGCCGTTCAGAACGGCGTCCTGAAGCTCCTCACGGCGAGCATCGTTGAGCGGGACAAGGCCACGCTCGTTGAGGTAGCCGCCCGAGGTCAGGGCCGCATCGCTCATGTACTCCTCGATGAACTCGCTGAGACCCGGGATGACCCCGCGGTGCGCGTTCTTGACGTAGAAGAACAGCGGCCGCGAGACGCCGTAGTCGCCGGACTCGATGGTCTCGAAGCTCGGGGCCACGCCGCCGATCTGCGCGCCCTTCAGCTTGTCCTGGTTCTCGTAGAGGAACGAGAAACCGAAGATGCCGAAGGCGTTCGGATCAGCCTCGAGACGCTGCACGATCAGGTTGTCGTTCTCACCCGCCTCGATGAACGGGCCGTCCTGGCGCATGCGCGAGCAGACCGACTTGTGGTCGTCCTTGGACAGAGCCTTGACGGCGTCGAAGGACTCACAGCCCTCTTCCATGACCAGCTCGACCCAGGCGTCGCGGGTGCCCGAAGTCGGGGGCGGACCGTAGATCGTGATCTCCTGGTCGGGCAGCGAAGAGTCGATCTGGCTCCATTTCGTGTAGGGGTTGTCGACGATCTTGCCGTCGACCGGAACCTGCGCCGCCAGGGCCAGGTAGAGCTGGTCCTTGGTCACGTCCAGGTCGGGGCCCTTGCGCGAGCTGGCGAAGGACAGGCCGTCGAAGCCGATCATCGCCTCGGAGACGTCGGTGACGCCGTTTTTCTGGCAGTTCTCCCACTCGGACTTCTTCATGGCGCGGGAAGCGCCGGTAATGTCCGGATGGCCCTCACCGATGCCGCCGCAGAAGATCTTCATGCCGCCGCCGGTGCCCGTCGATTCGACGACCGGGGCCGGATTTCCGGTCTTGTTGGCGAACTCCTCGGCCACGGCCTGGGTATAGGGGAACACCGTCGACGAGCCGACGATGCTGATGCGGTCGCGGGCTTCGGCCACGCCGGCGAATGTCACGGCCAGACCGGCCGTCAGTACGAGTTTCCTGAGCACCTTGTTCCTCCATGTCGGAAACAGCAGGGCCGGACGTAGCGGGGCTTTGTGACAGTCATATTACAGATTTGTGCCACAATTATTTTCGCAGTTGCAGCATGGATTTAGCCGGGGGCCAGGGGCAGTTCCACGGTGAAGGTGGAGCCCTCGTTTTCCACCGAACTGATCTTCAGTTCGCCGCGGTGGCGGTTGACGACATGCTTGACGATGGCGAGGCCGAGCCCGGTGCCGCCGGCCACCCTGCTGCGGCCCTTGTCGACACGGTAGAATCGTTCGGTCAGGCGCGGGATGTGTTCGCGCGGAATGCCGGGACCGCGGTCGCTCACGGCGACACGGGCCATGTTGCGCGTCACCGAAGCGTGAATCCGGACGGCAGTGCCGCGGTCCCCGTATTTCAGGGCGTTGTCGACCAGATTCTGGAACAGGCGGGTCAGCTCGTGCGAATCGCCCACCACGTCCAGCCGCTCCGGCAGGTCGATCTCCAGGCGCATGTCACGTTCGCCGGCGGCGAACTGGCAGACCTCGGCGACATGGCGCAGAACATCGTTGAGCTGGGTGACCCCCGTCGGCGCCTGGTGTTCGTGCATTTCGATGCGGCTGAGCGAGAGCAGATCCTCCACGATCCGCGCCATGCGCCGCGCCTGCTCCTCCAGCATCTTCAGGAATCGCTGCTGCGCCTTCGGATCGTCGCGCGCCGCGCCGTTCAGCGTCTCGACGATGCTGAGCACCGAAGCGAGCGGGGTGCGCAGTTCGTGGCTGACGTCGGCGACGAAGTCGGAGCGCATTTCGCGCATGCGCTCCGAATCAGTGAGATCGTCGATCATGGCGATGAAGGACCGGCTGGCGCCCGACAGCCCGGGCAGAGCCTCGATGCGGACCCTGAGACGGCGGGGCACCGGCTGATAGATCCGGAACTCCGCGTCCTCCGACGCCCCGCCCCGGATGACGCGGTCGACGGCGGCCAGGACGTCCGGGTTGCGCAGGGCCGCGGCGAAGTCCCGTCCCTCCGGCACCTGGCCCAGCAGATCACGCGCGGAGAGATTGAGAAACCGTAGCTGGCGGCCGGCGTCGAAGATCAGAACCGGAAGCTGCAGGCTGTCGAGCACCGCGCGCAGAGCGGCCTCCCCGGCCACGGCGCGGGCGCGCTCGCCGACCAGGTCGGCGCTCAGCCGGTCGATCTCGGCAGCCAGATTCGAGCTTCCCGAGCCGCCCTCGGTCTCCGCCTCGCCCCGGGCCTGGTCGCGGCTGAGGCGGCGGACTGCCTGGCGCATCCGCCAGAGCTGCCGCATCTGGCGCTGGATCAACGCCAGCGCCAGTGCGTTCACGCCGAGCCAGCAGAACAGCGCCGTCTCCGGCGAGACATCGGTGTTGGCCGCGAACCCGCCGAACAGCGCGGCCGTCGGCGCGGCGATCAGCAGACCCTGCCGCACCGCCCGCGCGGGAAAGGGCAGAAACGGCGGCCGCGCCGCATCCTGCTGATCTTCGGCCTTGACTGTCATGTGGCGTTCCCGGCCCCTTTCCTCTGACGATCCCTGTCGTCCTGCCGCGGACGGGACACCCCGTCCCGCCGCAAGGGGATGATTCTGATCCGCGCGTATTTCAGAATGATGCCAGATTCTCCGGGAGGAATCCGATGAAGCAACTGAAGGTGGAGCGCCGCGGCGCCGTGGCGCTGGTCCGGTTCGACAATCCGCCGCACGGCTATATGGACAATGACACGCTGGCCGACCTCGAGGTGCTGACGCCGGAACTCGACGCCGATGCAGCGGTGCGCGCCGTGGTCTACACCGGCGCCGCCGACGGCGTCTTCATCCGCCATTTCGACACCGATGTGCTGGCGGGGATGTCCCAGTCGCTCCGGGAGAAGGGGCTGGGTTTCAGTGCCGAGCGCCGCCTGCCGCCGCGCAATATCGATCGGGTCTTCGATGCCATCGCGGCGAGCCCGAAACCACACATCGCCGCGATCAACGGCACCTGCATGGGCGGCGGGCTGGAACTGGCGCTGGCCTGCGACATGCGTTTCGCAGCCGAGGGCGACTACCGCATGGGCCAGATCGAGATCGCGCTCGGCATTCTCCCCGGCGCGGGCGGCGTGGTACGGACCGCGCGCATGATCGGCGCGGCGAAAGCCATGGAGCTCTGCCTGCTGGGCGAGGCGTTCGGCCCGGCTCAGGCCCTCGGGCTCGGTCTGTTGAACGGGGTCGTGAAGGGCGACGTCGTCGCCCATGCGGTCGACGTGGCCGAACGGATCGCCGCGCACCCGCCGCTGGCCGTCGGCCATATCAAGCGCATTGCACGCGCCGCCAACGAGCCCGGCGACGCCGACGCACTCGGTCTGGAACGCACGCTTTTCCTCGATCTGCTTGTCCAGGACGAGGCTTTGAACAATCTTGAGGCCTACAATGCCGGCAAGCTGGCGCTGAAGGATCGCGGGGACTGAACGGGTAGCATGAAGCCAGGACAGCACGAATTCCTGCCCCAGGACCGCGTGGTCTGGGGCCGGCCGGCGGCCGAGGCCGTTTCCGACGAGGCCGAGAAGCGCAACGCCCGGCGGGTCTTTGTGGTCGCCAGCAAGACGCTGAACCGCCAGACCGATGTGATCGAAGGGATCAGGAAAGCGCTCGGCGACCGCTTCGCCGGCGTCTTCGACGAGATTCGCGAGCACACGCCACGCGATTGCGTCATCGAGGCCGTCAGGGCGGCCAGGGCCGCGGAACCGGACCTGCTGCTTTCTGTCGGCGGCGGCACGCCGATCGACGCGGTGAAGGTGATGCTCGTCTGCATGGCCGAAGGCGTCGACACGGTCGACGGCATGGGCGATCTGCACATGAAGGTGCTGGCGGACGGCAGCCGCCACATCCCGAAGATCGGGGCGCCCCCCTGCCCTCACGTGGCGGTGCCGACGACGCTCTCGGCGGCGGAGTTTTCCAATCTGGGCGGGTGTACAGATCCGGTGCGCCGGATCAAGGACGGCTACACCGCGCCGGGGATCAACCCGATGACCGTGATCCTGGATCCGGCGGTGACCATCCACACGCCGGACTGGCTCTGGCTCTCCACCGGTGTCCGCGGCGTCGATCATGCCGTGGAGGGCATCTGCGCGATCGAACCCTCGCCGATGGTCGACGGCTGCAGCCTGCAGGCGCTGCGCCTGTTCAACGACGCCCTGCCCGCCACCAAGCGCAATCCGTCCGACATGGGCGCCCGGCTGGCCTGCCAGCAGGCAGCATGGCTGTCCGGCTCCGGCATTCTCAGGGTCCAGTACGGGGCCAGCCACGGCATCGGCCACAGCCTGGGGGCGGTGACCGGCATGAGCCACGGCCACACCTCCTGCGTCATGCTGGCGCCGGTGCTGCGCTACAATCTCAGCCACACCGAGGCACGGCAGAAATGGATCGCCAGCGCCATGGGACGCGAGGATGGCGACGCCGCTCGCGCTGTCGCCGATCTGGTGCGCTCGCTGGATCAGCCGGGCAGCCTCAGGGCGATGGACGTCCAGCGCGAGCAGTTCGACGACATCGTCGCCGGCGCGATGCAGAACATGTGGGTGCGCACCAATCCCCGACCGATCGACAACCCGGAACAGGTCCGCGAGATACTGGAACTGGCGTGGTGAGCGGCGCGGAGGTCGATCTCTACGACCGCCACCCGATCAACGCCGAGCAGGTGCTGGCGGCAGTGGCGGCATCGGGCGGTGACCCGCAACGCCCGGGCGCGGCGGACCTGCGGCCACACGATCAGGATCACTATGGTGGCGTCGATGCGGTGCTGGCCCTGGCGACGGCGGCCGGCATCGAGGACGGACAGACGGTCGCCGACATCTGCGCCGGCATCGGCGGGCCTGCACGCCTGATCGCGGAGCGCTGGCCCGGCGTCCAGGTCCTGGCCCTGGACCTGAACGAGGGACGCTGCCGCGACGCCCGCCGGCTCAACCGGCTGGTAGGCCTGGACGGACGGGTCTGCGTGGTGCGCGCCGACGCTCAGCGCGTGCCGCTTTCGCCTTCGGGCATCGACGTGGCGATCAGTCAGGAAGCGATGCTCCACATTCCCGACAAGCTGGCCGTGATGCGTTCGATCCTGGCGGCGCTGAAACCCGGGGGCCGGTTCGCCTTCACCGACCTGGTGGCCGCCCCGGCGCTGACCGAGAGCGAGCGCGAAGCCATCGCCACCGGCGGCATGCAGATGGTCAACATCCAGAGCACCGCCCAGTACCGGAAGATGGCCGTGGCCGCGGGCTTCGAGGTCGTGCAGGTCGACGACCTGTCGGCCGACTGGGTGGGCATCCTGACGGAGCGGATGGAAATGTACCGGAGCCTGCGCCAGGCGACGCTGGATGTGCATGGCGGCGACGCGCACGACCGCTACATGGCCGGTTACGAGGTCTTTGTCGGACTGGTTCGCGCCGGACACCTCGGCGGGGCGCGGATCGTGCTGAGGCGGCCCCTCGATTAGGTCAGCAAAACTGACCTAATATTGACTTTCAGTCTGCTCCGAAGTACCTTCCAATACACCCATGCCACTGGTCCAGAGGAACTTCCGATGAGTCTTGCCGAGGTCACTCTTGACGACAAATACGAGCTGGAGGAAGGCCGCGTATTCCTGACCGGCATCCAGGCGCTGATCCGCCTGCCCATGATGCAGCGCCAGCGCGACGTCGCGGCCGGCCTGAACACGGGCTGCTTCATCTCCGGCTATCGCGGCTCCCCGCTCGGCGCCTATGACCAGCAGCTCTGGCAGGCGAAGAAATTCCTGGAAAAGAACCACATTCACTTCCAGCCCGGGGTGAACGAGGATCTGGCGGCCACGGCCGTCTGGGGCTCGCAGCAGACCAACCTCTATCCCAGCGCCAAGTATGACGGCGTCTTCTCCATCTGGTACGGCAAGGGCCCGGGCGTCGACCGCTCGCTGGACGTGCTCAAGCACATGAACTCGGCCGGCATGTCGAAGCATGGCGGCGTGCTGCTGCTGGCCGGCGACGACCATGGCGGCGTCTCGTCCACGCTGCTGCACCAGTCGGAGCATGTCTTCGCCTCGGCGATGATACCGGTGCTGCATCCGGCGAACGTGCAGGAGTATCTGGACTTCGGCCTGCTCGGCTGGGCCATGAGCCGCTTCGCCGGCGTGGCGGTCGGCTTCAAGTGCGTTTCCGAGACGGTGGAGAGCGCGGCCAGCGTCTACATCGATCCCCACCGGGTGAACGTCACCCTGCCGGACATCGAACTGCCCGAGGGCGGCCTGTCCATCCGCTGGCCCGACGACCGCTTCAAGGAGGAGGAACGCCTCCACCGCTACAAGACCTACGCCGCCATTGCGTTCGCCCGCGCCAACGGCATCGACCGCATCGTCATCGACAGCCCGAAGCCTAGGCTGGGAATCATCACCACCGGCAAGTCCTATCTGGACGTCATGCAGGCGCTGGAAGATCTCGGCATCGACGAGAAGATGGCCGCCGATATCGGCCTGCGTGTCTACAAGGTCGGCATGCCCTGGCCGCTGGAGCCGGAAGGCGCGCGTCACTTCGCCGAGGGTCTGGAAGAGGTCCTGGTGGTCGAGGAGAAACGCGCCCTGATCGAGAACCAGATCAAGGAGCAGCTCTACAACTGGCGCGAGGATGTCCGCCCGCGCGTCGTCGGCAAGTTCGACGAGAACCGCGACTGGCTGTTCCCGAGCCACGGCGAGCTGGGTCCGACCGAGATCGCCCGGGCCATCGCCCAGCGCCTGCGGCCGGTCCACACCAGCCCGCAGATCGAGGATCGCCTCGACTTCCTGGAGCGCAAGCAGCGCATGGCCGCGATGGCCACGCAGGCGAAGGACGGCGAGCAGAAGCTGGAGCGCATGCCCTACTTCTGCTCCGGCTGCCCGCACAATTCCTCGACCCGCGTCCCCGAAGGCAGCCGCGCCACCGCAGGCATCGGTTGCCATTTCATGGCCGTGTGGATGAACCGGGAAACCTCGACCTACACCCAGATGGGCGGCGAGGGCACACCCTGGATCGGCCAGGCGCCGTTCACCGAGGACAAGCACGTCTTCGCCAACCTCGGCGACGGCACCTACTTCCATTCGGGCCTGCTGGCGGTCCGCGCCTCGGCGGCGGCCGGGGTCAACATCACCTACAAGATCCTCTACAACGACGCGGTCGCCATGACCGGCGGACAGCAGCATGACGGCCAGCTCACGCCGATGGACATCGCCGCCCAGGTGAGCGCGGAGAATATCACCAAGCTGGTGGTCGTCACGGACGAACCCGACAAGTACCCGGCGGACGCCTTCCCTGCCGGCACCCCGATCCATCACCGCTCCGAGCTGGATCAGGTGCAGAAGGATCTGCGCGACACGCCGGGCTGCACGGTGCTGATCTACGACCAGACCTGCGCCGCCGAGAAGCGCCGCCGGCGCAAGCGCGGCCTCTATCCCGATCCGCCGAAGCGCGCCTTCATCAACACCGAGGTCTGCGAGGGCTGCGGCGACTGTTCGGTAAAGTCGAACTGCGTCTCCGTCGAACCCGACGAGACCGAATTCGGCCGCAAGCGCAAGATCAACCAGTCGAGCTGCAACAAGGATTTCTCCTGCGTCAACGGCTTCTGCCCCAGCTTCGTGACCGTCCATGGCGGCGGCCTGCGCAAGCCGAAGCGGGCCTCGGCGCCGACGAAGGCCTCCGGCGGGATCGACGACATCGTCGCCGATCTGCCGACGCCCGAGACCGCGTCCGTGGACGAACCGGTCGGCATTCTGGTCACCGGCATCGGCGGCACCGGCGTGCTGACCGTCGGCGCCCTGCTCGGCATGGCGGCGCATCTGGAGGGCAAGGGCTCGTCTGTGCTGGACTACACCGGCCTCGCCCAGAAGAACGGCGCGGTGATGAGCCATGTCCGCATCGCGAAACGCCCAGAGGATATCCAGGCCGTCCGCATCGCGTCGGGCGGCTCCGATCTCGTGCTGGGCTGCGACATGGTTGTCGCCGCCTCGGAAGCCGCGCTCCAGACCATGGACAATGGCGGCACACGCGCCATCGTGAACAGCCACCTGGCGCCGACAGCGGCCTTCACGCTCAACCCGGATCTGCAGTACGGCCCGAACGCCATGCAGGACGCCATCCGCCAGGCGGCCGGCGACAACCAGACCGAGTTCCTGGACGCCACGCGGATCGCCACGGCGCTGATGGGCGACAGCATCGCCACCAACCTGTTCATGCTGGGCTACGCCTACCAGCGGGGTCAGCTTCCCGTCGGCCTGGAGGCGATCATGCGCGCCATCGAGCTGAACGGCGTGGCCGTGGCCATGAACAAGGAAACCTTCAACTGGGGCCGTCTGGCCGCTCACGACATCGACCGGGTCGAGAAGGCGGCCGAGCCGACCGGCACCGTGGTGCCGTTCCACAAGCCGCTCACGGACCTGGAGGACATCGTCGCCCATCGCCGCGATCTGCTGACGAAGTACCAGGACGCGGCCTATGCCGACCGCTACGAGGCGCTGGTGCGCAGGATCGAGAAGGCTGACAAGGCCGCTGGCGGCGGCTTCACCGGCCTCGCCGAAGCGGTGGCTCGGAACTTCGCGAAGCTGATGGCCTACAAGGACGAATACGAGGTCGCCCGGCTCTACACCGACGGCACCTTCATGCGCCGCATCCGCGAGCAGTTCGAGGGCGACTACAAGCTGAAGTTCCACCTCGCGCCGCCGATCGTCAGCCGGCCCGACCCGGAGACCGGCGAGGTCGGGAAGAAGGAATTCGGCCCCTGGGTCATGCCGCTGTTCCGCGTGCTGGCGAAGATGAAGGGCCTGCGCGGCACCCGCTTCGATATCTTCGGACGCACCGAGGAGCGCCGTCACGAGCGCCAGCTCATCGCCGACTACGAAGCGCTGATGGAGGAGGTCGCTGCGAAGCTCGACGGCGCCAACTACATGACCGCGCTGGAGCTCGCCAAGCTGCCCGAGCAGATCAAGGGGTACGGCCACATCAAGGAGCGCAACCTGGCCCAGGCGAAGCGGAAGGAGGCCGAACTGCTGGCAGCGTTCCGCAACCCGGCCGACGCTTCCGAGGCCGCCGAATAGGGCAAGGCCGTCGTTTCACGACCGGCCTGGCAAAAATCCCTGTCATCGCCGCCTTGTGCGGGGATGACACTGTTCGCCCGGCCTATCCCCGGTGGACCAGAACCGGTCCAGTGAGTTCGGAGAGGCGGCGCCTCTGCCGGCCTTCGGCGTCGAAGTTGTCCGGCGCCAACCACGTCTCATAGGCTTCGCGCAGCCGGGGCCACTCCCGGTCGATGCAGGCGTACCAGGCGGTGTCGCGGTTGCGCCCCTTGACGACGTAGTGCTGGCGGAAGACACCCTCGAAGGAGAAGCCGAAGCGCTGCGCCGCGCGCCGGGAGCGTTCGTTGAGGCTGTCGCACTTCCACTCGTAGCGGCGGAAGCCGCACTCGAAGACGCGCTTCATCATCAGGTACATCGCCTCCGTCGCCGCGGCGCTCCGCTGCAGGTCCGGGGAGAAATGGATGTGACCGACCTCGACCCGTCCCATGGCGCGTTCGATGTTGAGAAAGCTGGCGAGTCCGAGCGCGCGGCGGCTCGCAGCGTCCCGGATCAGGACGAAGAGGGGATCCCTGCCCGTGCATGTCGCCTGATACCAGGCCCTGAAGGTCTCGATATCGGGAAAGGGGCCATAGGGCAGGTAGATCCAGTCCCGCGCCTCGCTGCCCGTCTGGAAGACTTCGTAGAGCTCGTCCGCCTGAGCCGGCCGGCCCGCCGGCTCCAGCGTGCAGTAGCGGCCCGTCATCGGCGCGTCACCGGGGCCCGCCGCGCCCTTCCAGCCGGGCAGCGGCTCTCCGGTCCTGTACGCCGGCACGAATTTCTCGGTCATCCCCAGCTCCCCGTTCGGACTTCGCGGGAGGATTCTAGCCGGTGTTCAACCGGTCTGTCAGGAAGACTCGTCGCGCCGCTGCGCCATCGCGGGCTCGCACTGCGTCCGCGCGCGATGCAGCGGGCGGTAGAACATGAACGGACGCCGCCCGAAATCGTCGTCGCCGGAGCGGAAGAAGATGCTGCGGGTATCAAAGCGGGCCTCGCAGGAGCAGGTCAGATCCGCAGCTGGCGCCGTTTCCATCACAACGAAACCGGTCATGGTCGTCTCGACGCGCCCGCGCCGCGACAGGAAGGCGGGATCGATCCGGCCCGCGCGCGTGCCGTGGCCGACACGTTCGCCCTGCCCGTCGAAGATGCGGCAGTCGAGATGCACGCCGTTCACGCGCTGGTCGAAGCTCTGCCAGTCGAGCTTCACCTCGAGCGGAATGGTCCTGACCCCGTCGGCCGGTTCGGCGGCGCTAGCCGCCCCGCCGGCAAGGGCGATCACGGCGGCGATGGCGGTCACTGCTGTGCGGCGCATGCCACGCCTCCCGTTGTCCGTTGCGTTGCCGTTCAGGTGGTGACGGCAGGACGGCCGGACAACGACGGCGATCTTCACATCTGGTCGACGGCGGCGTCATTGCGGTGCGAATCGAGCCAGCGGCGCAGACGGAACAACGGCTTCTGCAACGCCGCCAGTTCATCGGTCGGCCAGTCGGCGAAGATCCGCGCGGCGTCGGGGGCCAGACGCCTGAGGGCCGCATCGTGGGCCGCGCGTCCCTCGGCCGTCAGAAAGAGCCGCTTGCGGCGCGCATCTTCAGGATCGGCCTCGGCCCGGAGATAGCCCTTCGCCAGCAGCTTCTGCACGGACTTGGTCATGCCGGGCTGCTGCACCTGGAAGGCGCGCGCAAGGTCGGTGACAGTGCGGTCGTCGCCCAACCGGACGAGATGGTTGAGAATGCTGAACAACGGCAGCGGCAGATCCTCGCCCAGGATCTGCCGCGCCCGTTCGGAAGCGAGCTGGTTGCAGATGCCGATGCTGGTCAGCAGTTCCCACTGCAGCCGCTCGCGTTCGCTCAGCCCCTCATGGACGAATGTGTTGGCGGATTCGCTCATGCCCCGACTATAGCAGCGACCGGCCGGCGCGGCGTCGGTCCCGGCGCCGCCGCATGACCCAGCCGGACCAGCATCTGGACATGCGCCGGCGGTTCGACCGCAAGCGTATCCAGCAGCCGCGCCTGCAGGTCCGCCATTTCCGGGTATTCCTGCAGGAGCTGGCTCATGGGGTGCAGCGCGACGCCGGACGCGGTCGCCTGCAGATTGAGGCGCACATAGTCCATGCCGGCGCGGATCTGGCTCAGGCGGCTGTTGTCGGGGCTCACCACCCAGGCGAAACCCATCGCCGTCTGCGCCTGGTCGCGGGCCATGTCGAGACCGATCTGGAACGACTCCGTGCCAGGCGTGGCGATGGCCTCCCGGCTGACGAACCCCAGCCGCGTGCCCCACCAGATCATCGGACCGGCGAGTTCGATGCCGTCCGGGTTGCGGGCGATCTCCTCCGGTCCCAGCCGCATCAGGTCGATGCTTTCCCTGAACGTGCGGGGCGTCTCGATCTCGCGGCGGAGCCCGGCTTCCATGAGGTCGCGCAGCACCGGCCGCAGCGCCGGATCGTTGCTGCCCATCACCCGCGCGCCATGCAGGCCCGGACCGGTCAGCGCCGCCAGTTCGCCGTCCGTCACCGGATGGGCGGTATCATAGGTTTCCTTGTTGCTTCGGCGCACGGCGACCGCCGCGAACAGCGGATCGCGGACGACGCCCGGGTCGCGGACGAGTCGAATGCGGGCCACCGGCCGGCCGTCCAGACGCTCCGGCGCGAAGGGCCCCTCCGGCAGCAGTTCGATCTCGGCGCGGTGCCCGCTCTCGGCGGCGGCCATGCGATAGATTTCCAGAAATGTCCCGTGGCCGATCAGGATCTGGCGGCCCGGCGGATCGGTTTCCGGCAGCAGGCGATCAAGGTCGACATGCAGCGTCAGCGCGTCATCGCCTTCCAGGCGCAGCAGCCAGGGCTGCATGTTGTGCGGGTTCGGCGCCAGCAGGGCGTGGGCGGCCGCGCGAATACGGGGATCGTCGATCCCCTGCCCCGGCGCCCGCCATGGAGCGACCGCGCTGTCCGGCATCGCGCCCCGGGTCATCGCCCAGTAGCCGCCGCCCGCCGTCAGCGCGGCAACCGCACCGCCCGCACCCATGATCCTGATGAACTTCCGCCGCGAAACCATCGCCGTTCTCCATAAAAATATTCTGTGGAATATATATATACATTCTCTGGAATATATCAAACGGAATTGCAGCGGCCCGCGGCGATTGGAGCCGGCGCGCCACGCCACTAGGATGGCGGCGGACAGTGCATCGGGAACGGAAGTCTTGGGCGAACCACGCAACATCCTCTTCGTGATGGCGGACCAGCTCCGCTTCGATTTTCTGGGCTGCACGGGCCATCCCTGGATGCGGACGCCGACCATCGACGCACTGGCCGCCCGGGGCGTGCGCTTCGCCAACACCTACGTGCAGGGCGCGGTCTGCGGACCGTCGCGCATGTCCTTCTACACGGGCCGCTACGTCCTCAGTCACGGCGCCAGCTACAACAATTATCCGCTCCGGCCCGACGAATGGACCCTGGGCGACTATCTGAACCCGCTGGGACTGCGGACGGCGCTGGCCGGCAAGACGCACATGAAGGCGGACGAGACCGGTATCCGCCGCCTCGGTCTCGATCCTGCCCAGGGACCTGGACGGTTCCTGGCCGAGTGCGGCTTCGAACCCTGGGACCGCGACGACGGGCTGCAGAAACTGGCGCCGTTCGTCCCCGACACGCAGTACGAATCCTGGCTTCGCGCCCGCGGCTATGAGGGCGTGAACCTGTGGCACGAGGCGGCCAATTCGGTGCGCCGCGACGACGGCGGCGATCCGTCGGGCTGGTTGATGCGTAACGCCCGCTTCCCAACGGTAGCCGCAGAGGAGGACAGCGAAACCGCCTACATGACGCGCCGCGCCATGGACTTCATCGATGACGCCGGGGAGCGGCCCTGGTGCCTGCACCTCTCCTACATCAAGCCGCACTGGCCCTATGTCGCGCCGGATCCCTATCACAGGAAATACGGGCGCGAGCATGTCCTGCCCGGCAATCGGAGCCAGGGCGAAGGCGAGACGCATCCCGTGGTGGCCGCCTTCCGCGATCATCCGGAATCCATCGAGTTCCGCCGCGACGAATGCCGCGACACCGTGATCCCGGCCTATATGGGCCTAATCGAGCAGATCGACGACCACCTGGCGCGGCTGATCGATTTCCTGGATGACCGGGGACGTCTGGAGGACACGGTCATCATCGTCACCAGCGATCATGGCGACTATCTTGGCGACCACGGCCTGGGCGAGAAGGAGCTCTATTTCGAGGAGGCGCTCCGCATCCCGCTGATCGTGGTCGATCCCTCCCCGGCTGCGGAGGCCAGCCGCGGCCGCGTGGTCGAGGCCATGGCGGAAGCCATCGACCTGATTCCGACGCTGGTTGAGCTGATCGGTGGGGCGCCAGCCTGGCACCGCCTGGAAGGCCGCTCCCTCCTCCCCTTCATCCGCGGCGATGGCGCTGCCGGCTGGCGCGACGCCGTCTTCGCCGGGCATGACTATTCACTGCGTCACGCCCGGCCGGCGCTGGGTCTGGAACCGCGCGAGGCGAAGTCATGGATGGTGCGGACCGAACGCTGGAAATACGTGCGCCATCCCCGCTTCCGGCCGGAGCTCTACGATCTGGAAAACGACCCCGCCGAGCAGATCGATCTGGGCGGCGATCCCGGCCATGAGGACGTTCGCAGTGATATGCAGCATCGGCTGCTGGACTGGATGCAGGCGCGTCTCAACCGCGTCGGCATCACCGACGAAGCCATCCGCCAAAGCACCGGCAAGGCGTGGGAACGAGGCTATCTGTTCGGCAAGTGGTAGACAAAACAAAGCCCGCCGTCCGGCTGAAAGAGAGGGGGGACTTTCAGGACCGGACGACGGGCCAGTATTTGGTGGAAACGACGGGTTCCAGGTCGGTCCCGGTGGATCGGGTCGCAGGAGGGGTGATTGTCCACCGGTTCCTGGTGTGAAACCCTTTGATGTCGTTTCCTGGCAGTTTCCTTGGACGGTCCGGGCAGGTGGAGGGGGGCACCTGACTATGATCGGAACGTCCGCGGAACGCTGCCTTGAACCCGATATGTGTCTTGCCTCGCGGTCCGCCAAGGGCCGAATTAAGGCATTTTGGGGGCACACGGATCGGTGATTGTCCGCGAGGCGGCGCGATCATGGAACACGGCGCCGCAGGCCGACGCATAACCCGCGTTCGATCAAGGAATTAGAGCAATCCTCCGGCAGATTGACTCCATTGATGTCCTCGGGCTTGGCCCGAGGTCCCGTGTCGCGGCGCGATGGGGTGCACAGGCCCTCGGATCGAGTCCGAGGGCGACAATCTTTGACGGTTCAATCAGATGCCGGGACGACCTACAGCGTCTCCTGGAAGCGGACAGGCCGGCCGATATCCCGGCTCGTCAATTCGCCGTCGCGCATCGCGACCTGTCCCCGCACGATCGTCATGACGGGCCAACCGGTCACGCGCATGCCGTCGAATGGCGTCCAGCCGGAGCGGTTGGCCATGTCGGCGTCACGGATCGTTTCCTTCCGCTTGAGATCGACCAGGGTCAGGTCGCCGTCATAGCCGCGGGCCATGCGGCCCTTGCCGGCAATACCGAAGACGCGGTTCGGCCCGGCGCTCGTCAGGTCGACGAAGCGCGCCAGGCTAAGCCGGCCCCTGGCCACGTGGTTCAGCAGAATGGGGACGAGGGTCTGGACGCCTGGCATGCCGGCCGGGCTCAGCGGATAGGGGCGCGCCTTCTCCTCCAGCGTGTGGGGCGCGTGGTCGGAGCCGATGACGTCCACCACGCCCTGGTTCAGCGCCCACCACAGACCCGCCCGGTGCGCCGCCGAACGGATCGGCGGGTTCATCTGCGCCCGCGTGCCGAGACGGGCATAGGCCGTCTCCGCCTTCAGCGTCAGGTGCTGCGGCGTCGCCTCGACCGTGGCGATGTCCTTGTTGGCCGCCAGGAAACCCATCTCGTCTGCGGTCGTCACGTGGAGCACGTGCACACGCCGTCCGGCGATCCGGGCGAGGCGGATCAGGCGCCGCGTGGCCTTGAGTGCGCTCTGCGCGTCGCGCCAGACGGGATGGCTCGACGGGTCGTCATGGGTGCGGAAGTGCTGGCGGGCGTTCATCCGCGGCTCGTCCTCGGCGTGCACAGCGACGCGCCTGCGCCCCACCCTGAGCGCGCGCAGCAGGTTCATGTCGTCAGGAACCAGGAGGTTGCCCGTCGATGCCCCCATGAAGATCTTCACGCCGCAGACGCCGGGCAGGCGCTCCAGTTCGGCGAGGTCGTCGACATTCTCCACCGCCGCGCCGACATAGAAGGCGTGATCGACCGCCGCCCGGCCCTTCGCGCGCTCCAGCTTGTCGCGGATGGCGTCGGCGGTCGTCGTCGAAGGCGTCGTGTTGGGCATCTCGAAGATCGCCGTGACGCCCCCCAGCGCCGCGCCGTCCATCCCGGCCTGCAGGTCTTCCTTGTGCTCCAGCCCCGGCTCGCGGAAATGCACCTGGCTGTCGATCACCCCGGGCAGCACGTGCAGGCCCGAGGCGTCGATGCGTTCGCCCGCATCGGCCTTGCCGAGGTCGCCGATTTCCCGGATCACGCCGCCGGTAATGCCGATATCGGCCGCGCCCTCACCTTCGTGATTGACCAGCGTGCCGCCCGAAACGATCAGATCGAATGTCCTAGTCATGGCACGGGTTCTACCCTCTCGCGCGCCCCGCGTCACCCGGCTTGCGGGTCCGCAGACCGCGTTCCATGCTGGCCGCCATGAAGCGGACGGACATCGTGATCGTCGGCGGCGGCGTCATCGGCTCGGCCATCGCCTGGTGGCTCAAGGCGGCGCGCGGCTGCGACGCCCGCGTGACGGTCATCGAAGCGGACCCGACCTACGCGCAGGGCGCCACCGGACGTTCGCTCGGCTCGATCCGCCAGCAGTTTTCCACGCCCGAGAACATCCTGATATCGCGCTTCGGCATCGACTTCATCCGGCAGGCCGGCGAGCGGCTGGGCGTCGATGGCGAGGACCGGCCCGACGTGCAGTTCCGCGAGGGGCACTATCTGTTCATCGCCACAGAGGCGGGCGCGGAAACCCTGGCCGCGAATGTCCGCGTCCAGCGGGCGACGGGCGCCGCGGTCGCAATGCTGACGCCCGCGGAACTGGCGGACCGGCTGCCGTGGATCAGCACCGAGGGGGTCGCGGCGGCGGCGCTGGGGGAGCGCGACGAAGGCTGGCTGGACGCCTACGCCCTGCTGCGGGCGTTCCGCGCCGGCGCGATTCACGCGGGCGTGGAATATGTGACGGACCGGGCCGACGGTCTGATGCGGGACGGCGGCCGGTTGACGGGCGTGGCTTTGAGCGACGGCGGCGAACTTGGCGCCGGTATCGTGGTCAACGCCGCCGGGCCCTGGGCGGGCGGGCTGGCCGCGACGGCAGGAATCGATCTCCCGGTGTGGCCCCGCCGGCGCACGGTGTTCACCGTGACCACGCCGGATCCGCCCGTCGATCCGGTCCTGCTGATCGATCCGTCGGGAGTCTATCTGAGGCCCGAGGGCGCACAGTTCCTCACCGGCTCCTCGCCCCTGCCCGGCCAGCCGGATCCGGACGGCGGCGAACTGGAGCCGGACTACAGCGCGTTCGACGATCTCATCTGGCCGTCGCTCGCCCACCGCGCGCCCTGCTTCGAGCGGCTGCGCATGACCGGCGCCTGGGCCGGTTTCTACGACTTCAACAGCTTCGACCAGAACGCGATCCTGGGACCGCATCCCGAAATCGGGAATCTCTACTTCGCCAACGGGTTTTCGGGGCACGGCCTGCAGCAGGCGCCGGCGGTCGGCCGCGCGCTGGCCGAATGGATCCTGGACGGGCGCAGCCACTCGCTCGAACTCGGCCGCTTCCGATACGACCGGATTCCGGAAGGACACCCGATCGTCGAACGCGGCGTCATCTGACCGGACCGTCCCCGGCCTCCCGCGCCGCCTCCGCCCGCATCCACGCCAGAAAGGCGGCCAGGTTGGGACGCGCCGCATCCTGTTCGCGATAGACCAGGTAATAGCCGCTGGCATATTCCCGCCCTGCATCGTGGAGCGCGGTCAGCCGCCCCGCCTCGACATCGCGGCGCACCAGCGACTCCACCGTCAGGGCGACGCCCTGCCCGCTCAGCGCCGCCTCGACGACCAGCGTGCTCATCCCGAAGACAAGGCCATGGCGGACATCGATGTCCCAGCCGTTCTCCAGCACCCATTGCTCCCACTCGGAATAGTCGGCGTCGTGGAGCAGGGTGAGATTGGCGAGATGCGCGGGCGTGAGGCCCTTCGTGCCCGCCGGCAGCAGATCGGGATGGCAGATCGCGACCATGCGGCCGGCCATGAAGCGCTCGGAGATGACGCCCGGCCAGCCGCCGCCGCCATAACGGATCGCGACATCGACGGGGTCGCGGTCGAAGTCGACAAGCTGGCGGCTGGGTGAGATGCGAAGCTCCACTTCCGGCGCAGCCATCTGGAAGCGGCCGAGGCGCGGCACCAGCCAGCGCGAGGCGAAGGATGTGGTCGTGTTCACCTCCAGCGGCCGCGTCATGGACTGGCGCCGGGCCTCACGGGAGGCCTGCTCCATCACCTCGAAGGACCGGCTGAGTTGTTCGGCGTAGCGGGTCCCTTCCGGCGTGAGCATGATCCCCTTGCCCTGGCGCGTGAACAGCCGCACGCCAAGCCATCGCTCCAGCGCGCGCACCTGCTGGCTCACCGCGGCGTGGGTCACGTTCAGTTCCTCGGCGGCGCGGCTCATGTTCAGGTTGCGCGCCGCCGCCTCGAAGGCCTTGACCGAGGTCAGCGAAGGCAGGTCCCAACGGGTCGGCATATGTCAATTCATCTTACAGAACGAGAATAATTGCTGGCTCGCCTCCGGCTACGGTTCGAACCATCTTCTCTTTCGAGAAAACGACGCCCAACCAGAGGAGATCAATGATGTACGACGTCTTCGCCATGTCAATTTTCGAAGCTTCCCGCACCGTTCGTCATCGTGCGGACCATCCGGGCTCGACCCTGCCGCCGCGTGGCGGCGAGACGAGCGCCCGCCCCGGCCGCACCAATGGCGGGCTTCCGGGCCGGCGACCGCGCCGCGATGGCTGATCGAAACCTGTGAATCTGGCTGACGGGTCCGGGCCGGCGGCGCGGCCTGTCAGTCAGCTTTCGCCGAAAACCCGCGCGAAGATCGTGTCGACATGCTTCAGGTGGTATTCGAGGTCGAACATGGCCTCCAGCTTTGCCGCCGAAACGGCCGCCGAGACTTCCGGGTCGGCCTTCAGCAGGGCCAGCAGATCGGCTTTGCCGTCGGCATCCCAGACCTTCATCGCGTTGCGCTGCACCAGGCGATAGGCATCTTCGCGGCTGACCCCGCCCTGTGTCAGGGCCAGCAGCACGCGCTGTGAATGGATCAGTCCCCCGAGACGCTCCAGGTTCGCCTTCATCCGCTCCGGATAGACCACGAGATTTCCGACCACGTTGGCCAGGCGCATCAGCGCGAAGTCGAGGGTAACGGTAACGTCGGGACCGATCATGCGCTCGACCGAGGAATGCGAGATATCGCGTTCGTGCCAGAGCGCCACGTTCTCCATCGCCGGAATGACCTGGGCGCGGACATAGCGCGCGAGACCGGTCAGGTTCTCGGTCAGCACCGGATTGCGCTTGTGCGGCATGGCCGACGAGCCCTTCTGGCCCGGCGAGAAGTATTCCTCGGCCTCCAGCACCTCGGTCCGCTGCAGATGGCGGATCTCGGTCGCCAGCCGCTCCACCGACGAAGCGATGACGCCGAGGGTGGCGAAGAACATGGCGTGGCGGTCGCGCGGGATCACCTGCGTGGAGACGGGCTCGACCGTCAGCCCCAGTTTCTCCGCCACGTGCTCCTCGACCCGCGGATCGATATTGGCGAAGGTGCCCACAGCGCCGGAAATGGCGCAGGTGCCAACGTCCCGGCGGGCCTGGACCAGCCGTTCCCGGTTGCGGGCGAACTCGGCGTAGAAGGTCGCCAGAGTGACGCCGAAGGTCGTCGGCTCGGCATGGATGCCGTGGCTGCGGCCGACCTTGACCGTCATCTTGTGCTCCAGCGCACGCTGCTTCAGTGCGGCGAGCAGCGCGTCGATGTCGGCCAGCAGGATGTCCGCCGCCTGGGTGAGCTGGACCGCCAGGCAGGTGTCGAGCACGTCCGAAGATGTCATGCCCTGGTGGACGAACCGCGCCTCGTCGCCGACATGCTCGGCCAGCGACGTCAGAAACGCGATGACGTCGTGCTTGACCTCGCGTTCGATCTCATCGATGCGCTCGACCTCGAAGCCGCCCCGCTCCCACACCGCCTTCGCGGCTTCCTTCGGTACGATACCGAGCTCGGCCTGGGCGTCGGTCGCGTGGGCCTCAATCTCGAACCAGATTCGGAACTTGTTCTCCGGCGACCAGATGGCGGTCATCTCGGGACGCGAATAGCGGGGGATCATCGGGGGCTCTCCGAATGGTGAGCCGACCGGATATCAGGCTTTCGTGAGGGTCACAATGGACGGATGGCCGCGCCCCGGCCGCGCCGGCGTCAGTCGCGGATGCGCGCGATCGCGGCACGGGCGACGGTCAGAAGCTTGCGCTCCCGGCCCGTGTCGATGGCGATCGAAGCGGTCATGCCGGCGCGCAGGGCGGGGCGGTCCTGGTCCGGATCCAGGCGCAGCTTTACCGGAACACGCTGGACCACCTTCACCCAGTTGCCGGACGCGTTCTGCGGCGGCAGGATCGAGAATTCCGCTCCGGTCGACGGGGCGATGCTGTCGACCACCGCGTGCCAGCTCACGCCCGGATAGGCGTCGAGCTCGATCTCGACCTTCTGACCGACCGTGATGTGGGTGAGCTGCGTTTCCTTCAGATTGGCGACGATCCAGGGTTCGCTGTCGTCGACAATGGCGAAGACCGGCCGGCCTTCCTCGACATATTCGCCGACTTCCAAGTCCATGACGGCGACGACGCCACCGACCGGCGCAATCAGCCGGGTGCGCTCCAGCGCCAGCAGCGCCTCGTCGCGTGCCGCCTCGGCCTTGAGGAACAACGGGTGCTCCTCGACCGGTTTGTCGACATTGCCGCCGATGGCGAGCAGCGCCTGATTCACGCGCTCGCGCTGGGTGGCGACGCGGCGCTCGGCGGCGACCAGTTCGGCCTCGACTTCCTCGAATTTCTGCGAGGGCGCAATGCCCCGCTCGGCCAGGTTCTTGAAGCGCTGATACTGCTTGTTGAGCTGATCGATGCGCGACCGCTCCTCGTCCAGCAGCGCCTGTTCGGCACGGTAGTTGGCCCGGAGCTGCGCGATCTGGCTGCGCACGCGGTTGATCTCCGCCTCGGCCTCCCGGAAGGCAATCTCCCAGTCGCGGCCATCGAGTTCGATCAGCACGTCGCCGGCCCGAACGCGGTCGTTCTGATCCACGTGCACCGCCGCGACGCGGCCGTCGATATCGGCCGAAACAGCGACCTTGGTCGACTTCACATAGGCGTTCTCGGTGGTCACGTAGCGCCCGGACTTGGCGTAGAAATAGCCGCCCACCACCAGCGCGGCCAGCGGCACCGCGAACAGCAGGAAGAAGCGCAGGAAACGCCGACGCCGGCGCGGCTCTTCAGCCGGCGCCGGATCGGCGACGCCATGGTCGCGCGCCTCGATCACCGCGTGATGGTCCCGATTGCCGGAAGGCAGGTTTCTGTGAATGTCAGCCACGTCGAATTCGTTGGGTCAGGCCGTACTTGGCATCATTGCGTGAAACATGACCGGAACATAGCGTCGCCTGACGCTACTCACCAGTAGTCGCGGACACATGACACCCATCGCCTCCGCTCATGGGCCCGAAGGCGGGAGCGAAGCGCAAAGGCGCCGGTCAGCGGGCCGCGCGGACCTCGTTCTCGATCGGCCTGACCGACATGATGTAGTCGGCGATGGCGGCGAGATCCTCGTCGCTGAGGTATTTCAGGCCATCCTCGATGGCTTCTTCCATCGTGCCCTGGACACTGTCGAAATCCGGCAGCATGGCGGTCTTCATCAGCGTCACCAGATCGTTGCGGCTCCAGTCGCCGATGCCGGTCTCGTGCGGCGTGATGTTGGGCGCCAGCTGCCCTTCGGGGCCGTCCGGCGTGCCGGCGAGATACATGTCGTCGTCCAGACCGCCCATGACATTGCGCGGCGTGTGGCACTCGCTGCAATGGGCCAGGGCCTCGACCAGATAGGCGCCGCGGTTCCAGGTGGCGTCCCGCCCGGAATCGGGATCGAAGCGGCCCTCGTCGAAATTCAGCAGCCGCCAGCCGCGCTGCAGGAACCGCCAGGAGAAGGGAAAGCCCACGTCATGTTCGCGGCTGGCCCGCGAAACCGGCTCGAGGGAGAACAGATAGGCCTTGATGGCCAGCGCGTCCTCCCGGCTCATCTTCGTGTAACTGGTATAGGGAAAGACCGGAAAATAGCGCGCGCCGTCCGGGGCGACACCCTCATGCAGGGCGCGCACGAAATCTTCGTCGCTCCAGGCGCCAATGCCGGTCTCCGGATCCGGCGTGATATTGGGGCTGTAGAAGGTGCCGAACGGAGTCTTCAGTGCATGGCCGCCGGCCAGCGGCGCCCCGTCCTTCGCCGTGTGACAGGCGATGCAGCCGCCGGCCCGGACCAGATAGGCGCCCTTCTCCACCAGATCCTGCGCCAGCGCCGACGAGCAGGCGGCCAGGGCCATCGCCCCGGCCGCCCAGCCGATCGTTCGGGCGCGAAGCCCCGTCATCATTCGCCGGGCTTCGGACCGCGATAGGTCTCGTGGCAGCTCTTGCAGGTCTTGCCCGTGGCGCCGAGCGCCGCGAGGGTCTTGCTCCGGTCACCGGTCATGGCCGCATCGACCAGGTTCTCGCTGGCGGCGACCATCTCGTCCATGGACTTCTTGAAGCCTTCCGCATCGCTCCAGATGTTGGCCTTGGCGCGATATTCCATCGATCCCTCGGGGAATTTGGCGTGCAGCCCCTGGGCCAGCATGTTGACCGTCTTGGCGTGGGCGACCGCGTCGCCTTCGCCGTCGCCGATCGCCTTCATGGCGCCGCCGATCGTCTTCATGTCCTTGACCCGCTGATCCGACATGGACCCGTGTGCGCCCGCCCACGCAGCGCCTGCTGCGAACACGACCGCCGCGCCAATCATCAGAACCTTGTGCATTGAACCGTCACTCCCATTGTTTTCCCCGCCTGCCGGCCGATGACCGGCGACGCGCGCATTGTCGTGACCGGCCGCGTGGTTAACAAGGCTTGGGCGGCGAATATTCGTGCATTTCCGCTTCACTCACGCGTGATCAGAGAACCAGTCCGAGATTGGCTCCGGCGATCAGCACCACCAGTCCGGACGCCAGCGCCAGGCCCAGATTGTGGGTGAACCAGAGCAGCGCTGCGGCGGCGGCGAGCGCCACGATCTCGACCGGCCCGGCCCGGACAATGACAGGCGCGATCACGGCCGCGATCGCACAGCCCGGCAACACGTCGAAGAGCCGCCGCAGACGCCCGCCTTCCTTGATGCTGGAACCGAGAAAATACCCGGAAGCCCTTGAAGTAAATACAACAAGAGCGACCATGACGATTGCCAGCCATGCCTCCGTCTCCACGCTCATGCGCGCCCTCCCGGCAGAAGCAGCGTGGATGCCGCGCCCGCGCCGACGGCGGCCAGAAGGGTCAGGCTGGGCGGCGCAAAGGGCGAGACCGCCACCGCCACGACGGCGGAGACGAGCCAGGGCAGACGCGGCCCCACCCTGTCCCGGACCAGCAGGACGATGATCAGGCCGAGAAAGATCACGCCGCCGAAGCCCAACGCCGCGATCGTTGCCGGTCCCAGCAGACCCGGCAGCATGCCCCCCGCCGCGACGCCCGCCATCCAGGCCACGTAGAGGGTAAGCGAACTGCCGCAGAAGAAGGCGGCGAGATCCGGTCGTCCGCGATGACGCATGGCAAGCGCCCAGCTCGCATCGACCAGGGTGAAGATCGCCAGCAAGCGCAGCGACCAGCCGGCCCGCCTGAGATCCCTGGAAAGGCTGAGCCCCATCAGGATGTTGCGCGTGGAAACCAGCGCCGCGGAAATGGCGATCGCGAGGAAGGACAGCGGATGCTCCCAGAGCGGCAGCACCGCGAACTGGGCCGCGCCGGCGAAGGCCGTCGCGCTCATGACGAGGCCTTGCTCCACCGGCATGCCGACCGCCACCGCGGCAGATCCGAAGACCACGCCGAACATCAGGGCGCCGATGGCGAAGCCCAGCGATTCGCGCGCGCCTTCGGCCATGCTGGCGCGCAGCCTCGGCTGCTGGTCGTCGGTCATGATGAACGGGTCCCGGGGGATTGGCGGCGGAGCGGTCGAGAATGGGACCGCGGCGCGGAAAATCAAGCCGCTGTCGCTTTGACGCCCGCCTCGGGGCCGAACGTGGTCTAATCGCCGGACATGAACAAGCGAACGGCGAGGCGCGCGAGATGAGCGAGACGAAGGACGCGCTGGTCGTGTTCATGCCCTCGGGCCGGCGGGGCCGGTTTGCCCACGGCACGCCGTTGCTCGACGCCGCCCGCTCCCTCGGCGTCTATGTCGAAAGCGTCTGCGGCGGACGGGGGCTCTGCGGCCGCTGCCAGGTGACGCCGACCGCCGGGCGTTTCGCCAAGCACAAGATCACCTCCAGCCCGGAAAATCTCAGCGCCGTGGGCGAGGTCGAGGCGCGCTACACCCGGCGCCGTGCACTGCCCGCCGACCGCCGGCTCTCCTGCCAGGCCAGGATCGGGGGCGATCTGGTGGTCGACGTGCCGACGGATTCCGCAGTCAACAAGCAGATCGTGCGCAAGCGCGCGGAGACCCGCCATATCGACCGCGACCCGGCGGTATGTCTGATGTACGTCGAGGTGGCCGAACCCGACATGGCCAATCCCAGCGGCGATCTCGACCGCCTGCAACAGGCGCTGGCGCGCGAATGGATGGTCGAGGGCGCGCGGCTGGACGCGCCGCTGCTGCCGCACCTGCAGAAGGTTCTGCGCACGGGGGGCTGGAAGGTCACCGCGGCGGTCCACGACGACGGCGCGGGACCGGTGATCATCGGTCTCTGGCCGGAACTGCGCCAGCGCGCCTTCGGGCTCGCCGTGGATATCGGCTCCACCACCATCGCCGCGCATCTGGTCGACCTGATGAGCGGCCGTACCGTGGCCTCCGCCGGCACCGCCAACCCGCAGGTGCGCTTCGGCGAGGACCTGATGAGCCGCGTGTCCTACGTGCTGATGAACCCGGACGGCCTGCCGGCGCTGACCGAGGCCGTGCGCGGGGCCGTCTCCGGCCTGATCGACAAGGTCGCGGCAGAGGCGAATGCGGGCCGCGAGGACATCCTGGACGCCACCTTCGTCGGCAACCCGGTGATGCACCACATCTTCCTCGGCCTCGATCCGACCGAGCTCGGCGGCGCGCCCTTCGCGCTGGCCGTCTCGGGTCCCGTCGCCTTGCCCGCGCGGGAGATCGGCGTGGAGATCCACCCCGGCGCGCGCGTCTACGTCCTGCCCTGCATCGCCGGTCATGTCGGCGCAGACGCCGCCGCCGCGACGCTCGCCGAGGCGCCGCATCGGGGCGAAGCGATCACCCTGCTGGTCGATGTCGGCACCAACGCCGAGATCGTCCTCGGCAGCCGCGACCGGCTGCTGGCGGCCTCATCGCCCACCGGGCCGGCCTTCGAAGGCGCGGAGATATCGTGCGGCCAGCGTGCGGCGCCTGGCGCCATCGAGCGCGTCCGCATCGACCCGGAGACGCTGGAGCCGAAGATCAAGGTCATCGGCTGCGACCGCTGGTCCGACGAGCCCGAATTCGCCGTGGAGAGCCCGGCGGTCGGCGTCACCGGCATCTGCGGCTCCGGCATCGTGGAAACGATCGCGGAGATGTTCCTCGCCGGCATCATCGACGAGGACGGCGTGGTCGACGGCGCAATGCTCGAACGCTCCGACCGCGTCATCTCGGACGGCCGCACCTTCAGCTACGTGCTCTGGCGCGAAGGCAGCGTGGCGGTGCGCGTGACCCAGACCGACGTCCGCGCCATCCAGCTCGCCAAGGCCGCGCTCTATGCCGGCGTGCGGCTGCTGATGGATCGCCTCGGCGTGGAAACCGTCGACCGCATCCGGCTGGCCGGCGCCTTCGGCAGCTATATCGACCCGAAATACGCCATGGTGCTGGGACTCATACCCGACTGTGCGCTGGACCAGGTGGCGGCGGTCGGCAACGCCGCCGGCACCGGTGCGCGCATGGCGCTGCTCAACCGCGGCCATCGCCGCGAGGTCGAGAAGCTGGTGCGCGACGTGGAAAAGGTCGAGACCGCGATGGAGCCGAAGTTCCAGGCCCATTTCGTCAATGCCATGGCCTTCCCCAACAAGGCGGAGCCCTTTCCCTGCCTGGCCGAAGCGGTCGCCCTGCCCGCCCGCTCGGGACCGGCGGCTGGCGATCCGCCCCGGCGACGCGGCGGCCGCCGCAGGCGCACCGGCTGATCAGCCGGGGAACCGCGCGGCGAAGTCCTCCGGTTCCAGTTCCGCCGTCTTCGCGACGAAGCTGATCGTGTGGTAGTTGCCGCAGAGCGCCAGGATCTCGAGCTGCTGTTCGGCGCTCCAGGCGGCGCGGAAGGCCTTGCGGCGTTCCGGCGCCGGCGCGCCTTCGCGGCAGATGTCGTCGACCACATCCAGCAACAGCCGCTCCGTCGCGTCCTCCCAGCAATCGGCCGCCCCGCCCTCGCCCGCCGTCGCGCGGATCTGCGCCTCGGTGAACCCAACATGGCTGCCGAATGCTGCAACATGCACGCCCCATTCGTACTCACAGCGCAGATTGGCAGTGACTCGGAGGATGACGATCTCGCGCTGCCGCATCGGCAAGGGGCTCTCCCGGTCCAGCAGGTTCGCCACGCCCTTCCCGAGAAACCGGGTGCTGTTGGCGAAGCTGCGGAACAGCTTCAGGACATAGCCGTCGCGTTGCGGATAGCGGGACAGCAGATCGGCAACCTCGGGCGCATAGGGCCGGGCGACCGGGGCGAGCGGATTGGACATGGCAAGGGCCTTTCGCTACGTTTTCAGTAGCAAATACATATGCTACATTTTTAGTAGCGTCAATCGGAGAACTAACCGTGACCCCAAGACCCGGAACGCCCGTCCGCGGCTCGACCACCGGCCGCCCCGTCATGGCTCTGCTGGACCTGCTGGGCCAGCGTTGGGTGCTGCGCATCCTGTGGGAGCTGCGAAACGGTCCTTTGACCTTCCGGGCGCTGCGCGCCAGTTGCGACGACGTTTCGCCGACAGTGCTCAACGGCCGCCTGAAATCGTTGCGCGAAATGGGGATCGTCCGGCCGGGCGATGACGGCTACGAGATGACCGCGATGGGCGAGGAGCTTGGCCGGCAGCTGCGCGGTCTGTCAGAATGGGCGGAGCGCTGGGCCGAGGCCCTGAACGCGGACGGGAGTACGCCATGAACGAGATCTTCCACAGCCAGGGCGACGCCCTGCCGAAACCCGCCGAAGGCACGCTGGTGCAGCGCACCGCGGGCACGGCCTGGCAGGAAAGCGACACCGAAGGCTTTCTGGTCAAGCCGCTGCACGAGGACCCTGAAGGCGGCCACAGGACCTGGCTGATGAAGGTGGAGCCCGGCGCCTACGCGCCGCTGCACGCGCATCAGGAATACGAGGAGATCTACGTCCTCGAAGGCGAGTTCTACGACGCCGACACGACCTACAGGGCGGGCGATTTCGCCATACGTGCGCCCGGCACGCAGCACATCGCCGGCAGCAAGACCGGCGCGGTGGTCATGCTGGTCTTCTCCCGCGCGCCGAAGGGCGCGTAGCGGGAGCCCCATCTTCGTCATCGCCCGGCTCAGCCGGGCGATCCATGACAGCGGCGCGGGCAATGGGCTGCCCGGACAAGCCGGGCAGCGACGGATTCCAATCGGATCACAACACCTCGATGCCCGGCAATGACGGCGGGTCGGCCAGGGCCGACTGGGCGACCACGAGGGCGAGATCCTCGTCGCCGACAGCCTTCGACCAGGCGACCACCGCATGGACCGCGCCGGCGGCGTGACCCGCCGCTTCCTGCAGCTTCATCCCCTCCAGCCAGCGCGCCATGAACACACCGGCGAACAGGTCGCCCGTGCCGTTGGGCGCGTCCGGCACGGTCGGCATTTCCAACCGCCACGCCCGATCGGATGTCACCACCAGAACGGCCACCCGCCCCGTCTCCGCCGGCGCCGAGGTACAGATGACCGCCCTTGGGCCCTTCGCGATCAACGACCGCGCGGCGGCCAGCGCGTCTTCCGTGCGGCCGATCTCCATCTCCGCCAGCAGGCCCAGCTCGAAGCAGTTTGGCAGCACCACGTCGGCCAGCGGCAGAAGCCGCTCCCGGATCACCGCCTCGACGCCGTCGCGGACATAGACGCCGGTGTCGGCGTCGCCGAGGATCGGGTCGATCACATAGGGGGTCGGGCCATCGCGGCGCAGGGTCTCGACGGTCTCCGCCACTGTCTCGCCGTTCGCCGCCTCCGCCAGATAGCCCGAGAAGACCGCCGAAGGCCGGCCGCGCGCCAGCACGGAACGGACCATCGCAGCCAGGGTATCCGGCGGCACGGCCAGCCCTTCCGGCTTCGCGTGGCCGGGATGGTGGCTCAGGACCACCGTCGGCACGTCCCAGACCTCGTGGCCCAGCCGGCGGAGCGCGAATGCGGTTGCCGAATTGCCCACATGGCCCTTCGCGACCTGGCTGGAGATGGACAGGATCGCCACCCGCGCCCCCTCGTTGCAGAACCGATTCCGGCCTTTATAGTGCCGCCGGCTTCATTGAGGGAGATTTCGAACATGGCTGCCAACGTCCGTCCCCGCCGCTCGGTCCTCTACATGCCGGGCTCCAACGCCCGCGCGCTGGAGAAGGCGAAGTCCATTCCCGCCGATGCGCTGATCCTCGACCTGGAGGACGCGGTATCGCCGGACGCGAAGGCCCAGGCGCGCGAGCAGGTCTGCAAGGCGATCGCCGACGGCGGCTATGGCAAGCGCGAGATGATCATCCGCATCAACGGTCTCGACACGCCCTGGGGCGCCGACGACATGGACGCCGTTTCCAAAGCCGGCCCGGATGCGATTCTGGTGCCGAAGATCAACGACGCGGCGACGGTCGAGAAGCTGGTGGAGGCCATGGACGAGGCCGGCGCGCCGGCGGCCACGGCGCTGTGGTGCATGATGGAGACGCCGATCGGCATCCTGAATGCGAAGGAGATTGCCGCCGCCTCCAGCCGCGTTGCGGTCTGGGTCATGGGCACCAACGACATCGCCAAGGATACCGGCGCGCAGCACACGGCCGACCGCCTGCCGATGATCACCTCGCTGGGTCTGTGCATGCTGGCGGCGCGCGCCTATGGCATCCAGATCCTCGACGGCGTCTACAACGACATCAAGGACGAGGAAGGCTTCAGGGCGATCTGCCGCCAGGGCCTGGAACTCGGCTTCGACGGCAAGACCCTGATCCATCCCTCCCAGGTCGGGCCCTGCAACGAGGTCTTCTCGCCGACCGAGGCGCAGCTGGAGAGCGCGGCGCGCATCGTCGCCGGCTTCGAGGAAGCCCAGCGCGAAGGCAAGGGCGTCGTCACCGTCGACGGCCGCATGATCGAGAACCTGCATGTCGAGCAGGCGAAGAAGCAGCTCGCCATGGCCGAAGCCATCAAGGAGCTGCAGGCGGCCTGACCGGCCGGCCTATTCCGGGGCGCTGTGGCTGGCTTCCAGCTCCAGCGCCTCGGCGGCGGCCCCCGGCCCGTCGCGCTGCGACAGGACCATCAGCTGCAGGATCGGAACCGGCGCGTCCGCCTGTGTCGCGATCTCCAGCGCGCCGCCCTCGCGCAGGAAGGCGGCCACCGCCTCACCGATCCGCGCCGTTCGCGGCGTCCCGAAGGCGAGTCCCATCTGGGTTGCCTGCGCGGCCAGACCTTCGCGCACCTGCGCGGCGGATTCGGGATCGCTGCCCCCCATCATGCGGAAGGCGATCCGCCGCGCGCCGTCGTCGGCCAGCCTGAACCGGAGACCGCTCAGGGCCGCCTGCATCATCTGGGCGTTGCGCTGCGCTTCCGGCTGGTTGCGCATTGCCTCGAAGTCCAGGTCCGACAGGCGCGCCGAGAACCCCGTCTCGGCCAGCCGGTCCGCCGACAGCCCGAGCCGGCGCAGGTCGATGACGCCGCCGGCGAGATCGATTCCCAGGTCGAAGTCCATGTTCAGGTCGAGGCGTTCGAAGCCCTCGGACCTCAGCGTCTCGATCAGGGGCCGGTAGCCGGGCCGCACCGTCGCCACGTCTTCCAGCCCGACCGTCATGCCGTCGACGGCGAAGGCGAATTCCACGCGGCCCTCGGCGTCGGCGCGAAAGGCAGACTGCTCGTAGCGGGCCACGGTGACCTCGCCGCCGTTGGCCAACTGGATCCGCTGGTCCTCGACCAGCCAGCGGCCCAGGTCGAAAGGCGGCACCGCCTCCGCAATACTCGTCTCGCGGTAGTAGCCGCCCGCCGCGTCCAGCTTTTCAAGCGTGACCGGATCGCCCAGCACCCGGCGCAGATAGGCGGGCAAGTCGCTCAGATCGAGTCCCGAGACCACCGACCGCGCGACCGTGGAGCGGTTGCCGAACCGGTCCACCTGCGTCTGATCGACCATTTCCGCGCTCTCCAGCGTCAGGCCGTGGACCTGACTGATCTCGATCCGGCCGATGCTCTGGCGCTGCAGGTCGCCCAGATCCACCAGCACGCCACGCATGACCGCCCGTTCCATTCCTGTCTCCAGGCGGACGGCGCGCTCGAGGACAGTCACCGCCAGCTCGACCAGCGCCGCCAGCGCCTCCCTGTCGCGCGGCGCATCCTCCTGCGGCGCGGCGCGGATCATGGCCGGATAGAGCGCCAACGACATCGGATCGAAACGGCCGCCGGCAATCTCGTAGCTCTCGTAGCCGACCTGGCCCTTCAGCGGCGCCTCGGCTTCGGCGCCGGCGCCTTCGCCGGCTGCCGCGGGCGGCAGGTCGTAATCGACCAGGAAGCCCTCGTGCACCACTTCGGCGAAGCTGACCACGCCCTCCGCGCCATATGCGATATCGCCGACCGCGAGGCGGCCCGAGATCACCGAGGCGTCGACCGACCGCTCCCAGTCCGGGTGCCGCGCCAGAAGGCGCATTTCCAGAGACCCGGTCTCGGCGCGCGCGACGCCCCCGGCCGCCGCGCCCTCGATCATCACGGACTTGAGCCTGCCCGTGGCCTTGAAACCCTCGCTCGTCAGATCGAGCGCCAGGTCCTTCTGCACGAATCCGGCGACCTCCAGCCCGGCCGCGTTTACCAGCACAGGCGGCGCGAGACGCGCCGCGGACACGCGCTCCAGCGCGCCGGCTCCGCCCGTCAGAACGACAACGCCGTCGCTCGCCCGGGCGACGCTGAGCCGCTGCCAGGACAGGCGCTCGACAAGGGGCTGTTCCGCCGATCCATTGCCGGCCAGCGCGGCATCCAGGGCGCCCAGGTCATAGTCCCGGATCTCGACGTCCTCGAAGGTCACCAGCAGCGGCGCCGACCGCCCGCCCGGCAAGGGCAGATCAAGACGGTCGGTGAACCGCGCCAGCGTCGCCCGGTCGTCCCAGTAGTCGACGCGCGCATCCGCATGGCTTACCCGGTTGTCCCCCCGCCCGGCGGCATAGGAATCCAGCGCGGAACGGAACTGCTCCTCGGCATAGAGGGGCAGGCCGAACCAGACGCCGGCGGCCGCGACCGCGGCGACGATGACGCCGAGTACCAGAAAGCGTTTCATGAGGGGGGTCCAGACGAGGCGGTTGGCGACGCGGCCATTGTCGTCACCGGTCCCGCCGACGCAAGCCTCGGGCGGGTCGAAGTTCAGCCGCGCTCCGCCGCCGCCTGCTTGCGCGCCCGCTGCGCATCCTCCTGGGCCAGCCGCTGGCGCAGGCGGGCGTCCGGATCGGGGAACCTGTTGACCAGCTGCCGCAGGCTGTCGAGCAGCACCGCCAGATCCTCCGCCACCATGCCCGGCGAATGGCAGACCATGCGCAGCGCATCGAAATGGATCGTCAGCGGACCGGGTTCGTATGCCCGCGCTTCGCCCATGCGGAATATCAGCTCGCAGAAATTGTCGGCAACGTCGGTGAGATCCTGACGGCCGAAGGTGCCGGCGAGATCCCGGATCGACTGCGCTCGGGCGTAGACTGCCCGGTAGCGTTCGCCGGCGAAGCCGCCCTGTTCGTGGACCTGCCGCATCAGGTCGGCCAGCGAAGCGAGGTCGTCGGCCAGCCAGGCTTCGAAATCCTCACGCAGATTCTCGACCGCAGAGGCGCCGCGCCGCAGCGCCTCGGCACGGCCGATGCGCGGCTTCTGACGCGCGAGCTGCGAGAAGCGCGTCGGCAGGTGCTCGACAATGGCGTCATCGGTCACTGCAGGGTTCCTTTGCCATGTTCAGCCGGCCGACGCGCGGGCGGGTTCGACCGCGGCCTCGCCGGCCTCGCCGTCGATCGGGTCATCGTCCTTGCGGCGCGCGGGGCGATTCTCGCTCACCTCGTCGCGGAAACGCCGGCTGGGACCGTTGTAGCCGCTGGAGCTGACGAACGGCCGGGGCCTGTGCGCCACCCAGGCGAGACGGTCGTAGAGGGACGTGACGCTGTGCGGCTTGACCAGCACCATGTTGGCGCCGCAGTCGCGGGCGGCCTGAACGTCGCGCAGGCGCGTATGGCTGCAGGTGATCAGCACCGGAATGCTGCGCGCGAGATTGGTGCGGTCCGCCCTGAGTTCGCTGATGAACGCCGCGCCCTTGCCCTCGCTCAGCCGGTAATCGCAGATCATCAGGTCGACGCACTCGCCACCCAGCACTTCCCGGGCGGCCTCCACCGTCGTCACGGCGATGACGTTCCTGGCGCCCAGCGCGTGCAGCATCTCGCCGACGATGCGGCGCGATCCGTCGTGGGGATCGGCCACGAGGATGGTGACGTGCTCGAGATTGACTTCCAGATGCGCCATGCAATGGCCGCCGCAATTTCCGAACGATTGTTCACGAATGGTCGCGGAACCCTAGTCCGCGACGGTAAACAGCTCGTTAGCGCCGGGTTCAAAAGCCGGATGGCCGTCACCATGTCGCAGGCGGGTCCGGCGCGCGCCGGACCCGCTGAGGGAACAAGGAGCAAACAAATGAACAAGAAGCTCGATGAAGCCATGAAGGAGCCGGGCGCGGTCTATGACGCGCCGGCCGACGTGCTCGCCGACGGCGACCTGAACGACGACGAGAAGCGCCGGGTGCTGGAGAACTGGCTGGACGAGGCCGAACAGCTCTCCTCGGCCGTGGCCGAGAACATGGGCGGCGGCGAGAAGGCCCATGTCGGCGCCGTCACCGAGGCGCTGAAGAAGCTCAAATACGGCCCCGGCGCCTGACCGCGCGGCCCGGTTCCATGTCACGCCAGGGCCCGGCGCTGACCGTCGACTGCGTCGTCTTCGACGCCGAAGGGCGGCTGCTTCTCATCCGCCGCGGCAAGCCGCCGTTCGAAGGCATGCACGCCCTGCCCGGCGGCTTCGTCGACCTGGGCGAGCGCGTCGAGGACGCGGCCGCCCGCGAACTGGCCGAGGAGACCGGCATCCAGGCCCGGCCGGAGCGGCTGATCGGGGTCTATTCGGACCCCGGGCGCGATCCGCGCGGTCACGTGGTTTCCGTCGCCTTCCTCTTCCGGCTGCCGCCGAGCGCACCGGAACCCGCAGGCGGCGACGACGCCGCCTTCGCCGCCTTCCACGCCGACTGGCGGAAACTCGACCTCGCCTTCGACCACGCGCAGATCCTCGACGACGCGCTGAAAGCGCCTTCCTGAAGCTTGGGAATCCGCCGCGGGGCTGATATATCGTCGGCCCCAGCGGCCCCTTAGCTCAGCCGGATAGAGCGACAGATTCCTAATCTGTAGGTCGCAGGTTCGAGTCCTGCAGGGGTCGCCAGCGCGCCTCCCGCCGCTATGATGCGCCGGCGCAACCTGGGGAGGACGCCATGACCGACGACCTGATCGTCACGCCCGAATTCGTCGAAGCCAACCTGGACCGGATCCGCGTCATCGACTGCTCGGTCTGGTTCGAGACGAAACCCGTCGGCGCATCCACCATTCATGGCGGGCGCGATCACTGGCTCCAAGGCCACATTCCGGGCGGCGCCTATCTGCACATGGTCGACGACCTCTCTGACGCGGCGGGCGCCTACCCCTTCGCCATCGCGCCGCAGGACCGGATCGACCGCGTTCTCTCGGAAATCGGGATCGAACGCGGCGACACGGTGGTGCTCTACGGCGCCGGCACGCCGGTCGCGGTGACGCGGGCCTGGTGGGTGCTGACGGTCTCCGGGCTGGACGACGTCCGCATCATGGACGGCGGCTGGCAGCGCTGGATCGCCGAGGGCCGGCCGGTCGCCACGGGCGAGGAGCGCTTCACGCCCTCCCGATTCCGGGGCGCGCGCGACGAGGCGGCGGTCGCCGGCCGGGCGGATGTCCGGCAGGCCATGGAGACCGGCGACGCCCTGCTGCTCAATGCCCTCTCACGACCGCAATTCGAGGGCACGGGCGGCACCCATTACGGCCGGCCCGGCCGCATCCCCGGCAGCGTCAGCCTGCCCGCCAACGAACTGCTGGACCCGGCGACGGGGGCCTTCGCCAGCCCGGAGCGGATGCGCGAACTGCTGGGCGGCATCGACCCGGACCGGCCCGTGATCACCTATTGCGGCGGCGGCATCGCGGCGGCGGCGGCGCTGTTCGCGCTGCGCGTGGCGGGACACGGCAATCTCCGTCTGTATGACGATTCCCTGCTGGAATGGTCCGCCGACCCCGACCTTCCGATGGAGACCGGTGCGGCCGGCGACCCGGCGGCGGAATAGGCGGCATCCGCCTCGTCTTCTTGCATTCCGGCGGGCGCTGGGCGAGGAAGAGTGTGAACGACGCAAAATCAGGCGGAGAAACGCGCTCATGTCCGCGCAGTTCCGGGCCCGCCTACAGGATCCGATCCTGGAGCGGCTCTATGACTACTGGTCCGGAAAGCGCTCGGCGGAGCAGCGGCCGGGCCGCCGCGACATCGATCCCGTCGAGATGCGCGACCTCCTGCGCTATGTGGTTCTGGCGGACCTGATCGACGGAGAACGCATCCGCTTCCGGCTGGTGGGCACCAACATGGTCGACCGCTGGGGCAGCGACTTCACGGGCCGCCACCTCGACGAGATCATGTTCGGCGACTACCGGAGGTATCTGGAACAGCTGTTCCTCGAGACCGCGCGGGATGCCCTGCCGATCTTCTCGACCGGCCGTTTCCGCTGGGACGTCGGCCGGGCGGCCGAGACCAGGCGGCTGTTCCTGCCGCTGGCGAGCGATGGCCGGACCGTCGACAAGATCCTGGTCGGTCAGACCTTCACCGACGAAATCGCGCCGCCCGATTCCCTGAAGATCTCCGAGGCCCGGCCGGAGGAGGGCGAAACCTTCCGCGCCCGCGACGACGGCGACGCTATCGCGGCCGGTCGCCCTTGAGGGTGATCCGGTGCATCAGACGCCGGAAGCCGTGATAGTCGTTGATCGGGTTGTGCATCGCGCAGCGGTTGTCCCAGAAGGCGATGGTGCCCGGCTGCCAGACCAGGCGGCAGGTGAACTCCGGCTTGACCTGATGTTGATGCAGGTACTGCAGGATCGGCTGGCTCTCGGCTTCGGTCATGCCGTCGAAACGCACGGTGTGGGCGGTGTTGACGTAGAGCGCCTTGCGCCCTGTTTCCGGATGCGTCCGCACCGCCGGATGATGCGAGAGATATTCCTTGCCGGCTTCCGCCGTGCCCGACGTGCCGATCCGGTCCTCCCGGGTCTTGGAGACGTCGGCCCGGGCCGACGAGTGCACCGCGACCAGCCCGTCGAGGATGTCCCTGAACCGTTCCGACAACGCCTCGTAGGCGAGATACTGGTTGGCGAACAGCGTGTCGCCGCCATAGGGCGGAATCTCCCGGGCGAGCAGCATCGAGGCCATCGGCGGCTCTTCGAGATAGACCGTGTCGGAATGCCAGACGCCGCCGAAATTGGTCTTCTCGTGCGCCAGCTTCATCACCTCGATGATCTCGGGGTGATCGTCCAGGCCCTTCACGAAGGGATAGCGGTCGGCTTCCCCGAAGGCCTTCGCGAAGCGCAGGAACTGCTCGGCGGTAAGGTCCTGGTCGCGGAAGAAGATGACCAGATTGTCGAGCCACGCCTGACGGATGGCGCGTGTCGTCGCCTCGTCCAGCGGTTCCCTGAGGTCGACGCCGGTGATCTCCGCGCCGAGCGCGCCGGCGACCCGGCGAACATCCAGATTGGCGATCATCGACGCGGCCTCCGGATGACGGTTTTCGAAACAAGTGGCATCGAACCCTCCCCTAAATGTCCGATGGCTGGATAATAGGGGCCGCTAGGGGAGGACGCCAAGCAATGCCAGTGAGCCAAATCGTCATCCGTCCCATGCGCGACGAGGACGTCCCGGTGGTGCATGCGATTCACGAACGCGCGGTCTCGATGACCTGCGCGCCGTTATTGCCCGAGGCGGTGGTCGCGGCCTGGCTCAGGGACCGCACGCCGGAGGGATATCTGCGCGCTCGCGACGAGCGCGGCGAGCGGTTCTGGATAGCGGAACACAGAGGTTTGCGGGCCGGCTTCGCGAGCTGGCGCGGCGAATGGCTGATGGCGCTCTTCGTCGATCCCGACCATCAGGGCAATGGCATCGGGCGCCTGCTGCTCGACGCCTGCGACCGGGACGCGGCGGATGGCGGCGGGAAGATCGCACGGCTCGATTCCACCCTGAACGCCCGGGACTTCTACGAACGCCTGGGCTTTCGCGTCACCGGCGAAGGCTACGAGGAGAAGTTCGGCGAACGCGTGCCGCATCTGGAAATGCTGCGCCTGTGAAGCATGGGAAGATTTCGGTCCGGGGGCCGATTCGGGCTATACGGTGCCAGGGGCTGCAAAGCGGAGAACGGCATGACGAGCGATACCGACGTGACCGACGCACAGATTGCGGGGCTGCTGCTGGCAGTGGCGGCGCTGATGGGCGAGATCCGCCGTAAGGGCGTCCTGGATGGCGGCGAGATCGACGGCGCGCTGCAGCGCCTGGCCGACGACATCGGCGGCTCGAAGCTGGCGCAGGCCACGCCCGAGGATCCGATGATCCGCGCGACGCTGGCGCCGCTGGAGCAATTGCGCCGCATGAATACCCTGTTCAACGAGGAATCGGGCCGGTTTCCCGGCTGGATCTCGAAAGGTGATGAGGACGCGTAGAGACCATGGCGTTGATCGGCTTCACTGCGGCCTGGTTCGTCGCCGGCGTCATCGGCACGCTGCTGGGCCACCAGATACTGCTCACCCTTCTGCACGGCATCGGCTTCGCGCCCTTCGCGCCGTGGCAGATGCAGCCGGTCCAGCCTTTGGGCGTCCCGCAACTCGTCTCGACCGCCTTCTGGGGCGGTGTCTGGGGCATTGTCCTGGGGTTGGTTTCGCCGCTGTTCGGCAAGGGCCTGCGCTACTGGCTGCTGACCGCCCTGTTCGGCGCGGTGGCGCCGACGCTGGTCGCAGTGGCCGTCGTCCTGCCGCTCAAGGACATGCAGCCATCCGGCGATCCCGTCGCGGGGCTGGTCACCGGTCTCGCCGTCAACGCCGCATGGGCCCTGGTCACGGTGGTCTCGCGCCGTGTCTTCCGGCGATAGATCGCCGCCTCAGATTCCCAGCGCCGCCAGCAGGGCGCTGACGGTCATGTAGATCAGGATCAGCGAGCCGACCGTCCAGAGCGTCGCCCGCATGTCATGGGTCTGCGCCGTCAGATAGGCCGCGAAATGCAGCAGCCTGGAGACGACATAGCCATAGAGCAGGAGCTGGGCGAGCAGCAGCGGCGGTCCGCTGAGCACATAGAGGAACCCCGCCGCCAGGAAGAAGGGAAGGTTTTCCAGGTCGTTCTGATGGATCCGCCGGATGCGCTCGACCCGCTCGTCGGGCTCGATCTGCTTCGGATCCGGATCGGGATTGAGCGGGGTCTTCCTGATGTCTTCAGGCGCGCGGAAACCGCCCTTGACCTGCATCATCCGCGCGACAGTCAGCCAGGACATGGCCACCGCCTTCAGGATCATCAGTGCCGCGGCGACAGCGTACGTCGCGAATACCGGGTTCTGGAGACTGAGTTCCATGGCAATACCCCCCTTGCGCCCGCGCACCGAGCCGGCGTCAGACTCAGAGATAGGCCTCGGCCTGCGCCCGCTCCATCTGCGGCGAGCGCCCGTACATCTCCCGATAGCACTTGGAGAAGTGCGACGCCGAGACGAAGCCGCAGGCGATGGCGACGTCCACGATCGGCATGTTCGACTGCAGCAGCAGGTGCCGCGCCCGGTCGATGCGGATTTCCAGATAGTAGCGCGCAGGCGAGCGGCCGAGATGGCGGCGGAACAGACGTTCGACCTGCCGCCGGGACAGGCCGACATATTCCGAAATCTCCGCCAGCGACAGCGGCTCGGAGACGTTCGCCTCCATCAGTTCGATGATCAGCAGCAGCTTGGCGTGATGCAGGCCGAGCCGCGCCTGCAGCGGCAGACGCTGGCGGTCGCGCTGGTTCCGGATGCGGTCGATCAGGCAGTATTCGCAGACCTTGGTCATGACCGACTGACCGAAATGCTCTTCGATCACGTGCAGCATCATGTCGAGCGCGGCAGTGCCGCCGGCGCAGGTGTAGATGCCATCGTCGATCTCGCAGAGGTCGGCGTGCACCTCCGCCATGGGAAATTTCTCGGCGAAGGCCGGCAGCGTCTCCCAGTGGATCGAGCAGCGCTTTCCCTCGAGCAGATCCGCCTGAGCGAGCAGCCAGGCGCCGGTGCACAGACCCCCCACGGCGATGCCGCGCCGGTGCATGGATCTGAGCCACCCCTCGAACTGCGCGTTGCGGAAGTTCTCCACCTTCACGCCGGAGCAGACCAGAACCATCTCGGGCTTCATGTCGTCCAGCATGCGGTGCCGGGCCTGGTCCAGGGACAGATCAACGCCCACCGCGAGACCGTTCGACGCCTTCACGGGCTCCCCGTCCGCCGAAACCACGGTCCACTCATAGGCGGTCTTGCCCAGGGTGCGGTTGGTCAGCCTCAGCGGCTCGAGCGCCGAGGCGAAGGCGATCATCGAGAAGTTGGGGACCAGGAAAAAGACGATCCGGTGGGGGATTATCGACTGGTCCATTCGGGCGACTCGCGTCCTACCGTCGGCCATGCGCGGCTGAGATATGGTTTTACCGTCAAGGGCCTAGAACCGCATACCGCGCCCTCGGATTCGGGGCATCTTGCTCAGAATTCAAGGCGGCGTCTCCCCATTTTTTTCAGCCATGTGACAAAACCATATCGACCGTCACTTCAGGGCCGCGCGAAGGGCCGGTGTCGCGGCTGGAAAAGACGGCGTCGCGGCGCGCGCTCCCGCCGCGCGGCCGTTCCGCGAAACTCCGCGACTTCCGGGGTCCGCGGGGCCGCGGCCGGCCCTTGCGCGAACCGTCCGAACCGGTTTCGCTGGGACAAGGTCAAACGCGTTCGGGGGGCGCCGCATGAAACGCTATTCTGCCCTGGAGCTGCTGCGCGAGGGCCTGCGCGGCCATACCGGCTGGCGGAAGGTCTGGCGTCATCCGGAACCGAAGCCGTCCTATGACGCCGTCATAATCGGCGGCGGCGGGCACGGCCTGGCGACCGCCTACTATCTGGCCAGAGAGCATGGCATGACGAACATCGCCGTGATCGAGAAGGGCTGGATCGGCGGCGGCAACGCCGGGCGCAACACCACGATCATCCGCTCCAACTATCTCTTCGACGAGAGCGCGGCGCTCTACAACCACGCCTTCGGGCTGTGGAAGACGCTTGGGCGGGAGCTGAACTTCAACATCATGATGAGCCATCGCGGCGTTCTGAACCTCGCCCATGACGATGGCGAGATGCGGCAGCTCAAGCGCCGCGTCGAGTCCAACCGGCTGAACGGCGTCGAGGCCGAATGGCTGGACGCGAAGGAGGTCAAGGGCTTCTGCCCGGCGATCAACATCTCCCCCGACATCCGCTATCCGGTGCTCGGCGCGACCCTGCAGCGATCGGGCGGCGTCAATCGTCATGACGCCGTGGTCTGGGGCTATGCCCGCGCCGCGGACGCCATGGGCGTGGACATCATCCAGCAGACCGAGGTCACGAACATCCTGACCGAGAACGGCGAAGTCACGGGCGTGGAGACCACGCGCGGGACCATCCGCACGCCCAGGGTCGCGTCCGTCACCGCCGGCCATACCTCGGTGATCGCGAAGATGGTCGATCTGAGACTGCCGATCGAGAGCCACCCCTTGCAGGCGCTCGTTTCGGAGCCCATCAAGCCGGTACTCGACTGCGTGGTGATGTCCAACGCGGTCCATGTCTACTGCAGCCAGTCCGACAAGGGCGAACTGGTCATCGGCGCCGGCATCGACGCCCAGCTCTCCTACACCCAGCGCGGCAACCTCGACATCATCGAGCACCAGATGGCCTCGCTGATGGAGCTGTTTCCGATGTTCTCGCGGCTCAGGATGATGCGGCAGTGGGGCGGCATCGTCGACGTCTGTCCGGACGCCAGCCCGATCATCTCGAAAACGCCGGTGAAGGGCTTCTACGTCAATGGCGGATGGGGCACCGGCGGCTGGAAGGCGACCCCGGGCTCGGGTCACGTCTTCGCCGACCTGATCGCCCGCGACGAACCCAACGCCATCGCCGCGCCTTTCGCCGTCGAGCGTTTCGTCACCGGCGCGCTTGTCGCCGAGCACGGCGCCGCCGCCGTGGCGCACTGAGGGAGCCCGACCGCCCATGTTCGTGATCGATTGCCCCCATTGCGGCCCGCGAGACCAGGCGGAATTCGCCTATGCCGGCGAGGCCCATATCGCGCGCCCCGCCAACGCTGACGAACTCACCGACGCGGAATGGGCCGGCTACGTCTTCATGCGCAGGAACGATAAGGGGCTCTACGCCGAGCGCTGGTGGCACGCGGCCGGATGCCGGAAGTTCTTCAACATGTTGCGCAATACTGCGACCGACCAGATCCACGCCGTCTATCGCATTGGAGAACGGCCGCCCGAGGTGAGGGCCGACCTGCCGCGGACGCCCTCGGGGGAATCCTCGATCGGCTCCGGCAACGACGCGGTGAAGCTGGTGCGCGGAACAGAGGCTGAAGACGCATGAGCCAGTCGCACCGCATCGAGGGACGCGGCCTGATCGACCGCGCCCGCCATGTCAGCTTCCGCTTCGCCGGGCGGGACTATTTGGGCCATCAGGGCGACACCATGGCCTCCGCGCTGCTCGCCAATGGCGAGATCATGGTCGCCCGCAGCTTCAAGTATCACCGCCCGCGCGGCATCGTCGCCGCCGGCGTCGAGGACCCGGCAGCCATGGTCCAGCTCGGCGGGGGCGCGGCGACCGATCCGAATGTCCTGGTCACCGATCAGGAAATTCACGACGGCCTGGTCGCCGAGGCGCAGAACGCCTGGCCCAGCCTGAAATACGACATCGGCGCCGCCAACGACGCGCTCAGCCGCTTCTTCCCGGCCGGATTCTACTACAAGACCTTCATGGGCGGGCCTGGCTGGATGCGCTTCGAGCCCTTCATCCGGCGCGCCGCGGGCCTGGGCCGGGCGCCGGAAGGACCCGATCCGGACCGCTACGAGGCGGTGAACCGCCATTGCGACGTGCTGATAGCGGGCGCGGGGCCGGCGGGCCTGATGGCGGCGCTTTCGGCCGCCCGCTCCGGCGCGCGGGTGATACTGGCCGAAGGCACACCGCATGCCGGGGGCAGCCTGCTGTCGGCGGCGCCGGAGAGCGTCGCCCTCGACGGCCAGCCCGTGTCTCAATGGCTGTCGGCGGTCCTGGAGGAGCTTCGCAGTCACCCGGAAGTGACCATCCTCACGCGGACCACGGCCTTCGGCTATTACGCACAGAATTTTGTCGGCCTGCTCGAGAAGGTGCAGGACCACCTGCCCCGCCGCGAACGGGACGGCCGCCTGCCCCGTCAGCGGGTCTGGCGGGTGCGGGCGAAACAGGTCGTGCTGGCCACCGGCGCGCTGGAGCGCCCGCTGGTGTTCCACGAGAACGACCGCCCCGGAATCATGCTGGCCGGTGCGGCGCGGACCTTTCTCAACCGCTACGGCGTCATTGCGGGAAAGCGCGTTCTGATCTTCGCCAACAACGACACGGCCTGGCAGACCGCCTTCGACCTGCACGACGCCGGCGCGGAGATCGCCGGGATCGTCGACCTCCGGCGAGATCTCGACGAGCGGCTGGCGCTGGGCGCGCTGAAAAAGGGCATCGCCGTCCATCCCTCGACCGCCGTGGTCGGGACGACGGGCCGCCATCGTGTCAACGCCGCGTGCCTTGCGGGACTCGACGGCCAGCAGCGGATACGTGGTTCCGTCTCCCGCATCGACTGCGACCTGATTGCGGTCTCCGGCGGCTGGAACCCCAATGTGGCGCTCTTCGCCCAGTCGCGCGGCCAGCTCCGCTGGGACGAGACGCTGACGTCCTTCCGGCCGGGCCGGTCCTGGCAGGCGGAACGCTCCGCCGGGGCCTGCAACGGCGTCTTCGACCTTGCCGAGGCGATGGCGGAGGGCGCCCGCGCCGGCGTCGATGCGGCCCGCGCATCCGGCTTCACCGTGCGTCCGAAGAAGCAGCCGGAGGTGGAAACTACCAACGTCCAGAGCCTGAATGTCAGGGCGTTCTGGGAAGTGCCGGGATTGAAGTCGGGCGTGAAGGCCAAGGCCTTCGTCGACCTGCAGGACGACGTGAAGACCTCCGATCTGAAGCTCGCCATTGCCGAAGGCTATGACAGCGTCGAGCATGCCAAGCGCTACACCACCCAGGGCATGGGCACCGACCAGGGCAAGATCTCCAACGTCAACGCTTTCGGGATCATGGCCGAGGCGCGCGGCATCTCCATCCCGGAGGTCGGCACCACCACCTTCCGCCAGCCCTATCGGCCGGTGACGATCGGCGCGCTGGCGGGCCAGCATGTCGGCCCGCATTTCGTGCCGCGGCGGACCACGGCGATGCACGACTGGCACGTGAAACGCAAGGCGGTCTTCGAGCCGGTCGGCGACTGGCTGCGCGCCCGCGCCTACCCGAAGACGGGCGAGAGCTTCCACGACGCCGTGCAGCGGGAGGCGCTGGCCGCACGGACCACGGCCGGCATGCTCGACGCCTCGACGCTGGGCAAGATCGATATCAAGGGACCGGACGCCCGGACCTTCCTCAACCGCGTCTACACCAACGCCTGGAAGAAGCTGCCGGTGGGCGCGTGCCGCTACGGCCTGATGCTGGGCGAGGACGGCATGATCGTCGATGACGGCGTCACCGCCTGCCTGGCCGACGATCATTTCCACATGACGACGACCACGGGCGGCGCGGCCGGCGTGCTGCGCACGCTGGAGGACTATCTGCAGACCGAGTGGCCGGACCTCAAGGTCTGGCTGACCACGACCACGGAGCAATGGGCGGTCTGCGCCGTCTGCGGCCCGAACGCGAAGAAGATCGTCGAGCAGGTGGTCGACGGCGTCAACCTCGATCCGGAGACCTTCCCCTTCATGACGTGGCGCGAAGGCAGCGCGGGCAGCGTGCCGGTCCGGGTCTTCCGCATCTCCTTCTCGGGCGAGTTATCCTACGAGATCAACATTCCGGCGACCTACGGCCTCTGGCTGTGGGAGCGGCTGATCGAAGCCGGCGAGCCGCACGGCCTCGTGCCCTACGGCACCGAGACGATGCACCTGCTGCGCGCCGAAAAGGGCTTCATCATCGTCGGCCAGGAGACCGACGGCACCAACACGCCGCAGGACCTCGCCATGCCCTGGGCGATCGCCTGGAAGAAGGGCGACTTCATCGGCAAGCGCTCGCTCAGCCGGCCGGACACAGCGCGCGACGACCGCCGGCAGCTCGTCGGTCTGTTCACGGACGACCCGGCCTTCGTCGCCATGGAGGGCTCCCAGATCATCGAGACGCCGGAGGAACCCAAGGCCCGGCCCATTCCGATGATCGGCCATGTCACCTCGAGCTACATGAGCCCCAACCTGAAACGCTCGATCGCCCTCGCCGTGGTCAGGGCCGGTTCGCGGCGCATGGGAGAGACTGTCTATATCTCCCGCGATGGCGACAGACCCATGCCGGCGAGGATTGTCGGGCACGACTTCCTGGCGGCGAAGGAGAGCAGCCAATGAACGCGCCGGTCCGCCGCTCCCCCCTCGCCCATCGCGAACCGCTCGACGCCGCCGACGAACTGCTCCGTCTGCGGGAGCGGCCCTTCGAGGCGAAGCTGATCCTCCGCGCCCACGCCGGCGACGCCGAACTGGCGTTGAGAGCAGTGGCCGGCCTCGATGCGCCCGGCAACTGCCGTTTCCTCGATGCCGACGGAATCACCGCCGCCTGGCTGTCGCCGGACGAGTTTCTGGTTCTCGGCGGGGAGGGCAAGGAACACGAGCTGGCGGAAAGTCTCGCGTCAGCGCTCGACTGGCGGCATCACCAGGTGGCGAACGTCACCGACTACTACACGACGCTGGAGTTCGCCGGGCCGAAGGCGCGCGAGGCGCTGATGAAGCTGACGACCCTGGACATGCACGCCCGCAGCTTCGTTCAGGGCGACGCCCGGGGCACCGTTTTCGGGCACTGCAACGCCTGGATCCTGCAGCGCAGAGATGACGGCGCGGCGGGCGGGCCGTCCTTCGATCTGATCGTGCGCTGGTCGCACGCGGACTACCTGTTCTGCGCCCTGGCCCATGCGGGCCGCGAATGGGGCATGCCGGAGGCAACGCCGCGCGGTGGCGAAAACCTGCTGGCCTGACAGTCCGAGTTGCGCGAACCCCGGCCGGGCGGCAGACTCGCCGCCCGCATCCTGGGGAGGACAAGTACATGCGCGCAGCCATCTTCCGCGAACCCGGCCGGCCACTGGAGGTCGGCGCCATCGAGGATCCGACACCGCAGGCCGGCGAACTGATCCTGAAGGTGGAGGCCTGCGGCATCTGCGGCTCCGACCTGCACATCTCCGACAACCATGACGGCTCCGGCGGCATGCCGCCGCTGAAGCCGGATTCGGTGATGGGCCACGAATTCTGCGGCGAGATCGTCGCCATCGGCCCGGGCACCGAGACCGCACTGAAGGAAGGCGACCGCGTCGCCGCGCTGCCGACCATCGGCTGCGGGACCTGCGACAAGTGCCTGACCGGCGACGTCAAGCGCTGCCGCACCGCGCGCGGCATCGGCCTGGGCGACGTGCCGGGCGGTTACGCCGACTATGTCCGCGTGGGAGCCAGGGAGAGCCTTCGTCTGCCGGGTCATTTCGGCAAGGGCGATGGTGCACTGATCGAGCCGCTGGCCGTCGGCCTGCGCGCCGCCGTGCGCGCCCGCCTGCAGCCGGGCGACAGCGTGCTGATCATCGGCGCGGGCCCCGTCGGGCTCGCCACCGCGATCTGGTGCCGGCACTTCGGCGCGCGTCATGTCGTCGTCTCCGACCTCAACCACAACCGCGCGGAGATGGCCGCGAAGTACGGCGCGACCGACGCCATCGACGCCTCGAAGGAGGACGTGATCGAGCGCTACAAGCAGATCGCCGGCGGCCGGCCGGAGGTGGTCTTCGACTGCGTCGGCGTGAAGGGCTCCATGCAACTCGCCATCGACTACGCCGCCTTCGACGCGAAGGTGGTCATCGTCGGCGTCTGCATGCACCTGGACCACATCCTGCCGGTCAAGCCGGTGACCAAGGAACTGGACCTGATCTTCGCCTATTGCTATCTGCGCCAGGAATTCGGCCTGTGTATCGACATGCTGGACCAGGGCCGGATCGAGGCGGCGGGGCTGATCACCGACCGGGTCGGCTTCGACGGCTTCTCCGAGGCCTTCGAGGCGCTCAAGACGCCGAACAGGCAGGTCAAGGTGCTGCTCGAACCCGACAGGTGAGATCATGCTGGTGAATGGCGTTCCGTGGCGGCCGGTGCAGCTGGCCGGAAATGGCTGGGCGGTGACGATCATCGACCAGACGAAACTGCCGCACGCCTTCGAGACCGTGGACCTGACGACCGTCGAGGAAGCCGCGCACGCCATTCGCGCCATGCTGGTGCGCGGCGCACCGCTGATCGGGGCGACCGCCGCCTATGGCGTCGCGCTGGCCATGCGCGCCGACCCTTCGGACGACAGTCTTGCCACCGCCATCGAGACGCTGCGCAAGACGCGCCCCACGGCGGTGAACCTGTTCTGGGCGCTGGAGCGCATGCGGGCCGCGCTGCACAACCGCCCCGTCGAGGAGCGCGCCGGGGCCGCCTACGAGGCCGCCGCCGAGCTCGCCGACGAGGATGCGGCGATGAACGAGGCCATCGGCAATCACGGGCTGGAGATCATCCGCGACCTCGCGGCGAAGAAGCCCGGCGAGACGGTCAACATCCTGACCCACTGCAATGCCGGCTGGCTGGCCACCGTCGACTGGGGCACGGCGCTGAGCCCGATCTACAAGGCCCATGACGACGGCATCAACGTCCATGTCTGGGTCGACGAGACCCGGCCGCGCAACCAGGGCGCGTCGCTGACGGCCTGGGAGCTGGGCGCCCACGGCGTGCCGCTGACGGTCGTGGTCGACAATGCGGGCGGGCACCTGATGCAGCACGGCCAGGTCGACATGGTGATCACCGGCACCGACCGGACGACGCGCCGGGGCGATGTCTGCAACAAGATCGGCACCTATCTGAAGGCGCTGGCGGCGAAGGACAACGGGGTGCCGTTCTACGTCGCCCTGCCCGGCCCCACCATCGACTGGCAGGTCGCCGACGGCGTCGCCGAGATCCCGATCGAGGAGCGCGGCGCCGAGGAGGTCGGCCGCATCTCGGGGCGGACCGAGAGCGGCGAGATCGTCACCGTCGACGTGTTGCCGGAGAACGCGAAAGCGGGCAATCCGGCCTTCGACGTGACGCCTGCGCGGCTGGTGACCGGCCTGATCACGGAGCGCGGCGTCGCCCCGGCGACCGAGGAAGGCCTGCTTTCGCTCTATCCGGAAAAGAACGATGGCTGACGCCGCTGCGACGTTGCTGGCCGCCTGCCGGGCCATGGAGACCGCGCGGCTCTCGCCTGGCACATCGGGCAATCTCTCGGCCCGGGACGGCGACGGTTTCTGGATCACGCCCTCGGGCCTGGCCTACGACGCGCTGGACGAGAGCATGATGGTCTTCATGAATCTCGACGGCGGCTGGAAGGGCGATCTGAAGCCCTCCAGCGAATGGCGCTTCCACCTGGACATCTACCGGGCGCGGCCGGACGCCGGCGGCATCTGCCACACCCATTCGCTGAACGCGACGGCGCTTGCGACGCGGCGGGAGGGCATCCCCGCCTTCCACTACATGGTCGCCGCCGCGGGGGGGCGCGATATCCGCTGCGCCCCCTACCGCACCTTCGGTACGCAGGAACTGTCCGACGCGGCGCTGAAGGCCCTGGAGGACCGCCGCGCCTGCCTGCTCGCCAATCACGGCGTGATCGCCCTGGGCGAGACCGTCGAGAAGGCGCTGAAGCTCGCCCAGGAGGTCGAGAACCTGGCCGCCCAGTACATCCTGGCCCGCCAGCTCGGCGGCCCGGCGATCCTCTCCGACGGGGAGATGGACGTGGTGCTGGAGAAATTCAGGACCTACGGCCAGCAGCCGGCGCGGACTGGCTGATCAGACCGGCTCGATCAGGCGGCACGTGGCGAGACAGGTCGCGGCCAGTGTCCACTCGTCGCCCGTGACGGCGTAGACGTCCGCGCGGCTGGACGCGCTGGTCCGCGACCGGCCGGCGATCCGCCCCAGCGCCACGAGCCGTTCGCCCGCGGCGGGCGCGATATTGTGGACGTTGTAGCCCGTCGTCGACGCCCGCCAGCCGTCCGGACAGGCCGCAGTCGCGGCGCTGACCGCAGCATAATCGGCCAGCACGCCGACGACCGCGCCCTGCACGATCCGCCCGTCGAAGGTGATCTCGGGCCGGATCGGCATCTCGATGGCGGACCGCCCGTCGGCGAAGCCGATGCAGCGCAGCCCGAGCCAGACCGAGCTCGGCATGGCGTGGATGCCGGCGGCCAGCGCCGCACGGAACCCGGTGCTGTAGGGCGAAAGATCCATATCAGGCGGCCGCCGTTTCCGGACGCGGCCGCGTGGCGCGGAAGGTCGCGTTGCCGCGTGCGATCGCCTCTCCGTCGGCGCGGACGAAGCACTGTGCAAAAGCCAGGTTGCGGCCGGGCCGGACGAACTCCGTCTCGAAGCTGAGCCACTGGCCCTGCTGGCCGCTGGCGAGATAGTCGAGGTAAAGGTTCACCGTCACCAGCCGCGTGCCTTCGGGCAGATGCAGCCGCATGGAATGGCCCATGGCGTTGTCGGCCAGCGCGCTGATCAGGCCGCCATGGACAAAGCCCCGCGCGTTGCAGTGCGCAGCCGCGGCCCGAAGCCCGATGATCAGCGCCTCGGGTGTCTCCCGCACGTAGATCGGCTCCCACGGATCGGTCAGTCCGCTTCGTCTCGTGTTCGGCGCGAAGCCCGCTGGTACATCGGTCATTCTGTCCTCCCGTTCGAGCCGGAGGATGCAGGATTTTATTAGACAGGTCTACATAATTTTGTATTGATGCTAGCTTCCGCGCGGCAATGATGGAGCAAGGCAGTGGGCAAGAGAGCGCAGCATGAAATGGCCCTGCTGACGGAAGCGGCGAAACTGTTCCGGCGCCAGGGCTACGCCGCGACCGGTACGAACGAGATACTTGCCGCCGCCGGCGCGCCGCGCGGCTCGCTCTACTACTACTTCCCGGGCGGCAAGGAAGAGATCGGCGCCCGCGCCATCGAGGCCGCGGCGAAGCGGGTCACGCTGACGCTGAGGGCGCTCGCGGCGGAGGCTTCGGATCCGGCGGATTTCGTCGACCGCTATGTGGCGAAGCTGATCGGCTGGATGGCGAAGTCCGGCTGGCGCGACGGCTGCCCCATCACCACGGTACTGCTGGAGAACGCGCCGGGCTCGGCGGCGATCACCGCGGTCGGCCGGGAAGCGCATGAGCGCTGGCGCGGGGAAGTCGAGACCATGCTCCTGCGCCATGCCTGGCCCGAAGACCGTGCGCCGGCCACGGCCCGGACGATCCTGATGGCTTTCGGCGGCGCGCAGATTCACGCCCGCGTCGCCGCCTCCCCCGCTCCGCTGGAGGATTGCGCCGCCGAACTTCGCCGCCTGTTGGCGGGTTCCGAAACCTCCGAGTTCTGACCGGCGTCCTGGGGCTTGACCCCAGGACCCAGTCCTTCAGTTCGCTGGGCCCTTGGATCGAGCCTGCCCCGGACACGATCCGGGGTCCAAGGGCGTCAGATCTCCGGGACGCTACAGCTACGCCGCTTCCAGGACGTGCACGCTGAACAGGCCGTTGGCGTCGGTCAGGCTGCGCCGCGCGCGGAAGCCGGCGTCCTCCGCCATCGCCCGGAATTCATCGAGGCCGTACTTGTGGGAGTTCTCCGTGTGCAGGGTCTCGTCCTCGCGGAAGTCGAAGCGCCGGCCGGCGACGGTCACGGCCTGGTCGCATCCGCTGACCAGATGCATCTCGATCCGCCCCTCGTCATCGTTCCAGACGGCGCGGTGGCTGAAGGCGTTGAGCTCGAAATCGCCGTCCAGTTCCCGGTTGATGCGCCGAAGCAGGTTGAGGTTGAAGGCCGCCGTCACGCCCTCGGCGTCGTCATAGGCCGCCTCCAGGATCGCCGGGTCCTTCTTCAGGTCGACGCCGATCACCAGAAAGCCGCCCTGCCCGACGGTCCGGCGCGCGCCGCGGAGGAACTCGGCCGCTTCGTCCCGGCTCAGATTGCCGATCGTGGAACCGGGGAAGAAGCCGATGCGCGGGCCCTTCGGCACGACATCGTCCAGGCGCACCGGGTCGGTGAAGTCGGCGCAGACCGCGACCACCTCGATCGCCGGGTTCTCGGCCGCGAAGGCGCCGGCATTGTCGAGCAGATGGTCGCGTGAGATGTCGATCGGCACGTAGCATTGCGGCCGCCCGAGCGCCTGCACGAACAGGCGGATCTTGTCGGCGGAGCCGCTGCCGAACTCGATCACCGTCGCGCCTTCGGGCAGCAGGCGGCGCAATTCGTCGGCATGGTCGCGCAGGATGCCGCACTCGGTACGGGTGGGATAGTATTCCTGCAGCTCGCAGATGCGCTCGAACAGGCGCGAACCCTCCTCGTCGTAGAAGAACTTGGCGGGCGTCGCCTTCCGCGGTTTCGCCAGCCCCTCCAGGATGGCGGTGCGAAAGTCCTCCAGTTCCGGCTCCAGGTCGAGAAAGCCCCGAAGGTGCGTGTCGGCGGCGATGTTCATGACAGGTCCTCCGCGAGGCGCAGGCCGGAGAACTGCCAGCGCTGATGGGGATAGAAGAAGTTGCGGTAGCTGGCGCGGACATGGCCCGGCGGCGTGACGCAGGAGCCGCCGCGCAGCACGAACTGGTTGGCCATGAACTTGCCGTTGTATTCGCCCACCGCGCCGGCCGGCGGACGGAAGCCGGGATAGGCGCCGTAGGGGCTGGCGGTCCATTCCCAGACTGCGCCGAACATCTGCCTGAGCCCCTCGCCCGCCGCGGCGGGACGCGGCAGCAGGGCCTCGGGTTCGGGCCCGGGCGGGACGAGACCTTCCGCCGCGAACTCCCATTCGGCCTCGGTGGGCAGGCGTTTGCCGGCCCAGCGGGCGAAGGCGTCGGCCTCGTAAAAGCTGACATGGGCCACGGGCGCGGCAGGCTCGACGGGGCGCAGCCCGTAGAGGCCCATGACCTCGATGCCGCCCTCGGCGTCCCGCTCCCAGTAGAGCGGCGCGCTCCAGCCCTGGGCCTGAACCGTGGCCCAGCCGTCGGCCAGCCACAGTTCCGGCCGCCGGTAACCGCCGTCGGCGATGAAATCGAGCCACTCGCCGCAGGTCACCGGCCGGTCGGCCAGACGGAACGGCCGCAGCAACACCTCGTGGCGCGGCCCCTCATTGTCGAAGGCGAAGCCGGGGCCTGCATGGCCGATCTCCCGGATACCGCCCTCGAAGTCGATCCAGCCGAACGGCGGCGCGGCGGCCTCGGCGAGGGGCGGCGCGCCGTCGGTCGCGTAGGCCGGCCTGAGGGGATTGCGCGACAGCAGATTCAGCGCGTCGGTCAGCAGCAACTCCTGATGCTGCTGTTCGTGGTTGAGGCCGAGTTCCGTCAGCCCCGCGACCGCGCCCGACGGATCGTTCGCAACTTCCAGCAGCGCCGCCATGGCTTCGTCCACATGGGCGCGGTAGGCCATGACCTCGTCCAGCGGCGGCCGGGTCAGCATGCCCCGCTGCGGCCGGGGCTGGCGGGGGCCTTCGGCCTCGTAATAGGAATTGAAGATGTAGTGGTAGCGCTCGTCGAAGGCGCGGTAGTCCGCCGCGTGCGGGCGCAGCACGAAGGTCTCGAAGAACCAGCTCACATGGCCCAGATGCCACTTGGTCGGGCTGGCGTCTTCCATCGCCTGCACCACCTGGTCCTCGGGCGAGAGCGGCGCGGCCAGCGCCTCGCTCCGCTGCCGCACGGCCCGGTAGCGCTCAGGGGTCAAGGCCGCCGTTTCCGGGTCAGGACCCCCGTGCGGCAAGGCCGTGGCATCGTCTGGCATGTTGTCCCTCGTGGTTCTTCTTGTGCCTGCGGACGCGCCCGGGCGCGTCATCGCCACGCCCGAAATCAGACATAGGAATGCGTCACCGGGATGAAAGGGACGAATTGCCGCCGCACCCTGCGGAATAAACCTCCGCGCATGAATTGCGTCATCGCCCGGCCCGGCCGGGCAAGCCATGCGGACAGGTCACCGCGATCCGGCGCCTGCCTCACGGCAATGTCAGCAGCGCCGCGTCACCGGATCGGCTCAGGCATGGGTCCCGCGCCGGCGCTGTGCGCCGCGCAGGACTCGGCACCTGTTTCCAGTGGAGTCCTGGGGCCGGCGAAGCCCCCCCGGCGTCCCGGGACTCGATCCCGGGACCCTGTTTGTTGGCGACGCGGCGCTGGACCCCGCACGATTCAGCAGGCCCGCTGGCCGGCCCAGCCAACCCCAGCGGGCCATGCGGCTACGCTGGCTTGCCAAACCCGCCGCCACTTGGCGTCGAAATGACGATGGCGTCGCCGGGTTCGAGCTTGGCGATGGCGCGGCCTTCCAGTTCCTCCGTTGAGCCGTCCCGGCGCTCGACCCAGTTGCGGCCGACCTCGCCGTTCGCCCCGCCTTCCAGGCCGAAGGGCGGCACGACGCGGTGGGAGCCGAGCAGCGAGGCGGTCATCGCCTCCCGGAAGCGCATCCGGCGGAAGGTGCCGTCGCCGCCCCTGTGCCGGCCCTTGCCGCCGGAGCCGCGGCGGATGTGGAAATCCTCCAGGATCACGGGGAAGCGGAACTCCAGCACCTCCGGGTCCGTGAGCCGGGTGTTGGTCATGTGGGTGTGGACCGCGTCGGTGCCGTCGAAGTCCGCGCCGGCGCCGGAGCCGCCGCAGATGGTCTCGTAGTACTGGTAGCGGTCATTGCCGAAGGTGAAGTTGTTCATCGTCCCCTGCGCCGCCGCCATGACGCCCAGCGCGCCAAACAGCGCGTCGGTGATGCACTGGCTGGTCTCGACATTGCCGGCGACCACGGCGGCCGGGTATTCGGGCCGGAGCATGGACTTCTGCGGGATCTTCACGTGCAGCGGCTTCAGGCAGCCGCCGTTCAGCGGGATATCCGAGTCCACCAGGCAGCGGAAGACGTAGAGCACCGCGGCCATGGCGACCGACGTGGGCGCGTTGTAGTTGGTCGGATGCATCTCCGAGGTGCCGGCGAAGTCGATCTCCGCCGAGCGGTCCTCGCGGTCGATGGTCACCTTCACCCGGATGACGTAGCCGTCGTCCATCGGGTATTCGAACTCGCCGTCCTTCAGGACGTCGATGACGCGGCGGACCGACTCCTCGGCGTTGTCCTGGACGTGGCCCATATAGGCGCGGACGACGTCGAGGCCGAAATCGTCGACCATGCGTTTCAGCTCCCGCGCGCCCTTCTCGCAGGCGGCGATCTGCGCCGAGAGGTCGGCCAGGTTCTGCTTCGGGTTGCGCGCCGGATACCTGCCCGAGGTCAGGATCTCGACGACTTCGCCTTCGCGGAAGCGGCCGCCGTCGACCAGCAGGACATTGTCCAGCAGCACGCCCTCCTCCTCGACCGTCTTCGAATCCGGCGGCATGGAGCCCGGCGTCTTGCCGCCGATGTCGGCATGGTGGCCGCGGCTGGCGGTATAGAACAGCACCTCGGTCTCCGCCTCGTCATAGACCGGCGCGATCACGGTGACGTCGGGCAGGTGCGTGCCGCCATTGTAGGGCGCGTTCAGCATGTAGACGTCGCCGGGCTTCATGGTGGCCGCGTTTTCCCGGATCACCGTCTTGATGCTCTGCGACATGGAGCCGAGGTGGACCGGCATGTGGGGCGCGTTGGCGATCAGCTCGCCCTCCGCGTCGAACAGGGCGCAGGAGAAGTCCAGCCGCTCCTTGATGTTGACCGAATAGGCCGTGCGCTCGAGGACGACGCCCATCTGCTCGGCGATGTTCATGAACAGGTTGTTGAAGATCTCCAGCATCACCGGGTCGGCCTCGGTGCCGATGGCGCGCGCGCCGGAGCGGGCCTCGACGCGGCGCAGCACCAGATGGCGCTTGCCCGTCATCTCGGCGCGCCAGCCGGGCTCGACGATGGTGGTCGCCGTGGCCTCGGTGACGATCGCCGGGCCGTCGATGGCCTCGCCCGGCTGCATCGCCTCCCGGTCGAAGACGCCGGTGTGGCGCCAGTCGCCGTCCATCCAGGCCTGCACTTCGGCCAGCGCCTCGGGCGCGCCCTCGCCCGTCTCCGATTCAGCGTCCTCGATCACCTCGCCCGGCGCCACGGCCTCGACGGTGGCGGCCTCGACGATGATGGTCTTCTCCGGGCTCTCGAAGCCGAACTGCTGGCGGTGGGCCTCGGCGAAGCGCCGCTCGACCTCCTCCAGCCCACCGAAGGCAATGGCCAGCGCGGTATCCGACCCTTCGTAGCGGATCAGCGCCCCCAGATGGATCTCGATCTTCGCCTCGGGCACGTCCTGGTCCAGCAGTTCCCGACGCGCCTGCCCGGCCAGCTCGTCGTGGACCGCCTTGATCGCGTCCATGTTCTCCGCTGCCAGCGGCTTCTCGACGGTCTTCTCCCTGAGCGCGCGGGTGTCGGCGAGGCCCATGCCATAGGCGGAGAGCACGCCCGCATGGGGGTGCAGCAGCACGGTCTCGATGCCCAGCTTGTCGGCCACCAGGCAGGCATGCTGCCCGCCCGCGCCGCCGAAGCAGTTGAGCACGTATTTCGAGACGTCATAGCCGCGCTGGATCGAGATCTTCTTGATGGCGTTGGCCATGTTCTCGACCGCGATATCGAGGAACCCGGCCGCGACCTGTTCGGGCGTGCGGCGGTCACCGGTCTCCTCGGCGATGCGGTCGGCCAGTTCCGCGAACTTCTCCCGCACGACCTCGGCGTCCAGCGGCGCGTCGCCGTTCGGGCCGAAGACGGCGGGGAACTGCTCCGGCTGCAGCTTGCCCAGCATGACGTTGCAGTCGGTGACCGCCAGCGGGCCGCCATTGCGGTAGCAGGCGGGACCGGGATGGGCGCCGGCCGAATCGGGGCCGACCTGGTAGCGTCCGGCCTCGAAATGCAGAACCGAGCCGCCGCCCGCGGCGACGGTGTGGATCAGCATCATCGGCGCGCGCATGCGCACGCCCGCGACCTCCGTCTCGAAGGCGCGCTCGAACTCGCCGTTGTAGTGGCTGACGTCGGTGGACGTGCCGCCCATGTCGAAGCCGATGACCCGGTCGAAGCCCGCCATGGCGGCGGTGCGGACCATGCCGACCACGCCGCCAGCGGGCCCCGACAGGATCGCGTCCTTGCCCTGGAACAGCCGCGCGTCGGTCAGCCCGCCATTCGACTGCATGAACATCAGCCGGGCGTCGCCCAGTTCGCCCGCCACCTGGTCGACATAGCGGCGCAGGATCGGCGAGAGATAGGCGTCGACCACCGTGGTGTCGCCGCGGCTGACGATCTTCATCAGCGGGCTGGTGCCGTGGCTGGTGGAGACCTGGGTGAAGCCGGTCTCGCAGGCGATCTCCGCCACCCGTTCCTCGTGGGCGGTGAAGCGGAAGCCATGCATGAAGACGATGGCGACGGCGCGGATACCGTCGTCGAAGGCGGCCTGCAGCGCCTGGCGCGCCGCGGCCTCGTCCAGCGGCTCCAGCTCTTCGCCGTTGGTGTCGACGCGTCCCGGCACCTCGGCCACGCGTTCATAGAGCATTTCCGGCAGTTCGATCTTCAGCGCGAACAGCTTCGGTCGGTTCTGATATCCGATACGAAGAACATCGGAGAAGCCCTTGTTCGTAATGAACAGACAGCGGTCGCCCTTGCGCTCCAGCAGCGCATTGGTGGCGACCGTGGTGCCCATCTTGACCGCCTCGATCCCGGCGTCGGGTATCGGATCGCCGGCCTCCAGGCCCAGCAGGTCGCGGATGCCCTGCAGCGCGGCGTCCTTGTAGCGGTCCGGGTTCTCGGAGAGCACCTTGTGGGTGACCACCGAACCGTCGGGCCTGCGGCCGACGATGTCGGTGAAGGTGCCGCCCCGGTCGATCCAGAACTGCCAGCGGTTCGCCATGTCGTTCATCGATGCCCTCCCGAACGCCTTGCGTTCAACCTACGCCGGCGGCGCGGGCGATCAAGTGGCGGGCTGCGCGTGACAACGGGACGGGCCGCGATACATCGGTCCCGTTCCGGGGCTCGACCCCGGAACCCAGTGCAGCGGCGATGCCGGACTGGACCCCGGGATCAAGTCCCGGGGCGGGCCGGCGTCAAACCGGAGGGATGGAATCATGGACGTGAAACGGGCGCTGATCGTCGGCGCGGGCAAGGGCATCTCGGCCAGCTTCGCCAAGGGGCTGGCCGCGCGCGGCGCCAAGGTCATGCTGGCGGCACGGAACACGGACAAGCTGGCGGATCTCGCCGCGGAGACCGGTGCGCTGACGGAAAGCTGCGACGCCGGCGATCCGGCCTCGGTCGCGGCGCTGTTCCAGGCGGCGGACCGGGAGATGGGCGGCGTCGATCTCGTCCTCTACAACGCCTCCAGCCGGGCCCGCGGCGGCATCGCCGAACTCGATCCGGCGGATGTGGAAATGGCCATCCGCATCTCCGGTTTCGGCGGTTTCCTGGTGGCGCAGCAGGCGGGAAAACGCATGCTGGATCAGGGACATGGCGCGATCTTCTTCACCGGAACCTCAGCCAGTGTAAAGGGCTATCCCAACTCGTCGAGCTTCGCCATGGGCAAGTTCGCCCTGCGCGGTCTCTGCCAGTCGCTGGCGCGGGAACTGTCGCCGAAGAACATCCACATCGCTCACTTCGTTATCGACGGCGGCGTGCGCTCCGACACGCGGAAGGAGCCGGAGGGCAAACCCGACTCCTTCCTCGATCCCGACGCGATCGCGCAAACCTATCTGGCCGTGCTTGACCAGCCGCGCAATGCCTGGTCCTGGGAGGTGGAACTCAGGCCGTTCGTCGAGAATTTCTAGGCTGCGCTGCAGTCCATCTGTGCGCTCTGGCGGGCCGATGCTGGCCGGTGCTCCCGGAAGCCGACGGTTACCGCCGCCTCCGCTCCGTCCGCCCGCGCGGTGTCATAGGCCAGGCTCGCCCGGCGCAGGCGGCGGTCGACAGCCTCCGCAATCGCCGCCAGACGCGGCTCCACGTCGGCACGGCGCTCCAGCAGCAGCCGGAAGGTTCCCTTGCGCGGGCCGCCCAGCAGGGTGAAACGCGGCGGATCGCCGAAGGCGGCGTCCAGCGCTTCGCCGGCCGCGGCGTTGGCCTGGGAGACCTGCAGCCGCGCCTGTTCCGCCAGCCCGGTCTGGAGATCGTGGCGGCGCACCCGCAGCGTCGGGCAGCGGCCGAGATGGCCGTCGACCCGCACCGTGGCCTTGAGGCGATAGCGGTAGAGCCCCGACATGGTCGTCACGAAGACCTGGTAGTCCTGTCCGGGGCGGATCCCGTAGAGACCCAGGAACGCCGCCGGCGCCGGGTGCTCGGCATCGACCTCCGCGAACTCGAAATAGGCTTCCGTGAGCAGGGGCAGGAAGGTCTCGCCCAGGCCCATGGCGACGGTGGCCCGGACCTCGCTCAGCTCGCAGCCGGTATCGACGATGCGCACCCGAATGGGCAGCCAGGCCGGGCGGCCGGAATCGTCGGCGGTGAGGTCCGCGGCGACGACCGTCAGCGACGGCCAGACCGACGCCACGCTCAGAACGCCTTCCTGTGCCGTCACCAGCGAGAGTTCTTCGATACGCCCGTCGTCCGGCGCGATCGCATCGCGCGCAGCGGCGGCGAGACCCGATGGCAGACGGTCGGCGATGCTCAACTCGCCGCCCTCCAGATCCGCCAGCAGCCGCTCGCCATGGCGCCCGAGCACATCCTGCAGCAGATCCAGGCTCTCCAGACGGCCGGCGTCGATGCCGGTGACGTCGCGATGGCCGAGCCAGAGCAGCGCGACGACATAAGCGCGCGCTTCCAGGTCGAGGATCTGGCGCAGGCCCGGAACGGGGTCCGCCCCCGCCGTCCCTGCGAGCGCGCCGAGATCCAGCACGCGGCCGGCGGCGAACCCGCTTTCCCGCGCCAGCGCCCGGTGCGCCACCTCGCGGGCCCGCGCCCTGTACGCCAGATCGCCGGCGACGAGCGGAACACGGTCGCAGCGCCGGACGGCGCCGGACGCCGGCAGGTGGGTGACGGGGCGGTCCGCCGAAAGCACGGGCTGACCGGAGGCGCGCTGCATCTCGATCATCGGACGCAGGGCGTGGAACTCGTGCACCGGCACGGCGCGGCGGTAGGCCTCGACGTCGCCGATGGCCGCAAAGCCGTGGCGGCGACCCATGACGGTCTCCGCGTTGCGCGCAAGGATCCGGCGCAGAACGTCGGCCTGTGCGGTCTCGGGCTGCCGGGCGGCCTTGCGCAGCCCGGCTTCGAAGGTGTCGGCCGAACCGGTGCTACCGGCCTGGCCCATGGTGTCGTTCGGCTGAAGGTTCATCATATCCCCCCGGATATTTAACAGCGTTCAAAACGCAAGATAGGCATTTTTGAACGACGTTCAATAACTTTTTTGAACACTGTATATTTTTCCCGTGAAATTTTCCGCCGCGCGTGGCACACAACGCCCCGGAACCGAAACGGAGGCACGCCATGGCGCGCAGGTCCGACCATACCCACGACGAAATCCGGGCGATGGCGGTCGACGCCGCCCGCGCGAAGATCGGGAACGCCGGACTGGACAAGGTCACGCTGCGGGGCATCGCCCGGGACATCGGCTATTCGCCGGGCACGCTCTACAACGTGTTCGACAGCGCCGACGAGCTGATGATGCGGGTCAACGCCGGCACCATCGACGACCTGGTGGCCGCCCTCTCCGCGGCCGAACGGAACGGCGCCGAGCCCGACCTTCGCGCCTTGCTGGCCATCTACCGGGACTTCGTTGAACAGAACCGGCATCGCTGGCAGGCGGTCTTCGACTACTCCCTTTCCGACCCGGGGGCGGCGCCCGACTGGTACGTCGCCAAGCTGAACGACGGCCTGGCGGTGGTGGAACGCGCGGTCGCGCGGTTGCCCGGCGACTTCCCCTACCCGCCCGCGGTGGTCGCCCGCGTGATCTGGGCGGGACTGCACGGCATCTTCTCGCTGGGCGCCGAAGGCAACCTGAAGTTGGTCACCGACCGCGATGCCGCGGACCTTGCCGAAGCGCTCATCGCCCTGATCGACCGGGCAATCCGGCACTGACGCCACGTCATCGCGGATTTCGGTTGTCAACGGGCCGGAAAGTTCATGGGATAGCCGCCAATGGCGCGCGTCGCCAAGGCTCGCGCCGGCCACCTCGAACCGGAAGGAATTGCGAGACATGAGAAGGTTCCTGACCCTCACCGCCGCCGCCGTCGCCATGACGGTCGCCGCCGGCGCGTCCCAGGCCGAACCCCTGCGCATCGGCACGGAGGGCGCCTACCCCCCGTTCAACAACCTCACTGCCGACGGCAAGCTTGTCGGCTTCGACATCGACATCGCCAATGCGCTCTGTGACGAGATGAAGGTGGAATGCGTCTTCGTCACCCAGGACTGGGACGGCATCATCCCGGCCCTGCAGGCCGGCAAGTTCGACGCCATCATCGCGTCCATGTCGATCACCGACGAGCGCAAGAAGAAGGTCGACTTCTCGGAGAAGTACTACAACACCCCGCCCGCCATCGCGGTGCCGAAGGATTCCGACATTACCGGCGTCGACGCCCGGGCCCTGGCCGGCAAGACCGTGGGCGCGCAGTCCTCGACGACGCATTCCAACTACGCCGAGACGACCTACACCGATTCCGACCTGCGCATGTACCCGACCGCCGACGAGTACAAGCTGGACCTTGCCAATGGCCGGCTCGACGCCGTGACCGACGACGTCACGGTGCTCGAGGAATGGGTCAACAGCGAGGACGGCGCCTGCTGCAGGATCGTGGGCACCATCAAGCCGGTGCCGGAGATCCACGGCGAGGGCGCTGGCATCGCCGTGCGCAAGGGCGAGACCGAACTGGCCGAGCGCTTCAACGCCGCCATCAAGGCGATCCGCGCCAATGGCAGGTACAAGGAAATCAACGACAAGTACTTCACCTTCGACGCCTATGGCGGGTAAGCCCGAACAGAGGGGTGGGGGATGGCCTGGCGGGCCATCCCGCCCTGCTCATCCAGGCGCATGATGACTGGCCGACAGCTCAACCGGGCCCCGGGTTCCAATCCCGGGGCGGATCGGTGCTGATTGCCTGAGAAGCTCGAGCTTCTCGCCTTCGGCGCCGACGGCTGGGGCGACGAGATCCTTTCCGGCGTCGGCGTTACCGTCTCGCTCGCGCTCGCGACGCTGCCCCTGGGCCTCGCGCTCGGATTCCTGGTCGCGCTGGCGCGTCAGTCGAGCGAGGCGACGCTCCGCCTGGCCGGCGGAATCTACACCACCGTCTTCCGCGGCCTGCCGGAGTTGCTGACGCTGTTCCTCGTCTATTACGGCGCCCAGATCGGTATCCAGGAACTGGCCCGCCTGTTCGGCGCCGAAACGGCCATCGAGATCAACAGCTTCGTCGCCGGCATGGCAGCGCTGGGCATGGTATTCTCCGCTTTCGCCTCGGAAGTCTTCCTGTCGGCCTTCCGCGCCATCCCGCGCGGCCAGTACGAAGGCGCCTATGCCTTGGGCCTGGGGCGCGTCACCACGATGCGGCTGGTGATCCTGCCGCAACTGATCCGCATCGCGCTGCCCGGCCTCACGAACCTGTGGATGATTCTGTTGAAGGAAACCGCTCTGGTCTCGGTCATCGGGCTTTCCGACATCATCCGACAGACGGGAATAGCCGCCCGCGTGACCAAGGACGCCTTCCTGTTCTTCGGCACGGCATGCCTGCTCTATCTCGTTCTCGCGCTGCTCTCTTCTGTCGCCATCGGCGGGATCCACCGCTGGGCAACGCGGTCGGAGCAGCGGACATGAGGGGCGCCTGGACGAATGACACCATCGCGCCCCGCCCTGCGCCGCCGCCCCGGCGACGCCACGCGCGCGGCGAACGCGCCCTGGGCTACGCTGTCATCACGCTGCTCGGCCTGTTGGGCCTTGGAATCATTGCGTTTCTGGCCGACAGCTGGGACACGGCGTTCTTCGCCAGATACGCGCCGAAGTACCTCTCCGGTCTCTGGGTGACGGTCCAGCTCGTCGGCCTGTCGGTGGTTCTGGGCGCGATGCTGTCGCTGCCGGTCGCGCTCGGGCGCATGTCGCCGAACCGCGCCGCCGGCTGGGCGGCCTTCGCCTATGTCTACTTCTTCCGCGGCACGCCGCTGCTGGCGCAGATATTCCTCGTCTACTACGGCGCGGGCGTCTTCGTGGACGAGCTGCGGCAGGCCGGTCTGTGGACATTTTTCCGCGAGCCCTGGAATTGTGCGGTCTTCACCTTCACGCTGAACACGGCCGCCTATCAGGCGGAGATCCTCCGCGGCGCCATCGAGAGCGTGCCGAAGGGGCAGTGGGAAGCGGCCCAGTCCATGGGCCTGCGGCGCTGGGCGACCTTCCGCAAGATCATCCTGCCCCAGGCGCTGATCGTGGCCCTCCGGCCCTATGGCAACGAGATCATCCTGATGATCAAGGGCTCCGCCATCGTCGCGATCATCACCGTACTGGACCTGATGGGCGAGACCCGGCGCGCCTTCTCGCGCACCTACGACTTCCAGACCTATATCTGGGCGGCCCTGTTCTACCTCGCGATCGTCGAGTCCCTGCGGCTTGTCTGGGACCGGCTGGAACGGCGGCTGACGCGGCATATCCGCCGCGACGACTGAACCTAGGCCGGGTCCGGCGCGACGCGCACCATGCGCTTGCCGCGGTTCTCGCCGGCCAGCAGGCCGATCAGCGCACCCGGGGCGTTCTCCAGGCCATCGACGATGTCCTCCACGACCTTCACTTCGCCGGCCTCGACCCACCGGCGCAGGTCGGCCAGCGCGCGGGCATCGTCGTCGGCGAAGTCCATGACAATGAAGCCCTCCATGCGCAGGCGCTTCACCACTACCAGGCCGGGCAAGTTGCGCGGCCCGCTGGGCGCCGTGGTGTCATACTGGCTCACGGCGCCGCAGCAGACGACCCGGCCCTTCTCGTTCATCTGGAACAGCACCGTCTCCAGAATCTGTCCGCCGACATTGTCGAAATAGATGTCCACGCTATCCGGACAGGCGGCCTTCAACTCGCGGAACAGGTTGCCGGCGCGGTAATCGACGCAAGCGTCGAAACCCAGTTCCTCGACCACCCAGTCGCATTTCTCCCTGCCGCCGGCGATACCGACCGCCCGGCACCCAAGCGCCTTCGCGATCTGGCCGACGAAGATGCCGACCGATCCGGCGGCGGCGGAGACGACGACGGTCTCGCCCGCCTTCGGCCGGCCCACGCCCACCAGCCCGTGATAGGCGGTCTTGCCAGCAATGCCGTAGACCGACAGCAGGTGCGAGAGCGGCCGCAGGGCCGGCAACTTCTCGGCAGCGCCGGCGCGGACCGCGGCATACTCCGCCCAGCCGGACTCCGTCGCAACGATGTCGCCGACGGCGAGCGAGTCCGCCTTCGATTCGACCACCTCGCCGATGGCATAGGTGTGCATGACATCGCCCGCCTTTACCGCATCGCGGTAGGTCGCGCCCTGCATCCAGGCCCGGTTCGCCGCGTCGATCGACATCAGGATCGTCTTCACCAGAACCTCGCCCTCGGCGATCGAGGGAATTTCGCTTTCGCGGCTCTCGAAATGCTCCGGCTCCAGCTCGCCCTGCGGCAGTTCACGGATAACCACCTGCCTGTTCACGCTCATCGAATGCTCCCTTCTCGCCGGCGACGCGGCGCCTAATCCCGCTGCGCGAGCAGGTCCCGGTAGAGGTCCAGGGTCCGGCGGCACATCAGTTCCTTGGTGTAGTTGGCCTTCACGTGCGCGACCGCGCGTCCGGCCAGTGCGTCGCGCTCGGGCTGGGTCATAGCCAGCGCCTCGTCCAGTGCGGCGGCCATGGCGCGCGCGTCGCCCGGCGGCACGCGCCAGCCGGTCTCGCCGGGCGCCACGGTTTCGCGGCTGCCGCCATGATCGGTGACGATCACAGGCCGGCCCATGGCCTGCGCCTCGACGGCGATGCGGCCGAAGCCTTCGGGCTGGGTCGAGGCCGAGACCACCACGCTGGCGATCGAATAGGCCGCGGGCATGTCGCGGCAGGCGCCGACGAACCAGACCCGATCGGCGACCCCGAAGCGTTCCGCCATCTGCCGCAGTTCCGCCTTGTAGGCGTCGCGGCCCAGGTCGCCGCCGACGAAGACCGCCACCCCGTCCCGATTGGCGATCAGCGACAGGGCCTCGATCAGCACGGGCTGTCCCTTCAACCGGGTCAGCCGGCCCGGCAGCAGGATCACCGGCGCCCCATCGGGCAGGGACCAGAGTTCCGAGAGCTGGATCAGCCGCGCCGCCGGCACGTCGCCCGGATGGAACAGGTCCAGATCGACGCCGCGCGGGATCACCACGACGCGCGCGGGTTTCGATTCCGGGTACCGCTCGATGACATAATCGCGGATGAACTCCGAAATCGCGATGACCCGGTCGCCGCGCACCATCACGCTGTTGTAGGCGCGCTTGAAACGGTTGCCGACGCCATAGGCGCCATGGACCGTGGTCACGAAGCGCCTCTTCGTGCGGCGGGCCGCGTACATCGCACTCCAGGCCGGCGCGCGGGAGCGGGCGTGCACCAGATCCACATTCTCGGTCTCGATCAGGCGGGCCAGCCGCCCGATGTTGCGCCAGATTGCCAGCGGGTTCTTGGAGCGCACAGGCAGTTCCACGTGTTCGGCGCCCACACGCGTCAACTGGCGGACCATCGAGCCGCCTGTGGACACGACCAGCGCACGGTGCCCTGCAGCGACCAGCGCCTCGGCCATATCCACCGTGCCGCGCTCGACGCCGCCGGTCTCCAACGCCGGCAGCACCTGGAGGACCGTCAGGCTGGGGTCAGTCATCGCTCGGCCCTTGCGGCGGATTCCCGGACATGCTTCGGTCCCGGCACTCTGACAGCAACATGACAACGGCCCCAATCCGATGAACGAACGCGCGCCCGGTCGACTGGCGAGGCCCGACGGCGAGAGCATCGCCTATCACAAATTGAATGGGAATAACCCTGGCGTGTTGTTCTGCGGGGGTTTCATGTCGGACATGACTGGCACCAAGGCGACGGCCCTCGAAGCGCATTGCCGGGCGAGCGGACGGGCTTTCGTACGCTTCGACTATCTCGGCCATGGCGAAAGCAGCGGGGACTTCGCCGCAAAGGCCTGCATCACCCGCTGGGCGGAGGATGCCGCCGCCGTGCTGGACGAACTGACCAGCGGACCGCAGATCGTCGTCGGCTCCTCCATGGGCGGCTGGATCGCGATGAAGCTTGCCCTCGCGCAGCCCGAACGGGTCGCGGCCATGGTCGGCATCGCCGCCGCGCCCGACTTCACGCCCGGCATGTGGGACGGACTTAGCCCGGAACAGCAGGCCGAATGCCGCGAGACCGGCCGGGTCCGCATCGCTTCCGACTACGACCCGACGGGCTATGTCATCACCCGCCGGCTGATCGAGGACGGCGAGGCGAATTTCGTCATGGCCGAAGAGCCGGTCGACATCGCCCAGCCGGTGCGGCTGCTGCACGGCATGGCCGACCCGGACGTACCCTGGCAGCGCTCGCTGGACATCGCGCGGCAGGTCCGCAGCCAGGATGTCCGCATCAGCTTCTCGAAATCGGGCGATCACCGCCTGTCCGAACCGGGCGACATCGCCCTGCTCTGCGCGACGGTCGACGAACTGGCGGCTGCGATCTCAGTCTGAGCGCTGCTCCGCCGCCAGCACCGCCGGCAATCCCTCGCGGTAGGTCGGGTAACGTAGCCTCACGCCAAGCTCCTGCTTGATCAGGTCGTTGCGGACCTTCTTGCTTTCCCCGTAGAAGCTTCGTCCCATCGGGCTCATCTCCGCCTCCTCGAACGGCACCTCGGGCGGCGGATCCGTCCCCAGAAGTTCCGCCGCGAATGCCACCACGTCCTGGGGCGGCGCGGCCATGTCATCGCAGACATTGTAGACGCCGCCATCGCGCGGTTGTTCAATCGATGCTTCAAGAACAGCCGCTATGTCATCGACGTGAATGCGGGAAAACACCTGTCCCGGCTTGACGATCCGGCGCGAGGTGCCATCGCGCAGGGCATTGAACTGACTCCGGCGCGGCCCGTAGATACCGGCCAGCCGGAAGATCTGCACCGCCGGTCCGTCGATGCCGCCCGAAAGGCCCAGCCAGTCCAGTTCCGCCTGCACCCGCCGCGCGCCGCGCTCGCCCGCGGGGCGCAGTGCGCTGCGTTCATCGACCCAGCCGCCCTGGCGGTCGCCATAGACCCCGGTGGTCGACAGATAGCCGATCCAGCGCAGCCCGGCGCAGGCCCTGATCTGTTCGGCGCAACAGCGGACGACCGGATCCCCGTCCCCGTCGGGCGGAACCGAGGCCAAGACGTGCGTGACGCCGTCCAGGGCCTCGTCGGCCAGCGCCTTGGCGCCGTCGAAGTCCCATGCCGCGATGCCCTCGGCTTCCAGTTCCTTCCGGCTTTCCGCCGTCCGCGCCGTCGCGCTCCAGCGCACATCGGGCAGGCGCCGGCGCAGCGCGCGCGCCGAATAGCCGTGGCCGAAGGAGAATATGTGCATGGCGGCCTCCGCCGGTTGTTGCGAGCGGTTCCCCTCTTCGCTATCGGTTTCCGATGCTTCGCACAATCGCCATCCTCGCCGCACTCGCCCTGCCCGTCGCGCCCGCACTGGCGCAGCAGGTCGACAGCTACACCCGCTGCCTCGAAGCCGTCAGGGCCGACGCCGAGAAGGGCCTCCAGTCCGCATTGCAATGGCGCGACGTGGGCGGCGGGGTTCCGGCACGGCACTGCACCGCAGTGGCCTACGCCGCCAATGGCCAGCACCGGATCGCCGGCGCCCAGCTGCAGACGCTGGCCGACGATCTGGCCAAATCCGACAGCCGCGCCGCTGCGGAGGTCATGGGCCAGGCTGCGGCCATGTGGACGCTGGGCCAGGCCGAGGACAAGGCGCTCAGGGCGCTGGAGCAGGCGCTGGCATGGCAGCCCAAGAACCCTGCGCTCCATCTGGACCGCGCGCTGCTGCTGGCCGGTCAGGACCGCTTCGGGCCCGCCGAGCAGTCGGCGAGCCGCGCCATCCAGCTCAACGACCTGATGGTCGAAGCCTATGCCGTACGCGCCATGATCCGGCGGAGCAGCGGCAATTTCGCCGGCGCCGAGGAGGACACGGCCACCGCCCTGGCGCTGGCGCCGGACAATCCGCACGCCATCATGGAGCGCGCCCGGGCGCGGGCCCGCGGCGGCGACATGGACGGCGCGCGCGACGACCTGACCGGCCTGGTCGCCCGCGATCCCGAAGCCTCCTGGGCCGAATCGGCGCGGCGGCTGCTCGAAGAACTCGAACTGGAACACGGCGGCTAGAGCCGCGACCACTCCGCCAGAACGTCGGCGTCACGCTCACCGGGTTCGCAACGGGCGCGGGCGGCGGCCAGGCGATCCGGATCGACGATGCGGGACAGCGCCCAGACCGCCGCGCCGCGCACCAGCGGCGAAGCGTCGTCCAGCAGGCCTTCGACCCGTGCCGACAGCGACTCGTCGCCGGCATTGCCGACCGCCATCAGGACATTGCGCAGGAACCGGTCCCGCCCCAGCCGCTTGACCGGCGTCTGAGCGAACATCCGCCGGAACGCGGCGTCGTCGAGTTCCAGCAGTTCCGCCAGCGGCGCGTTCAGAATTTCCTCCCGCATCGCCAGCCGGTCGTCGCGGGAGGCCCGGGCGAACTTGTTCCACGGACAGACCGCCAGACAGTCGTCGCAGCCAAAGATCCGGTTGCCTATCGCGGTGCGGAATTCATGCGGGATCGGCCCGCGGTGCTCCACCGTGAGATAGGCGATGCAGCGGTTCGCATCGAGTTGATAGGGCGAGGGAAAGGCGTCGGTCGGGCAGACGTCGAGACATCGCCGGCAGGCGCCGCAATGGTCGCCCCCTGCTTCGTCCGCCGGCAGGTCGAGGGTCGTGAAGATTGCGCCGAGAAAGGTCCAGGAGCCGGCGCTGCGGCTGACGAGATTGGTGTGCTTGCCCTGCCAGCCGAGGCCCGCTGCGGCGGCCAGGGGTTTCTCCATCACGGGAGCCGTGTCCACGAACACCTTGATTTCACAGCCTGTTTCATCGACCAGCCAGCGGCCCAGGGTCTTCAGGCGTTTCTTGACCACGTCGTGATAGTCGCGGCGCGCGGCATAGGCCGAAACCGCGCCGCGGCCGGGATCGTTCAGCAAGGCCAGAGGATCGTGGTCGGGCCCGTAGTTCGTCGCCAGCATCACGATCGATCGCGCCGCGGGCCAGAGCGCCGCAGGATCGCGCCGCCAGGCGGCCCGCTCGGCCATCCAGTCCATGTCGCCCTGCCGGCCGGCCGCCAGGAACGCATCCAGGCGTTCGCCCGCCCCGGCAATTCCGGCAGGCGCGGTGACGCCGGTCCCGGCAAAGCCGAGGTCGAGCGCGCGCGTCCGGATCGCCGCCTTCAGACCAGCCGGATCAGAAATCGAGATCGTCATAATGCGCCGGCGGCGCCAGCCCCGCGATGCGGTCCGCCAGCAGCGGACGGAACGACGGCCGGGACTTCATCCGGCTGTACCACTGCCGTGCCTCCTGAAATTCGTCCCAGGGCGCCTCGCCCAGATAGTCGACGACCGACAGATGTGCCGCCGCCATGAGGTCCGCAAGACTCATCTCGTCGCCAGCAAGCCAGCGCCGCCGCTCCGAGAGGTGGCCGATATAGTCGAGATGGAAACGGATGTTCGTGCGCGCGGTCCGGATCGCCATCGGATCCGGCGCGCCGGCGCGGATCATCCCGCGGTAGTGCCGCTCGAACAGCAGCGTGTCGGAGACCTCGACGGCGAACTTGTAGTCGAACCAGCCCACCAGCCGGCGCACTTCGGCGCGGGCGACGGCGTTCTGGCCGAGCATGACCGGCTGAGGGTGACGTTCGTCGATATATTCGGCGATGGCGCGGGCGTCCGCCAGAGCCGGCACGCCGCCCCCCGGAGCCAGCACCGGCGGCCAGCCCGACGGATTCAGCGAGAGGAAGCTCTCGCCCGGCGCCCACGGCTTGGTCAGAGCGAGATCGAATCCGATTCCCTTCTCCGCCAGCAGCAGCCGGATGAACCGGCTCCCCTGCGACAGCCAGTAGTGATAGAGGGTCGTCATCCAGGATCGCCGATTCCGCCGCGCAAAGACCTTCGCCATTCAGTGGCGCTCTGATAAGACACGTTCCGGCCATCTCAGGCAATCGACCGCGGGATCGAAGCGTTGACCGACCTTCAACTCATCATCATCGCCCTGGTCCAGGGGATCACCGAGTTCCTGCCAATCAGCTCATCGGGCCACCTGTATCTGACGTCGAACCTGCTGGGCTGGCCCGATCAGGGCGTGAAGGTGGATGCGGCCGTCCATGTCGGCACGCTGGCGGCGGTGATCATCTACTGCTGGCGGGAGGTGGGCCGCGTGATCGGCGGATTCTTCCAGGCGCTGGCGCTGCGCAACACCGCGAACAGCCGCCTGTTCCTTAACCTGCTGGTCGGCACGATTCCGATCGTCCTGGCCGGCGGCGTGCTGGTGTGGCTCGACCGCACGGCCATGTTCCGCTCCCTGGAAATGGTTGCCTGGGCGACCATTGTCTTCGGCCTGCTGCTCTGGCTGGCCGACGGCGTCGGCATGACCATCCGCAAGATGGAGCACATGGGCTGGGGCAGCGCCCTCATGATCGGTCTGTTCCAGGTCATCGCCCTTGTGCCGGGCGCCAGCCGCGCCGGCATGACCATGATGGCGGGGCGCCTGCTCGGCTTCGAGCGGGCCGAAGCGGCGCGGTTCTCGCTCCTGCTCTCGATCCCGGCGATTCTGGCCGCAGGCGGCCACAGCCTGAAGGAGATCTACGAGAGCGGCGACCTGTCACTGGGCCGCGGCGTGCTGATGGCCATGGGCATCGCCTTTCTGACCGCCCTCCCCGCCATCGCGCTGATGATGGCCTGGCTCAGGCGTTCGGGCTATGCGCCCTTCGTGATCTACCGTCTGGCGCTCGGCGCCGTGCTGCTGGCGGTGGTCTACGGCGTCGTCTGAGGTCGCGCCTTGCGACCCGGGGGCCGCGTCGCCACGTGCCCGGGGAGCCGGGACACGCGAATGCCGCGGCGGCCCGGCTGCATGATCCAGATCGACGTGGAGCAACAAGCATGAACCTGAAAGGCACGCTCATCGGCCTGTCGGCGGGCATCCTGCTGGCGGCGTCGCCGGCGACCGCCGACGAGGCGCGCACCGCCGACCTCGTGAACGGCGACGGCCAGCGAATCGGCCAGGTCATCGTGAAACCGGTCTCGGGCGGCGTCCTGTTGACGGCGAAGGCCCAGCGACTGCCGGCCGGCGCCCATGGCTTCCACATTCACGAGACCGGCAAGTGCGAGCCCGGCGAGGGCTTCAAGACCGCAGGCGGCCATCTGGCCGACGGCGCCAGCCACGGCTTTCACGTGGACGGCGGCCCGCATCCGGGCGACATGCCGAACGTGCATGTCGGCAGCGATGGCGTCCTGAACGTCGAGGTCCTGAACAGCCGCGTGCAACTGACGGAATCCGGCGACGGCGCACTGCTCGACCGGGACGGCTCGGCCCTGATGATCCATTCAGGTCCCGACGACTACGAAAGCCAGCCATCCGGCGCCGCAGGGGCGCGGATCGCCTGCGCGGTGATCGCCGAGGGCGGTTCCTGAACGTTCAGCAGTCGAGCTGTTCGGCCAGGTCGCGGAAATCCGCCGCGACCCAGTCCCAGTCACCGGTGGCGGGCCGCGGCTCGCCGCCCGACGACTGGAACTCGTCGCGGCGTTCGACATAGGCAGTCTTCAGCCCGAAGGACTGCGCCGCGGCCAGATCCTCGTTGTGGGCGGCGACCATGCAGCATTGTTCCGGCGCCAGATCCAGCGCGGCGGCGGAGTTCAGATAGGCCTCCCGCTGCGGCTTGTAGGCCCGGGCGACCTCCGCGCCCAGGATCACGTCCCAGGGCAGTCCGGCGCGCCTGGCCATGTTCACCATCAGCGAGATATTGCCGTTCGAACAGGTCGCCAGGATGAAACGGCTTTTCAGGCGGTTCAGCCCGCCCACCGCGTCGGACCAGGGGTCGAGCCGGTGCCAGACCCGGTTCAGCTCGGCCTTCTCCGCTTCGGTCATGTCATCGATGCCGAAATCCTTCAGCACCTGCTCCAGGTTCTCGCGGTGGAGCACATCGAGCTTCACGAAGCCGCGGCCGCCCTCGCGGATGCGCGCCATGGCCGGCTGGTAGAAGTTGCGCCAGGCGGTCGCGAAGTCGTGGCCGCTGACGCCCCAGCCCCGCGCCGCGTTCATCAGGTCGACCTCGGCGGCGATCGAGCCGCGCCAGTCCACCACCGTGCCGAAGACATCGAAGAGCAGCGCTCTGGTTCGATCGGTCATTTGCAGTCCCTCCCGTTTTGCGAAGATTGGTTCCGGCCGAGGGCGACTGCAAGCGCACGCTTCTACCCAGGGGTCAAGGTTGATACCTTCGCGTACAAAGCTTTCAGGACATACCGGGAGGAGAAACGATGGAATTCGGGGTTTTCTACGAGCTGCAACTGCCCAAGCCCTGGAACGAGGGCGACGAGCACCGGCTGTTCCAGGAGGCATTGGAACAGGTGGAACTCGCCGACCGGCTGGGCATCGACTACGCGTGGGCGGTGGAGCATCACTTCCTGGAGGAGTATTCCCACTGCGCTTCGCCGGAGGTCTTCCTGGCCGCCGCCGCCGGGCGGACGAAGAACATCAAGCTGGGCCACGGCATCCGCCAGGTGATCCCGAACTACAATCATCCGGCCCGCACCGCCGAGGGCATGGCCTCACTGGATCTCGTCTCCAGCGGCCGCGCGCAGTTCGGCATCGGCGAGGGCGCCACGCGGCTGGAACTGCACGGCTTCGGCATTCCGGCCAAGAAGAAGCGCGCCATGTCGCTGGAGGCCGCCGAGCAGGTCGCCAACATGATGGTGATGACGCCCTATCCCGGCTACGAGAGCGAGAGCTTCTCGGTACCCTGCCGCAATGTCGTGCCGAAGCCGCTGCAGAAGCCGCATCCGCCCATGTGGATGGCCTGCACCAACCGCGACACCATCAAGGTCGCGGCGCAGAACGGCATCGGCGCGCTGGCCTTCTCCTTCGTCGACCCGGACGAGGCGAAGACCTGGGCCGATATCTACTACGACATCATCAAGTCCGATCAGTGCGTGCCACTGGGCCATGCGGTCAACGCCAACATCGCCATGGTCAGCGCCTTTTCGCTGGACCATGACCGTGGCGAAGCGATCCGCAAGGGCCAGGAGGGCTTCGAGTTCTTCTCCTACGCCATGCGCAAGCTGATTGCCGAGGACACGATCCCCGGCCGCACCCGGATCTGGGAGGACTTCCAGGCCGAGCGCAAGGTGGGCAGCGAGGAGATGATCGACGCCGCGAAGAAAGGCCGCGATCTGATGCACGCGCCCGGCATCGGCACGCCGGACGACTTCCGCAAGCACATCCGCAACTACGAGGATGCGGGCGTCGACCAGATCATCTTCCTGCAGCAGGCCGGCCGGAACACCCACGACGAGATCTGCCGGTCGCTGAACATGTTCGCCGAGGAGGTGCTGCCGGACTTCAAGGGCCAGGCATCGGAACGCATGGCCCGGAAGGCCGAGGAACTGAAGCCCCACATCGAGGCCGCAATGAAGCGGAAACGCTACATGCCGGAACTGGCCGACGACGAGATCCCGCCGGTCCGGGCATCCAAGCCGCAGGTGGAGGTCAACCGCTCCGGCGACGCCGCCTGACAATCGGCGTCAATTTCATCGGATGAGATCGGGGGCGGCCGCCGGAAGGTTGCCGCCCTCTTTCGATTCCAGCACTTCGTCGGCGGGCATCGCACTATCGACATCGCAAAGCCGTTGGGATTCAATCGCCCGCAGGCGTGAGGGGTTGAATTCATGACGGTGCCCATGGGCGCGGTCGCGGCCATCCGGTTCGGATACGGCCCGCGTCCTGGCGAGATCGAACGGCGCGCGGGCGACCCCCAGGGCAGCCTGCTGGCCGAACTCGCGCCGGATCCCCCAACGCCGGAGCCGCTCACCGGCCTGCCGCAGAGCGCGGCCATGCTGACCCGCTTCATGCGCGCCCGGCGCAGCGACGGCGATCCGGGCGTCATCCGCCTGTTCAAGAACGATTTCCGCATGCTGTTCCTGCAGGAGGCGATGCTGCGCACCCGTGCGGCGGTATTGACGGACACGCCCTTCCGGGAGCGGCTGGTGCACTTCTGGTCGAACCACTTCACCGTTTCGGCGCGCAAGGCGGTCCTGCTCGGCCTGGCCGGCGGCTTCGAGCGGGAAGCCATCCGCCCCAACATCATGGGCCGATTCGAGGATCTGCTGGTGGCGGCGGTGCGCCATCCGGGCATGATCTTCTACCTCGACAACGTGCTTTCGATCGGTCCGCGTTCCGAGGCCGGCCGCCGCCTTGGCAAGGGCATGAACGAGAACCTGGCGCGCGAGATCCTGGAGCTTCACACCCTGGGTGCGGGCGGCGGCTACACCCAGGCCGACGTCGAGGCGCTGGCGTTGATGCTGACCGGCTGGAGCGTCGGCCGGCCCGACCGGGAACGGCAGCCCGGCGCCTTCTGGTTCTACGCCCGCGCCCATGAACCGGGCCCCCGCGCGCTTCTCGGACGGCGCTATGCCGACGATGGCGCCGGCCAGGCGGAGGCGGCGCTGCGCGATCTCGCCCGGCATCCGGCGACCGCCCGTCACGTCTGCGCCCGGCTGCTCCGTCATTTCGTCGGGGACCGGCCGGAACCGGCGGACCTCGACTACCTCGTCCGTGTCTGGTCCGAAAGCGGCGGCGACCTGCCGACCGTCTATCGCGGTCTGATCGGGCTGCGCAACGCCTGGACGCCGCTGACCAAACTGAAGACACCCAATGACCTGCTGATCTCCAGCCTCCGCGCCACGGGCATCCGCAAGGTCAACCAGTGGGTGGTCAGCGCGCTGGAGCTTCTCGGCCAGGCGCCATGGTCCGCGCCGACGCCCAAGGGCTGGCCCGACCGCGCCGACGCCTGGCTCAGCGCGGATCAGGCCATGCGCCGCATCGAGTACGCCGGCGCGCTGGGCGAGCGGATGACAGGCTGGCTCGAACCGGAGCGGACCGCCATCGACGCGCTGGGACCGCTGCTGCCTCGCGACATGGCAGTCAGCGTCGGACAGGCCGAGAGCGAAGCGCAGGCGCTGGCGGTGCTGTTCGCCGCGCCCGCGTTCCAGAGGAGGTGAGCATGACGGAACTCTCCCGCCGCCGCCTTCTCGCCTCATCCGGGCTCACGCTCGCCGCGGGCCTGACGCCTGCCCTGCCCGCCTTCGCCGGCGCCGACGAGCGCCGGCTGCTGGTGGTCATTCTGCGCGGCGGCATGGACGGACTGGCGGCATTGCCCCCGCTGGGCGACCCCGATTTCGCCGGTCTGCGCACGGCCGGGGCAGCACCGCTACCGCTCGACGGCTTCTTCGGTCTCCACCCGGCCCTGCCGACGCTGGCGCGGTTGTGGGCACGGAAGGAGATGATCGGTTTCCACGCCGTAGGCACGCCATACCGGGAACGGTCGCACTTCGACGCCCAGAACGTACTGGAATCGGGTCTGGACGGCCCGAGCGGCAGCGCCGACGGCTGGCTCAACCGGGCGGTCGCCGAGCGCGGCGCGCCGGCGGGCTACGCCATGGGCGTCGGCATCCGCCCGCCGCTGGTGCTGCGCGGCCGGGTGACCGTCGGCTCCTGGGCGCCCAACGCCCTGCCACAGGCCGACGAATCCACCCTCGCCCGGATCGCCGCGCTGTGGCGGGAAGACCCGCTGCTGGCCCCGCACATCGCAAGCGCCCTGGAGCAGCAGCGCATGACCGCCGGCCTCGACGAGGGAATCGAGGGCACGCGTCAGTCGCGCAGGCGGCTGGAGCCGCTGATGAAGGGCGCGGCGGAACTGATGAGCACGCCGGACGGCCCGCGCGTCGTGGCGATGGACGACACCGGCTGGGATACCCACACCAACGAGGCCAATCGCCTGGACCGGAAGCTGGCCGAACTGGAGGCGGGGCTGGAGCTTCTGGTCGGCGGCCTGCAGCCGGTCTGGCGGCACACCGCCGTGCTGGTCGTCACCGAGTTCGGGCGCACGGTGCGGATCAACGGCAACCAGGGCACCGATCATGGGGTCGGCGGCGCGGCCTTCCTGTTCGGCGGCGCGGTGGACGGCGGCCGGATCGTCAGCGAGTGGCCGGGTCTCGCCCCGCGTGACCTGATCCAGGGCCGCGACCTGCGGCCCACGATCGACCTGCGCAACCTCTTCCGGGCGCTGCTGCACGACCATCTGGGCTACGCCTCGGCGGCGCTGGGCGAACGCGTGCTGCCCGGCGTCCGCCGCGATCGCCGTCTCGACGGCCTGATCCGGGGCTGAGCCGCTATTCGATCGAAGCGCCCCTGCGCCACCTTCCAATCGACTGACACTAAGGAACATTTCCCCCTGGAAAGTGTCGAAACTCGAGACTCTTTCCCGGAAGTCAGTCGGACAAGTGTCTTTCGCCGATGTTGGTGGTCCCACAAAGTTTGTGCTTGGGTTCGCCGTCCCTCCCGGAGGAGCCACCCGAGCCGAGGATTGCATGAACCGACCATTGAACTTCGTTGCGGGGCTGTTGGGCGATGTCGGGATCGTCTTCTATCTGTCGATCCTGATCATCGCTGGTTTCGTTGCCACAGCAGCGCTCATTCCGGAAGTTGTCGGACAAACAGCACAGCAGATCCTCGACGCAACCGCGACGAACGTTGGCTGGATGTACCTGCTGGTGACGAGCGGGTTCGTCGTCTTCACGCTTTCACTCGCTCTTTCCAGGTACGGCAGCCTCCGGCTCGGTCCCGAGGACGAAGCCCCGGAATTCTCGTTCAATAGCTGGATCGCCATGATCTTCTCCGGCGGGATGGGGGTCGGATTGGTGTTCTGGGGCGTTGCGGAACCCATGACGCATTTCAACGCCCCGCCGCTGGGCATCGGCGTCCCCAGAACCGCTGACGCAGCCCAGACCGGAATGCGGTACGCCTTCTTTCATTGGGGGCTTCACCAGTGGGCGAGCTTCGCCGTCGTGGGCCTCGCCATCGCGTATGTCCGTTTCCGCCACAACAGTCATGGCCTGATAAGCGAAACCTTCCGCCCCCTCCTCGGCGATCGTGTCGATAGGGGCTGGGGCAAGGCCGTAGACATCCTCACCGTCGTCTCGACGGTTGTCGGCGTCGCCACGACTCTCGGGCTGGGTGCTCTGCAGATAAACAGCGGCGTCGCACGCCTTGCGGATGTCCCGTACGGCCTTCTCCCACAGTTCGTGATCATCGGCGCCGTAGGCGCGCTGTTCACGATCTCGGCAATGACCCCACTCGACAAGGGCATCCGCTACCTCAGCAACGCGAACATGGTACTCGCTGCCCTGCTCCTGGTGTTCGTGCTCACGCTGGGGCCGACGGCCTTCATATTCGGCGTGATGACCCAGACCCTTGGTGAATACCTGGGAAGCATCATACAGATGAGCCTGGTAACCACGCCGTACTCCGGCGAGCACTGGGTGGAACAGTGGACCATGTTCTACTGGGCGTGGGGGCTCAGCTGGGCGCCGTTCGTCGGCAGCTTCATTGCCCGCATCTCGCGCGGACGTACCATCCGCGAGTTCGTCCTCGGCGTGATGATTGTGCCGGTCGTGCTCAGCATGCTCTGGTTCGCCACCTTCGGCGGCTCGGCCCTCCATTTCGAATTGTTCGACCATGCCGACATCGCCGATGCGGTCGCCCGGGAGATGCCGTCCGGTCTATACGTGATGCTCGACCAGCTTCCGTGGGGCGACGTTCTGGCCATCGCGGCTATCGCGTTGGTGTGCATGTTCGTGATCACGTCCGCCGACTCGGCGACATTCGTCCTCGGCATGTTCACATCGAAGGGCGTCCTTAATCCGACACGTTTCGTACGCGTCCTCTGGGGAGGATTGCAGTTGCTGATGGTTGCCGTGTTGTTGCTGAGCGGCGGCCTCGATGGCCTGCGCACCGTTTCCATCATTGCCGCCTTTCCGTTCATGTTGCTGATGGTGCTGATCGCCTTCGCGCTCTACAGGGACCTCTCGCGGGAGTTCCAGCAACGAGACGAGAAAGCCCGGCTGCTCAACACACGTCTCGAACGCCTGCTGCTGAGGGAATCGGAACGCGAAGCGGAATTACTGGCCGAAGAGGAAAGCCACCCGTCGGCACCGGAGGAGGCGCCAACTGTAGGTCCAGGTGACGATCCATCTCAGGCGTATCCAAGGTAGAATTTGCAATGACAGGTCAGGATAGCACCAATCTTCCACCTGCAATTACCGACCGGATTACCAGATACTTTGCGCGATTGCTGAAAATCAAGGCCGCGACCGGCGGCATGTTGTTCGCCACAACATTCATGGCCCTCATTCTATCGAACTCGGCATGGTCCGAGCCTTTCCTCGCGTTCTGGGAGACGCCGATCGGGCTCCACGCGGGTTCGGTGGATTTCACCCGTTCGTTGCGCCTCTGGATCAACGACGGCTTGATGACGCTTTTCTTCTTTCTGGTGTCCCTGGAATTGAAGCGCGCGCTTGTTCTGGGTGAATTGCGGAGTTTACGCGTCGCCGCGCTTCCATTGTTCGGAGCTCTCGGCGGCATGCTGGTTCCCGCAGCCCTCTATCTTGCGCTCATGCACGGCCAGTCTGGAAGCAATGGCTGGGGAACCGTGGTGGCCAGCGATACAGCGTTCGTCATAGGATGCCTCGCGCTCCTTGGCGGCCGTGTTCCGCCGAGCCTCCGCCTGTTTCTCCTGTCCTTGGCCATCTTTGACGACGTGGGAGCGATCCTGATTGTTGCCGTCGTCGGCCATGAGTACTCGCTGAACTGGACGGCCCTTGCTCTTGCGGTACTCGGCCTCGCCGCCGTGTTAGGGGCCAGGGGCTTGGGAATCAGGAGCGCCCCGATCTATTTCGTGCTTGGGGGAATGATCTGGTTCTGTTTTGACGCATCGGGGATACATCCGACGATTGCCGGCGTCATTCTGGGTCTGATGACATCGACACACGGATGGGTCAGCGACCACCGTCTGCGCTCCATACTTGGGCGTGTGCTGTCCTATCCGACGGGCGACCATTGGAGTGGAGACACCACGGATCGCGACGACTTGAGGCGAGTGCGCATCGCAGCAACGGAAACCCTCTCTCCCGAAGAACGGCTGGAGATGGCGCTTCGCCCCTGGGTGGGTTTTGTGGTCATGCCGCTCTTCGCGTTGGCCAATGCCGGAGTTGTCATCTCCGGCGTCGACTTCGCCCAGCCTGTCTCCGTGGCGATCATGGCAGGTCTTGTCATCGGCAAGCCGGGCGGCGTACTGATCTTCAGCTGGGTCGCTGTACGCCTCGGCCTCGCAATCCGGACGGCCGGTTTGAGTTGGCCCGTCCTGATAGCCGGTGCGCTCCTGACCGGCATCGGCTTCACCATGTCGCTGCTCATCGCCAGTCTGGTCTACGATCCAATAATGCTCAATGCGGCCAAACTCGGGATTTACACCGGCTCCGTTTTTTCCGCCGCCGCAGGACTTCTGATGTTGCTCTGGCTGACATCTTCGAAACGAACAGTTCGAGACACGGCACGCTGAACTCGAGGGGACAGCATGGGGGATTGCGCTGATCTGCCATAGACGCAGATTGACCGAACCGGCGCGCTGGCGCACCCAGGGCGGATCCGAACAGGATGCGAGGATGGATGGAAACGCTTCCTGTTGCTGCGGCCGCTGGTGTGGCGACAAATCGAGCATTCGAATTTTCTTAAGAGATTCAGCACGTCACGTGGTGTGATGCTTGATTGCATCTTGAGTTTGCGTCCCTCTCCCCCTCCTGCAAGGAGAGAGGGACGCAAACGCGGTACGGCCAAATGCTGTAAAACTCTAAAGCCCGAAACGGTTCCAGGCGAGCCGGTCGTCGATGCTTGCGAGGGCGTCGGCGGCGATGTCGCGTCGGGCGCCGCCCAGCAGGCGGCGCAGCGGCGAACTCTTCACCGAGATCCGCTTGAGGATGAGGTGCTCGCCGAACTTCTCGCGCAGCACCTGGTCCATCACGCCAAGGCCGTCCACCAGCCCGAGACGCACCGCCTCCTCGCCGACGAAGACGTCACCGGAGAAGATCTCCTTGTAGCGGCGGCGGTTCAGCTTGTCGGAGCGGCGCGCCTTCACCTGGTCGATGAACTGCTGGTGGATCTGTTCCTGCATGCGGCCCAGCCGCTCGACGTCCTCCTCCCGCTCCGGGCTGAAGGGGTCGAGCATCACCTTGCGCTCGCCGGCGGTGTGAATGCGGCGCTCCACTCCGTGGCGCTGCATCAGTTCCTGGAAGCCGAAGAAGGCGTAGATGACGCCGATGGAGCCGACGATCGAAGCCGGATGGACATAGAGCTCGTCGCCCGCCGTCATCAGCCAGTAGCCCCCCGAGGCCGCCACGTCCTCGGCGAAGGCGAGCACCGGCACGCCCTTCTTCGCGGCCTTGCGGCGCACCGCATCGGCGATCAGCGCCGACTGCACCGGCGAACCGCCGGGGCTGTTGATCTGCAGCGCGACAGCCGAAAGCCGCTTCGGCCTGAATGCCTGCTCGATCTGGGAATTGAGCGCGGCGAGGTTCAGCGAACCGGGCCGCAGGGGACCGCCGCGGCCGGTGGCGATGACGCCCTCCAGACGCAGCACGGAGACGACGGGCCGGCCGCGCTGGAACTTCAGCCACGCGCCCGGATCTCGGTATATCTTCGGTTTCTCTTCGGTCATGAGGGCCTATGTATCCGTGTGGCACCGCGATACAAGGTGGAATGCCAGCGGATCGGCGCGCCATGGCGAAAAAGCGCCGGCGCCAGCGCGGTCTCCGATCCGTCGGCGCGGTGCAGAGAAAGTCCTTCGAGTTGGTTCACCCCGGTCAGTCCCGCGCCGGCGCGGGCCAGAACCCGCTTCGCCGGCCGACCCGGACGGCCAAGCAACGGCAGGACCTCGGCCCCGAAACCGGACGGCAGCGCGGCCAGGAATTCCGCCAGCCGCTCGCTCCTGAGAATGAAGACGCATTGGCCATCCGGCCGGAGGACGGCGGCGGCCGCGGCGACCCACTGCGCCAGACCGGCGGTGGTCTCGGCCCGCGCACGATCCCGCCCCGCGTCCGGCGAACGGCGGTGCCGGCCCTCCACGAAATAGGGCGGATTGGCCAGCACCAGGTCGAACGCGCTGGGGACCAGCGGCAGCGCCCCGACATCGCCGCAGACCACCGAGAGCCGGCGCGAAAGCCCATTGCGCCGCACGTTGAAGGCGGCCAGCGCCGCCGTCGGCGCATCCCGCTCCAGGCCGACGACGCGCAGATCCGGCCGCCGCCAGCCCAGGGCCAGCATGGGCATGCCCGTGCCGCAGCCCAGCTCCAGCGCCCGCCCGCCGTCCGGCGGATCGCAGGCTGCGGCGAGCAGCAGGGCGTCGGAGCCGCTGCGGAAACCCTGGCGGGGCTGGCGCAGCACGATCCGTCCCTCCAGCACCCGGTCGTCGGTCCAGCTCTCCATCCGGCTCAGAGCGCGCCGGCGTCTTCCAGCAGCCGCCGCGCCGGATGCTCGTCGGCATCCGCCACCATCAGCCGCCGGGGCAGGACGCCGAGCGAGCCCTCCATCACGCTCATGTGCTGGTCGAGGATGATGGCCTCGATCCCTTCCGCCTTCAGCACCGCCTCGGCGAAGGACAGTTGCACCGGATCGTTGCTGCGGAAGATCTCCTTCATGGCGGCTTTCCCGTCCCCTTCCCCACGGCCAAGCGACAAGTGGTCCCGCCGGGGGCGCTTGACCGGCCCCGGGCGAAATCTATTGTCGGCACCCTGCGCAACAGCAATCCGCACCCGGAGCAGCCGACTTGTCGAATGTCGTACCGCTGAAAGGCGATCAGGAAAACCCGCGCAAGGGTCTGGAGGCCCTGCGCCAGTTCGTCGGCGACGACATGGAGAAGGTCAACGCCGTCATTCTCGACAAGATGCAGTCGGACGTGGCGCTGATCCCGCAGCTCGCCAGCCACATCATCGCCGCCGGCGGCAAGCGTCTCAGGCCCATGCTGACCCTGGCCGCGGCGCAGCTCTGCGGCTACCGCGAGGAGCGGCACGTGGCCCTGGCCGCCTGCGTCGAGTTCATCCACACCGCCACGCTGCTCCATGACGATGTCGTGGACGAAAGCGATCTCCGGCGCGGCAACGCCACCGCCAACGCCGTCTTCGGCAACCAGGCGAGCGTGCTGGTCGGCGACTTCCTGTTCTCCCGCGCCTTCGAACTGATGGTCGCCGACGGCTCGCTGGAGGTGCTGGGCATCCTCTCGCGGGCGTCCGCCGTCATCGCCGAGGGCGAGGTGATGCAGCTCATCACCACCAACGACACCGAAACCACCGAGGACGCCTATCTGGACGTCATCTCGTCCAAGACCGCGGCGCTGTTCGCCGCCGCCGCGCGCGTGGGTGGCGTGGTCGCCGATGCCAGCCGGCCCGAGGTCGAGGCGCTCGATTCCTACGGCCGCAATCTGGGCGTCGCCTTCCAGCTCGTCGACGACGCCCTCGACTATTCGGCGCACAAGGCGACCCTGGGCAAGTCCATCGGCGACGACTTCAAGGAGGGCAAGATCACCCTGCCCGTCCTGCTGGCCTTCCGCCGTGGCGCCGAGGAGGATCGGGTCTTCTGGCGGCGCTGCCTGGAGAAGCTGGAGCAGGACGACGGCGACCTGGAGCATGCGCTGGATCTGATGGCGCGCCACAACGCGCTGACCGACACCATCGAACGCGCGCGCCACTATGGCGCCAGGGCCCGCGACGCGCTGGGAATCTTCTCCGACGGCGCGCTGAAGAGCGCGATGATCGACGCCATCGAATTCACCATCGAACGGGCGTATTGAGGCCTTGCGGGGGCGGCGGGCAGCCGCTATACAGCCGCTCGCCTCCCGGCGCGCCAAAGCGGGCGCGCAGGCACCGGTCGGGGAGTAGCTCAGCCTGGTAGAGCACCGTCTTCGGGAGGCGGGGGCCGGAGGTTCGAATCCTCTCTCCCCGACCAACTCGTCTTCAAAAATCGCCAGCCCCGATAGCCGGCCCCCGAAACGCCGGCTTTCTGGGACTTTCGGGCGCTCTCTGGACAAATGCCCACCACAAGAGACGGTGAATCCGGCGCTTTTCCCGCCCGTTTCGGCGATCGTCTCTTTTCGGCCATTTCGGTAGCCCCACCATCATTTCGCCGGCGGACCGGACACATGGTTCTGGAGTCGCGGACAGATGGTTTTACTGTAGCCGGACACATGGTTCTGGAGTCGCGGACAGATGGTTCTACCGGAGGCCGTCACCGGCTGCTTGATCAGGCGAAGCCCAGCGCCTTCCGCTGCTCGGTCCAGTCGAGCGGCAGGCCGGCCATGCGCTTCAGGCGATGCGCCGTGAGCTCGGAGGGCTGGCGGCCATCGAGGATGGCCTCGGTGATATCGGGGGCGAGATACGCCAGCTGCAGCACGCGTCCGATCTCGCTGCGGTCGATGCCGGCCTTGCTGGAGAGTTCCTGGAGCGAGCCCGACTCACCCGTCGCCAGCATGTTGTTCCAACGATGGGCGCGCGTGATCAGTCGGAGAAGCGCCGCATCAGGGGTTCCGGCACTATTGTCATCGGCGGCCAGCACGATGCGGCTTTCGACACCGCGGCGGGCGACCCGAACCGGCAGTTCGATGGAAAGCTCTTCCGGCCCGGTTTCGCCCCGTTCATCCAGTGTCGCCCGGTCGAGTACCAAGCCGAGTATGCCGTCGCGGAGTTCGATGCGCCGGACCAGTTGGCGAAGTAGGTCGCCGGCGGGTTCTGGCTGCCCGGGGTCGAGCCGGCTGGCCATCTCCGCGGCCCGGTCGATCAGTTCGGTGAGACGCGTGTTGTCGCGAGTGTCATCCTCCAGAAGGTCCATCAGGCGGATGGGATCGCGAAGCAGGGCCTGCAGCTGTTCGACCACCAGCTTCTCGAAGGCGGGCACCGCGATACGCCAGCCCTTGCCGGGACCTGCAGCTTCTTCCCTGCCCTCCACGAGCGCCTTCGACGTGTAGTAGCGATAGCGCTGGCCCTGCTTGCTGGCCTGGGTCGCGTAGAGCGGCGCGCCGTCTTCATCGAACAGAAGCCCGGCGAACAGGTGCTGGCTGGCCCCTCCGCCGGTGTCCCGCTTGCGCCGTGCCTGATGGGCCAGTTGCTTCTGGACGCGGGTCCAGGTTTCCCGGTCGACGATGGCCTCGTGCCGGCCATCAAAGACCTCGCCGCGATGGCGGACCCGGCCGATATAGACGGGATTACCGAGGATCGAATAGAGATTGCCCCGGCTGAAGTGTCTTCCACCGTGTTCCCGGCCGGCCTTGCTCTTCCGATGCGGCGTGCGGATGCCTTCCGCCTCCAGGACCTGCTGCACCGCCCTGACCGAGCCCAATTCGAGATAGAGGGTGAAGATGCGACGGACGAGTTCGGCCTGATCCTGGTCGACAACCAATTGCCGGTCCTCGGCGCGATAGCCCACCGGCACGCCGCCGCCCATCCACATGCCTTTCTTCCGGGAGGCGGCAATCTTGTCGCGGATGCGCTCGGCTGTGACCTCGCGCTCGAACTGGGCGAAGGAGAGCAGCACGTTGAGCGTCAGACGGCCCATCGAGCTGGTGGTGTTGAACTGCTGGGTCACCGAGACGAAGGAGACGCCTTGGCCCTCGAACAACTCGACGATCTTGGCGAAGTCGGCGAGCGACCGGGTCAGCCGGTCAACCTTGTAGACGACCACCGTGTCGATGCGGCCGGCCCGGATGTCGTCCAGCAGGGTGGCCAGCGCAGGCCGTTCCATCGAACCGCCGGAGAAGCCGCCATCGTCGTAGCGGGCGGGGAGTTCCTGCCAGCCCTCGTGCTGCTGGCTGCGGATATAGGCGGCGCAGGCCTCCCGCTGGGCATCCAGCGAATTGAACGCCTGGTCGAGCCCCTCCTCCGTCGACTTCCTCGTGTAGATGGCGCAGCGGACCATCCGGCCCGAGGCCCCGCTTCGGGCGACGGAGCCAGCCCTTCCCTTCATTTGCTGCGCTCGCGCGCCCGTAGCGCTGTTCTGCTGACGCTCAGACATCCGGACCGTCCTCGACGCAGGAATCGCTAGAATACGAGTTCGCCCCCGGCGCAACTGATTGCGCCCCTCTTGCTCTCTGCCCACTGCCGGAATCCGTCTTTGGTCGGTTGAGACCAAAGAACCGCGGTCCCGACCAGCGAGCGCCGGTGATCTCGAAGGCGATCGCCGTGAGCGAGCTGTAGGTCCGGCCGTCATAGCTGAAGCCGCCCTCGACCACGTCGACGATGTGAGTCCGCCCCTGCCACTGCCGGACCAGCCGGCTCCCCGGTCGCAGGGGCCGGTGCGAGACCTTCGGCCTGCTGACCGGCTCCTTTGCAGCGTCGTTCGCCCCGTTGTCATCTTCGTCGACCTCGGCCAGTTCGTTCAGGCGCCGCCGCGTGGCGGCGCCGACCCCGCCCTGCCCTTCGGCCTGGATCAACCAGGCGGCGTTGCATTCGAGCAACCGTCGGCTGATCCCTTTCGGCGGTGGCCGTCGCCAGCGACGCTGCCAGAAGACGACCAGCTGTTCCCGCGTTATCTCCCGAACCCGGTCGCCCACGTCCGCCACCGCTGGCACGGGCGCCGAGGCCGGCGGCGGGGACTCGCCGGGAACCCCGCCGCTGACCCCGGTGCGGACTGGACAGGCGGCGACCGGATCGCCGCCGCCTGCAGCCAATGCGCATTCGCCTCGCATCGTCGTCGCGCCCTCAGCCGGCGGCTTCGACAGCGTTCGTCGGCGCGAAGACGCGGTAGACGCTGACGCCGTTGCCCTCCTTCATGCGGGTCACCTCGACGCCGCGCTTGCGGAAGCCCGTCAGCACGGCCCGGACGCTGTGCGGTTGCCAGCCGGTAAGCTGCACCATCTCGTCGATGTCGGCACCCTCCTCCCGCTGCAGCAGGTCCAGCAGCTGCGCCTGCCGCGTGCCCGGCCGGAAGAGCGGCGTCGCGACGCCATCGCCGTCGCCCGCGTCCTCAGACGCACCCTGCGGCTCGGCCTTCTCGTCCTCGCTCTTGTCGCCCTCGACCACCCCGGCGACGGCCGCACGACCGGCGTCGGTAATCGCCCAGGCGTCTTCTGAGCGCTGTACAAGGCAGCGGCGTTCCAGGGCCTTCAGCATCGCAGCGAGCCCGCCGCCCTTCATCTGCATGTCTTCCGGCAGCGGCAGGACGTTGCCTTCCGGGCGGCTCACAGCGTTACCAAGAACCGCAATCTGCTTGTCGTTGAGCTTCGTCATGGTCGGTCTCCGTGGTTTGCATCCGCGCCGGCCCAATGCCGGCGCTGTCACCAGGAGAAGCCCGGACCGCGATGCGGGCGCCGGGCCGGGACGGCCACGCGTCTCTCGCGTGGCCAATCCCGCGACCATGCATGCTTGCGAGAAGGGGAAAGTCCAGCCGTTCTCAATGCTCCCGGAGGGCTTCTTTTGCGCGCGCCATATCTCAATACAACCGCATCGCCAGCTCGAATCCCGCTGTCGTCGCCAATCACCCTTGCAAGATTTGGCTCCTCATCCGGCTGCGACCCAATTTTTCAGTTGTTCGCAAGGGTCATGGGGGAGGAACTGTTCACCGGCTTCGACGCCAAGAGTGACCAGCCCCCAGCGATTGGTCCGGGTGGAATGTTAGTGCATGGCTTCTTTGGACTTCACCCCGTCTTTGGTCCGGGCTTCATGCGAGCTTTCGGACTGATTGGTGTTGACGCCGTCGCGGCTGTAGGCGTCGGAATGGTTGATCCGGTGAACATCGAACGTGGCCTCGAGAAGGTCCCAGTGTGCGACCTCGTCGGCGGAGACCGACGATCCCGGCGCGATCCTCTCCCGGGCAAAGGCGACCCCCTCAGCTTCACGCAGAAAGGTCCGCGCGAGCGTGCGGCCGCCACGCTGTCTGAGCGTGACGACGACGCGCCGCCTGCCGCTGCGGTTCTTGAGCAGACGGCGATCGACGCGGTCCGCGCGGACATTGGCGGGACGGACATGGCCGCCGAACGCGGCGCCGTCCACCTCGACATGGCCAGCGAGCTGCGCGTCACGCGTCTCCGCTGCCATCGCCTCGCGCAGCTTGTGCATCAGCACGAAGGCGGTCTTGTATTGGATATCGAGGTCGCGGGAGAGCTGGACCGCCGACAACCCCTTCGAGGCATTCACGAACAGGCAGACCGCGCCGAGCAGATCGACGAAGGTAAGCTTGCGCGAGGCGAAGATCGTACCCGAGGTGACGCTGAACTGGCGGTAACAGGCGGCGCACTTGAAGCGGCGGCGTGTCGTCAGATCGTAGATGTCGAGGCAATTGCAGACCGGACAGACCGGCGCCCCGTCTGTCTGCGGCCAGCGCAAACGTCGGAACCGCCGATACGCCGCGTCCTCGCCTTCGGAGAAGATTGCCTTGAGCGACAGGGTCCGCGCCGCCGCCGAAAGCAGGAAGTGCTGTGCCAAGGTCCTCTCCCGACCGCGAATCATTTATGTTGCCATAATGTTCTCAATCGTGCCGGATAGCAAGCGTGTGCCAGTCTCTCAAAGCCAAGAATCACAGCAACAGGATCAGGCTCGATCCAACCCATCACATGCCGAGACTAAACACCTAGGTAATTGGTGACAAGTCCTTTGAAAAATTGCGCCACTGAGCGTCCAAACGACGCAGAAGGCACATCTCCTTGCAAGTGGACCGCTTTTGGTCCCATCTTTAGTGTGCTATGAACCACTGGATGGCAAGACAGCTGATCGCGCTGGTGATGGGGGTAATGTTTACCCTCATGACCGCGTTGTCGACCGTTCAAGCCGCCGATATGGTGGCGAAGATGTCTGCTGATGCCGCCATGGGAACGGCGGCTGTCCCGGATAGCTGCGGCGGGTGTGGGGGCGATGACGAGGCTGCGAGCGAAGATCCATGTGTCATGGTCTGTCCCGGCCCCAGCTACGCCGTCGTCCCGCCTGCCGGCCCGATCCTCAAAGTAGAAATTAGAAACGGGCCGCCTTCAAGCGAAGTTGCAGTGGCCGGCCGTTCTTCGGCCCCCGACCCCTACCCTCCCAGATCCCTCCGCCTTGGCTGACGTGCGGGCGAGCGCGATTTAGCGCCGGCTCACCGCGTCGATGCATCGCCACCGGTCGATGACTGGGCGATGTCCCACGGAAATCGACGAGGCCGGTGGTCTCGCCGAGACAATCCGTCATCCGAGGATTCGCGAGGGATCAGAGCGTGGATATCGATTCGAAGCATGCCATCTCGCGCCGCGCCTTTCTGGCGGCGAGTGGCGGACTGGCGCTGACCGCGCTGATGCCGGCGAGCGCCGACAACGCGCGACACTATACCATCAAAGCTGCTCCCGGGCGCGTGCCGCTGGTCGGCACCGAACATCCCGAGACCGCCGCCTGGGCCTATAACGGCGCAGTGCCTGGTCCGGAGATTCGGGTCCAGCAAGGCGAGCGGCTGCGTGTCGCCATCGAGAACGGGCTCGACGAGGAGACCACCGTCCACTGGCATGGCATGCGCGTGCCGAACCGGATGGACGGCGTGCCGCATCTGACTCAGACGCCGATCGCGCCGGGCGAGATCTTCGTCTACGAGTTCGACTGTCCGGACGCCGGCACCTTCTGGTACCACCCACACCAGCGCAGCTTCGAGCAGGTGGGCCGCGGCCTTTATGGCCCCTCATCGTCGAGGAGCCGGAGCCGATCGCCGTCGACCGCGACGCCACCTGGGTGCTCGACGACTGGCGCCTGCTGTCGGATGCCTCGATCAGCAACGATTTCGGCAACAGGATGGATTCCGGCATGTCCGGCCGGGTCGGCAACACCGTCACGGTCAACGGCCGCGTTCCCGAGACCTTTGCCGTGCGCGCCGGCGGGCGCGTGCGCCTCAGGCTCATCAACGGCGCGAACGCGCGCATCTTCGACCTCAGGTTCGAGGATCACCAGCCACAGATCATCGCCCTCGACGGCCAACCCGTGGAGCCGCATGTCCCCGAGGGTAGCCGGATCGTGCTCGGCCCCGCCATGCGTGCCGACCTCGTGATCGACATGACTGGCGCCCCGGGCAACCGCTTCCGCGTGATCGACACCTTCTACCCCGACCTCGAATACCGGCTGCTCGACCTTGTCTATGGGGACAAGCCCCTGCGCGGCCGCCCGCCCGAGACGCCGACCCGGCTGCCGGACAACCCGCTCGCCGAGCCCGACCTCCCGGCCGCTGAGCGGCACGAGGTCGGCTTCGGCGGCGGCATGATGAGTGGGATGATGGGCAGCGGGATGCGCGGTGGAATGAGGGACCGCGGAACATCAAACGACGGCATGGGCGGAATGATGGGCGGCATGATGGAAGGAATGCGCGGTGGCGGCATGACCGGCCGGATGATGCAGGGGATGCGCCACGACGGCATCTGGACGATCAACGGGGTGAGCACCACCGGTCACGCGATGGACCCGCTACTGACGTTGGCCCGCGGAGGGTCCTACGTGCTGGCATTGAACAACGATACCGCCTGGCACCATCCGATCCACCTGCACGGCCACTCGTTCCGGGTGCTGAGCATGAACGGGACGGCAACCCGCCATCTCGAATGGCAAGACACCGTGCTGATGACGCCGCGCGAGACACCCGTGCTGATGACGCCGCGCGAGCGGGTCGATATCGCCTTCGTCGCCGACAACCCCGGCGACTGGATGTTCCACTGCCACATCCTCGAGCACCAGGCGTCCGGGATGATGGGCATGATCCGCGTCGCCTGACGCATGACCGAGCAACCAGAGTAGAGACCGAAAATGAAAGCAGCGTACATCCTCGGAGCCGCCATCGGAGCGATCCTAACGATTTCGCCGGCAGCGGCCAACGAAGCAAAGACCCCGACCCTGTACAAGCCCCTGCAATGCGGGTGCTGCGACGAGTACGCGAGCTATCTGGAGCGGCATGGTCTCGAGGTGGAGGTCAAGTCCGTCCCCGATCGGCAGTTCGAGACCGTCAAGCGCATGGCGGCGGTGCCGAAAGGCTTCGAAGGCTGCCACACCCTAGCGATCGACGGCTATGTCGTCGAAGGGCTCGTCCCGATCGACACGCTCAACAAGCTGCTGACGGAGAAGCCGAAGATCAGGGGCATCTCGCTGCCGGGGATGCCGGTCGGCGCACCCGGAATGCCGGGCCGCAAGGCTGGTCCGCTGATCATCTACGAGATCCCACAAGGTTCGGCGGTTTGGTCCAAGGAGTTTGCCAGAGAGTAGGTGGACATGTGCGTGAGGCTTTCAGCAGCTGATACGGCAGCGAGGAAGACTGACGGATACGGAAAGACGGAGCTAACGTTGCGATGATGCAGAACACTATGGATTGCGGCTTTGGCGGCTGGGTGATGATGGGAGCCGGTGTTCTGCTGCTCGCCGTGCTAATCCTCGGTGCCGCGGCCCTCATCAAATATCTGTTATTCACCGGCCGTAGGGGCCGGGGACGGAGTGAGCCGTTATGGTCGGACGCTCCTTAACTTCCGATGATCACGGCGCGGTCACCGACCGGCCGCACCGGCGGTTTCGCATCGCATTCTTGATACCAGTCGTCTTCTTCCTGAGTCTGGCGGTGGCCCTCGGCTGGGGATTGACCCGGGATCCGCGCGAGCTTCCCTCGGCGCTGATCGGCAAGGCCGTCCCCGACTTCAGCCTTCCACCCGTCCAGGGACGCACACTGGGCCTTTCGAGCGAAGACCTGAAGGGCGAGGTCTCTCTCGTCAACGTGTTCGCCTCGTGGTGCACGGCCTGCCGCTACGAGCATCCGGTGTTCATGAGGCTCAGTGAGCAAGGCGTCGTCCCCATCCACGGGATCAACTACAAGGACCGTCCCCAGGACGCCGCCAACTGGCTCGATGATCTGGGCGATCCCTATACGCGCACCGGCGCCGATCTTAACGGCCGGGTCTCGATCGAATGGGGCGTCTATGGCGTCCCCGAGACCTTCGTCATCGACCGAGACGGGCGGATCGCCTTCAAGCAGGTGGGGCCGGTCACACCAGACGTCTATCGGGATAAGATCGGACCACTGATCGAGGAGTTGCGTAAGTGAAGCTCGTTGCCCGCAAGCTCCAACCTTTCATTCGGCGACACGTCGAATGGAGTAGCCGCGAGTGTCGTTCATGCGCTTGAAATCAGCGATCATCACCGCAAGCGTTCTAGCCACCACGGCAGTCATCGCCGGCGGTATCTACCACCACTACAGCACGACCGTGCCAGAGGAGTCCGCCGGGTCGCCGGCACCCGATGGGCCGACCACGGCGACACATTCCGACAAGGGGTTTTCCTTTTCCGCGCTGGAGACCCCAAGGCCGCTACCGGAGCTAAAGTTCGTTGACGGCGAGGGCCGCGAGATGACGCTCGAGGGCTTCGAGGGGCAGATGGTGCTCCTCAACATCTGGGCCACGTGGTGCGTGCCGTGCCGTGAGGAGATGCCTGCGCTCGACCGGCTTCAGGCGAAGCTCGGCGGTCCCGATTTCCGCGTGGTTCCCCTGTCGATCGACCGGAAGGGGCTGTCGACGGTGAAGGCCTTCTATCAGGGGCTGGGCCTCGAGAACCTTGGCATCTACGTGGACCGGACCGGCAAGGCCTCGCGGCAGCTGGGTGCCGTCGGCATTCCGACAACGCTGCTGGTCGACTGGGAGGGTCGTGAGATCGGCCGAACCGTGGGACCAGCCGAGTGGGACAGCGACGAGGTCGTGAAGGTCCTCGAACAGTATGTGGAGCCCGAGGCCGGTGCGGCGCACTCGGCGCGGGGAGGCAGTCAGTGACGTGTGGAGCAACGGCGAGTGCGGGCGATTTCGCAAGCACGAAGGTGTTGACCTTCCAGTTACTAGAACCATTACGTTGGACCAACTGAACAAGCGAGGCGACGCAATGAGCACACCGAACGAACGGACGAAAGTGGCCGAGCCGTCCTTGGCAAAGGACGGGCTCAACCTGGGCCTATACTACCTCTGGCGCGCAACTAATTGGGCCCGACCATATCTGGGCGGACGGCGCGGCCTGATCTTCTTGGCCGTTGCCGTCCTAGGAGTCGGCGCTGCCCTCAACTGGGGCTGGCTGGTCGCCATTGGCCTCGCTCCGATCCTCCTGGCATTGGCACCTTGCGCCGCAATGTGCGCCCTTGGCCTGTGCATGAAGGGTGGCGGCAAGTCCTGCTCTTCGGGCGATCAGAGCGCCAAGGGCACGCCGGGAACGACCGTATCGGCAAAGCCTCGTGACGAGGTCTAGCCGTGGCACTCACCGTCGTGAGGCTGTTGCCCGACCACGGGCAGACAGTTGCGCCGGTCGAATGCCGTGATCCACGCACTGAGAAACGAAAAGGAGTTGAACCGATGCGCACGAACCTGAAGACGGTCTTGAGTGCAGCCGCTGTCGCCGCCGCACTGGCGGGCACGCCCGCCCTCTACGCTTACGCCGATACACCTGATCAAGGCCAGTCGGGCGGCATGATGCAAGGCGGCCAAGGCGGCATGATGAATATGATGGGCCAGATGAGCGAGATGATGGAGAACTGCAACAAGATGATGCAGTCCATGCATCAGGGCGGTTCCGGCAAGCCCAACGAGCAACGGCGTGAGAATGCCCCCGAGACGGACCAAGCGCCCGAAAAGGAAGGCTGAGGTCAAAGCCGGCCTGCCCGCCCGGAGCGCTGTCTCGTTTTTCTAGAGCCAGCGGGGCGGGCGGGCCGGCGTTCATGAAACTGACGATATCATCGACGGAACGTACAGGGATTCAGATACGTACAGGGATTCAGATACGTACAGGGATTCAGATACGTACAGGGATTCAGATGCTCAAAGAAGACTGCCGTCTTCGGCGCGGCGTGCAATACGGATCGAAGACATCAAGCATTGGCGAGCTGCGTTACCCGAAGACGGTGGTGGTCGCTACCGGCATAGCCGTGCTTGCGGTCACGGCCCAGCCTGCTTTTGCGGGCGAGACCAGCGTCACACTGCACGAGGTGACAAAAGACGGGTTCAGCAAGGAGATCGGACGGGTGCAGCTCGAGGACAGCGAGTACGGCCTCCTGATCACGCCGGATCTGACAGGGGTAGAACCCGGGCTGCACGGCCTCCATGTCCATCAAAATCCGGACTGCGGACCGGTAAACAAGGATGGCGACGTGATTCCCGGGGGCGCCGCCGGCGGCCACTACGACCTGAAGGACACCGACCAGCACACGGGCCCCTACGGGGACGGCCATCTGGGTGACCTACCGAACGTGATGGTCGAACCTGATGGCTCCGTCTCGATCCCTGTCCTGGCGCCGCGCGTCAAGGTCGCGGACGTGAAGGGGCGCAGCCTGATGATCCACGCGGGCGCAGATCGCTACAGCGGCCACATGCAGCATTCGCACGGCAAAGGCGGCACCCGCATGTACTGCTGCGGCGTTGATCGAATAGACGGTTAGGCCGCTGAAGGTTTCCAAGGCGCCCTGGAACTGGAGAAAAGGTATGAGAAGCCTGCTCGCAATTCTTTCCGTTCTGACGCTAGCTGTGTTTGCGGCGATCTTGATGCCGGCCGGCGCGCATTCCATCAAGGACAAGGGCGAGCTCGACCGGCTGATGGGCGACAAGGAGAAGTACTTCCAGCCGCTCGACAAGGAGGCGCCGGACTTCACGCTCCTGGATGCCAACGGGAATGCGGTCAGCCGGGCTGATCTGCGCGGCAAAGTCACGGTCCTGCACTTCATCTATGCCGGGTGTCCCGATGCGTGCCCGCTGCACGCTGACCGGATCGCCGAGAGCCAAGAGATGGTGAACCAGACTCCGATGAAGGATCACGTTCAGTTCGTCACGATCACCACGGACCCCAAGAACGACACGCCCGATGTGCTGCGCGACTACGGTCCGGCACATGGACTCGATCCAGTGAATTGGGTGTTCTTAACGACGAGACCGGAGCAGCCGGAAGACGCGACCCGCCGGCTGGCCGAGGCCCACGGCCACAAGTTCACCACAACCGAGGACGGCTACCAAGTACATGGCGTGGTCACTCACATCTTCGACAAGCGGGGCCGCTGGCGCGCCAATTTCCATGGGCTGAAATTCGAGCCGACCAATCTCGTTACGTACATAAATGCCCTCACGAACGAGTCGGATGCCCCTCCGGGCCACGGTCATGTCGAGCAGAGCCTGTGGGACAGGGTGATGGGCCTGTTGTCATGGTGAAAAGCCCCGAACGCGCCAAAACGGAGACAGTCGCAGCACCAAAGCTTCGACAACGAAACCTTATGGTTCTCGCAGCCGTCCTCCTCGTACCGATGGCGATGGGCACGCTCGTCTACTACTCGGTGCCGCTCTATCGGCTGTTCTGTGAAGCCACGGGTTTCGGCGGAACGACGCGGACAGCGGAAGAAGGCTCCACGACCGTCATAGATCGGGAGATCACTGTCCGCTTCGACGCCAACGTGGCGTCCGGCTTGCCCTGGCGTTTCACCGCGCCCGAGCCGGTGACGCTTCGTCTCGGCGAAGAGCGCGTTGTCGCGTACAGAGGCAACAACATCGGCAACGAACCTTACCTCGGCACGGCGACCTTCAACGTCACGCCGTTCAAGACGGGTGAATACTTCAACAAGATCGAGTGCTTCTGCTTCACCAAGCAGCTTCTCCTCCCCGGGGAGGAGAAGGAATTCACGGTGAACTTCTTCGTCGACCCCAAGCTTGTCGAAGACTCCAACGCGAAGGAAGTTGCGACAATCACTCTTTCTTACACCTTTTTCGATCAGGGCAGGGAGGCCCGCGATCGATACATGCGAAAGCACAATGTCTCATATGTGCCGGGTTCGGCGAGCGACGACACAGCATCGGCATCTCGGAGGGCAACTGGCATTACTGCGGCCGCATCGATTCGGAGCGAAGGATCTCGCGATGCAGCGCCAGCTCGGCAATAGGCAAGCAACAGGTTGAGTAAGATTGAAGGATCGGCAAGCATGGAAATGACCTCGAGGCGGGCGGTGCCGAACGTTCTCGCACCGATTTTCGGCGGCATCCTTCTATCGCAGGCCGCGACATTGTCCGCCGAGAGCGACGAGCTCGCGCCCTCGCCTTTCGAAGGACATGCGCACGCGTTTGCGATCCACTCTGAAACGGGTGAGCTCCTTCTCCGCGCACGGCCGATCTGTTGCATCCGCGACGGCGGCGAGAGCTGGCACCTGTGAACTGATATCATGAAGAAGCCGAACCCGAAAAGCAAACGATCCAAGGCCACCAAGAAGGCTGCTGCAGCCCAAGCACCCGGCGGGCCGCCGGCCGCGAGCAGACATAAGTCTGTCCTCGCCGGTCTGGCCGCTGGCACCGTTCTCATCGTCGCTGGCACGCTCGGCTACGACGCGTTGACAGGCTTTCTGGTGCCGCAAAGCAGGACTCCGCCGCCGGCGGCGGATAGCGGGGCCGCATACATCGAGCAAGCCAAGGTGCACATCGTCAAGGAGGAGCGCGAGCTCGGGACGATGCGGGTTTCCGACGAGCGGACCGCTGAATTCTTCCTGCCTAACATGGGCGGCAAGCCTCTCGAGCTTTCTCAGGTCCGCACCTCATGCATGTGTACCTTCGCGCAGGTTGTCATCGACGACGAGAAGAGCCCGCTCTTCAACATGGAGATGCACAACGCGCCTGCCATCCAGAGCTGGAAGGGCGTTGTTGAGCCCAGCCTCACCCCGACCGTGCGGGTCATCTACAGGCCGTCCCTGATGCCAGTTGAGGGGTCGGTCGCAAGAAACGTGAAGTTCAACACCAACGACCCGAGCCGCCCGGATGTCGAGCTGGGTGTCCACGCCACGGTGCAGTGAGGCATGGGTGGGAAACATGGAACACAAGAGGAAACGGCCATGAGCCAGACCGCGGCAACGTCGTTCGATCCCCGCCTCAGACGGCGGTTCGGCGCAGCCCTGGCGGTCCTCCGAGTCGCGTTGGGCGTGTTCCTTCTCGTCTGGGGGCTCGAGAAGTTCATCGTGACGGAACGCAGCGTCGCGATCTTCGACTATTTCTATGGCGTGTCCGCCTCGACGGCTGCGACCTATGTCCTGGGCGCGCTCGAATCCGTCCTGGCCGTCGCGATCATTGTCGGGGCATTCCGGCGCTGGAGCTATGGCATCGGCCTGCTCGTCCACGCAGCCACGACGATCGTCTCGGCCCGCCTGATCATCGATCCCTGGGGCTTGATCTCGGGTGAGCCGCAGCATCTGTATCTTGCGGCCGTGCCTATCCTCGGCGCCTTTGCCGCGCTCTATCTCCTCCGGGATCTGGACTCCTTCAGCTTCGATGAGTGGCGGGCCGGTGCCGGGCAGCGCGTACCGGGGACTGTCTGACCATGAGACAGTCGCGTAGACACCTCTCCCTACCGCTGCTTCTCGTGCCGCAAAGCGCGAATCGCCTCTCTAGCGCTCGCTTAACTGAAATGGGTGAATGAAATGCCTACCGTCATCGTGAAACTGGCCCGCCAACTCGCCACGATCGTCATGGCCGCATCAGTGCTGGCCGGTCTTCAGGCTGCGCAGGCCGCTGGGGGCATGGATCAGGCGGTGAGCGCGCTTGCCTCTGCGCCGCAGACGGAGACCCTGTACAAGTCCGACGGACAGGCGCTGTACCGCGGTAATGGCGGCGGCAAGCAATGGACGAAAGTGCCGCTCGCAGCGCAGCCTGACGGCGGCAGGGTCGCGGCGGTCGCTGTCTCGGTGGGCGAACAAAGCCAGCTGTACGTGGCGGGCATCGGGCTAGGCGTGCTGAAGAGCGTCGATGCCGGCAAGAGTTGGAGCCACGTCGACCAGGGGCTCCCGGGCCGCGACGTAGTCGCCTTTGCGGCGCACAGCACCGCGCCCGATACTCTCTTCGCCGTGGTCGCGGGAGAAGGCGTCTACCGCAGCGAGGACGGCGGCGCTCAGTGGCGCATGGTGGACAAGGGGCCTGAAGCCGATATTCGGCGGCTCATCCATTCCAACCTCGAAGGCAGCATGCAATCCGGCTGGCTCTTCGCCGCCACCGACAAAGGCGTCTATCGCTCGATGGACTGCTTCTGCGGCTGGCGCCCTGCCGGCAGCTTGCCGGGCTCGGTCTCAGCCGTTGCGTACGACCCCAAGCAGCCGATGGAGCTTTATGCAGCCACGGGCCGAGAGGTGTTCCGCACCGTCGACGGTGGCGAGGAGTGGCAAGCGGTCGGCTCGCCGGGCGCGCAGGTCAATGCGCTCGCATATTCGCCTTCGGGCGTGCTCCATGCCCTGTTGTCCGATGGCCGTGTCGTGCAAAGCCGGGACAAGGGCAAGCAGTGGGAGTGAGTGGATGTGTGAGGTCATTGCTGAAAGGTGCCGTGATGCTGTTGGCGCTTAATGCGGGTGGTGTGCTGGCGGATGGCGGCCCGCCCCCGTTGGACCCTGAACGAGTAGAAGCGGGACGCAGGGTGTACCAAGAGCACTGCGCATCCTGCCATGGACCCCGCGGCGAAGGTCAGGCGAATTGGGAGAGGCCGAATGCCCGGGGTGAGCTGCCGGCGCCACCCCATAACGCGAAGGGCCATACCTGGAAGCATTCCGACGCCTTGCTGTACCGGATGGTCAGCGAGGGCTGGCGGGATCCCTTCAACAAGACCCGGCACCTCACAATGCCCGCTTTCCGAGACGAGCTCTCACCAGATGAGATCCGGAACGTCATTACGTATTTGAAGACTCTTTGGACATCGGAGCAGCGGCAGTTCCAGTGGGAAGAGACTTTGGTTCGCGGGGGGCTTCCCAGCGCCAAGCGCCACGTCGTCAAGCCACTCGGATGGTGGGAGGGAAACGAATGCGGACTAGGTCTCTCCGCCCCGTGGGCGTCATGATCGGCTTGCTCCTGGTGATGGCCGCGGCTCTCTCTATTGTTGCGAACTCTGTGACGGCGCACGGTGGGGAGGTAACGCTGTGACACCGTTGAAGATTGTTGGTTTGGGTTCCCTTGGAGCTGTGTTGGCCATCGGTGGATGGATTGCACTCGATATAGCTGGCATCGTCCTGACCGGAGGCCCTCGGCAGCAGGGGGACGAGTTTGAGCAGCGTGTGCGTAATTACCTGGTCGAGACCCCGCAGGTTCTTGTCGAATCGCTTCAGCGGGTGGAGCAGCAGCAGCGCGCGATGCAGACCGACGAACTCGGACGGATCATTTCGGCGCGTAGCGATGAGATTTTCAATGATCCTGAGACTCCCGTCGGCGGCAATCCCGAGGGTGATGTCAATCTCGTCGAGTTCTTTGACTACAACTGTCCCTATTGCCGGGGTGTGGCGTCGACACTCGTCGAAATCGAGAAAGGCGATCCCAAGCTTCGCTTCGTCTACAAGGAGTGGCCAATCCTCGGCCCGAACTCCGAGTTCGCGGCGCGCGCGGCTTTGGCCTCGCGGAGCCAGAGAAAGTACGTCGCGTTTCACAAGGGCTTGATGCTGGCCAGCGGGCTTATCAACGAGTCGAAGGTGCTCAAGGTGGCAGCGCAAGTCGGTCTCGACGTTGAGCGACTGAAGCAGGACATGGAGGCGCCGGAAATCAAGGCGGCGATCGAGCGCAACCGGGAGCTTGCCCGGGCGCTCCGGATCACTGGGACGCCGAGCTTCGTGATGGCGACGAGATGCTCCGAGGCGCCGCGGATGCAGAGGCCATCCGCGGGCTCATCCGGGCGGCAAGAGAGAAATGACACGGAACGAGGTGGTGAAGTCACGGAGCCCATGCCCCGAAGCGGCCCTCGCCGTTTCGAAGAAGAGGAGGCAGGCGGTTAGCCTGCAGGGTGATAGTCATGAATACCGGAGAAATCGCCAAAAAGAGACACGAATCCGGCAGTGAAACGCGCCGCGACTTCCTCTATGTGATGACCGGTGCGACGGTGGCCGTGGGCACGGGCGCTGCGCTGTGGCCGTTCATCGACAGCATGAATCCGGCAGCGGATGTCATTGCACTGTCCACAATAGAAGTGGACCTGGGGCCGATTGAGCTAGGCCAGCGGATAACGGTGAATTGGCGCGGGCAACCGGTCTTCATCGATCACCGGACGCCCGAGCAGATCGCAGCGGCACGGGCCGACGACGGCGCCGACCTGCGCGATCCGGAGCCGGATAGTGCAAGGGTGATCCGGCCGGAGTGGCTGGTGGTCATCGGGATCTGCACGCATCTCGGATGCGTGCCGCTGGGGCAGAACACCGGCGACCCGAAGGGCGGGTGGGGCGGCTGGTTCTGTCCCTGCCACGGCTCCCACTACGATGTCTCGGGCCGCGTCCGCAAGGGCCCCGCTCCCCGCAATCTGGTCGTGCCCCCGTATGCCTTCCTCGACGATGCGCGGATTCGGATCGGCTGACGATCAGATGGCGTGGCACTTCGATGACCGAGGGCGAAGGGCGAGCATTGGAAGAAAGGAGTGATCGAGCGATGAACATTGGAGCCGTTGCGGAGAAGTCGGGCGTTCCGCCCAAGACGATCCGCTACTATGAGAGCATTGGCCTGATTCCTTCGGCGGACCGTCGTCCGAACGGCTATCGCAGCTATGACGACATCGACATGCATACGCTCAATTTCATCAAGCGTGCGCGCGGCCTGGGATTCTCCGTCGACGAAGTGCGCGACCTGCTCGATCTATGGCACAACAGGCGCCGTTCCAGCGCCTCTGTGAAGGCGCTGGCGGTCGAGCACCTGGAGACGCTCGACCGCAAGATCGAGGAGCTGAGGTCGATGCGCAGGACGCTCGCCACCTTGATCGAACGGTGCCGAGGCGACAGTCGGCCCGATTGTCCCATCCTCGCCGATCTGGCAGACGGCGAGAAAATGTCGGGCGCGCGATGATCGCCCCGTCGCTCCTCCTAGTGGATTGAACCCGACAGTGGAGTCCCGATGGGGATTCCCATTGTCGGTTTTGGGTGCGAGTCTGCGGCATGCGCACGGGTATCAGCTTCGAAGTTTCTCCGGATGACCGCTGTCGTCTTGAGGCGCTCGTCCGGGATCGGAACGCCCCTCAGAACCATGTCTGGCGAGCCCGGATCGTCCTCTGCACGGCCGACGGTTTCGGCACCAACGCGATCATGCGGGAGACTGGCAAGTCCAAGACGTGCGTCTGGCGCTGGCAGGAGAGGTTCGCCGAGCAGGGCGTGGACGGGCTCTTTCGCGACAAGACGCGGCCGCCGGGCATCCCGCCGCTCGGTCAGGAGGTGGTCGACCGGGTGTTGGCACTGACCTTCGAGCCGCCGCCGAAGGAGGCTACCCACTGGACCGGCACGATGATGGCCGCGGCCAGCGGAATCAGCGTCAGTTCCGTGCAGCGTATCTGGCGTAAGCACGGCCTGCAGCCCCACCGCGTCCGCCAGTTCAAGCTCTCCACCGATCCCGAGTTCGCCGACAAGCTGCGCGACGTCGTCGGCCTCTACATGGACCCGCCGGCGCACGCGCTCGTCTTCTCGGTCGACGAGAAGAGTCAGATCCAGGCGCTCGACCGGACCCAGCCAGGGCTGCCGCTCAAGAAGGGCCGCGCCGGCACGATGACCCACGACTACAAACGCCACGGAACGACCACGCTGTTCGCCGCGCTGAACAGCCTGCCCCGGACCCGATCCGGGGTGCTCGACGGCACCGTCATCGGGCGCAACATGCAGCGTCACCGCCACCAGGAGTTCATCCGCTTCCTCAACCTGATCGAGCGTCACACCCCCGCCGACAAGAGCATCCACCTGATCCTGGACAACTACGCCGCCCACAAGCACCCGAAGGTCCGCGCCTGGCTCGCCCGTCATCCGCGCTTCACCTTCCACTTCGTGCCGACCTCCTGCTCCTGGCTGAACGCCGTGGAAGGCTTCTTCGCCCGGCTCAGCAAGCGCCGCCTGAAGCGCGGCGTGTTCCACTCTCTGGTCGACCTGCAGGCCGCCATCAATCGCTTCGTCGCCGAGCACAACCAGGCGTCCAGGCCGTTCGTCTGGACCGCCGATCCCGACCGGATCATCGAAGCCGTCAAACGCGGGGACCAAGAGTTGGATTCGCTCCACTAGACCGTTCCGCATTTAGATTGAAGCGTATCCGGCGTTTCGGATGTAGTTGGCGCATTCCCTTGCAGTGAGGTTGTCGAGGGTGTTTGCGATGGCGTTGCACAGGGTATCGCAGGTTCTCGCCTGCTGCCGGCGAAGCCAGTGCTTGAGCTTGGAGAAGAGCTGCTCGATGGGGTTCAGGTCGGGACTGTAGGCGGGCAGGAAGAGCAGGTGCGCGCCGGCGCGCCGGATGGCTTGCCGGACGGCCTTGCCCTTGTGGCTGCCGAGATTGTCCATGACCACGACATCGCCGGCCTTCAACTTCGGGACCAATGCCTGCTCGACCCAGGCGCGGAAGCGTTTTCCGTTGATCGGCCCGTCGAACAGGCAGGGCGCCTCGACGCGGTCGCTGCGCAAGGCGGCAAGGAAGGTGTAGGTCCGCCAGCGCCCATGCGGCGACTTGCCGATCAGCCGCTCGCCGCGTTGGCCCCAACCCCGGAGCGGGGCCATGTTGGTCCTGACGTGACCCCCTGATTTTCCTCCAATCTTGATTAGAGTCCGGCCCTTGGAGAAGGACGGACGAGATGAAGAGAGCGAAGTTCACGGAAGAGCAGATCATCGGGGTGCTGAAGGAGGCTGAGGCTGGCGCGAAGACCGCTGATCTTGCCCGTAGGCACGGCGTATCCGAGGCGACGATCTATAACTGGAAGTCGAAGTATGGCGGGCTTGAGGTCTCGGACGCGCGGCGTCTGAAGGCCCTTGAAGGCGAGAATACCAAGCTGAAGAAGATGCTGGCGGAGCAGATGCTGGACAATGCTGCTCTGAAGGATCTGCTGTCAAAAAAGTGGTGACGCCTGCCGCGAAGCGGGAAGCTGTCGCCCATCTCCGATCCTGTCACGAGATGAGCGAACGGCGGGCGTGCCGTGTGATCAATGCCGACCGCACGAGCGTGCGCTATCTGTCCAGGCGCGGTGATGATGCCGAGCTTCGCAGCAGGCTGCGGGAACTGGCGAACCAGCGGCGGCGGTTTGGCTACAGGCGGCTGCACATCCTGCTGCGGCGTGAGGGCGTGATGATCAACCGCAAGAAGACCCAGCGGCTCTATGTCGAGGAAGGACTGGCTGTCCGGCGGCGGCGCAGCCGCAGACGTGCTGTCGGGACCAGGGCGCCTGCTCCTGTAATGGCCCTGCCGAACCAACGGTGGAGCCTCGACTTCGTCCACGATCAGATGGTCTGTGGCCGACGGTTCCGCGTGCTCAATGTCGTCGATGACGTGACCAGGGAATGCCTTGCTGCCGTGCCGGACACCTCGATCTCCGGGCAGCGGGTCGTGCGCGAGCTCGACGCACTGATCGCACGACGCGGCAAGCCGGGCATGATCGTGAGCGACAATGGGACCGAACTTACCAGCAACGCCGTGCTGGCGTGGTGCAGCGAGGCGGATGTCGAATGGCATTACATCCAGCCGGGCAGACCCATGCAGAACGGCTATGTGGAAAGTTTCAACGGACGGATGCGCGACGAGCTGCTCAACGAGACGCTGTTCCTCAGCCTGGCCCACGCCCGGGTTGAGATTGCGGCCTGGGCGGAGGACTACAATCGGGAGAGGCCCCACTCATCCTTGGGATACGAACCACCGGCGGCCTACGCCGCTGAACTGGAAAGGCAATGGCCTGCTCCGCTGCGCCCTTCGGGCTCCGCTACGCAGCCCATTGCTTCAACCGCGCCTATGCGCAACAAACCCGCCCGGCTCTAATCCTGGTTGGTAGAAAGTTCGGGGTCACGTCAGTCCTGGTCCAGGTCTCGTCGACAAAGACCAGACGGGCCGGATCGATGCTCTTCTGGTGGCGTCTCCAGCGAACGCGGCGGCGTGCGATCTCAGGCCGGTCCTGCTCCGTGGCGAAGGCGCTTTTTTTTGAAGCTCAGCCCCTCGGCGTGCAGGAAGCGACGCACGGTGTCTTCGGCAACCACGATCCCCCGCGCGGCAAGATCCGCCCGCAGTTCCCGGACCGGCCGGTCCGGCCAGGCGGCGACCAGACCGCGGATCAGATCGCGGTGCGGCTCAAGAACAGGACGGCGGTGGCCTCCGTACCGATCCGGCGCGACATGGCCGCGGGCCCGCTGGCGCTGTCCCCAACGCACAACCGTCGCGACGGAAAGACCGAACCGGGACGCAACGGCACGGCAGCTGCCACCGGCTTCAAGGGCCGCAGCCACCCGCTCGCGGAGATCAAGAGAATAAGGTCGAACCATCACATGCTGGCCTCCTTCTCCAGCCAGCATGTTGAATCAGAACCCGACCGATCTGGGAATCCCAAATCGATTCAATCAAAACACTGAACGATCTAGTGACATGGGACTCGGAACTGCATTTGAATGCTTGAGCTTTCCAGCATCGGCGTCCTGACCGCCTTCGCCGCCGGGGCGATCTCCTTTCTGTCTCCCTGCGTCCTGCCCCTCGTCCCCGGCTACGTCTCCTACGTGGCGGGCGAGAGCCTGAATGGTCCGCGGACGCAGCGCGTTTCGGCGACGAAACTTCCGGCTCTGGGCTTGAGCATGCTTTTCGTGCTGGGCTTCAGCACGGTGTTCGTCGTCCTGGGAGCGAGTGCCACGGCGCTCGGCCAGCTGCTCCTCCAGTACCGCTATGAGACGAATATTGTCGGTGGCGCCATCATCATCGCCTTCGGGCTGTTCATGACAGGACTGCTCAATCCAAGTTGGCTCCACCGCGAATTCCGGTTTCATGCGAACATCCCGGGAGGCCGGCCGGTCGGCGCGTACGTCCTCGGCCTGGCCTTTGCGTTCGGCTGGACGCCCTGCATCGGACCGGTCTTAGGCGCGATCCTCACGGTCAGCGCGGCCACGGCCACCATGTCCCAAGGCATCACCTTGCTTGCCATCTATTCGCTCGGTCTCGGCGTTCCGTTTCTGCTGGCAGCAGCGTTTACGGGGGGCTTCCTCGCACAGATGCGCGTCATGCGCCGGTTCGGCCGGCCCCTGCAGATCTTCGCCGGCCTGGTCATGGTGGTGATGGGGGTCGCAATGATGACAGGCTATCTGGCGGCCTTCTCCTATTGGCTCCTCGAGACCTTCCCGGGATTGGCGACGATTGGATGACAACACCCATCGATCGAACGGCATGTCTCGTGGGGCATTCAAACCCCCATCGCCCGAGAACTTAGAGCCTGGGCCGTTGCAGTCGCCTGGCGGAGTCTCTTCGGTTGCGCAGAAAGCCGCGCCGCCGCAGCGCCGATCGGGGCAACGGCGGCTCCTGCATGTGTCGCTCGCGCTTCCGGTGACATTGGCAATCGTGGGTGGGGCCGGGCTCGGCCTCCTCCTTATCGGCGAGATGGAAGCGGAGATCTCGGTCCGGGCGTTCGAGGACGTCATCCTCGCCTGGGGACATTGGGGTGTCCTTGCTTCGATCGGATTGATGGTCATTCACTCCTTCGTGCCCTTCCCGGCCGAGCTCGTGGCCCTCGCGAACGGCATGCTCTACGGGCCGGTCTGGGGTACGGTCGTCACGTGGATTGGGGCCATGCTGGGGGCCTTCCTTGCGTTCGGCTTGTCGCGCAGTTCGTCGAGGTGATGGTGGCCCGCCGTCACTGGCAGCGGCTCGATGACTGGACGGGAAAGCATGCGGCGCAGATGGTCTTCCTCGCCCGCTTCCTGCCGGTAATCTCCTTCAACCTCGTGAACTATGCGGCGGGCCTGACCCGGATCTCGTGGTGGACGTTCGGATGGACGACCGGCCTCGGCATCCTGCCGATGACCATCCTCATGGCTGCGATGGGCGACCAGGCGGGAAGAATGCCCTGGCATTGGTGGCTTGCTCTCATGGGGGCCGCCGCACTTGCCTGGGTTCTCATCCAGCGATGGCTGCGCCGCCGCCGCTGCAGCGAACAGATCAACGACTAGGAACCCGCCCTCGAAGCTCGTCCAACGCCCGGCCGACGGCCCGACGCGCGGCGGGATCGAAAGACGGCGTGCTCGCAAGTTCTGCCGCCCGTTCGTAGGCGTGCAGCGCGCCCTTGCGGTCACCCAGCACGCGGTAGGCCCGGCCGAGCCGCATCCAGCCGTCGTAGTCGTCCGGCTCTGCGGCAAGCCGCGCAGCCAGACGGTCGACCATCGACCGGATGAAGGCGGCGCGCTCCTCATCGCTCATCTCGGCAGCTGCCGCGAGAGCCTCCTCCGAGGGTGGAGCAAGCCCTTTCTCGACGGAAGCCATTGGGATATCAGCGGACGCAATGCCGAGCTGGTCCGCGACCCTACGAATCTGCGCCTCCAGCGCGGCGCGCCAGGGCGCGGAGGCCGGTGTATCCGCGGCGAGTGCCAGCCATGTATCATAGGCGGTCCGCGAATCGCCCGCCTGCGCTGCCGCCAGCCCGAGATAGTAGCGCGCCCAAGGGTTGCCCGGATCGTCGGCCAGGGCCGTTTCAAAGGCGGCGCGGGCTTGGGGGGTGACCACACCTTGAGCCGCGGCGAACAGCGCCTCGCCGTAGGCTGCCAGAATCTCGGGCTCGCGCCCGCCGAGGTTGATCGCGCGCTGGTAGGCGCTGACGCTGTCGGCGAAGCGCCCGAGGCGTTCATAGGAGCGCGCCAGCAGCAACCAGCCGCGGGGATCGGAGGGGTTCGCCTCCATCCGTGCGGCCAGGCGGTCGACCAGAAACGTCAAGTCCTGCGAATGTTCCTCGGTTGGCGACCCGCGTTCGGCCAGCGGCGCGCTGGGGAGCCCAAGGGTCCCAAGTGCGAGATACAGGCCGATAGCGCCGATCATTGTCAACGAAACGAAGGCCATGGCATAGACCGGCCGACGCGCCAAGCTGCCTTGCTGATCCGGTGCCTCATCTTGGGTTGTCGCCAGGTGGGCATCGCCGGCCTTGAGGATCCGCCGTTCGATCTCCGCGCGGGCGGCTTTGACCTCGCCATCAGAGATGAGGCCCGACGAAAGATCCCGCTCGAGCTCTCTGAGTTGGGCGTGATAGACGGCGAGGTCGGGTCCCGTCATCGACGGAGCCTTGAGACGGTGACGCCGAATCAGAGGGGCGGCCAGGAAGACGGCAGTCAAGACGGTCATGGCCGCCACGATGATCCAGAGACTCATGACCTCGGCTCGCGGTCAACCAACTGAGCAAGCCGGGCGCGCTCTTCAGCGCTTAAGGGGACGGCTTCACGGTCCGGATTGTCACGCTCGCGGCGTACGATATAGAGCGCCACACCAGCCGCCAGGAAAAGTGCGAGAAATGGCCCGAACCAGAGCAGTACTGTCTTCAACTTCATGGGTGGCCGCAGCAAGACATAATCACCGTAACGTGCCACCAGGTAATCGAGCACTTCCTGGTCGCTATCGCCTGCCTTGAGTCGCTCGCGCACCAGGATGCGCAGGTCGCGCGCCAGATCGGCGTTGGAAGTATCGATGGACTCGCTCTGGCACACGAGGCAGCGGATTTCTTTGAACAACGCCCGAGCGCGCGTCTCCAACGCCGGGTCCGCAAGTTTCTCACCGGGCTCGATCGCTGCCATGGCCGGCGGAGCGGTAAGTAGCAAAATCAAGAGAAAAGCGATTCTCATTTTTCAATCCATCAGACCGATCAATCTCTATGCAGTCGTGGCCGTCGGCTTCAAACGCCGGAGCGGCGTCCCGACCCGAAGCCGGCGGTCGCTCAAGGAGAAGGCGCCACCGATGACCATGAGCGCGGCGCCGGCCCAGATCCAGGGTATCCCCGGCTGATGGTAAAGCCGGACGGTCCATCCGCCCTTGTCGTCGCTCTGACCAACGACCGCGTAGAGGTCGGCAAGGCCTGTGGTGTGGATCGCCGCCTCCGTCGTCTCGCGCTGCTGCACGAGATAGGATCGCCGCTCGGGTTCGAGAACGGTGACCGCACGTCCGTCCGTGGTAACGGTGAACGTGCCCCGGTCGGCGGAATAGTTCGGGCCCTCCACGCTTCGAACGCCATCGAACTGGTATGTGTACCCTCCGACCTCGACCGTTTCGCCCGGCCGCATCACGCGGATCTCTTCGACCTTCCAGGCGGTCGACGCGATCATGCCCGCGATCGCGACGCCGAGCCCGGCATGCGCCAGCGTCATGCCGTGTGCGGCGCGCGGCAACCCGGCTGCGCGCGCAAGACTGTGTCGCACCGGCACACGGAACAGCTTGATTTTCCCGGCCCACTCGACGAGCGCTCCGATAAACAGCCAAGCTGCCAAACCCATCGCGAGCACGGCCAACACCGAGCCACCGTCCGTCACGTAGGCAACAGTGAGAGCAGCAAGGAGGGTGATAATCGCCACTATCTTCAAACGCTCTGCCACACCTACCAGATCGGCGCGCTTCCATTGCAGGAAAGGACCCACGGCCATGACGGCGACGAGCGGCGTCATCAAGGGCACGAAGGTCGCACTATAGAAGGGCGGTCCAACGGAGACCTTGCCGCCACCGACGGCATCAAGAAACAGCGGGTACATGGTGCCGAGGAAGACGGTCACGGTGGCCGTGACCAGAAGCAGGTTGTTCAGCACCAGCCCGCCCTCGCGGCTGACTGGCGCAAACATGCCTCCCGGCCTGAGCAAAGGCGCACGCACCGCGAAGAGGATGAGCGAGCCGCCGATTGCGACAGAGAGCAAGGCTAATATGAAGACGCCGCGTTCCGGGTCGGTGGCGAAGGCATGCACGGAGGTCAACACGCCCGAGCGCACCACGAAGGTGCCGATGAGACTGAACGAGAAGGTCAGGATCGCGAGCAGCACGGTCCAGACCTTGAGCGTGTCGCGCTTCTCCACGACGATCGCCGAGTGCAGCAGCGCGGTGCCCAGCAGCCATGGCATGAACGAGACGTTCTCGACCGGGTCCCAGAACCACCAGCCACCCCAGCCGAGTTCGTAATAAGCCCACCAGCTCCCGAGCGCGACGCCGGCGGTCAAGAATATCCAGGCGATGAGTGCCCAAGGCCGCACCCAGCGCGCCCAGGCCGCGTCCGCCCGCCCCTCGATCAGACCGGCAATGGCAAAGGAGAACGCCATCGAGAAGCCGACGTAGCCGGCGTAGAGCATCGGCGGGTGGAATGCGAGACCGGGATCCTGCAGCAGGGGATTGAGGTCGTTGCCGTTGGCCGGCGGCGGGAACACGCGCAGGAACGGGTTGGATGTGAACACCGTGAAGGTGAGGAACCCTGCGGCGATCCAGGCTTGCACGGCGAGCGCCCGGGCTTTGAGGGTAGCCGGCAGGCCCTGTCCGAACAGGGCGACCGCGGCGCCGAAGCCCGCGAGCATCAGGATCCACAACAGCATCGACCCCTCGTGGTTCCCCCACACGCCGGTGATCTTGTACAGCATCGGCTTCGCGGAGTGCGAGTTCTCGACCACGTTCACCACGGTGAAGTCGGAGACGACATAGGCGTACATCAGGCTCGAGAAGGCGGTGCCGACGAGCAGGAACTGGGCTATCGCCGCCGGTCCGGCCACCGCCATGAGGGTGTCGCTCCGCCTCGCGGCGCCGATTGCCGGGAGGCTGCCCTGCACCGCGGCAACGGCGAGTGCGAGGATCAGGGCAAAGTGGCCGACTTCGGGGATCATTCAGGACTCCGTTGATGTCGCAGCGCGACGGATTCGATCCGAGGGGCTTGCCTAACCGCGTGGTTCTTCGTTCGCCCGCGGGGGGCGGTTCCAATTCGTTCGCCCGCGGGGGGCGGTTCCAAACGAAAGATCGACTATCCAGCTACTGGAATGTCAACGCCAAGTTCGCTATTCCGCCTCGCTCCAGTTTCACGAGATCGAGAGTGATGCTGGTGCCAAGAGCTCCGGGGTGGCGACCTGATACCTGATTAGCAAGGGTGCCTCCACCAAGTGACGTTCCGCGGCGAGCCCTGGCGACTAAGTTGCAAGTTGCGTGGCCTGCTCTCGTGCTTGACCTTCCAGTCGCTGGAATCCCTATGTAGAAGGAGCGAAAGGTGCCTAAAAGAGGTTAGCGGCGTCTTCAGTGAGGCCAATCGCCGCCTACGAAGGACATGACATGAACGAAGCCAGCACTGCCACCCGTAAGCGGGCCCGGGACCCGATTTGCGGCATGGACGTCGATCCGGCGAGTGCCGCGCATCGCGTCGATCACGACGGGACGACGTACTACTTCTGTGGTAGGCGCTGCGCCGAGACGTTCCGCAAGGATCCTGATGTAGCGCTTGCGGAGCGCGCCAAATCCGCGCCGGAGAACCGAGACACGAGCATCCGTCCGACAAGGAAAGGTCCAAACAAATATATATGCCCGATGTGTCCGGGTGTAGAGAGCGGGGGGCCGGCGGCCTGCCCGAAATGCGGCATGGCGCTCGAACCCGCGGCCCCAATGCCCGGGCAGCGGCAGGTCCAGTACACCTGTTCAATGCATCCTGAGGTGGTGCAGGATGAGCCGGGCGAATGTCCGAAATGCGGCATGGCGCTCGAGCCGATGACCGTATCGGACGAGGACAAGAACCCCGAGCTCGTCGACATGACGCGCCGTTTCTGGGTCGGTGCCGCACTGACGGTACCGGTCCTCGTTCTGGCCATGGGCGGCTTGTTGCCGGGGCTCGGACCTCTCTTGGAGCGTGTCGTCCCGCGCGAGCTCTCCCATTGGCTCGAGCTCGCTTTCGCGACGCCGGTCGTGCTGTGGGCCGGCTGGCCGTTCTTCCAGCGCGGCTGGAAGTCGGTGATGACGTGGAACCTCAACATGTTCACGCTGATTGCGATCGGTGTCGGGGCGGCCTTTGCCTATAGCGCCGTGGCGACCTTAGCGCCCGGGATCTTTCCAGTGGCGTTTCGCGGCCCATCCGGCGAGATCGGCGTCTACTACGAGGTGGCCGCCGTGATCGTCGTGCTGGTGCTCCTCGGCCAGGTGCTGGAGCTGCGCGCCCGCGAGCGGACGGGAGGGGCCTTGCGCGCGCTTCTCGACCTGGCGCCGCAGACCGCCCGGCGGATAAGCACGGGCGGTGACGAGGACGAGGTTCCGCTCGATCAGGTCCAGCACGGCGACCGCCTGCGTGTTCGCCCCGGCGACAAGGTACCGGTCGACGGCGAGGTGCTCGAAGGGCACAGCGCGGTCGATGAGTCAATGGTGACGGGCGAGCCCATGCCCGTGGAAAAGACCGCGGGCGGCAAGGTCATCGGCGGCACAGTCAACGGCACCGGCAGCTTCGTGATGCGGGCCGAGCGCGTGGGCAGCGAGACCATGCTGGCGCAGATCGTCCAGATGGTCGCCGAGGCGCAGCGGTCGCGCGCGCCGATCCAGCGGCTTGCCGACGTGGTGGCGGGCTACTTCGTGCCGGCCGTGGTGGGGGTCGCCGTGCTTGCCTTCATCGCCTGGGCGATCTTCGGGCCGGCGCCGGCCCTGGCGCACGCGCTGGTGGCTGCTGTTGCGGTGCTCATTATCGCGTGCCCCTGCGCACTCGGCCTGGCGACACCGATGTCGATCCAGGTCGGTGTGGGCCGCGGCGCGCAAGCCGGTGTCCTGATCAAGAATGCCGAGGCCCTCGAACGCTTCGAGAAAGTCGACACGCTGGTCGTCGACAAGACCGGCACGTTGACCGAAGGCAAGCCGCGTGTCGTCGCCGTCGAGACCGGCGACGGGATCGGCGAGGACGAGTTCCTGCGCCTCGCCGCAAGCCTCGAGCGGTCGAGCGAGCACCCGCTCGCAGCCGCCATCGTCGAGGCGGCGAAGGACCGCGGGCTCAAGCTTTCCGATACCGAAGGCTTCGACGCGCCCACCGGCAAAGGCGTCGTCGGCACAGTGGAGGGACGGCGGGTCGCGCTCGGCAATACGCGCCTTCTGGACGACCTGAGCATCGAGGCTGGGCGCTTCGGCGAAAAGGCGGACGAGCTGCGCCGCGACGGCCAGACGGTGATGTTCGTCGCGGTGGATGGCACGGTCGCGGGCCTGATCGGTGTGGCGGACCCGATCAAGGAGACGACGGCAAAGGCCATACAGGAACTCCGCGCGGACGGCCTGCGGATCGTCATGCTCACGGGCGACAACCGCACGACCGCCGAGGCTGTCGCCCGCAAGCTCGGTATCGATGAGATCGAAGCCGAAGTGCTGCCGCAGGAAAAGGGCGAGATCGTCAAGAAGCACAAGGCCGAAGGCCGCGTCGTTGCGATGGCCGGGGACGGCGTAAACGACGCGCCGGCTCTGGCGGAGGCCGATGTCGGCATCGCCATGGGCACCGGCACCGACGTGGCGATCCAGAGTGCCGGCGTTACCCTGATAAATGGCGATCTTTCCGGCATCGTGCGCGCGCGGCACCTGAGCCGCAGCGTGATGCGGAACATCCGGCAGAACCTGTTTCTCGCCTTCGTCTACAACTCGCTCGGCGTGCCGATTGCCGCAGGCGTGCTCTACCCGGTTTTCGGCCTCCTGCTGAGCCCCATTATCGCTGCCGCAGCGATGAGCTTGAGCTCGCTTTCGGTGGTCGGCAATGCGCTCCGACTGAGAGCGGCCAAGTTGTGATGAGCCAATACAATGGCTCTTCTGGCGAATGTTCGCCGTTGCGAACTGCAGACCGTTGCATCCAGTGGTTTGCGGACAACTCATGCAAGGTAAGGAGATACCATGTCACTACGCCTTAATGCCGACGCGCCGGACTTCACGGCGGAGACGACGCAGGGAACCCTCAACTTCCACGAGTGGATCGGTGACGGCTGGGCCATTCTCTTCTCTCACCCGAAGGACTTCACGCCAGTCTGCACTACGGAACTCGGATACATGGCCGGGTTGATGCCCGAGTTCCAAAAGCGCAACTGTAAGATCATCGGACTCAGCGTCGATCCGATTGGCGATCATACCCGCTGGTCCAAGGACATCGAGGAGACGCAGGGCCACGCGGTCAACTACCCGATGATCGGCGATCCGGATCTGAAGGTCGCTAAGCTCTACGACATGCTGCCCGAGGACGCGGGCGACCGCGCCGACGGACGGACTCCGGCGGATAATGCCACCGTGCGCTCGGTGTTTGTGATCGGGCCGGACAAGAAGATCAAGGCCATGCTGGCCTATCCGATGAGCACGGGGCGCAATTTCGACGAGGTGCTCCGCTTGCTCGATTCCTGCCAGCTGACGGCGAAGCACCAGGTGGCGACACCGGTCAACTGGCAGCAGGGCGAGGACGTCATCATCGTCCCGGCCGTCTCGGACGAGGAGGCGAAGCGGAAGTATCCCGAAGGCTGGAGGGCGCCCAAGCCCTATCTGCGCATCGTTTCGCAGCCCCGGGACTGAAGACACCCGGCCTAAGGTCAAGCGGCCTCTCTTTGCCCGCTGGTCGGGAGGTGACGACAAGCCCCGCTTTCATCGGCCACCTCCCGACGGCAGAGGCTCATGCTTCTTCATGGCAGGAGGGATGAGTGCTCAGCGATCGCGGCAGATCCGCCGCATCACCATGTGCCGACAGAACAGTGATGGCCGCGATCCCGAGGGTGCCCACCGAGTTTGGAAGAAGGGTATGAGAACCGATGATGCCGACTCTCAGGAGAGGGCAGAGGGTCGGGCCTCATTCGATCGACGCAAGGAAGAACATGATTGAGTCCTATTCAAATTGGCTGCAATTGTGGCCCTACGCGATCCTGATGATCGTCATCGCGTCGTGGGTGCTCTACCACTTCGTGGCGCCGGCAAGCTGGCGGGACTGGACCGGCGCGGGGCTCGTGCAAACCTTCATCATCGCGCTCTACGCCGAGATGTACGGCTTCCCGCTCACGATTTATTTCCTCACGAGCGTGCTGCCGATCGAGATTCCCCTGGTCCATCACAGTGGCCATCTCTGGGTGACCCTGCTGGGCTACGGCCAGGTCGGCGCGGTACTCGAAATGGCAATCGGCTACGCCTTCGTAATCACCGGATTGCTCATGATCGTCAAGGGCTGGATCAAGGTCTATTTCTACGGCAGCCGGCTGCTCACCGACGGCATTTACAGTGTCATCCGGCACCCTCAATACACGGGCATTTTCCTAGCCGTGTTCGGACAACTCGTCCATTGGCCGACCATCCCCACCCTGGCGCTTGGGCCGGTGATCGTCTTGGCTTACGTGCATCTGGCACGCCGCGAGGAGGCGCAGTTGATCCAGCGCTACGGCGACGCCTATCTCGCCTACCGGCAGCAGGTGCCCATGTTCTTTCCTCGATGGCAGGCCATCCGCAAGCTGCTCGCAGTCCAATGAGGCCGGCTCACCGCAGCGGTTCCTCGCAAAAATCCGTCGCTCGAGACACGCGTTCGGGCTCGACCAATCACGGTACCGGCGCGACGCGAGTAAGCATAGCGAAGGAAAGCGCACAGATCGCACGCATCGCGCCGCTCGTCTCGCGCCTCGTGGCGCTTTCGGTACTCGCGCTCTCCTTCGCGCTACCCGCATTTGGGAAGGAGCCGGTACTGCTTGCCGACCCGGCGGCGCCCCTAGGCGAGGCGTGGACGCACCAGAAATTCAACTCTGCTACTCAATACGACAGGGTCACAGTCAAGGGCGTCGCGGCGATCCGTGCCGTCGCCCGCGACTCCGCATCGGGGCTCTATCGCGATGTCCGCTACGACGTCGCTGAGCATCCCTGGCTCGCCTGGACGTGGCGGGTCGACCGCCTGCAGCAAACGGCGGATATCCGAATCAAGGCTCGCGAGGATTTCGCGGCGGCCATCTTTCTGATCTTCGGGCGCCCCAGCCTGCTCAACCGCGATGTCCCCACCCTCGCCTATGTCTGGACGGGTGGACGCTTCCCCGAAAACGCGGTCGTCGACAGCCCCTATCATCCCGGAACTGTCCGCAGCATCGTCGTGAGAAGCGGCAAAGAGCGCCTCGGCGAGTGGACACAAGAGCGTCGCAACGTTATCGATGACTTTCGCCGGGCATTCGGGCGAGAGCCACCGGAGACCGTCGAGGCCGTGGCCCTCTTCACGGATAACGACCGGACCGGCGAGCCGGCCGAGGCGTTCTACGGCGCGATCCGCGCCCTCCCGCGCTAGGATGACCGGCCCCGTGTCGCGTCCCTGCTAAACCCTCAGATGACGTTCAGCTTGTCACCGGCCGAGCCGCGGTGCTGCGCTTCCAGCAAGATGTTACGAGCGATCGGCGCGGCGGTGCGCGAGCCGCTGCCGGATCGCGCAGGAAGCGGCGCACCGTGTTGCGCGACACGCCCACCTCGCGCGCAATCTCCCGCACGCCCTTCCCATGCCTGACCAACCCCCGGATCTCCATCGACAACTCCACTCCGATCATCCGGGCCCTCCGCCATGCGCGTCGGGCCCAGCCTAACGGGGTGGATCAGTTCTCAAATCGGCACCCGAGTCAGTTTTGCAGCGGCGGCTACACCTCTGCCGGGCGGCGCGCTCGAACCATCAGGTAGAGCCCCAGAAGGACCATCGGGGCCGACAGGACCTGGCCCATCGTGATCGGGCCGAGGATGAAGCCCAGTTGGGCATCGGGCTCGCGGAAGAGCTCGACGAACGTCCGGGCCAAGCCGTAGCCGACGAGGAAAACCCCCGTAAGGAACCCGGTCCGGGCTCGCATCCCGGGACGACGGGCCAGGATTGCCAACACGGCGAACAAGACCAGGCCCTCGAGGAAGGCCTCGTAGAGCTGGCTCGGGTGCCTCGGCAGGTCGCCGCCGTGCGGAAAGATTACGGCCCAGGGCACGTCGGCTACGCGACCGAAGAGCTCGCCGTTGACGAAGTTTGCCACGCGGCCGAAGAACAGGCCGATCGGCGCCGCCGCCGCGACGAGATCGCCCATCGCCAGCGGCGAGAAGCCGCGTCGCCAGGAGAAGACCGTGATGGCGACGAGCACGCCGAGGAGACCGCCGTGGAACGACATGCCGCCGTGCCAGACCATCAGGGCGTCCAGCGGGTTCTCCAGATAGTAGGCGGCATTGTAGAAGACCACGTAGCCGATGCGGCCGCCCAGTATGATCCCAAGAACCGCCCAAACCACGAAGTCATCGAAATCGTGGGCGTTCGGCCGGATCGTGTCGCGTCTGGCAAGACGGAGACAGTAGCGCCAGCCGAACAGGATTCCGGCTATATACGCTAAGGCGTACCAGCGTATCGCCAAAGGCCCAACCTCGAAGGCGACAGGGTCGATGTTGGGGAACGGGATTCCTAGCATTCACGAGGTCCTATCTGCTTCGATTCAAAGGCTCCGCACCGCCCTCGCTGGAGCATCTGCTGCGCGTTCGACGCACCGAATTCCTGCAGCTCCAACGGAAAGAGGACACTATTTCTCGTCAGCTGGCCGCACCGAAAGCTAAGTTGGTGAGAGACATACACGTTCCAGCCACCGGAAGGTCAAGCCAGCGAACCAGCCCGCGCCAGTGCAGCGTTTGCCGTCAGGTCATCCTTGACCTTTCTGGAACTGGAATCATTGGCCTGACGCATTAGCTCGGGGCCGGTGCTGTCGAGAAAGCCCAACCGTCAGGCCGCGAGAAAGCACCAGCGGAGGCCAGGAAAGTGCCAGATCAAGGACGAGCGAACCACGCGTGCCACGAACTCGCGTCTGGGCGTGACTACCGCGTCACGAGACGGCCGGACTGCTCTCGAATATGAGCAGTTCAGACTGAGTCCGGCGACCATACAATAACCTTCTCAGCAGCATCGCCGGCACGTTTACGCTCAAACATGGCAGGTTTCTGTGGCCCGGCTATCGCCAGCCGTCATCGGAGACAGATAACTCCCCTGCGCCGGTCCTTCTCAAGCAACGCCGGAAGAGCTCGTCAGCTGCCTGGTTGCGGTCACCGCCGGACTAGGCACCGAGGCTGGCCAGTTTTCGCGCGCGCACCCGAACTCCGCCTCGATCAGCCCCGGCAGCCTGCCTTCACCAAGCTCCCGGGTCTCGTCCTTGCGGGCGAGAAGGTCGCCGATCACAGGCCGCACCTCTGCCGGTAGGTCGCTTTCGTCGACCAGCGTCCCGAACGCCATGGGCACGACAGCTTCGCCCGGGTGGTGGCGCATCCAGCGGAGCGCGATCGCCGGGCGCAGGACGTAGAATACCTTCTTCAGCGAGACGCTCTCCCTCCCTTCGAGGCTGCGCCGGTACTGGCGTTCGCCGAGATGGAGGTAACGGTTCGCGATCGCCGCGGGCTGCACGACCTCGCGCGCCAGGGCCAGCAGTTCGTCGCGGAAGGCGGGATCGCCTGCATAGGCATAGGGCGAGGTCAGCCATTCGATGACGACGGCATTGCCCTTGAGCAGCAGCTTCAGGGCTTTCTGGAGGTCCCAGCCATTGACGTCGTAGATCCCGTCCGGCGGGTACTCGATGACGTCCCGCTTCGGAAACAGACTCAGATAGTCGTCCCGGGGGCGGACATAGATGAAACGGCAGTCGTAGTCGCTGTCGGGTGAGGCAAAGCCCCAGCCGCGGCTGCCGCTCTCGATCGCCAACAGAATGCGGACGCCATGGTTGGTTTCGACCTCGCGCAGCTTCGCGTCGATGCCGGCGACGACCGCCGGGTCGAAACCCGGACTCAGACTGCGCAAGGTCGCCATCCGAATGCTCCATTCTCTGCCGGGTCGGGACCCTACTACGACGCCCCGAATGGCTTCCTTGGAGCGGCAAGTCCACTGCCAATAGCAGGGCCATGCGTCTCTCCCCAGCCGATTATCAGCTCAATCCATCGCCGCAGGCATGACTTGCCCGACCAGTTCCTTGATCTGGCGCTCCAGTTCGGGCGGAAGGGATTTCATCGCCTGCCACTCGTGCGCGAGACGTTCGCGCTCGGTCTCGATCTGTCTGGCGCTTTCACGCATGGGAAGGGCTGCGTAGCGCATCAGCGCCGACGTCATATCCTGGTCCGTCCACTGCAATCTTGGCGGCAGGCCGAGGTTCAGAACCTGGGCCAGGAGCAACCATCCCGATCGACCGGTCGCGATCGATGAACCGGACCTGGTCGCGCCATATCGGTCCGCATGAGCTGCCCGGTGAAGCAGGTGGGCGCGAAGAGCGATCCGATGGGCGCATCGCCGGGCCTCGGCGGCCGAAGAGGGGCCAATGACGCGCGCGTCCAGCGTATTGGGGTCGAGGATCACGTCGTCGGGATGCGGCAGAAGCTCGGGTTCGGGTTTGCCGCTTCGCCCGCAGGCCGCCAGAACCTGCTGCCCGTCTCGTTTGGCAGCTTCGAGGCGCCGGTATCGTTCGATCTTCAACTGCTGGCGGGCCGCCTCCTTCTGCTCCAGGTGCTCGATGACATAGCGCTGAGAAAGACGATTGCCCTTGAGCGCGGACATGATCGCGGAGCGGACGACGGCCTGGGATGCCGGGAGTTCCACTTCTTCGCCGTTCTCCCGGAACCTGAGCAAACGATAGGCCTCCTGTTCGAGGAAGTAGTCGGACGGCGCATCGGCAAGCTCGATGGGTCTCGGCTTCGGCTTTTTCGGCCGGCCACGCGGGTTGCCCGACTGGCCTTTCCGGAATTGCGTCGACCTGGGTGGCTTGCCGAAGCCGACCTCGTAGTCGTCGCCGTCGCCGTCGTCCCGGCGATCGCCTTCCGGCCTGGCACGGCCGTCATCCCCGGACCGTACATCGCGCTTCTGCGGACGATGCCGGCGCACCGGCCGCGCGCCCTTCCGGTCTTGACCGCCGCTCATCTGCCGCTCTCCGTCTCGGCGACGGCGGCCTGTGGGAGCGCCTCTTCCGCTTCGCCCTCTTGGGGCGCGTTCATGTCGGGATCGGGATCTTCCGGCCCCATCTCGGCCAGGCGTTCCTCCTCGACATCCTCGAAGTGCTGGCCGGTCGCCGCGAGGGTCGCGTGCTTGCCGGTGACGCGTTCCCAGCGCCGGACGATGGTGTCGCAATAGGCCGGGTCGAACTCGAGGAGCCGGGCCTTGCGGCCGACCTGGTCGGCGGCAATCAGGGTCGTGCCCGAGCCGCCGAAGCCATCGAGGACGATGTCGCCTCGTCTGGAGCAATCCCGGATCGCGTCCGCCACCAGGGCCACGGGCTTGACCGTCGGGTGCATGGCGAGGTCGGCGTCCCGGCTGACGCCAAAGCTGTTGATGCCGGCATAGTCCCAGACATTGGTGCGGTAGCGCCCGGTCTCGCCGAGGCCGAAGCTGTTCACATGGGGCCCGGTGCCCACCTTGAAGACGAAGACCAGCTCGTGCTTGGAGCGATAGAAGGCGCCCATGCCGCCATTGGTCTTGTTCCAGACGCAGAGGTTCTTCATCTCGTCGAAGACCGTGCGTCCGGCCGCCAGCAGTTCGCCCATGTGCCGCCAGTCCATGCAGACAAAGGCGATGGCGCCGTCGCGGCAGCGGTCGGCCGCCGCGCCCAGCGTCTCGGTCAGGAAGGCAATGAAGGCCTCCTCCGACATCTCGCCCGAGGCGAAGGCGAACTCCCGGTGGCGCACCTTGCCAAGCCCGGAGACATGGCCGTCGATCGGCACGTTGTAGGGCGGGTCGGTGAAGACGAGATCGACCTCCTCGCCTTCCAGCAGGAGATCGTAGTCGGCGGGCGACCTGGCATCGCCGCAGAGCACGCGGTGACGCCCGCAGCGCCAGAGATCGCCGGGCCGGCTGATCGCCGTGGTCGGCAGGTCCGGGATCTCGTCCTCGGGCCCGGCCGGGCCGGGCACGTCGCGTTCGCTCGCGGCATCGAGGGTAAAATCGATCTCGGCCAGCGAGAAGCCGGTGATCTCCACGTCGAAGTCGAGATCGACCAGGGCCTGCAGTTCGATCGCCAGCAGCTCCTGGTCCCAGCCCGCATTGAGCGCGAGCTTGTTGTCGGCCAGGATGTAGGCTCTGCGTTCGGCCTCGTTCATGTGCGAGAGGCGCACGGTTGGCACCTCTCTCAATCCCAGCTGCTTCGCCGCCAGTACGCGGCCATGGCCGGCGATGATGGTGTCGTCATCGGCGATCAGCACGGGGTTGGTGAAGCCGAAGCGGTCGATGCTGTCGGCGATCTGGCCGATCTGCCGCCTGGAATGGGTCCGGGCATTGCCCTGATAGGGGCGAAGCTCGTCGATGCGGCGCTCGGCGATCGTGGACGCGGCCTTCTCCCGGCTGCCGCCCCGGGTCTGGCGCGTCCGCCTGGCGCCGCCCGCGCGGCGCTGGGTTCTCGTGGTCATCTTCGGGGTCTCCGACATTGCGCTGGCGTTTTCGGAGCATGGCCGGTCACGTTCTGTTCCGGCCGCGCCCTTCATCCACGCTGTCGCTATCGGAGCTCGATTGTCAAAGCGGCTGATGCAGAATCCGGCGAAAATCTTTCAAAGACTTCTAATAGACTCTGATAGATGCAGCCCTCCCGCCGCTGCATGACTTTCCAATCCGCAAAAAACCGCCTCTTAAAAATGGCCAGAACGTTTTAGAGCCTTTTAAAAGCTTATCAGAACCTTGTCGGCGCATGTCCCCGGGGGTTGCCTGCAAGAATCGAAACCGTCCCCCGATTCCGACTGCAACTTGCTGGCATCGAGCGCCAGTTTGGCGAATCACCGGGTGAGGCGGTGCGATCGGCAGGCGTTGGAACCGCTCCTCGGGCAGGCTCAGTTGCCGGGATTCGGAGGTTGAACGGCTAGTTCCGGCCCGCCATGAAACAACCAACGGAGTACCGCGTGATCCTGATCTCTTCGAACGATGTCTCATCGAAGGTGGTCACCGTTGATATTTGAAGAGTGAGCGATAGACGTACTACGTCTATTGATCCCTGCGCTCATCATAACTGCAACGATCATCATCTTTTTGAATAAAATCGCTGCAAGGCACTATTGTCATTGGTCTTCGGATCGCTATTTTCCCGGCAAGGGTAAGCAGGCCTTTAAAATCCACAAGTGTCCCGACTGTCTTCGGGCCAGATCAGAGAGTGAGTATTGATGGACAAGAACGACGCCGCGAACGAGCCAACCAGCCGCCAGGACCTGATGGAGATGACCTCCGAGATCGTGTCGGCCTATGTCGGCCACAATGTGGTCCCGGCCGATGAACTGCCGAACCTGATCCGGCGCACCTTCGACGCCCTGGACGCCGCGGACAAAGGCGAAGAGGCGGCAGCTGTGGAGCCACAGAAGCCGGCGGTCAGCGTCAAGCGCTCCGTCACGCCCGACCACCTGATCTGTCTCGAGGACGGCAAGAGGCTGAAGATGCTGAAGCGTTATCTCCGGACCAATTACGACATGACCCCGGAGCAGTATCGCGCGAAGTGGAATCTGCCGGCCGACTACCCGATGGTCGCGCCGAACTACGCGCAGAAGCGCGCCGAGATGGCGAAGTCCATCGGGCTCGGCCGCAAGGGACGCCAGGCCAAGGCCGCCAGATAGGTGTAACCCAAGGCGCTTCGATTTCGACCGTATCAATCCACCATGACAACCCCGGCCGGCGCTATAGGGCGCTGGCCGGCTTCCTGCCCGACCGGCTGGCGAACCGACGGTCAATTCCGTCCCGCGCCCGTCCCGGAAATCGGCAGATCCGTCCCGCAATCATCGATTTCTGTCCCGAATCGCCCTGCCGCCGTCCCACTTCCGTCCCGCCATCGCGCGAAGCTGTCCCACTTCAGGCCCCTCCCGTCCCACATCCGTCCCGCTTCAGAGGTCGCCCGTCCCGGTTCCGGTGGCGCTTGTCCCGCATCCTGCGGTCGGCCAGCCTCGGCCGCAGATCTTTGGAATGGGCGAACCGGTCATCCGCGGAGAGGCCCCATGCGCCCCCAGCCGCTGCCGGAATCCCACCGGCTCACGCATGGCGCGGGCCGGCCGCCGACACCGGCGCTGCTCCGGGCCCGCGCCCGCGCACGGCATCATCGTTGGCGTCAGCCCGAAGCGCGGTGGACCAGGGGTTCGACGGGAATTCCCTGGGGAATTCGCTGATCCTGAAAACAGCGTTCCCTGCATTCAGTGTCGGATTCCCTGCCCGCGGATTCCGGTTCCCTGTTCCGGGACTTAAGTTCCCTGTTTCTGGTCACAGGGAAATCGCGCGAAAAGGAACCGGATTTCAGGGGGTTACGGCAACAGAAAGCGCCCCGCCAGGCCCGAAAAAGACGAAATTTCCCTGTTCTTCCCTGTAAACAGGGTAGCGATGCACGAGACCCGTTCGACCGGGACTGGCTACACGACCAACTCGTCTCCGCATTTCAGCAGCCCCGTCAGCCCCGCACCGGAACGCCGGAGTTCCGGGACTTTCGGGCGCTTTGGAGACGAATTTCCACCACGAGAGACAGTGAATCCGGCTCATTTCCCGCCCGTTTCGGCGAGCGTCTCTTTCGGGCCATTTCGGTAGCCCCACCATCGTTTGGCCGGCGGACAATTGTAGCCGGACACATGGTTCCGGAGTCGCGGACAGATGGTTTTACCGGAAGCGGTCGCCGTGTGATTGATCAAGCGAAGCCCAGCGCCTTCCGCTGCTCGGCCCAGTCGAGGGGGCAGCCCGGCCATGCGCTTCAGGCGATGCGCGCTCAACTCGGAAGGCTGTCGCCCATCGAGGATGGCCTCGGTGATGTCGGGGGCGAGATAAGCCAGCTGCAGCACGCGACCGATCTCGCTGCGGTCGATGCCTGCCTTGGCCGATAGTTCCTGGAGCGAGCCCGCCTCCCCGGTCGCCAGCATGTTGTTCCAGCGATGGGCGCGCGTGATCAGCCGCACCAGCGCTGCATCGGGCGCTCCGGCGTTGGCGTTATCGCCGGCCAGCACGATACGGCTTTCGACGCCGCGGCGGGCGACCCGAACCGGCAGTTCGATCGAGAGCTCTTCCGACCCTGGTTCGGCCTGTTCATCCATTGTCGCCCGGTCGAGTACCGATCGCGGTTCGGCACCGCCGGCCGGGGCTCTGCGCTACATCAAGGCTCCGCCCCCCGGCCTCTTGAAATCCATACTGACCCAAGGTCAGATCACACGAGGACACTACCTACGGCTGGATAAAAGTTGGGGTCACGTCAGCAATGCTGATTTATCGGTCTCTTGAGGCGACGATCAATGCGTCAAGGCTTGCTCTTGTCGCACGGTTCTTCCCGCTCAAGACGAGGTCCACGCTTTCCATGGAGGCCGACGGTCCAGCTGCTCCGTCCGCCATGATGGCATAGGCAAAGCCCTCATCGAAAGCTGGGTCAAATCGATAAAATCCGCCCAAGGGCACCATTGCAGGGTGAAGCGCATTCACTCGATATTCCCACGGCATGTAGCCCCTGACGGCTTCGCTGTCGGTGGCGTAGCAGCTTTCATCTTCAACGGGACGAGCGGCGTCCTCTTCCGTGCAGGGGCGGCTGTAATTTCCGGCCGAGATTAACTCGCGGCCCGCAGCCAAGGCCCGCCTACCCGCTTCTGCAATACGATCGGTGTCGTCCGCTTTCAGGGGTACGCCCGTGAGCGGGTGATAGGCGAAACGACAATCGACAAGGGGCAGGCCGCGGCGGAAGCAGTCTGGCAGTTCGACTGGAATCTCTTCGGTTATCGGACCGGGTTCACCGAAATAATCCGGCGACTCGACCTCCTTCAGGTCGACCATGATCACCGTCGCGAGCCGATGACCGTTCTCCGTATTGAACCGAATCCCGCTCACCAGACCCATGCACAATGTCGCCTTCGAGAAACCGCGGGAAACATATGCGTCCAGGAAGTCGTCGGAGACCGAAATCAGGTTCCCGCCATCACCATAGTAGAAGCACTTGTTCGGGAGCTCGGGTTCACCCCGGTAGGGTCCGTAATTGGCTTCCATGAGACCCAACTGCCGCTGCGACTCGACATCGCTCAGGAACACCGGGTAACGCGGGTCCGCCGGCGCCGGCTGGTCCCTCTCCACGTACTGCCAGAGTATCCCCCACAGCCAACCCTCCATCACGTCATGCTGATCGGCTCTGGTAGATTGTGCAGAAAGCAGAATGCCCACAACGGCAAGCATGAATGAGGCAAATTTTCGAAAGGCCGGCATGGGCGCTGCTCCGGAATCCGGTTCTGTTGTGTCGGACGGGTGCCGATGTTCGGGGAACTCACGGCTGTCGCCTGTCGGCGCTGGCGAGCCCTGACGGACCTGCTCTAGTTCAATTCCAACCGGTCTTCAATCTCGCCCATCAGTCCGTGTTCGATCCCGTGCTCCCGAAGAACGCTGAAATCGTCTGACACCAGCAGCGGCCAGGTACGGCCGCCGACGACCGTCCCGCGATGCTTCAGATAGATCGCCCGGGCATCCTCGGTCTTTCCCGACAACATCAGGGCATGGGCGCGATTCAGGGCGTAGGCCGCACTATCCGGCCGGAGAGACGTGGCTTCCCCGGCCGCAGCCAGGGCCCTGTCCGGCGTGCCAGCGAACAAGGCGTACCAGGCAACATTGTTGAGCGCAGCGGCCAGGTTTTCGGCCAGTTCGCCGGACTCGCGCAGGTCTTCGGCGTTCGTTTCGGCGACTTCGAGCGCTCCCCCGATGTCGCCGATGCTGAACCGCGCCAGCGACAGTTTCTGCGCCGCGCGTGACGCGGCATCGAGCTGGGTGGTACGGCCCGTAGCAGCGTTGGCTACCGAGCGCGCAACTTCGTAGGCCCTGGAAAAGCGTGCCTCGGCTTCCGTCACCGCGCCGGCGCGCCAGTAGACCTGGCCCAGCCGGTCCTCGCTGACCACCAGGTCCTCGGCCCACTCGACGCGGCCTGGATCGGATTGATAAAGCCGCCGCGCAATCTCCGCATCCGCCTGGAAGAAAACGAGCGCACCCTCCGCGTCGTTCTGGACAAGCCGGAGTTCTCCGATCTTCTGGTTGATCACCGACAGGTCACGCGACAGCCTGGTGTTCGACGGATCCTGGGCCGACAGTGTCCGGGTGATCGACAAGCTGCGCACATAGGCCTCTTCCGCAGCCTGGGCGGCCTGCCGAGCCAGGTGTGCCTGTCCGACCTTTTCCAGCACGACGGCGAGGCCGCGGCCCTCCGGTTCATACCTTTCGCGCAACGCCAGTGCCCGGCCGTAGTTTGTCAACGCCTCTTCAACGTCCTTGTCCCGCAAGGCCAGCGTGCCGATCTTTTCGAAAGCGACAGCGAGATTCAGGCCGAGCGCCGGGTCGTCGGGCCGTGCAAGAACCAGATCCTGGTTAAGGGCAAGACTTTCGGCAAAGACCGCCTCAGCCTCGGACCTGCGATCAAGCGACAGCAGGATATCCCCTAACCGGTCCAGGCTTGCAGCCCTGTCTATCCGCCATTGTTCTTCTTCGGGCTCTGCTGCCGATAGCGCCGCAAACCCTGACGCAGCATCTCTCGCAGCCGACAAGGCGGCCTCAAGGTCTCCCTGCCGCGCGAGGGTCACCGACATCTCCGTCAACGCAGCCGCCTTGCTTCGCAGCAGGTCAGGCCGGTTTTCGCCTTCCAGCGCCAGTTGATCGACGAGTCCGCGCGAGCGTTCCAGGATGTCCCTGACCAGCTCCTGGGGAATGCCTTCCCGGTCCCGGAATCTCTGCGCGAGATCGAAGACGAGGTCGTTGGCGGTCTGACTTCCGCGATCCAGAATTGTCTCTGCCCGGTCGCGTTGCTCGGCGGCCACCTGGCGGTTGAACTCCGCGAAAATGCCGAGGCCGATGGAAAATGCGGCAACCGAAAATGCACCGACAAGCCAGTTTCGCTGCCGCCTGTTCGCCGCGGCGCGGCTGACAGCGATCCACTCGCGGTGCAGGGCAGTCGGCGTTGGCGCGGTATCGGGTTGAACGGAAAGCCATGTCTCGGCCTCGCTGAGTTCATCTCCCCGCAGGATGCGGGTCCTCGACGATTTCCCTGCACGGTCCCATTCATGGGCGCGCTCACCGAACTTCGTATGGTTCCGAACCCAGTCGATGTCGGTTGTGCAGGCATCGCGAACCAGCAGAATTGCCGCATCAAGATCTCTGTCGGGCGTGGCAAAGATGTAGTTCAGCTTCTCGATTTCTGGCGGTACGAGCGAATTCTCGACATCGTCGATAACCAGGGGAATGATTCTTTTGTTCAGCCCGACCGCGGTTTCGATTTCCCAGGAACATACTTCTGAACGAACCGAGTTGGGTGACATCACAAAGACGATGCCGTCGGCTTGGGTGATCAGTCCCTTGAGACGCCCGCGCCAGTCCTCGGCCGGCAGGATTTCCTCCGTGTCGCGGTAGACCGTCAGGCCGACCGCTTCCAGGGCTTCATAGATCCCTTCTGCTCGCGTCTTGTCTCGACGGGCATAGGAGAAGAAAATTCTGGCGTCGCTCAACTTGTTCATTTCAAGAGAGGTTTAATGCCTGATTGGGCCTTGTCAGAGCAAATTCGGAGCGCATCCGGTTCGCGCCCGTTAGGCTGGCCGAATGCGCAATCCATTCCGCTATGAAAGCGGCATTGTCAGACCAATCCGGAACCGGCGTGTCAACGGCCGGTTTCCTTGACCTCAGGCTGCCAGCTGACGCCGCGCAGGTGGTCATCGAACAATGGCGCCGTCGCTACAACACGATCCGACCGCACAGCCGTCTCGGCTACCGACCACCGGCCCCGGAGGTCCTCATTCCGCCAGGCCGGCCGTCAGGCTCCGCTCCGCTTCTCCAGCCGGCCGGCCTGGCGGCAAAGCCGCCCATGCATAGACATCCCACCCGGACCAATCGCTGGGGGCTGGTCACGGGTATCTAGCTCCCAGGCTCAGTGCCATTTCTAATAAGAATCGCCCGCTCCTACCCAACCCCGAACTGCCCATACTGGCCCAACATACCATAATGGACGTCAGGCAATCAGATGCGTGCCCAGATTCGCCCGTCGTCGAACACCTGGCTCCGGGGAACGCAGCGCAGGGCCAAAATCATTCCGATATCGCACTAAATTCAAACAAATTGATACCATAACTTTCGATATTGTTATAATCTATGCTGCAACCCATCGGCCAGTGCCGCCCACGCAGTTGAGTTCTCTCCCGGGGGTTTTCGGGTGATCGCACCAATCGAGTGAGAAGGACCTTGAGCCTCAGGATCGGCCTATTTTATCCGAACTTCTACGCTGATCATGCGCTCTCCGGCGCGGTGGCGCGCGCCAACATGAAGCTGGAGGACTTCTCCACACACCAGGCCGTCGCACAGGCGTGCGAGGAAGCCCAGCTCGATTACGTCTTCATGGCGGACGGCTATGCTCCGTACGGGAAGAAGTCTCACGCAGCATGGATACGCGATCCGCTGCTGATGGCGCCTCTGCTGGCAATGACGGTACTTGGCGCGACGCGCCGGCTGCGCTGCATCACGACGCTCCACACGTCGTGGCATCATCCCCTGACGATCGCGCGGATGGGGGCAACTCTGGATGCGATGAGCGCTGGACGGTGGGGGGTCAATATCGTCACGGGCGCCGGCTCCTTCGGACCGCCGCTGGACCCCGACTTCATCGGACGCTTCGACCACGATGCGCGCTACGAGCGAGCGGCCGAGGCGATGGAAATCATGACTCAAGCCTGGTCCGGCGAACCAGTGGATTTCTCCGGCGAGTATTTCGAAGTTCGCGGCCAGGTGGTTCATCCCGTCCCGGTGCAACAGCCGCGCCCCTTGGTGGTCAGCGCTGGGGCCTCCGACGCTGGCCGCGCATTCGCCGGGCGCTACGCCGATTATACCTTCCTGCCCGGGCGGACCCAGAAGGACGAGCTGATGCGGCGCGTCGCCGACATGCGGCGAGTAGCAGCCGATAACGGTCGCGGCGACGAGGCCGTTCGCGTCCAGATTCATGCCAGTATTTGTGTACGCGAGACCGAGGAGGAGGCTAAGGAATACTCCGACTGGGTGGCGGGTTCGGTCGACCTCGATCTCGTGGTCGAATATCTCAACGCCGTACGATCCCAAATCAGCACATACGACGACATCTACGCCCAGATGGGCGACCTGCAGATGCGGGAGATCGGTTCGGTCAGCGGCGCGCGCCGGATTCACGGCTCCGCCGACGCGGTGGCCGACGAGATCGAGATGCTTTACCGGGACTACGGCGCCAGCGGCCTTGTCATCACCCTGCCCATCTGGTCGCCTGACGAGATCCGTCTGCTGGGCAGCCTGTTGATGCCGCGCCTCGCCGAACGCGGCATATGGGAACCGCCCGAGATCCGGGGGTATGGCTGGTGAGTGGTGGCCGACCTTGCGCGAACAATTGATACAATGATTTAATGCCATGGTGACATTGTCACCGGATCAGACGCTTGGGGAGACGACCGATGAACCAGCATGCGATGGAAGCGAAACGCGGCAAACCCGCTGAAGGCGACATCGAAATTCGCAGGCTTGCGCCGGCGCTCGGAGCCGAGATCCATGGTATCGACCTCGGCGCCGGCGTCGATGACGCCACCTTTGCCGTCATCCACGCAGCGCTGATGGAGCATCAGGTCGTCTTCTTCCGTGATCAGGACCTCTCGGTCGAACGACAGCTCGAACTATCCCGGCGGTTCGGCAACCCCACCTATTCGAAGAAGCTTCCGAAGTACGACGGTTACGATCATGTCTCGCTGATCCAGAGCGACGGCAGCAAGGTCAACGTCGGCGGCCGCTGGCATACCGACAACACCGATTTCGAACAGCCGCCGATGGGCGCCGTGCTCTATGCGGAGCAGACGCCAGAGATTGGCGGCGACACGCTGTTCGCCAGCATGTACGCGGCCTACGAGACACTGTCGCCGGGCCTGCGGCAGCATCTCGACGGGCTTGTCGCACAGCACGACAACAGCCTGACTGTTCTGAGGTTCGCGGGGACAGGCAACGTTAGCGCCGGCGGACTCGAGGTGGGGGCCCCGGTAGAGCATCCAGTCGTCCGCCTCCACCCGGTCACAGGACGGCGCGCGCTCTTTGTCAACTCCAGCTATACTCGCCGGATTGTCGGCGTGCCAGACGTGGAAAGCCGGCATCTCCTCGCCATGCTGATGGAGCATGTCATGAATCCGGAACTGCAGGTCCGATTCCGCTGGAAGGCGGGCAGCGTGGCGATCTGGGACAACCGTTGCACGCAGCATTTCGCGCCGAACGACTACACGGAAACCAGGCGCATGCGCCGCGTCCAGATCGACGGCGACATCCCGCGCGGGGTCTCCGGCTGATCCTCAATTGGCGGTACCGTCGCGCACGGGCACCTTTTCGGCCCGTTCTTTCAGAGCTTCAATCGCCATGTCGCGCAGCTTGAACTTGCGCACCTTGCTTGTCCCCGCAGTCAGTGGGAAATCCTCGACCTCGAAGACATGAGCCGGCAACTTGTAGGATGCCAGCCGGGGCTTGAGGAAGCTGCGGAGGGCCGAAGCATCGACCCGGCGGCCTTCCCTGGGGATGATGAAGGCGACCCCTATCTCGCCCGCCAGGCGGTCAGGCAGACCGACGACGGCCGCTTCGGCGACATCGGGATGATCGGCAATTGCCTTTTCAACCTCCGGCGTCGAGACATTGAAACCCTTGTGCTTGTAGCCGTCCTTGATGCGTCGCAGGAAGACCATGTAGCCCGTCGGCGTCATGTAGCCCAGATCGCCCGTTCGGAAGAACCCATCATCGGTGAAGACGGCGGCAGTCTCCTCCGGCTTGTTGTAATAGCCGATCATGATGCTGTAACCGCGGACGCAGATCTCGCCTTCCTCCCCTGCAGCGAGTTCAGCACCTGTGTCGATGTCTCGGATGGAGACCTCGATATCAGGCAGGGGCTTTCCGTGCGTCGTCTGGCGCACCTCGGGCGCGTCGGTGGAGTAGCAGCGCGTGACCGCCGAGGACGTCTCCGTCATGCCGTAGCTGGTGAAGTAGCCGGGCATATCGAGATCTTCGGCGACCCGCCGCATGACCTCGGTGTCGGTGCCGACAACTATTCCCGTTCGCAGGGAGCGTATCCGATCGGGCCGATAGTCCGGGTGCCCCAGCACCTGTTCGATCATGATGGGAAACAGATACGCCATCGTGCATCTTTCGCGCTCGATGATCTCGATAGCGCGGCCGGCATCGAAACGGCGCTCCAGCACCACGCAGGAGCCTCGGCTCCAGCACGTCAGAACACCGTTGATGTTGGCGAGAATGCCAAATAACGGCACCGAGAGGTACAATCTGTCATCCGCCGTCTGCTCGAAACGTTCGCCATGGTCCCAGGCCTTGCGGAAGCCGGCATGATTGAGCATCGCGCCTTTCGGAAGCGCCGTCGTACCGGAGCTGTAGGCAATCATCCCCGGCGCATCTGGATCGGTCACCAGGGGCGGAACAGCAAGTTCGGGGGCAACCGAGTCGGTCCACCGTTCGATGCCCGCCGCATCTCCCTTGACCGGATCCAGCGCGACAACGTGACGAAGCTTGGGAAGCCGTTCGCCGCCGTTTACTCCTAGCGGTCCGTCACAGAGTTCGGGACAGAGCCGTATTAGGTCTCCGACGAAATCATGGAACGCACCATCGCCCGGGACGATTGCCGCCACGCTCTCCGACTGGTCGATCTGGTAGGCCGCCTCGTCGAGGGCGAGGCGCGTGTTCAGCACAACCGGCACGATGCCGATCTGTGCGGCGCCCAGCCAGTACCAGATGAACTCGGGGCGGTTGGGCATCCAGATCGCCACCTTGTCGCCGCGGACCAGACCGAGTCGTCCCAGCCTTGCCGAAGCCCGGTCGATCTCGGCACGAACCTCGGTGAAACTCATGCGACGGTCCTCGAATACAAGCGCCTCGCGGTCACCAAATTGTTCGGCCATATAGTCGAGCGCCGGCCCGTAGCTCATGCCCTTGTAGGGGTTCATCGCCTTTCTCCTTCCGGCAACCGGGCGTAGATTGTTCCTATTCAAGGGTGCCCAAATCCATTGCATTGACCGCAAAGATGCTTCAGAAACACCCTATCCTCATGATTCGGCTGCAATCCGTCACCTATCCAACTTGTCAGCGTAGACCCATGCGGCGCCCGTACCAGAGATATTCGGCGGTCATTGGCAAGCTGCCCTGAAATGTCAGTTCGGATAGATGAGACCATAGCGGCCAGACAATGCTACTATGATCAGAGGCAATTTTGGGGTCAATAAGAGGATGCCAATAGGTACAATGCTAGGATTCCTGAATGTGGATGCCTGACATATCCCAGGAGAAGGGGCCAACATATCTGGCGGTGGCTAACGCCTATGCGGAAGCCATCGAGCGCGGAGACCTGCCCGCAGGGACGAGGTTGCCGCCGCAACGCGATCTCGCCAAGGAACTCGGCGTGACCGTCGGCACGATCAGCCGAGCCTATGCGCTGATGAGTAAACGGGAACTGGTCAGCGGTGAGGTCGGACGGGGTACATTTGTCCGCGGCACGCGCCAGGACGCGCCATACACCGATTTCTCCAGCGAGCGAACGGTAAGCAGAGCTATCGATCTCGCATGTTTCCGTGCGCCGGTTAGCAGCATCAACGCCATCATCGCCGAAGCTGCGGTTCAGGCCGCGAACCGGAGCGGCCCGCATCCGATGCACAAGTATCCGCCAGCCGCCGGGCTGATTTCGCATCGCAATGACGGCGCCGAATGGCTGAGCCGATACGGGCTAAAGGTCGGCGGCGATCAGGTACTGATATGCGGCGGTGCCCAGTTGGCGTTGAACGTTGCGCTCAACACCTTCATCCGGCGCGGCGAACGCGTCCTTGGGGAAGCGATCAGCTACGCCGGGTTGCGGGCGATCTGCGCAATCCACGAAATTGAGCTGCAAGGCCTGGAGATCGACGAGAACGGGCTCGTTCCGGCTGCGCTCGATCAAGCGTGTAGAGCGGGGCTCGGCAGCACGGTGGTCGTTCAGCCCACACTCCATAATCCGACCACGGCGCTCATGCCTCTGGAGCGGCGGCGCGAAATCGCCGAACTGGCGAAGAAGTACGACTTGCTGCTCATCGAAGATGACACCGCCGGCGGCATGCTGATGGACCGGCCGCCGCCGATCGCCACCCTTGCGCCGGATCACACCATCTACATCAACAGCGTTTCCAAATGCATGAGCCCCGCGCTGCGGCTCGGCTACATGGCGGCACCGCGCCAGTTGGTGGATCGGTTGGAGCGCGTACTCCACACGCTGTCACTCGGAGCGCCGCCCCTGGTCTCGGACGTGATGTCCGTCCTGCTTTCGTCGGGCTCGGCCGACAGAATCATCGACATGAACTTCAAGGAGACCCTGCAACGGCAGTCGATCGTCGCGGAAATACTGGGCCACAACGACATCCGCAGCCGTCCGGGAGCGTTCTTCGCTTGGCTGCAATTGCCTAGCTACTGGCAGGCCCACGAATTCGTGGCAAGCGCACTGCGCGAGGGGGTCAATGTCACCGACGGCGACAATTTTCTGGTCGACCGCGGAATTCCGTTGAATGCCGTACGAATCTCTATCGACGGCGCGCCGGGCCAAGATACGCTGCGGCACGGTCTCGAGATCCTTTCGCGGCTCTTGCACCAGGAACCAAAGGCCTGGATGGCGGTTGTCTGATTGGTCCATGGCGCGCTTCAATGCACGCCGAGGCTGCCCACAAAGAGATCGTTGACCCGGTCGGCGGCGTCATAAGCCACCCAGTGGCCCGCGCCTTTGACGATCGTCGTTCGCATGGCCGGGAACTCCCGGTTGAGGCGGCCCAGGCAGGCGGCGACGTTAGGCTGCAGATAGCGGTCGCGGTCGCCAGCGATCACGTGGGCCCTGGACGCGATATCCGGCATGACGTCCAGGGTCGCCGACGAGTCGGAAATCGGCATGCCGATCAGCCGCCGGCGGCGGGACGTCAGACGGAACTGGATATCGACGGCCAATTCATCGACCTGTGAGGGAACGCCGATCATGCTGACCCCGAGGTTGTGGCGAACGACTGCGCGCTGTTCAGCAACGGAGGCCCTGTAGGGGCGGCGCAGCATCCCTTCGCTATTGTCGGCCCAGCCTGCTCCCAGGCCCGCTGGTCCCAGCAGGAATACCTGTCGGACATATGTCCCCAGCGCCGCCGCGGCATGCGCCGTGATTACCGAACCGAGCGAGAATCCGCCGAGAACAAGGTCGCCTTCAGGCGCCAGTTTTCTGATGCCGGACACGACAATCTCCGCCAGGCGCGGGGCGTCTACCGGCGGCGAGAGGGGATCGGAATCGCCCAGTCCGGGAAGGTCTCCAGCGATGACCTTGCCATGTTTCGAAAGAGGCCCGATGTTGCGGATCCAGTGTTCCCAAGATCCATGGCCGCCATGCAGCAGCACGATCGGTCGACCCTTTCCCCATATCCGCCAGACCATTTCGCCGTCGCCGCAGGATGTTCCGACACGCTCGGCTTCCGAACCGAGACGAGCAGGAAGTTCCTGACCGGTCGTCAAGGGCAACTCAGAGACGGCCGTCGACAGCCGGCCCCGATCCCTCGACAAGTTCCACCTCCCATTTTAGGTAACGGAGCATGCCTTCCTTGCCCTGCTTGTAGGGCGGCAACACGTAGTCGTCGCCGCCATAGGTTTCGCCCGGCTCGCCTTTTTCGATCGCGCCTCCGGCCTTCTCCCAGGCGCGCGTTCCACCGCGCAGCACGGCGACGTCGCGATAGCCCTCGGCCGCGAGTGTGGCCGCCGCATAGGCGGCCTGGCCTTCATCGCGCGCCGTCACCAGCAGCGACCGGTCGGGCGCGGCGATCTCGCCGACCTTCAGTTCCAGCCAACCCCGTGGCAACCAGCGCGCGCCGGGAAGATGCCCGCCGGCGTACTGACGGCTCGGCCCGACATCGATGACCACGGGAGCCGCCTCACCCTTGAGCGCAGTCCGGGCATCGACGGGATCGACGAACCGCGCGGCCTGCCGGGCCTCCACCAGGCCCAGCGGTTCCGGTCTCGGTCGGCCGGTCTCGAGCGCCCGCCCTTCCCCGCGCCATGCGGGTACACCACCGGCAAGCCGGGCCACGTTGAGATAGCCCATCCGCCGCAGCCAGTAGCCCGTCATGGCTGCCCGTGCATCTCCGTCATCCACCAGCAGGATCTCACCCGACGGGACCGCGAAGAAGTCGTCCGCGCGCTGGATGGCCTGGCCGCCGGGTAGCGCCGAAGTGCCCGGGATATGCCCCTCCATGTAGGTAGCCAGGCTGCGGACATCGAAGGCGTACACGTTGGACGTCCCCCGCTTTCGCAATCGGCTGGCCAGGTCATCGGTCGACAAGACTTCGACACCCGCCTCGCCGGCCAGGCGCTCGGCCGCGTCGCGGGCATGGTGCAGCGACTCCTCGCTCGGTTCTTCCAGGCTGCGATGTCTGTCGCTCTCCAGCGACAGGTCTTCCAGCAGCCAGCCGGACGTGCCGTTCTCCATCGCATAGACATTCTCGACGCCGAGCAGGTGGAGCGTACGCGCTGCGATGATGCTTCGCGTGCGCCCGGCACAATTGACGACGACGGTCTCGTGTTTTCGGCCGAGGTCGAAGGCATTGAGGATCAGATCGAAGGAGGGCGCCTCGACGCCACTCGGAATATGGCCTTCCCGGTACTCCTCCGGCGTTCGCACGTCGCAGATGATCAGGTCCTCGCCGTCCTCCATGCGCCGCCGGATATCGGCGGCGGTCAGGGCCGGCGGATGCTCCTGCGTGTGAACCCGTTCGCCGAACGCCTTCGACGGCACGTTCGAGCCGGAAATGACGGGCTGTCCCGCAGCACGCCAAACGGGCAATCCACCCGTCAGAAAGCCGGCCCGGGCATAGCCCAGCCGCGACAGCGTCTCGGCGGCGAGACGGGCACGTCCGTCGCCGTCATCGTAGACGATGATCGTCGTATCGCGGGCCGGGACCAGATCACCGATCCGGTACTCCAACTGCCGACGGGGTAGCGAGGTGGCTCCGAAGATGTGGCATGCGTCGGATTCGCCGCGCTCCCGCACGTCGAGCAGGGCCCAGTCACGAGTCGCCTCCGCGTTTCTCAACTCCGCCAGTTGCTCCACCGAATACTCGATCATCGTCGTTTCCTCCCCGATAACCACAGTCTTGCGCCTGGCAGCATGCAACACGGCTACCCCGGCCAGTCCCTGCAGGATAAATGTCGTAGGTACAATTTGTATCATTATTGCTTGCATCATTGTGCACAATCAAGCCAGACTTGGCGTAACAACAAGTGAGACCGTCCCCGAGTTGCAGGGCCCTTCCCCGGATAGCCAAGCTGACCGGAATCTTGCGTGCGGACGGATCGTAAGGAGTAAACGGGAACCCGATGGACAAATCGTTGCTGGATGAACTGGAAGCCCGCCGGCGTGAGGGTAAGGCCATGGGCGGGCCCGAGAAGCTCAAAGCACATGAGGCCGCCGGAAAATTGAATGCTCGCGAGCGGCTCGACATCCTGCTCGATCCGGGAACGTTCGTGGAAATTGGCGTCCTCAACCGCAGCCAGACTCCGGAGCTCCACTCGCGCACGCCGGCCGACGGCCTCGTCGCGGGATACGGCAAAATCGATGGCCGAACAGTCTACGTCACTTCAGAGGACAAGACGATCCAGGCGGGAACCCGCGGCCGGGTCGCGGAAAAGAAGAGCAAGCGCATCCGCGAACTCGCGGTCAAACACGGCGCGCCGTACATCACGCTGATGGAGGCTGGCGCCGGGCGTTTCCAGGAAATGAGCGGCGCCCTGGCTGCCGATGTCGGTTACCGGTTCCTCGAGCACTACAACATGTCCGGCCGGGTGCCACAGTGCGCCGTGTTCATGGGCGCATGCTTCGGCGGTCCCTCATTCACGGCAATGCAGTCGGATTTCGTCAGTATTGTCCGCGGAATGGGACATATCGGCATGTCAGGACCACCGCTGGTCCGCGTCGGTCTGGGCCGCGAAGTCACCATGGAAGAACTGGGCGGAGCGACAAAGAGCGCCTCCGAAACTGGCCAGGCCGATCATCTGGCCGAAGACGAAAGAGAAGCACTTCAGTCCATAAGGGATTTCCTGTCCTTCTTCCCGTCCAATTCCGGGGAACTGCCACCGCCCGCTGAACCGGAACCGGCGCCCATTGATTCCGAACAGGGCCGGACCCGTATCACGGAGTTGGTCAGCGAAGACGGCCGCAAGGCCTATGACGGTCGCGAGTTGGTTCGGCTCGTCACCGATGGAGGCCGCATCTTTCCCTATCGGGCCGATTACGGCCGCAGTCTCGTCACAGCCTGGGGCCGCGTGAATGGCGAGTCGGTTGGGTTCGTCGCCAACAATCCGATATTCCTGGCCGGCACGATCGACGACAAGGCCGCGATAAAGGTCAGAAAGTTCGTGGATCTCTGCGACGCCTTCCATATCCCCATGGTTTTCTTCATCGATTGCCCAGGATTCATGGTGGGCCCCGAGATCGAAAGCAAACGCATGGTCAGCCATGCCTCGCGTCTTCTGAACTCCATGATCGGCGCGACGGTCCCCCGGGCGACAATCGTGGTCCGCAAAGGCATTGGCCTCGCCTATCTGGCCTTGGGTGGACGGCCCGTAAACCCGGATGTCATCGTCGGCTGGCCGACAGCACATTTTGATCCGATGGGGCCTCTGGCTGGCGTTGAACTGGTTCATGCCCGTGCCATCGCCCAGGCCGAGGACCCCGACGCCCATCGTTCCGAGCTGATCGAAAAGGCAAAGAAAGACGCTCTCGGTTACCGGGCCGCGGAAATGCATCTGATCGACGACATCATTCACCCCGCTGAGACCAGGGACGTGATCGCGGGAATGATCGAACGGGCGAAGGCCGACCGCCGGACCGGCTTCAAGCACCGCATCGATCCCTGAACGCTCCGGGGGAACCACGAGATCGGCACGAATGATCATGGAAGTCGACCAAGACGATAGCGCCTGGACACGAACGGTCGATGTCGCGGTCGTTGGCTTTGGCGCCGCTGGCGCCATTGCGGCGATTGAAGCTGCAGATGCTGGCGCCACCGTCGAGGTTCTCGAGAAGATGCCGTTCCCGGGCGGACTCTCGGCGGTTTCGGCCGGAGGACTTCGATATACGACCGACGCGGATGCCGCGTTCACCTATCTGCAATCGACCTGTGGCGGGAAAACGCCAGACGACGTTCTTCGCGTTCTGGCCGATGGCATGCTCGGGCTGCCAGACTATCTGGACGGACTTGCGGCAGCCTGCGGCGCGACGGTGAAACGGATCTCCGCGGTCGGTAACTACCCCTTTCCCGGCTACGAAACCCTCGGATTCTGTCAGGTTGACGAAGTGCCGTCACTTACCGGGGCGACGGCGTGGCACGCCGTCGAGGGCCCCCGTGACGGCGCAAAGCTGCTGGCCATTCTGGAAACGAACATGGCCTCGCGCCGCATCGCCACCCGCTTCGGCACGGCCGCGCGGCGGCTGATCCGCGACGGTTCGGGCCGCGTCCTCGGCCTGGTTGCCGAAAGAGGTGGCGAGACAGTGCGCATTCGCGCCCGCGGAGGCGTCGTCCTTGCCTGCGGCGGCTTCGAGAACAACCCGGCGATGCAGGCCCAGTATTTCGAGACGGGTCCGGTCGTGCCCGGCTCGTTTCTGGGCAACACGGGCGACGGCATCCTGATGGCGCAGGAGGTCGGCGCCGACCTCTGGCACATGTGGCATTATCACGGTCCCTACGGCATGCGGCATCCGGACCCTGAATACCGCCTGGGCTTCTTCATGAAGGCACTGCCGATGTGGACGCCGGGCCGAGACGACGCGGTCTCGAACCTGGGCGTCACCGACGCGGAAGGCCAACCCTCCCAACAACGGGCAGTGGTCGAGATTCCTTGGATACTCGTCGATCAGGACGGCCGACGATTCATGGACGAGTATCCGCCTTACATGAGCGACACAGGCGTCCGGCCATTCGATACCTTCGACCCAGTGAAGCAGCGCTACCCCAGACTGCCGGCTTTTGCATTGCTCGACGAACCGGGCCGGAAGCGCATCCCCATCGGCCGCGCGGTGGCCAACGACCTCGACCACCGCTATCGCTGGAGCGGTGACAACAGCGCCGAAATAGAGCTCGGTATCTTGAAACAGGCGTCGACGATCGCCGCCCTGGCCGAACGGATCGGTGTCCCGGCGGCGGCGCTCGAAAGGACGGTGGCGGCCTGGAACGACGCTTGCGCTCGGGGCGAAGATGACGCCTTTGGTCGCCGCGACGATACAATGGTACCGATCGTCACGCCGCCGTTTCTCGCCGCCGAGGTCTGGCCAATGGTGATCAACACCCAGGGCGGGCCCGTCCACGACAGCCGCCAGCGCGTGCTGAATCCGTTCGGCGAACCGATCCTGGGGCTTTATGCAGCGGGCGAACTCGGCAGCGTTTTTGGCCATATCTACCTGGCCGGGGGCAACCTGGCCGAATGCGTGGTTGGCGGCCGTATTGCCGGGCGCGAGGCCGCCCGCCTCGCAGACCACTAACCGCCATCCACCTCGATCACTCCGCCATTGACGAAACCCGCCGCGTCAGAGACCGCAAAAAGAACAGCAGCCGAGACCTCCGCCGCCGTGCCAAGCCGCCCGAGAGCGTTGGAGCTACGGATTCTCTCTGCCGCCGCGGCGTCGTCGCCGTCCGACGAAGCGGCCTGGACCGCCGCCAGCCGAGGCGACTGGATGACGCCGGGCGAAACCGCGAGCACCCTGATCCCCTCTCGGCCATAGACGCCTGCCAGACCGCGGACAAGGAGATTGACCGCAGCATTGACGCTGGAGCCCGGCAGGTGAACGTCACGGGGTATACGGCCGCCCTTTCCGGTGACGCAAACGATGCGTCCGCCGCCACGCGACCGCATGAGCGGCACCGCGGCACGAATCGCGCGGACATATCCCAGATACTTGGTCTGCAGGACCTCTTCCCAGTCGTCATCGGAAAGCAACAGGAAATCGCCAAAGGTCGGCACGGTCGTGGTGTTCACCAGGATGTCGAGTCCGCCGGCCGCGTCACCGATATAAGACGCGGCCCGGTCGACGCTTTTCCGGTCGGTGACATCGACGGCGAGGCCATGCACGCCACCTGGACCGTCGATGCCTTCGAGAGTACTGGCGATTTTCGCCTCGCTTCGCCCCGAACAAAAAACCGTCGCGCCGGCCGCGGCCAGATCGAGCGCCATCCGCGCGCCAAGCGTCCCGGTGGCGCCAACAACCCAGGCTATTTTGCCTTCCAGTCCGCGTTCCAGGGGGAGCCCTCCAGTGCGATCCGCCACGGCTACCTCTGCATTGTCGAGTCGAACTCTTCGCCGAGTTCGGCCTGACCGATAATCTGCGCCGTCCGGTCATGGCCGGCGTGCTGGATATGCGTCTGCACGTTGGCGATCGCCCGACCCAAAGGGAATTCCTCGAACAGGGCGGTCGAGCCTGAGGCCATCGTTACCTTCTCGCAGACGTCGAGCGCCACGCGCGCGGTCGTGAACTTTGCCGCCATCGCGAGCAGTTCCGCCTCGACCACGGACTTCGTCTTCCAGGCGCGGATCGCGTCATGGAACAGCGACTCGGCGTTCTGCAGGGCGATCTTCATTTCGCCGGCGCGCAGCAGGACGATGGGGTCCTTGCCCTTGCCCTTCTTGGTGATGTAGCCGCGGAACCACTCGTAGACGCCTTCGGCCACGCCCAGATAGTTGGCTGAAAAGCCGAGATGGAACTTGCCCTGCCAACGCTGGCGCGGGTAGTCGCCGGCGCTGCCGAGAACGTTTTCCTTCGGCACCTTGACGTCCTTCAGCGTCACCAGCGAACTCACAGCGGCACGCATGCCCATCGGGCGGTACCAGTCATCGTCGATTTCGACGCCGTCCTGGCCGGGCTCAATCAGGGTCATGAGGTGATTGTCCGCCCAGTGCTCGATCCCGTCGATCGAGGTGAAGACGATCGCCACCACCATCATCGGCGCATTGGTCGCGTAGTTCTTGACGCCGTCGACCACATAGCCGCCACCGTCCAGCGGTCGGGCCTTTGTCGTCATGATGTACATGTGGCGGCGATTTGGCTCGCTGCCAATGCCGGTAACGAGCACCGGACGTTCGGTCTGCGGCTTGATGTAGCGCTCGTGCTGGTCCGGCGTGCCGATCTGTTCCAGCATCCAGTTGTTGTGATTGTTGACCTGCAGGCAGTGGGCAGTGGAGCCGCAGCCCCTCGCAGTCACCCGGATAGCCTGGAGATAGGTCGCCGGATCGTCGGTATCGAGATTACTCCCCTTGCCACCAAGTTCCTTCGATACGGTAGACAGCAGATATCCGCGTTCAAAGAGATCGCGGATGTTCTCCTCGGGCATCCTGCATTCGGGCTCATAGCGGATACCGCGCTCCCGGAACGTCGACATGGCTAGCTCCGACAATTCCCGAATGCCGGGAGCGTTGAGCGCATCAACCGGATCGATGAACGCACCGGCGACTTTTTCGCCGGGTTTCGAGTATGTCATTTCTTCTCCTCCCAAGATGAGCTCCGCCGCCACCCCCGGCAGCAATTCAGGTGTCGGCGACCTTCTGCTCCACCAGACGCCGGGCCTCTTCCTTCAGTTCCAGTCGCCGCACCTTGCCACTGCCTGTCATCGGAAACGCGTCGACGATCCGGACATGTCGGGGCACCTTGTAACCGGCGATATGCTCACGGCAGTGCTCAATCAGGGCATCCGCGTCGACCGACTGGCCCGGGCGCGGCTTCACGAAAACGAAGGCGGCTTCGCCAAGCCGGCGGTCAGGCACACCGACGACGAAGGCTTCGCCGACGCCGGGATAGCGGTTGACGAAGTCCTCGATTTCCAGCGTCGCGACGTTGAAGCCAGAGGGCTTGATCATTTCCTTCAGCCGGCCGCGGAAGACGAGGTGGCCGTCGTCCGTCATCTCGCCGAGATCGCCGGTCCTCAGCCACCCTTCCTCATCGAACGCAGCCGCATTTTCCTCGGGGCGATTGTAGTAACCCGCCATGACAGTGTAGCCGGAAACGCGAATCTCGCCGATGGAGCCAGTCGGCATCTCGACGCCGGATTCAGCATCGACGATACGGACGGATACCCCCTCGACAGGCAACCCGTTGGTGTCCGCGCGCAAGTCGAGAGGTTCGTACCACCACGACCGGGCGATGGCGTTGGAGGTCTCCGACATGCCGTAGACGTTGCACATCTCGTCCGCGCCGAAGGCCTCAACGACCCATCTGAGACCGGCGGGAGAGAGAGGCCCTCCCGCCCCGGTCCGCAAATGCGTGTAGTCATAGCTCCCCAAGGCGTCGAAATCCTGGAGATCCCGAACCATGGTGTCGACGAAGAAGGTGAAAGTGATCTTCTCGTCCTGCAGAAGCCGGCAGAAACTCTCCGGCGTGAACCGCCGCCCGATTACGAAGGCGCCGCCCGCGAACAGGGTCGAAAGAGTGTAACCCGTCCCTGTGGCCGTGAAGAGTGGTACGGGCGCCAGAAACCGGTCGTCCGGGCCGAGCCTCAGCCGGTCGACCGTGTTGCGGTTGTTCTGGAGCAGAGCTCCGTGGCGAACCATGGCCCCTTTGGGAAGGGAGGTCGTCCCCGACGTGTAAAGAAGCTGGGCAATATCGTCGGGACGGACGCTTTCACGGCGGCTTTCCAGAAGGTCGTCTTTCGGAAGCTGTTCTCGTCCCAGGGCCTCCACCTTTTCGAACGGGACCATGCCTGGCGGCAGGTCGGCACCCAGCCCGACGACTTTCCGCAGCCGGGGGAGTTCGGAGACGCACCAGCGATCCGGCAACTGATCGCGCCAGTCGGGTACAAGCCGGGCCAGGATCGCGAAATAACTGATGTTCTCGAAACCATCCTCGACGATCAGCATGACGCTGTCGGATTGCTTCAGGATGTAGCCGGTATCGGCGTCGCGAAAGCGCGTGTTGAGCGGGATGAGCACGGCGCCGACATAGGGGACGGCCCAGCGGGCCACCATCCACTCGATGCGGTCCGACATCCACAGACAGACATGCTCCCCCGGCTCGACACCCAGATCGACAAGGCCGCGTGCGAAAGCCCGGACCCGTTCGGCCAGTTCGTCATATGTGATCCGCTGGCCTTCGCAGACCAACGCTTCCCGCTGGCCGTGAACCTCGGCGGCCCACTCGATCGCGTCCGCGAAGACTGCATTGCGCCAGATTCGCGAATCGGAATCGTCATGGACGGCACGTGCCGAGTTGTCCGTGGGATCGAATTCACCGGATTGACTGGAGTCCACAGCGCGGCGCTCAGGCGGCTCGGGCACGGGCGGCGACGCGGGCGATGTCAGCGAAGAAGCGGCCCATGTCGTCGACCTCTTCCACATGCATCAGCCGTGAACGCAGGGCTCCCGCACGGGCATCGTCAAGCGGATCGACGCCCCGGCCCGTACAGGCGCGGAACTTCTCCTCCAGGTCGATATCGGGTAGCGGCGCCTCTGGCGTACCCGGAAGATGGGCGACGTGCTCGCGCAACACGCGACCGTCCGTCGTTTCGATGACGACGGTGGCGGGCGCCAGCAAGGTATCCAGTTCATCATCGACCACGACCTCGATACGGCCGATCATCTCGCCGATGTCTGGGTCGAACATCGCCGGCGGCAGGATGTCCTCAACGCCGAGCCGGCCCCGCTGCAGAACGGATGCGATCGAATAAAAGATGTTGAACTGGGCATCGACCTGGGGCGTGTCGCCGGGCCGGAAGGGGCCGCCGGTGATCTGCTGCATGTAGGGCGTGATCGTGGCCGTCGCCCGCGCGATGTCACCGGGGCCGAGACGGTTCGAACGCACGATTCTCAACGCGGCCTCGGCAGCCGCATGGTTACAGGCGCAGCTCGGGTACTTCTTGAGTCTGATCTCGGCGTTGAGGTACCGCTCTCCGAGACCATCGAAGAGTGGTTCCGGGTCGCCCGCCTCGTAGAGATTCCAGATGCCGCATTCCCCCTCGAATATGGCCGCCGGACCCGTGACGCCGGCGGCGGCCAACAGGGCCGACTGAACGCCGCTCTGGGCGGCGAACGCCGTCTGCATGCGTTTGGTGAAGCGGCGCTCCAGGTTGGTTTGCCGACTGCCGCCCGTGCTGCTCAGGGCAATGCCCATGGCATTGCGTATGCCATCGGCGTCCAACCCCAGGAGCTTGCCGGCCGCAGCGGCAGCTGAGATGCCGCCATACAGCGAGGAATAGAACCACCCGCCGTTCTCACATGTCGTCAGCCCGAGGCGGCAGGCGAGGTCGTTGCCAAGCACCAGGGCCTCGAGAAATCCTTCGCCGCTGCTCTGTTCGCGCTCGGCAACCGCGAGAACGGCAGGCAGGATAGCGATGTCGCAATGCATGACCGACGGTTCGTGAAGGCAGTCGTAATCCAGAGCGCCCGCGAGTGTGCCGTTGACCAGCGCGGCCATGCCGGCTGGCACTCGGTCGCCGAACGCGAGCAGGGTGGCATCGGAGGCCCCGCCTTCCCGGGCTGCAAGCTCCCTCAGTTCTGCCGAACCCGGCGAGTCCGAAGCTGCCCAAGCTACCGCCAGGGTATCCAAGGCCACACGTTTCGCGGCATCGACAGCGTCGCGCGGAAGATGGCGTAGCGAAGTCGTAGCCATGTGCTCCGCCAGCCTGTGTGCATGGGTGGCTTTCGGATCAATTCGCTCTCGTGCCACTGACACCTCCCCGTCCGACCCGAAATTGAATCAATGTCGATTCAATTTGCACGATCCAATATTGATACATTATGTGCCAATTTCCCGCGGATGCAAACCCGAAGTATGCAGCAGCTGCCTCAGGCCAGTGCTTTGACTGACCCGGCTTCGATCAGCGTCACCGCCCGTTCGAGAAGTTTGGATTTCTGGACCTTCTGAGTGCCGGTCAGCGGCCAGTCTCCGTCGAATACAATGAAGCGCGGCACCTTGTACGAGGCCATGCCCGCGCGGCAGAGAGCATGGATACGGAGCGCGTCGGCATCGGCTCGGTCGGATATATCGATGAAGGCGAACGGAACCTCGACCAGACGGGCATCCGGCACGCCCACGACCGCCGCCCGCGAAACGCCGGGACAGGTCTCGAGAAAGGCCTCGATTTCCGCCGGTGCGATATTGAACCCGCCGACCTTCAACATTTCCTTCACGCGGCCAACGTAGACCAACTCGCCATGCGCGTTGATCATACCCAGATCGCCGCTTTTCAGGCGCCCGGCTTTGTCGAAGGTCGCCGACGTCTCCGCCGGCTTGTTGTAATAGCCGGGCATCACCGTGTAGCCGGAGATCCTGATCTCGCCGACTTCTCCGGGGTCGAGAACGGCCTCGGTCTCGGGGTCGACAATCGTTATCTCCACATCCGGCTGCGGCGGCCCGTTTGAACGCAGCCGCACTTCCCGCGGATCTGCACTGCGGCCGCGGGAGATGACGTTGGACGTCTCCGACATTCCGTAGATCAGCGTAAGTTCCCGGACGCCCAGATCGTCGACCAGGTACTGGACCGAAACATCTGACAGGGGGGCACCCGAACCGGTCCGCAGCGACGACAGGTCGAATGAGGCCAGCTTTGGAAAATTGCGGAGATCATAAACGATCGGGTCGGCGAAGAAGGCGGTCGTGACCCGTTCGCGTTGGACGAGATGGCAGAAACCCTCCGCGCTGAAGCGATCCATGAGCACCAGCTTCGCACCGTGCGTCAGGCACTGGCAGCATGCGGCCACACCGGACGCGCTGAATGACGGCACGGTCAGAAGATAGGCGTCGTTCGGCGTCATGGCCGTCCGTGAGGCGGAATGGTAGTTGTTTTCAAGGAGGGGCCCGTGACGCACCATCGCTCCCTTCGGCAGCGACGTCGTGCCGGAGGTGTAAAGAAGCTGCGCGACGTCGCCGGGCGCGACGGCGGCGCTCAGATTCCGGAAGGGCGCCCCGTCGCCTCGACGCGCGGCGCCGTGGGCCAGAATCGCGTCGAAGCTGTACATCGCGCCCCTTTCACCGCCGTCCCGCGCTATGATCGAGCGCTTCAACTTGGGCAGCCCGGCGGTCCGCCAGTCGCCGGGATTCTGAACGGCGTAGTCGGGCACGATGTGGGAGAGGGTGGCTAGATAGTCGTGGCCGCTGTGGCAGGCGTCCATGATCAGCGTCGATGCGTCCGACTGGTCCAGGATGTAGCGCAGTTCCTCTCCCCGCAATCGCGTGTTCACCGGTACCAGCACAGCGCCAAGGCTGGGCACGGCCCAACGCGCTACCATCCACTCCAGGCTGTCGGTCATCCAGAGCGCAACCTGGTCGCCATGGCAGACGCCGATCTCGTCCAGCCCGAGCGCGAAGGCTTCGACGCGTGCGAACAACTCTCTGTAGCTCAGGCTTCCGTCGACCGTGACGATCGCGGTCCTGTCGCCATGATGACCGGCAGCCCAGGCCAACGCCTGGGGAAAGGTCATGTCCCGCCAGCGAAAAGCGCTTTCCATGATATGCAGTCCTCCGGCAGAGGCGCCCGCGCGATCAGCGGCTTCGATTGAACTTGGGATCCAGCCGGTCCCGAAGGACGTCGCCCAGCAGGTTGATGGAAAGCACTGTGATCATGATCGCAAAGCCGGGGAAGGTGACCGTCCACCAACCGAGTTCGACGTAGGGACGGCCTTCAGCGACCATGGTGCCCCAAGTCGGCGTCGGCGGCGGCACGCCGACGCCGAGAAACGAGAGCGTCGACTCCAGCAGGATCGCGGCGGCGATCTGAAGCGTCGCCATCACGATGATCGTGTTTACCAAGTTTGGCAGCACGTGCAGCCAAAGCAGCCGGATCGGGCTGCATCCTACGGCATAGGCCGCCTGGACGTAGTCCAGTTCCCTGAGCGACAGGGCCTCACCACGGACCATTCGTGCGAACTGGGCCCAATAGATCAGACCGATAATCAGGATCACGTTCGGCAGGCTCGGGCCGACCGTGGCCGCCACAGCCAGGGCGATCAGAACGGCGGGTAGCGAGAGAAACAGGTCTGTCAGGCGCATCACCGCCTCGCCGAACCAGCCGCCGATCATGGCAGACATGATGCCCATGAAGACGCCGATCACGAGCGCCACACCGACGGAGCTGATTCCCACCAGCAGAGACACTCGCCCGCCGTGCATCAACCGGCTGAACACGTCGCGACCGAGGGCATCCGTGCCCATGAGATATTCGCCACCCGGTTCAGACAGAAATACACTGAGGTTGTGGGCGTTGGGGTCGAATGGCGCCAGCACATCTGCGAAGATCGCCGACAGCAGGATCAGAATGAGGAAACCACCGGGCAGGAGCGTGCGCACCGACAGTCGAGCGCGCCGCAGGCCAATCAGGCGACTGACGAGTGGCGGACGTGTGGTCGTCGTCATGCTCATTTCTTCAGATAACTGATTCGGGGGTCGAGCAGGACGTAGAGAAAGTCGACCAGAAGGTTCATGATCAGGAACACCACACCCATGAACAAGACGGCCGCCTGCACGAGCGGAAAGTCTCGGGCGTAGACGGCATCGACCGCGATCTTGCCAACGCCTGGCCAGGCGAAGACGGATTCGGTCACCACTGCGCCGCGCAGGATCGTCGCGGCCTGCAGTGCCGTAATTGTCAGGATCGGTATGGCGCCGTTCTTGAGTGCATGCACCATGACAACCCGCCATTCCGAAACACCCTTGCTTCTTGCCGTCCGTACATAGTCGGCTTCGAGCGCATCAAGCATGGAGGATCGCGTCACTCGCATGATTGAAGCCGCCACAAACCCGCCGAGCGTTATGCTTGGCAGCACCAAGTGTGCGGCGGAGCCGTACCCCGACGTCGGGAAGATCGGCACGTAGAGAGAAAAGACGAGAATCAGCAGGATACCGAACCAGAAGGTCGGCATGCTCTGCCCTGTCAGGGCCACGACCTTCCCGACATTGTCGAACCAGGTGTCCCGCTTGACGGCGGAGAGTATCCCGACAGGCAAGGCGAGCAGCAGGCCGAATATCATCGACGTGACCGACAGCAGTATGGTGGCCGGAAAGCGGTCAATGATAATTTCCGCGGCCGAGCTGTTCCATTTGATCGATGTGCCGAAATCGCCTTGGGCCGCATTGCTGACGAAGCGCCAGTATTGCACGAGGATCGGCTGATCGAGGCCGAGCTTGGCCCGCAGCAGGTCGAGCTCCACCTCGGAGGCCTCCGGTGGCGCCATGATCGCCACCGGATCCCCGGAGATCCGCGCGAGCGCGAAGACGATAACGCTTAGCAGAAGGATGGTAAGCAGGGTCTGCACCAGCCTCTGAGCTACGAAACGGCTGGACATGCCCCGCTTCTCCCCCCTCTTCCTCGTTGACCGTCAGTCGTTCAACTGCAGATTGTTGAGATTCATGTGGTAGCCGCTGCCCAGGCCGAGTTCCCAGTTCTTGATCCGCGGACCGACCGCGAACGGCGTCCCGCACCAGAAAAGCGGCACCGCACGATGGTGTTCGTCCTCGAGTTTCAGGAACTCCTGAATGATGGCCTCGCGCTTCGCGAGATCTGTTTCCACGAGTTGCCGATTGTAGATGTCCACATATTCCGGAACATCGACGTTGCCCGAGGACCATACCGAACTCGGAAGGAACCAGCCGTCCATTGTGAGCGATGCATCGTCGGGAATTGACGACGGACCGTAGAAGATGTCGGGCTGCTTGCCGCCACGATAGGTCTGCAGGAACGAGCCGGTCTCCATCGGCTTGCGATCAACCTTGAAGCCGACAGCTTCAAGATTGCCGGCAATGGCCTCCAGCGCTTGCGGCGCATTGGGCAAGGAGCCGAAAGATTCGGTGTGCAATACATACGTGACCTCGAACCCGGGTTCGATGCCCGCTTCCTTCAGCAGAGCCTTGGCCTTGTCCGGATCGTAGGGGATCTGTTCGAGCCCATCCAGATATCCGAACGTGCCCGGCGTCGCGATGCTGGTGGCCGGTTCGCAAACGCCACCCAGAACGGTCTCTGAAATCTCCTGGCGATTGAGTGCGTGGCCAATGGCGAGTCGAACCTTCGGATCCTGGGATTCCGGGAACGTCGTCTTGTTGAAGTAGAGTGCCGAGGTCCCGCTGTATTTCGCGGACACGATCCGGACATCGCTGTTGCCGCGGATCCGTTCGAGCAGCGGACCGGTAATGCCCATGACCACGTCCGCCTCGCCCTTGGTCAGCATGGCGTAGCGAGTGAATGGCTCCTTCACCAACACCTTGCGAACCTTCTGCACGTCGGGAGCGCCATTCCAGTAGTCCTTGTTGGCCGTGAACTCGGTCCATTCGCCGGCCTTCAGTTCCGCGAGCTTGAATGGGCCGGTGCCGACGGGGGCCTTCTGGAAGCCTTCCGCGCCCACCTTCTCGTAGTAGTTCTTGGGCGCGATCGAAATCAGCGCGTTGCGGGAGCCGGTGAACAGACCCGGCCAGGGCGCCTTGAGCACGAAGCGGGCCTCGTGCGGGCCCAGAACCTCGACCCCTTCCAGGGCAGCCTGGAAGGGCTTCCGGTAGGAATGCGTGCTATCCGGCGAGAGGAGTTTCTCGAAGGTGAACTTCACGTCCTCGGCCGTAAAAGGATCCCCGTTGTGGAACGTCACGCCCTCGCGGAGCTTGAAGTCCACATGCTTGCCTTCGTTGGAAATCGTCCAGCTCTCGGCGAGCGCCGGTGTGATGCCATCCTCGGTCAGATTCATCAGGCCATCGAAGAGCATGTCCTGAATAAGGAAGTCCGTCGTCGCCACGACTGCAGTTGGATCGAACTGCTGCCGGAGAACCGGCTGGGCAATGACGATTTCGCCTTCCTCGGCGATGGCCGGCGCCTCGGGCGCAGCCAGAACGGCCCCGCCAATAAGGACCGCGCCAACGGTCAAACGGAATCTATGCATTGAACTCCTCCCCTTTGTAGCAACATCTTATTTTGACACAATCTACATCTGCATGATGCATTTTTGCACCTATTGCATCCATCACAATGCAGCAAAATGTTATCATTTGTCAATCTATGTATAGAGTCGATTGTGCGCTAGGTTTCAGGGTGAAGTGCCCGCAACGACCTAGATCGCGGACGTTGTGCGGTTGGGTGCCAGGGGGAGGATCGGCTATTGACCATTGGGACAATGCAGCGGCCCGAGGCGGCCACAGGCGCGGCGAACGACGTGGTTCTGGAGGTCAGCGACCTTGAGACCCATTTCTTCACGCGTCAGGGAATTGTACCTGCCGTGGACGGTGTATCATTCAAATTGCACCGCGGTGAAGTGCTCGGGATCGTCGGCGAGTCCGGTTGCGGGAAAAGCGTCACTTCGCTTTCGATCCTACGGCTCATTCCGCCACGGTCAGGAAAGATTGTCGGCGGGACGATTCAATATGGCGACCGTGACCTGGTCCGCGCCAGCGAAGCCGAGATGCGCCGAATTCGTGGCAACGACATCTCCATGATCTTTCAGGAACCCATGACCGCACTCAATCCGGTCATGACCGTAGGGCAACAGATCATCGAGCCCCTCCAGCTGCACCAGGACATGTCTCTCAAAGAGGCGCGGAACCGAGCGGTCGAGATGTTGAAGCTGGTCCACATTCCCGAACCTCTGAAACGGGTCGACGCCTATCCGCATGAGCTTTCCGGCGGCATGCGGCAGCGTGCGATGATCGCCATGGCACTGTCGTGCAATCCCAAGATCCTGATCGCCGACGAGCCGACGACGGCGCTCGACGTCACAATTCAGGCTCAGATCCTGGAATTGATCCAGGAATTGCGCGACGTCCTGGGAACGGCGGTGATCATGATCACACACGACCTTGGCGTCATCGCGGAAATGGCACAGCGGGTCGTCGTCATGTACGCCGGCCGGAAGGTCGAGGAAGCCGAGGTCGGAGAGCTGTTTGAAACGCCCCTACATCCCTATACGCGCGGCCTGCTCCGGGCAGTCCCGCGCCTCGGCATCAAGGATGAGGGAAGGCATCGCGCCAGATTGCAGACTATCGAGGGCACCGTCCCTGCGCTCAACAATCTGCCTCCAGGCTGCGCGTTCGCGCCACGTTGCGCCAATGCGACCGACTTGTGCCGCGTCCAGCGGCCGGAACTGGAAGACAAGACGAATGGCCACATCGCAGCCTGCTGGCACAGCGGGTCGGTCGCGGCCGTGTGACTGCTGGGGAGATACAGATGGAAAGCCAAAAGACGATGCCCCTGGAGGCAGAAACCCATCCATTGCTCGCGGTGACAGGGCTGAGCAAGCATTTTCCCCTCCAGCAAGGTCTGCTGCCTAGTTCCAAGGAATTCGTCTACGCCGTCAACGACATCACCTTTCACGTCGACAAGGGGGAGACACTCGGGCTGGTCGGCGAATCGGGTTGCGGAAAATCCACGGTGGGCCGCTCGGTCCTCAAGCTGATCAATCCCACGGCTGGTTCGATCCGGATCGGCGGAGAAGAGATATCCAATCTCTCGAGGCGTCAGATGAGGCCATATCGGCGCCAGATGCAGATCATATTCCAGGATCCTTATTCATCATTGAATCCACGCATGACAGCCGGCGATATCGTGGGTGAACCGCTGGCGGTCCACGGCATCGCCAAGGGCAAGGAAAAGGATGACCGCGTCGAGGCGCTTTTCCGGAAAGTGGGTCTGCGCAACGACCAGATCACGCGGTTCCCGCATGAATTCTCGGGCGGACAGCGGCAACGTATCGGCATCGCCCGGGCGTTGGCCCTCGAACCCCGGCTCATCGTCGCCGACGAGCCGATTTCGGCCCTTGATGTCTCGATCCAGGCCCAGGTGATCAATCTGTTGATGGACCTGCAGGACGAGTTCGGCCTGTCCTACCTGTTCATCGCGCATGATCTGTCGGTCGTCGAGCATATCAGCCACAGGGTGGCGGTTATGTATCTCGGGCACATCGTCGAGCTGGCCGAGCGCAAGTCGCTGTTCGAGACACCGCAGCATCCCTACACGGAAGCGCTGCTCTCGGCAGTCCCGGTCGCCGATCCGAAGCGCAAGCGCGGGGATCGCATCATTCTAACGGGCGATGTGCCCAGCCCTGTAGCGCCGCCAAGCGGCTGCCCGTTCCACACACGCTGCCCGGTAGCCGTTTCGGAATGCAGCGTGACCCAGCCGGAATTGCGAGAGGTGCGCCCCCGTCACTGGACGGCATGCCACCTGCGCTGACGCCATCCCAACGACAACAGGAGCAAGACCAAGATGGCCAGATTGCCCTTATTGAGCGATGTCGATCTGGGACTCGCACACGATCCGCACCTCAACGCGAACTACGGGGTCTTCCGCACACTGAGCCACAGTCCCGGAGCCGCCGCTGCTTTCTGGGGGCCTGTCCGCTACGCCCTGCACGAGAGCGCAGTGGACGCGCTGGTCCGCGAAATCGCAATCCTGACCGTCGCCTACGTCACCCGGACCGCCTATGCCTGGTCCCATCATATTCGCGTCAGCCGGAACGCCGGAATACCTGACAGCGACATCCGGGCCCTTGTCGACTATCTGGAAGCGCGGCCGAGCGCGCTGGACGAAAAGAGCAAGGCCGTCGCGGATGCCGCGCGGGAAATGACGGAGACAGTGCGGCTGTCGGACGAGACATTCACCCGCCTCGAAGCCGTATTCGACGCTGCCCGCCTCGCCGATGTGATCTTCATCATCGGGAACTACAACGCAGTCATGCGCGTGCTCAACGGACTGCAGGTCGACACCGAACAGGATTTCCTGGGCTATCTTGAGGAGTTCCCGCTACCTCCCGCGGACTGACCGTTTCGGCGGACGAGACCATTCGGCGAAAGCGGGAAGCGGAAGCCAGCCGGTTTATGATCGAGTTGCCGGCGCCGCGGCGACGCCTCAAACCACCCGCCGCACCCGCACCGCGCCCGATCTGGCGGGCGAGGAAGACGACATTGGCGGGGCCGAGGACGCGGCGGCGCGGTTCGGGCGCTTCAACCACCGGACATGAGCATTCGCTGATCCGGCATTCGTTCTTCCCTGCTCTTCGCTGATCGTTCCCTGTTGCGCGCGAATGAATTCCCTGTTCCGGGCGCAGGGAATTCGCGCCCGAACCCCCAGAAATCTGCGGCTTCCCAGGGCAAGTCGAAGGCCCCTGAACCCCGAGAACGAAGGATTTCCCTGTAAATTCCCTGTAAATCAGGGACCGGGATGCAGGAGACCGGTTCGACCGGGACTGGCTACACGACCAACTCGTCTTCGAGAATCGTCGGCGCGGCGCTGTCAGAGCCCAGTCTTCGCCGGTGAAATTGGCTGGCTGGATGCGCAACCCCTTGGTTCTGGAAGTCCATGTCACCAGGACGCGCGATCGCAGGGGTGGGCCGGCCTTACTGAGGCGAGCACTCAAAAGGTTCGGTTCACCTCGCATCATCGTCACCGACCGCGTCCGCTCCTGCCGTGCGGCCCTTTCAGTGCTGGGCATCCGCGGCCGGCAGGACACCACGAATTGGCTGAACAACAGGGCCGAAAAATCACATCAGCCGTTCCGACGACGGGACCGCTCGATGCAGCGCTCGCTGACCGGCATCGTCTGCCAGTCTGAAATCGGGCACACCGCCCGTTGGCGCGCCCGACCCGGAATGGCCTGACAATGCATCATCTTGTTTTCCTCTTTGCCTTGAGTGAACTGGTTGGTGTTTCGGTTCAGAGTCCAACGGGGCGGCAGCTCAATCGACGGTGCCGAGTTCGCCGGCCTCATGAGCGGCGATCACTTCTGCCAGTTGGTCGGCGTTACTCATCGCGAAGGGGCCTTTTTGCACGAAAGGTTCGCGCAAGGGGGTGCCGCCGAGGAGCACGGCCTGGCCGCCTTCATCACTCAGCAGGCGGATCTCGGCGGCGCCATGGGCGGCCAGCGCTGCGTCGCTGCTGAGCCGGTAGCGGGTTTCGTCGAGTTCGACCTCCATCTCACCGCCGATGACGTGCAGCCAGGTGGCGTCTCCGAGATCGGGGCGATGGGTGAAGCTGCCGTTGGCCTGCAGGGCGACATCGAGGATGGTGAACGGCAGAGTGGGCGGGGTGGCGCCGACGACGCCATTGGTTTCGCCAGTCATCACCCGCACCCGATGGCCCGGGCCTTCGATCGCCGGCATTTCCGAGGCGGGTACATGTAGCGCACTGGGCACCTCCAGCTTCTGTGCTGCCGGCAGGTTGACAAAGATCTGCAGGGCGTGAGTGCGCGAACCGGGGGTGGGCGCCTCGTCATGTACCGCGCCGCGGGCGGCCTTCAGCCAGTAGAGATCGCCCGGGGCCAGTTCGATGTCATTGCCCAGCGAATCCCTGTTGCGGAAGCTCCCAGTGCTGTCCTCGAAGAGCACGCTCACCGCCGAGATCCCGGCATGGGCATGGGGTCCGAAGGTCGGCTCGGTCATGGTGAAGTGATCGACCATGATCAGCGGGTCCATCAATCCGTCAAGCTGGCGATGGATGAAGCTGAGCGCTTCGAAGCCGTCGCCTCTGGTCATCTTCTCCCCTTGCTGGAATTTTGTGATGACGGCCTGGGGACTTGTGGGCTCGAACTAGGTGTTGAACGGTCATATTCGCCTCCTTTGCTGAATATGAACCTATGGCCAGAACGACACAGGGAAAATTCGTTGATTCTGGAACTCTGCGTTCTGTATTTGGAACAAATGCCTCAAGGAAATCGTCGGACCATGGACCTCAATCAAGCCTATTACCTGGTGAATGTCGTTGAGAAACAGGGGTTCTCGGCAGCAGCGCGGACACTGGGCATTCCCAAATCGCGGATCAGCCGGCAGGTAAGAAACCTCGAAGAGGCCCTTGGCACGCGACTCGTGAATCGGGATTCAAGACGGATGTCGCTGACGGAGGCGGGCGAAGCCTATTATCGTCATGCCAAGGTTGCGCTGGAATGCATGATGGCCGCCGAAGCTGCAGTGCGCAAAGACAAGGACGCGCTGGAGGGTACCGTCACACTGTCCTGTTCGATCGGCGTTGCGCAGTTCGCGCTCAGCCCGATCTTGCCGCGTTTCCTGTCCGAGAACCCTCGCGTCGTTCTGCGACTTCAAGCCTCCAACGACTATGCCGACCTGATCAGTGACGGCATCGACCTGGCCATTCGGGGACATGTCAGGTTGCTGCCTGACTCGGGGCTGATCCACCGGCACCTTACCGAAGTCCCGTGGCACCTGTTCGGCTCACCCGGCATTGCGCAACAGATCGGTGCATCGGCGTCACCGACCGAACTCGAGGGCCAGCCCGGACTCGCGCTTGGCTGGCGACCCGGGGGCAACTCCTGGTTGTTGCAGGGGCCCGGCGGAAGCAGTGCCTCCGTTCCTTTCGCTGCGCGAATGCGCAGCGATGACATGGTCACCTTGAAACAGGCGGCCGCGGCGGGGCTCGGGGTGGTGGCTCTGCCGGCCTATGTCTGCGCTGAGGATGTCGCGGCAGGACGGCTGAGCCGCCTCTTGCCGGAATGGATCGCCGGGTTGCCGGAGATCAGCCTTCTGATGCACGAGAGGAGGGGGAACCCGCCACAGGTCGACGCCCTCGCAACCTTCCTGCGCCGCGAACTGCCGGATGTAATGAACGGTGTCAGCAACTCCTAGCGCGGCGTTGTCAGAGCAGATTCGGGGCGGATATGAACTACTCCCGGTTCAAGGAATACTCGTAAATACAGGCGCCGGCAAATGCGGCTCTCAGGCGGCGCGCTGTGACGTCTGAAGGCCCGCGACGCGCTCGATGTCGTGCAGCAGCGCGATCGCTTCCGACGGCGTCAACCAGTGCTGCAGCGCGGTCAGGTCGTCCGCCAGTTCCGCCTTGGCGCGCGCCACCAGCGCTTCGGCATCGAAGGCCGGATCCACGGCCCCGCCCGGCAGTTGCGCAAGGTGCCATTGGCGCAGCGCCGCATCGTCGGCGAGTCTCTGGAGCGCAGGGGCCGCCGGGAAATTCTCCCGAAACCCGGCGTGACGCTCCACCTCGGTCAGGATCGCCGGCCGCGCCGGCCCCTCCTCGGGCGTCAGCAACAGCCCTGCGCGGCGCAACGCGCTGCCGAGGCGTACGCTGCCGCTCGCCCACTCGAGCACTCCCGCGGAGATCAGGCCGCCGCTTACCGGCGCCAGCCAGAGCAGGAGATCGGGATTGAGCTGGAAGGCCAGGGCGCCCAGGCCGGCGCCGGCGGCGATCTGCAGGCGATGCGCCTTCAGCGCCGCTGCGAACGGGACCCGGCCGTCGTCCCGGCGCTGCGGCTTCCAGCCGCTGTCCCGACCACTCAGCACCTCCGCGACGAGACGGCTCTGCGCGATCATCATCACAGGCGCGTAGAGCGCCGAGAGAACGGTCTCCGCCAGTGCGCCGCCGACCAGCCGGAAGGGGCCGCCGAAGGCCCGCCGCTGGCCGGCGTCGAGCAGGGCGACGACGACGCCCATCGCCTTCGGCGCAAGCAGGATCGCGGTCGAGAAGAGAAACAGTTCCACCGCGCGTTCGGAATCGAAGACCGGCCAGACGGGAAACAGGGACGGACCGGCGAAATAGCCCGGCTGACCCACCAGGGCCTGGGCCGCGAGCACCAGACCGACGACAACCAGCATCAGCCATAGCGGCGAACTGAGATAGGCCATTATCCCGGACAGGAGATGCAGCCTCGACGGCAGCACCAGCCCCCGCGCCGGCAGAAACCGCGCATGCTGCAGGTTGCCCTGGCACCAGCGGCGATCGCGCACGATCACGTCCTGCAGCGCGGGCGGGGCCTCCTCGAAGCTGCCGGCGAGGTCCGCGTCGAGACGGACGCCATAGCCCGCCCGGCGCAGCAGCGCGGCCTCTATGAAGTCGTGGCTGAGCACGTGCCCGCCGAAGGGCGGGCGTCCGCGCAGTTCCGGCAGGCGCGCCGCCGCCGCGAAGGCGCGGGTGCGGATGATCGCATTGTGGCCCCAGAAATTGCCGTCGCGGCCGTGCCAGGCCGCCAGGCCGCGGGTCACGACGGGGCCGTAACAGCGGTTGGCAAATTGCTGCATGCGGCCGTAGAGGCTTTCGGCGCGCCATACCGCCGGCGCGGTCTGAAGCAGGCCGAGACCGGGATCGGACTCGATCCGCCGCGCCATCTCCACCAGCGTCTCCGGCGCCATCACGCTGTCGGCGTCGAGCACCGCCATCGCCTCGTAACCGCCGCCCCATCGCATCACCCAGTCCGCGATATTGCCGGCCTTGCGCTCCGTGTTCCGGCGGCGATGACGGTAATAGACAGGGCAGCGCGGATCGGCTTCGCGGACCAGCCCCGAATAGACGACTTCCTCCTCGACCCAGGCGTCCGGCCGGTTGGTGTCGCTCAGCACGAAGACGGCGAAACGATCCGGCGCCGCGGCGGCCAGTCCGCGGGCGATCGCCCCGATCGAAGCCGCAACACGGCCCGGCCGTTCGCAATAGACCGGAAACAGCACCGCGGTCCGGATGCCGGGGAGCGCCCCGCCAGCCGCGCGGCGCAACCGCCGCGGCGCCGGTCCGAGCAGCGCGATGAAGCCCACCACGGCCTGACAGCCGGCGAAGCTGATCCAGGCGAAATTGACCGCGAAGAGCGCAAGAAACAGCCACTGCAGGCTGGTGACGCCGTCGGTCGCCAGAACCCGGTACATCTCGTGGACGCCGAATGCCGTCAGCGCCACCGAGCCGGCCGCGACGAGAACGCGGGCCAGGAAGACGGACAAGGTATTGCGCCAGCCGCCGACCCGCGGCGCCCGCGTGCCGTCAACCGCCTGGCGGGGCATGTCGAGACGCTGCTCCGGCGGCAGGGCGGGCGCCGTCTCCGGCGCCTCGGGCTCAACCTTCGGCCGTCCAACGGTAGAGCCAGGTCTCGCCGACAGGGACATCATCGCGCTTTGGCTGGACACGGATTTCGCTCAGGGGCTGTCCGGAGGGATCGAACCGGACGGCAGCCCTGAGCCCGCCGGTGATCTCGTTGACGTGGACGGTGGCCTGCCGCAGGACACCGGGGGCGCAGGTAACGTCGAGGCTCAGACCCGCCGGATCCAGACCGGGCACAGGCGCGTAGTCGATGACGATCTCGCGCTCATCGGATTCGAAGGCCATGCCCTGGGCGCTGCGGATGACGCGGGCCAGGCCCGGCGGCGGCGGAACGTCGTCGGGGAAGCTCACCTGCCAGGAATAGGCATAGGTCTCCCCTTCCAGCAGCGGCTCGGCCGGGCGCCAGTAGGCGACGATGTTGTCGTTGGCCTCCGAGTCGGACGGGATCTCGACCAGCACGACATGCCCGCGCCCCCAGTCCCCGACAGGCCGGACCCAGGCCGACGGGCGGAGTTCGTAGCGCGCTTCCAGATCCTGGAACGCCTCGAAGCTGCGTTCCCGCTGGATCAGGCCGAAGCCCTTCGGCGACTGGTCGACGAAGGCGGCGATCTGGAGGGCGCGCGGGTTGGCCAGGGGCCGCCAGATCCGCTCGCCGCGGCCCGTCAGCATCGCCAGACCGAGCGAATCATGCACCGCCGGCCGGTGGTCGGGACGGCTGTCCATGTCCATTGGGCCGTGCATGAACATGGACGTCAGCGCGCCGAGCCCGACATGCTCGACCGTCCGGCGGGGGAACAGGGTCGCCTCCACGTCCATCGTCGTCGGATCGCCGGGCCGGACCGTGAAGTGATAGGCGCCCGTCAGGCTCGGGCTGTCCAGCAAGGCGTGGACGACGACATGGCTGGCGCCCTTCTGCGGGCGCTCGATCCAGAAGCGGCGAAAGGTCGGGAACTCCTCCCCGCCGGGCTCGGCCACGTCGACCGCGAGGCCGCGGACCGACAGGCCATAGCGCTGATCCCTGGATACGGCGCGGAAATAGCTGGCGCCCTGAAAGACGATAAACTCGTCCGCATAGTCGTCGCGGTTGATGGGATAGTGCACGCGGAAGCCGGCAAAGCGGCGCACCCGATCGAGCAGCGCCGCGATCTCCGGCGTCGGCGTCTCGAAGGTCGCGGCGCTCGCGGCAACCGGCAGTGCGACGCCCTCCTCGACGAGGAACAGGTCGACACCCTCGTTGTAGAGGAACCCGGGCGCAAAGAGCTCGACGGAGAAGCGCGAGGGCGCGGTCGCCCATATCGCCTCGCTCTTGCGGAAGCGGATCCCGCGATAGGTCGAGTAGTCCAGCCGCGACAGCGCTTCCGGTATGCGCTCGGGCGGCGTGAAGTCCCGCCGCGCCAGGGCCGCGGCTTCCTCGATCACCACCTGCGGCGAGAACGCCGCCTGGCTGGCCAGCGCGCGCGGGACGGCAAGCAGGCTGAGACCGGCCGAGAGCGCGGCGAGAAAGTCGCGCCGCGTCGACTGCAACAAGGAAACTGGCATCGGATGGGTCTCGTCGATCCCTGGAAGGCCGGCGGACTTCAGCCACGCACCGGCACGGCCGCCGCCGCGGTCCATGCCGGCTTCCGGGTCGATCGGCTTTTCCGGATTGCCTTCCTGCCGCGTGGCCGTAGAGGCCCTCGGCGCGCGCTATAACATGGTCAGACCGCGCCGCCTTGCAAGAGGGTTGTGCGAAACGCCGCGGCGTCACGCATCGACCTCTCATCGGCCGCCCGGTGGCACAGCGGACAAGCAAAACCAGTTCCCGATAGCAGGTCACTACCGCCGCAAGCCGGCCGGTCAGAACTTGATGCCGTGGTGCAAGCCGTCATCCGCGTCCCTCGCATGGGTCGTATCGGAAAACAGGCACCTAAAGATGTATTTCTGCCGAGAGAATTCCTGCTAGCCTGCATGAATATTCTGAATAACAGAGCCAGAATTTACCGGGTGAGCACATCACCACACCGTTACTGGACGCAATAGCGCCGCAGAACGTCATTGGAGATCGGAGCATGGTCGCGACGCCACGACCCAAGGTGCCAGCGAGTTCTCCGACGTCCCGGCGTGGCTCGGCCCCATCGGACCTTCCACAGCGGACCCGACGTAGCGCAAATCAGCTCAAGAGCATCGTCGACAGTATGCCCGGCTTCATTTTCCGCCGCGTGCAGGGGCCGGACGGATCGGTGACATACCCTTATGTCAGTCCGAATTTCCACGAATGGTGCGGGGTGGCCGCGAACAGCAAGGCTCGGCCCGCGACGTCCGTGCACGATTACATTCATCCCGATGATCGACAGCGCTACCTGGATGCCATGGCGCTGTCCGCGAACGAGATGACACCTGTCGAGATCGATGTTCGTCTCGATACAGCGGAAAACGCCGTGAGATGGGTGCGTACAGTGTCGTATCCGCACGAGCTGCAAAACGGCGATATTCAGTGGGATGGCATAGCGCTCGACGTCACCAAGGCAAAGGCCCTGGAGACGCACCTGGCTCACCACGATCTGTTGACCGGACTGCCCAATCGCACTCTGTTCGTCGACTGGTTCGGCCATGTGCTCGAACGACCCAGGCACACCCAATCTCCGGCTATCGTCATCGCCCTGGAACTGGCCTCTCTCGCGGATATCCGGGAGAATTCCGGCTTCGATGCCGGCGACGCCAGCATCTGCGAGACCTGTGCGCGGCTGCAAGGTTCCATACAGGGCGGCGACACGGTTGCGTATATCGGTGGCGGCGGCTTCCTGATGGTCCTGATGGGAAAGCGGAAGGAAAAGGACTTCACTGCGCCAATCCGCTCCATCATGCGACAATTCGAAAGGCGTTTCGAACTGGAAGGCCAGGACTATCCGCTGGACGTCCTGATGGGTATCAGCGTCGCACCCGCCGACGGAAACGATGCGGAGACACTCATCCGCAACGCGACGACCGCGCTCAACAAGGTCAAGGATGCGCCCGAGCGCCCCTATCAGTTCTACGATGCGCAAATGACCGAGAGTGCGGTACAGCGGCTGGGTATCGAGTCCGACCTGCGCCGGGCGATCGACAGGAACGAACTCATCCTCTTCTTTCAACCGCAGTACAGTACGCAGACGCTGGAAATCGTCGGTATCGAGGCCCTGATCCGCTGGCAGCACCCCGAGCATGGGCTGATCCCGCCTGACGACTTTATTCCGATCGCGGAAGAGAGCGGCCTGATCGCGCCGATCGGAGAATTCGCCTTGCGGCAGGCCTGCACCCAGGTGCGCGATTGGCAATGCCGCAACGTGTTGGATGTTCCGATAGCCGTCAATCTCTCGGCCTGGCAGCTCGTCGAGAAGGACCTCGGCGACCGCATTCTCGCCATCCTCGAAGAAACCGGCCTCGCGCCCGACTGCCTCAAACTGGAGTTGACGGAAAGCTCCATCCTTCGCGACGTCGAAACGGTCACGCGTACGATGGGACAATTGGCCGATGCCGGCGTGCGTTTCGCGGTGGACGATTTCGGCATCGAGCATTCCGCCCTCAGCCATCTGAGCCGGCTTCCTATCGAGACGCTCAAGATCGACTACTCGTTCATTGCCCTGATGACGAGCGATCGGGTACATGCCGCTCTGGTTCAGGCCATCATCATGATGACACACGCCATGGGCATGGTCGCCGTTGCCGAGGGCATCGAGACTCCGGAGCAGTTCAGCTACCTGCGAGCCTATCAATGCGATGCGCTGCAAGGCTTTCTTTTGAGCAGACCGTTGCCGGCCGGGCAACTGGAGGCACTGATCAAACGCGAGAAGACGAAGCACGGCAGGGCATCCAGCGCTGCCGCAAGACTCCTGTCGGCGACTGCCTGAAGGCATTCAGTGGATCGCGCTTGCGCCTGACTTGACCGCAGCGCCCAGCCGCGACGGCTTCACCTCCTGTCAGGCGGCGGCCGCCAGGCTCGGCCCGGCGCCGTCATCTCCACGCCAGGCGCAGATCAGGTGCGGGGCAGAAGCTGGGTGGTTTCAATCAACCGGCTGTCGGCCAGAGCCGCTGCACGGATGGGTGAAATCGCCCGGTAGTCAGGGTCATTCATCATCTCGACGAACTGCCGCCTGGTGGGATAGCGCACGAGCATGACCACGTCCCAGGCCTCATCGCCGATCACGGTCCGGCCGCTCCGCCCCATCCAGATCGGCTCGACGCCGAAACGCGGATTCAGCTTCATCAGGCGACGTCCGTAGACATCGAACGCCTCCCGGCCGCTGAGACCGTCCACGCCATGACCCGGTTCCGCTACATCGCGGTAGCGCAGCAGGTTGAGCATCACCACGGGCTCGTCCGGATCGCCACCTGACATGGCCTCCAGCGCCGCCGCATCGAAATCCACCAGTCCCACGTGCCCGTCCCCCTAGTCGTTCCCCCTCGTCCGGAAACGACGATAGGAGGATAATTCGGGGCCACCAAGACAATGCGCGCCGCCGCTGCGCTGCCACCGCCCGTCGGAGCGGCCGCCGGCGCCCTGGCCTGACGGCGCCCCCTACCCCGCCTTCCGCTTTTCCGTTTCGTACTCGTTCAGCTTCGCCTCGCGCGTCATCTCGAACAGGTCGACATTGCGGTAGGGGAAGTTGACGGTCACGCGGCCCTTGTCGTTGCGGTAGTAGGTCTGCATTCCCGGATGGGTCCAGACCATGTTCTCGTGGGCCTTCTCGACATGCGCGTTGTAGGCGTCGTGGACATCCTTGCGGATCTCGGCCGCGCCGATGTCCTTCTTCGTCATCTTGCGGATCAGATCCATGATGTAGTTGATCTGCATCTCGATCACGAACAGCAGGCTGCCGCCATGGCCCGGCTGCGTGTTCGGCCCGTAGAGAATGAAGTAGTTGGGGAAGCCCGGGACGAGCGTGCCCATGTAGGCGCGCGCGTCGTCGTCGTCCCAGACCTCGCGCAGCGACTTCCCGTCCCGGCCCCGCGCTTCGTAGGTGTTGATGAAGCGCAGCACGTCGAAGCCGGTGGCGATGATCAGGACATCCGCCTCGCGGCGCTCGCCGTCCTCGGTCACCAGCGCATTGCCGTCGATCTTGCCGATCCGCTCGGTGACCAGTTCGACCTTCGGATTGCGCAGCATCCGGAACCAGCCATTGTCCATCAGCATGCGCTTGCCGAAGGGCGGATAGGGCGGCACGACCTTCTCCAGCAGGTCCTGGCGGTCACCCAGTTCGTCACGGATGTACTTGGTGAAGTACTTGCGGTGGCCGTCGTTGATGGCGTTGAGCGAGCGCTCCTGATCGGGCCAGGCCGGATCCTTCTGCAGCGCCGGGTGAACCCGGTCGTTGAACGTCCAGCCCAGGCGGCAGCGGTACCACGCCTGATAGAGCGGCACTTCGCGGATCAGGAAGCGGAGCGCGTCCGGCACCGGCTTGCGGAAATGCGGGAACGGCGCCGCCCAGTGCAGGGACCGCTGGTAGATCGTCAGCGATCCGACGGTGTTCTGTATCTCCGGGCAGATCTGCATGGCGCTTGCGCCGTTGCCGATGATCGCCACCCGTTTGCCCTTCAGGTCGAGGTCGTCGGGCCAGCGCGAGGTATGGAAGGACGGCCCGTCGAAGTCGTCGATCCCGGGGATGTCGGGAAAGACCGGCGGGTTGAAGATACCGGCGGCGCTGACGACGATGTTGGCGTACTCGACCGCCTCGCGGCCCGAGGGATCGCGCGTGGTCACCTTCCACTGCTGGCGGTCCTCGATCCATTCGGTCGAGACGACTTCCGTCTGGAAACGGATGTGGTCCCGCAGTCCGAAATGATCGGCGACATGATTGAGATAGGCCTTCAGTTCGTCGCGGAGCGCGAAGAACTTCGACCAGTCCCACATGACGAAGGAGAAGGAATAGAGGTGGTTCGGCGTGTCGACGCCGGCGCCGGGATAGCGGTTCTCCAGCCAGACGCCGCCGACTTCCGCGTTGCGTTCGATCATCTCGAAGGGAATGCCGGCCGCCTTCAGGTGCACGCCCATGCACATGCCCGAGGCGCCCGCACCGATCACCAGCGCGCGGAAGCCTTCCGGCACCTCGATCGGCGCCTGTTCCACCGGCCGAAGGCCCAGCTGCGCCTTCGTCATCTCGCCATATTCCTCCGGCACCGGCTCGCCCATCGAGATCGACAGCATCTTCACCAGCAGTTCCGGGTCCGGATCGGGCAGCGCCACCGGCTTGCCGGCCCGCCAGTCGAGAATCGCCTGGAGCGACGCCTCGCGGATCTCCCGCTGAACGTCCTCGGGCAAGCCGCCGCTATCGTTGTCGTCGAGGCCCTGCCCGCGCGACGGCCGGTAACGCGGCTCCAGCCAGCCGAGTTCGCCGGTGAGCTGCACCAGCACCATCAGCAGCGTCGGAATGTTGGCGACGGCGACCGCCTCCTCGAACAGACGGGCTTCGTCGGTGTTGCGTTCCATACTCGATGACATGATCAATCTCTCCCAGATGTGCGGGCTTGAATCCGAAGGGCGCGGCGCGGCCCTAGGCCGAACTGCGGGCCGTCCCGCCTGAATTCGCGTCGCCGCGCGCGAAGCGGTGTCCGCGTACGCGCATTCCGGCCGCTTCCCTGTCGAAGGTGTCCGTGGTGACACCCTGTTCGCGCAGCACGACCTTGCGCACCTTCATGGTCGGGGTGCGCGGCAGTTCGTCGACGATGCGGACATAGCGGGGCACCATGAAATGGGCCATGCGCGGCACGAGGAACTTCACCAGCTCGGCTGGCTCGAGTTTGCGGCCCGCGGCCGGAATCACGACCACCATGACTTCGTCCTCGCCATGCTCCGAGGGCACGGCGATCGCGGCGGCCTCCTGCACGTCCGGGTGGGCCGCGACTTCCGTCTCCACCTCGTACGAGGAGATGTTCTCGCCCCGGCGGCGGATCGCGTCCTTCTTGCGGTCGACGTAGAAGTAGTCGCCGTCGGCGTCGCGCATCACCGCGTCGCCGGAGTGGAACCACCCGTTCGTCCAGGCCTTCGCTGTCGCGTCCGGGTTCTTGTGGTAGCCGGAATTCAGCGCCCAGGGCTCGTCGTCACGAATTATCATCTCGCCGACCGCGCCGGCGGGGAGTTCGTTGTCGTGATCGTCGACGATGCGGACCTCGGCCCCTTCGCGGAGACGCCCGCAGGTGCCGGCCTTCTCGGGATTGCGCCGGGAGATCAGCGGCACGCTGATCTCCGACATGTTGAATGTGGTGTACCAATCGACGCCGACCCGCCGGGCGAAAGCGATCGCCTCGGTCGTAAGCGGCGCCACAAGCATCGATTTGAGCGGCGTCGCGCGTTCGTCCTCGGTTTCGGGCAACTTGGCCAGAAGGGACGCCATCGACCCCATCATCAGCGTGTAGGTCACGCCCAGCCGGCGGATCATCGGCCAGAATTCCTCCGTCCGGAAGGAATCGACGACGGCCAGGGAGCCACCGGTCTGCAGGGCGCGCGTCGTCAGCGACGTTCCCGAAATGTGGAACATCGGCAGGTTGAGCAGAATGCGGTCCGAACCGTCGAGCCAGTAGTAGAGCACGGCCGACGTGATCGCGAGTTGCTTGCCGGACGACAGCACACCCTTCGACGGCCCCGTGGTCCCGGACGTGAATATCAGGCACTGGGTGTCCCAGACCTCGATCGGGCGATCGAGCGGCGGCGGCGCTTCGCCGGCGGACGGTTCCTCGCCGGGGGTCAGCGCATCGCTCCCCAGGACATTCAGTCCCGGCACGTCCCGGGCCGGCCCGCCCATGGTGACGACGGTCTGCAGTTCATGCGGTTTCACTTCGCCGAGGCGGTCGAGCAGGTCGGCGTGGACGACCGCGACCTTCGCGTCCGACAGCCACACCACGTGTTCCAGCAGGCCGCCGCGGTAGGCCGTATTGAACGGGACGTAGACGGCGCCGAGATAGCTGACGCCCAGAAAGGTGCGCAGGGCATCGGCCCCCGTCGGCTGCCAGGAGACGACGTGATCGCCCTGCCCCACCCCCAGCGCGGCAAGCCCGCGGGCGACGTGCACGGCCTTCGCCCTCAGATCCGCATAGGTCCAGGCGCTGCCATCATCGAAGACGGCGAACACCCTGTCAGGATGTTCCGCCGCGCGGCGGTCGATCAGTTCCCGGAAGACGATGTCCTCACGGGCCTTCGGATATGGAATTTCCAGCTTCAACGGGATCTCCCATTCAGTGCTGCGCTACAGGAGGCTTCCGGGCCGCCCCCGAGACTGACTCGGGCGCGGCCCGGACCGTTCCTCAGAGTCCGTAGGTCTTCGGATCGATCTTGCTCCAGACTTCGGTCCAGAGCAGTTCGCCGAACGCCTGCGGGTCCGTGCGGTCGATGTCGGCCGTGAGCTTCTTCCACTTCTCGATCAGAGCGAGATAGCGGTCCGCCTTGGCCTGGGCGTTCTCGAGCCCGGTCGTCCGCTCCGCTTCCTCAAGACCGAGTTTCACGTCGGTCGCGATATAGGCCTCGGATGCCTTCTTCAGTTCCTCGGAAGGCTCGACGAGTTCGATGCCACGCTCCTTCGCGACTTCCCTGGCTTTGTCCTCGTCGCGGACATAGCCGGTGACGATGGTCGCCACGCCATAGGGCGCCACCCGCAGGATGGCGGCGCGCTGATCGTCGGTCAGGTCCGCCCACTGGGGCGCGCCGAAGCTGAAGGGCGAGTTGCCGTTGAAGACGCCCACCGGCAGCATGTTCACGTGGGTGTTCACCTCGGCGAGGTTGAGGTTGAAGAACTCTGCCAGCGCAGCAAGCGTCACGTCGATGGTCCCCGTGGAGATCGCCTCGAACGCCTCGGTGCCCGAGATGGCCACGCGCACCGCGCCGAAATGCTCGGCCCAGCGGCCCTGCGCCGCGGTCGCGGTCCGGACTTTGGTGCCCCTCAGTTCGTCCAGCGTCCTGTAGGCCTTGCGGCCCTGGCCGTAATAGGGCGTCGCCGAGTAGGAACCGAGATAGACGTGCCCGTGGCGGGCATGCTCGGCGAGGCACGGCTCACAGGTGGTGATGTACTCGTGGATCGCGCCGGTCATCGCCAGCGCATCGTCGCCGACGATCGCCATGTTGGCGGCCAGATTGAATTCAGGAAACTCCGCCGGGAAATAGGGCGGAAGCAGGAAGCCGACATCGCCGACGCCGTCCGGCAGGCCGGACAGCATCTGCAGCGGGGTCAGCAACACGCCGCCGTGGAGTACCTGCACGGTGACCTCGCCGTTGGTTTCCTTCTCGACCTGTTCGGCAAAGTAGTTGTAGCCGTCGGCCCCTGCGCCCTGGGGCGCCAGGATGCTGGACACCTTCAGTTCTGTCGCGACCGACGTTCCGGCGAACAGGCCGGCCGCCAGCGCGGTTGAGGCGATCATACGTCCGAGTTTCATTGACGTTTCTCCCAGTGTTTGAGCGGTTGTGTGTTTCGTCCGATCATTCGGCTTCGCGTTATTCGATGAGGCTTGGCAGGAAGAGGACGATCTCCGGGAAGGCCATCAGCAGGCCCACCACGATGAGATCGGCGAGCAGGAACCAGAGAACGCCCTGAAAGATGCGTGTCGTCGTCGTCAGTTCGCCGACAACGCCCTTGATGACGAACACGTTCAGGCCGACGGGCGGCGTGATCATGCCGATCTCCAGGAACTTGGTCAGGACGACGCCGAACCAGACGAGGCTCAGTCCGGTCGAATCCATGACCGGCAGCAGGATCGGGATGGTCAGCAGCATGGCCCCGATCGGCTCCAGGAACATGCCGAGCACCAGGTACATCAGCGCGATTCCGAGCATCAGCATGAGGGGATCGGCGCCGAGCGAGATCACGTAGGCGGACAGGAACTTCGACGCGCCCGAGAGTGTGAGAAAGCGCGTGAGCAGGCTGGCGCCGATGGCGATGACGAAGATGGCGGCCGTGGTCAGAGCCGTCTCCCTCAGCGCGTCGCGGAAGGCGGTCCAGGTCAGCGTCCGCTTGAAGGTGGCGATGATCATCGAGAGCAGCGCGCCCGCCGCCCCGGCCTCGGTCGGCGTGAAGATGCCGCTGAACAGGCCGCCGAACACCCCGGCGATCAGCAGCAGGACCGGCCAGACCTCGCCCAGCGCCCTGATACGCTCTTCCAGGCTGACACGTTCCTCCACCGACGGCGCCATCTCCGGCTTCAGCAGGGCGACTGTGACGACCACTGCGACATAGCCGACCGCCGTAAGCAGGCCCGCCGCGATGCCGCCCAGGAACAGCTCGGTGATCGGCACCTGCGCAAAGATGCCGTAGATGATCATGATGATCGAAGGCGGAATGAGCGCGCCGATCGTGCCGGCGGCGGCGACAGTGCCCGTGGCCAGCCGGCTGTCGTAGCCGTAGCGCATCATCTCCGGCACGGCGATCTTGCCCATCGCCGCCGCGCACGCCACGGACGATCCCGTCACTGCCGCGAATCCGGCCGAGCCGAAGATGGAGGCGATGGCCAGCCCGCCGGGCAGCACCGACAGCCACTTTCGGGCGGCGTCGAACAGGCCGGTGGTCAGACCCGCCTGGTAGCAGAAGAATCCCATCAGCAGGAACATCGGCACCGATGTCAGCGCCCAGCTGGAGGCGAAGTCGTAGGGGATCGCCGTGAGGATTCCCCAGGCCGGCCGCGGGCCCAGGAGCATCCAGATGCCGCCGAAGGATACGGTGATCAGGGAAATGCCGATCGGCACCCTGAGCAGGATCAGTACGAGCAGGACGGCGATCCCGCCCAGGCCGATTTCGGTACCCATGCGCGCGGCCGCCTAGCTGCGCTTCGCGCCGGCGGATTCCGCCGGCCCGTCGCCCGTTTCCAGGCCCAGATGGTCGGGCTTCCGGAACAGGGTGATCGCAATCTTGTAGAGGAGCACGAGCGCGATCGCCGCGAAGCCGACCGGCAGCACATAGTACGAAGGCCAGGTCATGAACTGGTAGCCGAAGTCCAGTTCGAAGGCGCCGATCCGGGTCTTCTTCAGCGCGTCCAGCAGGGTCTGATAGGCCAGCGTCGCGAAGACCGCGGTCGCCAGCAGCCAGGCGAAGACCTCCAGCGCCTTCTGCACGCGGCGCGGCATCACCTGGGTCAGGACCTCGACGCTGATGTGGTTTCCCCGCCGTTCGGCCATCGCCAGCGGCAGGAAGACCACGGCCGGGAGATAGTACTTGGAAACGAGAGTCAGCGTACCCGGCACCGAGATGCCGAAGACGTAGCGCATCATCACCTCGAAGGCGATGTGCAGCATCATCAACGCCACAAGCGCGTCCGCCACGATGGCGAGACCGGATGTCAGATAGCGCAGCCAATGTCCCAGCTGCCGCGTCATCTTCCGGACCCGCCTGCCGTGACACCGCAGACATGCGCCGGGCCTCTCCTCCACCGTCTCGCTGACATCGCATCCTCCCCGTAACGACCGCAGCAACGTCATCATAGGTATGCGCGCCAAAATATCCAATGATTTAATCTTATAAGAATTTTAGAGTGAGACCTCGCAGCGGGCCCTCGCCGTCTTTACGTTCGCGGAACCACGCGGTAATGGGCGGCAGCCCGACATCGCCGGAAGCTGGCGCAATGGCGCGAAACAGGTTGGAAGCGGGCCGAAGAGAGGCGTCTTGACGGATATTGGCAGGATAGAGGCCAGAAAGGGGTTCGAGACCCTGGCCGAGGAGCTGCGGGAGCAGATGCTGGACGGGCGGATCGCCCCGGGTCAGGTGCTGAACGAGCGCGAGATCGTCGAGAAATCCGGACTCAGCCGCGGATCGGTGCGCGAGGCCTTCCGCGTGCTGGAGACCGAAGGTCTGGTATCGACCCGCCGCGGCCGCCATGGCGGCCGGGTCGCGCTGCAACTCGACGGCGACGTCCTCAGACGCTCCCTCGACCTGTTCATCCGCGGCCAGCAGGTGCCGACGTCGGTGCTGGCGGAAACCATCCAGGTCTTCGAGCCGGCGCTGGCGGAACTCGCTGCCCGGCATCGCAGCGACGAGGACATCGCCATCCTAGAGGATCTTCTCGAAAAGCTCGACCGCGCGGCCGATTCGCCGCGTTTCGTGCGCGGCAACATCCAGTGGCACCTGGCCGTCGCGCGCGCCAGCCACAACCCGATCCTGGCCTCGATCTACCAGGTCATCGGTCCCGACCTGCTGACACCGAAGCCCGAGGGTTTCGCCAACAGGCAGATCCGCACCGACACCATCAACGCCCAGCGCCGCGTCCTCGACGCCATCATCGAACAGGACTGCGCCCTCGCCCGCCGGCGGATGGAGAAGCACATCATCGCCTACAACCAGCAACTCGAGCTGAAGTCCGCCTGATTCGGGAGGCCCGCCTCCGCCGCCCGCCCCGCCGCGCTCTGCCCTCTCGGGCCGGGGCGGCATCTTCATACCTCAGGGATTGTGTCGACCGTCACATTTCCCGACAGGTCCGCGCCCAGGCGGAAGTTTCTGCCGCCGCGTGCTGGATCGCCCGGGAGCACGCGTATAGGATGCGCGACGGGGAACGGGCGTGGGCGGCGAAGTGGCAGACCAGACCGAAAAGAAGGACGAGACCGGTACGCCGGTCCCGCTCGGGGCCGGTGCTTTACCGATGTACATCCCGACGGATCCGCTGTTGGGAGAACAGATCCACATCGTTCCGGGCGACTATGACGACGTCGATATCAACATCACCGACATCTGGGACGAGTATAGAGGTACCGGCATCGTCATCGGCATCGTCGACGACGGCGTACAGTGGGACCACCCGGACCTGATCGCCAACTATGATACGACAATTGATTATGACGGTTACGGAGGCGACGACGACGCTGCAGCGGAGGGGGAAGACTGGCACGGCACTGCTGTTGCAGGCCTGATTGCCGCCGACGACAACGGCTTCGGCGTTGTTGGTGCCGCGCCGGACTCCACTATCACTGGGTATCGATTGAGTTTCGGCGAAGATGCCACACACGAAATGTATCTGGAGAGCCTGTTTCTTCAGTCACAGGTCGATATCTCTAACAACAGCTGGGGCTTCCCCTTCTATTTCCATGACAACTTCAATGATCCGGTGTTTTCAGAGTACGAAGTTGCCCTTCGAAACGCAGTCGAAAACGGGCGTGACGGGCTAGGAACCATTTGGGTATTCGCAGCCGGTAATGGCCATCGTATCGGTGACGATGCAAATTTCCATAATCTGGTAAACTCGCGCTACACCATCGCGGTCAGTTCCTCGTCGGAGGATGGCGGCGGCTCAGTGGAGGGCAACCAGGGCGCGCCGCTGTTTGGCGTGGTGCCGGTCGACGGCGGGTCATTCGGAATAACCAAGACAACCGACAGAACCGGTGTTGACGGAATCAACACCGATGCGGATGGCGACTACATAGAGTTCGGCCACTCATCTGGCGCAGCGGCGGTGACCAGCGGCGTCATTGCGCTGATGCTCGAGGCAAATGGGGATCTCGGGTACCGGGACGTCCAGGAGATCCTGCTCTACAGCTCGCATCGGTCGGAGCATTATTCCACCTTTTTCGGCCGGGACGAGCAGTTTGCCGTAAAGGACTGGAACGGTGGGCGTCTCGGTTGGCACGGTGAAACCGGGCCCGGGGTGATTGATGCCCATGCTGCCGTGCGGTTGGCCGAGAGTTGGCAGAAGCAGTCAACCCTGGCCAATGAACTTTCCGTCGAAGCAAGCGACGACACCTCAAGGTCAATTCCAGACCATGGCTGGAGTCAAAGTTCACCCTCCGGACGAATTGAGCCGTCCGTCATCATTGAAGACAGCTTCCGGGTTCAGTGGGTCGAGGTCGTGACCAGCCCCCAGCGATTGGTCCGGGTGGAATGTTAGTGCATGGGCGGCTTTGCCGCCAGGCCGGCCGGCTGGTGAAGCGGAGCGGAGCCTGACGGCCAGCCTGGCGGAATGATGACCTCCGGCGCCGGTGGTCGGTAGCCGAGACGGCTGTGCGGTCGGATCGTGTTGTAGTGACGGCGCCATTGTTCGATGACCACCTGCGCCTCCTTCAGCGTGTAGAAGATTTCCCCGTCGAGCAGCTCGTCCCGGAACCGGGCATTGAAGCTCTCGATAAAGCCGTTCTCCCAGGGTGAGCCCGGCTCGATGAACGCCGTTCTGGCGCCCACCGCTGATATCCAGCGCCGCACGGCCTCGGCGACGAACTCGGGGCCATTGTCGGAGCGAACGAAGGCCGGTGGACCGCGGAGAATGAACAGGTCCGTCAGGACGTCGATCACATCGACCGACGAGAGCTTCCGGCGAACCCGGATCGCCAGGCTCTCGCGCGTGAACTCGTCCAGCACGTTCAAGGTCCGGAAGGTCCGGCCATCATGTGTCCGGTGGTGGACGAAGTCATAGGACCAGACATGGTTGGGCCGTTCTGCCCGCAGCCGCATGCAGGATCCGTCGCCCAGCCACAGCCGCCGCCTCTTCGGCTGCCGGGCCGGTACCTTCAACCCCTCGCGCCGCCAGAGGCGCTCGACCCGCTTGTCGTTGATCTGCCAGCCGGCCTCCCGAAGCAAGGCCGCGATCCGGCGATAGCCGTATCGGCCATACTGACGGGCCAGCTCGATCATGTCCGCCACCAGCCGGGCCTCGTCATCACGTCCACGCGGGAGATGGCGCTGCGTGGAGCGGTGCTGGCCGAGAACCCGGCAGGCCCGGCGCTCCGATATCCGGAGACGCCGGCGGACATGATCGATGCAACGTCGGCGGCGCGAGGGGCTCAGAAGTTTCCCTTCGCAGCTTCACTCAGAATCTGCTTGTCCAGGGTCAGGTCGGAGACCGCCCGGCGCAGCCGCTCGTTCTCCTTCTCGAGCTCCTTCAGACGCCGCAGCTGATCGCCGCTCATCCCGCCATATTCCCTGCGCCATCGGTAGAAGGTGACTTCGCTGATACCCAGCTGCCGGATCGCATCCGCCATCGACATGCCCTGGCTGTGCAGGACGTCCGCCTGGCGGAGCTTGCCCACGATCTCCTCAGGCTTGTGACGCTTCCTTGCCATCTCTGATCCTCCTTGTTCCAAAACATCAGGATGGACCAATTCAATGGGGGAGGCTCAGTCGAACTGGATCTCAGCCATGAATGGCTCGGCGACCTGACAGTATATCTTCGTGACCCGGATGGCATCGCCTATCATCTTTTCCACCGTCCGGGCGACAGCAGCCTCCTTGAAGGCGGCCTGCCCGGAATGGATTTACAGTTTACGTTCACCAGCAACAGGCATTGGGGCATCGACAGTGCTGGTGAGTGGACGCTTGAAGTGCTCGATTCCGAGCATCTCTATACGGGTACCCTGAACAGCTGGACGCTGCGATTGTTCGGTGAGCAGGCAACCGGCGACGACGATCTCATCTACACGGACGACTTCGCCTACGCTTACGAGCGGGCGAGGGCTCACAGGACCGACAACGACCGCGCTCATATCCGCGATTCAGGTGGCCATGACCGGATCAACACGGCGGCGGTGAGCAGTGATGTCGTTCTCGACCTGCGAAGCGGCGGCAGAATTGATGGCGTACTCGTCCATGTTGAAGACGGAACAGTCATCGAGGACATATATGCGGGCGATGGCTCGGATCTACTCGTTGGCAACGGTTCCGCGAACGCCATAACCGGCGCGCGCGGCGACGATACCATCGACGGCGGTTTCGGCGACGACACGTTGACTGGGGGTGCCGGTAGCGACCTGCTCCGTGTGAGGGTGGGCGACGAATTCGACAGCGCACGCGGGTTCAGCGGCCACGATGTCATTGCCGGACTGAGCGGCGGTGACGACGTTGTCGAGATCGACGCCTCGGGCTTTGCCGATCTGAATGATTTTCTCGATGCGGGGCAGGAAACGTCGGACGGATTCAGAGTCGACCTGGCCGACGGCGGCTCCGTCACGTTTGCAGGCCTGACACGCGCCGAGGTGGCGGCGGCCGACATCCGCATGACCGATCAGTACCGGTTCTTCAGCGATTCCGGCGGTGACAGTCTGTCGGGCACCTCAGAGGGAGACCGTTTCTTTGGCGGCGCAGGCGACGATGCGTTTGCTGGAATCGAAGGTGACGACGCGCTCCTTGGTGGGGCTGGCAGCGACCGGTTGTTTGGCGGCACGGGCCTCGACACGATCTATGGCGGCGAGGGCGACGATTTCCTCGCGGTCTACGCTGCTGTACCCGAATATTACGGCGACAGCTTCGGTGCCCTGATGGATGGTGGAGATGGCCAGGATACGCTGAGGGGAGGTGACTTCAACGACTCGCTTGCCGGTGGTGGTGGCGAGGATTGCCTGAAGGGTGCCGCCGGCGCTGATACTCTCGTTGGCGGCGCCGGCCATGACCTTCTCCTGGGCGAGCGCAATGACGACAAGCTCTACGCCGATGGCGGCGATGTGCTCGTTGGCGGCGAAGGAACCGACAGGCTGTACGGCGGCGCGGGCGCGACCGACATCTTTTACGTCACCTCCGGTACGGACGTGATTTACGGCTTTGAAAGCAACGGCATACACGCCGATCTGATCGACCTGTCATTCTACCAATCTCTCGCCGGTTTCGATCAGCTCATGGGTAGCGCCCGTCAGTCGGGGTCGAATCTGGTCCTGACCCCGGACGGCACTGACAGCATCGTCATCGTCGATAGAACCGCCGACCAACTCACAGCTTCGAATTTCGTGTTCCATCAGTCCGGCACAGACTCGCGCTTCTGGGAAAGTATCCAACTGGAAGGTGGCGCGGGACCTGATCATCTCATGGGCTGGATGGGCAGCGACACGCTCTATGGCGGCGATGGCGAGAATGTCCTGCTGGGCGGCCACAGCTTCGATCGCATCTACGACGGAGCGGGCGCGGGCTATCTTGATCTCAGGAATGGATACGGCCACCTGTTCGGCGGCGATGGCGACGACACCCTCGTGATGGGCGAAATGGGAGGCAGCGGAGAAGGCGGACTTGGCGACGACCTGATTGTACTGAAGGGAACGGGTGAGGGCGTCGAGGGAGGAGGCGGTCAGGACATGTTCCGGCTCACGGAAGGGTTCGCTCAGGCAAAAATCTACAGGTTCGAATTTGACAGGGACCGTGTCGACATCTCCGAACTCGGCTTGTCCGCGGACGATATCCGCATCGAGAACGTATACAGCCGCAACTGGTCACTGTCTCTCGGCGACACCGCGACCCTGAATTTGGATCAGGTCTATGGCGACGTGCCCGATCTGGACGAGATCATTGCCAAGGTGCTCATCTTCGACGCGCCTGCGCTCGAATTCCCGCCTCTGGTGCTCGGAGGCGCATTTGCCGACAGCCTGTCAGGATCGAACGATGCAGAGCGTGTGCTGGGCTTTCTCGGCAATGATACGCTTGTCGGCGGAACCGGCGATACTCTGGACGGCGGACTCGGCAACGATCACCTCGATGGCGGCGACGGGGCGCAGACGCTGTTCGGCGGGGCGGACAACGACATCGTTTTCGGCGGAAACGGCAACGACATCGTCGCCGCCGGCAGCGGCGACGACAGTCTCTACGGCGGCGCCGGCGACGATATCTTCTTTCTCACCGGCGGCAACGACGTCATTGGCGATTTCGAGGACGGAGACAGGATCGACCTGTCGGCCTTCGAGGGTATGGCATCGCTCGCGGCCGTTCAGGCCATAGCCCGGTCAATCGGTGGCAACCTCGTTCTGGAGATCTCGGAGAACGCGGAGATCACCATTGTCGGCTCGGGGATCGACGATCTGTCCGAAGGGAGTTTCATCTTTTCCCGGCGCGGCGCCGAAGAGGCGGACTGGCGCGACGAACGTCATGAACAGACGCCGGGCAATGACCTCGTCAACCTGATCGCCGGGGGCGATACCGTGCTTGCCGGCGATGGTCATGACACCGTCAATGGCAGCAACGGACGTGATTCGGTCTACGGTGGCGATGGGCACGACGTCCTCGCAGGCGGCGAACTGAGCGATACACTGGATGGCGGTGACGGCGAAGACACACTGTCCGGCGGCGCAGGCGTCGACTGGCTCTATGGCGGCTACAAGGAAGATGTCCTGCTGGTGACCGACGGGGCCGACCGCCTCTACGGCGGCGAACATGATGATGTGCTGGACGCCTCCGGGGCCATGTCACTGGCCGGCGGCTATCTGATTGAGATGTATGGAGGCGACGGCAACAACAGACTGATCGGCTCGCGGTTCGACGACTCGCTGTCGGCCGGCGTCTGGCACGACATTCTCTACGGCGGCGACGGCGACGATACGATCGAAGCCGATGTCGGTCACTACGGCGGGTTTGACCTCATTTTTGGCGGTGGTGGCGATGACTCCCTTAGGGGTGGTGACGACGCGGATTACATCGCCGGCGGCGAGGGTACTGACATTGCCTGGGGCGGCGATGACGCCGATACATTCGTGGCGGACGGCGTACTTGTCATGGACTTCGATCCCGGCACCGATGTCCTCGAGTTCTCCAGAGACGATACAACTTCGGCGGACCTATCCATCTCGGAGACAGAGGAAGGTCTGCTCATCGAGGCCGACAGCAACCACTGGGCATTGCTTCGCGGCGTTTCGGCATCCGAGTTCTCCTTGAACTACATCACAGGGCTGCAGGACACGCCGGTAGTCGTCTACGAAGGCACCGATGAATTCGACGTTCTGCCCACTCGTCGCTTCACACGAGAAAGCGTTCTTGGCGGCGGTGGAGACGACTACCTCGTGACCCACGAAGGCGACGACACGGTGTTCGGTGGCGCCGGCGATGACCGGATCCTGCTCGAGGATGGCGGTCGCGACTTCGCTGATGGGGGCGAGGGGAATGACAGTATTCAGGCATGGGAAGGCTCGACGACGCTGATTGGCGGCGCGGGCGACGATACGCTCCGCGTTGAATTCGGCTTCAATTCTCTGGATGGTGGGGTTGGGGCCGACACCATCATTGGCGGCTCTCACGATGACACCCTGTTCGGCGGCGGCGACAATGACCGCATCATCGGCAGAAGCGGTCGTGATCTGATTGAAGGTGGCGCAGGGGACGACAGTCTGGAGGGTCAATACGGCCCTGATACGCTAAGGGGCGGTGAGGGTGCCGACAGTCTCTATGGCGACTGGGGCAGCGACTTGCTCGATCCCGGCCGAGGAGGTGGCGTAATCGATGGCGGCGACGGCGTCGACACGGCCGATTTTTCCTTTGCCGATAATGCAGTTCTCTCCGATGACGGCCAGACGGTGACTGCCGACGGCGACATCTATCAGATCACGAGTATCGAGAATTTCATCGGTCTCACGGACCCCATTACCGACAATGCCGACACTATCGCCGGCTCCGACGCCGCCGACACCATAGACGCGCTGGGCGGTGACGATGTGGTCGACGGGCTTGGCGGCGACGACAGCCTGCTGGGCAATGACGGCAATGACACGCTGAACGGCGGCGCGGGCGCCGACAGTCTTTATGGCGGGGCCGGCGACGACATGCTGAACCCCGGCGCGGGCGGCGGGCTGGTCGACGGTGGCGAAGGCGTCGACACGGCCGATTTCTCCTTCGCCGCCGAGGCGATCTTCGATCCCCTGACGAACACGGTCATCGCCGATGGCGAGACCTATACGCTGTCGGGGATCGAACATCTCGTCGGCACGGAGCTCGCCATCAACGACGCCGCGAACCTGATCGACGGCACGGAGGCCGGCGAAGCGATCGACGGCCTGGGCGGCAACGACACGATCGACGGTGCGGGCGGCGACGACACGCTGACCGGCGGCGCGGGCGACGACCTGCTGCGCGGCGGCGGCGGCACGGACACCGCCATCTTCGCCGGCGCGGTCGGGAACTATGTCATCGCAGCGAACGCGGACGGTTCGCTGACGGTGACCGACACGGTCGGCGGCGACGGCAGCGACACGGTGGCGGCCGACGTGGAAACCGTCCGCTTCGGGGCCTGGACCGCGCGAACCGACGGCCAGACGGGCGGCGGCAATCACCTCCGCGTCGGCGGCGCGGGCGCCGAGACGCTCACCGGGGAGGCCGGCAATGACAGCCTCTCCGGCGGTGCGGGCGACGACTGGCTTGCCGGCGGGGATGGCCCGGACACACTGGATGGCGGCGACGGCATCGACACGGCCGACTATTCCGGCGCGCCGGGCGCGATCTTCGTCAACATGTTCGGTGGCCAGGGCGGCGGCGGCGACGTGTTGTTCGGCATCGAGAACGTGGAGGGCTCGGCCGCCGGCGACACGGTCTATGGCGGCAGCGACGGCAACCGGTTCCGCGGCAATGACGGCTGGGACTTCATCCTGGGCCGCGGCGGCGCCGACGAGCTTCACGGCGACGGCGGGCGGGATTCTCTCTACGGCCAGGAGGACAACGACATCCTCTATGGCGGCGGTGACGCCGACTATCTCCGCGGCGATCAGGGCGACGACCGGATGTGGGGCGGTGCCATTCTCGATTTCATCTATGGCGGCGGCGGCGCGGACGAGATCTTCGGCGGCGACGGCAATGACCGGGTCCAGGGCGGCGACGGCGCCGATACGCTTGCCGGCGAGGCCCACAACGACGTCATGGCCGGCGAGGCCGGAGCCGATACGCTTTTCGGCGGCGCCGGCGGCGACCGACTCGACGGCGGCACCGAGAACGATCTGCTCGACGGCGGCGACGGCGGGGACCTGATCTGGGGCCGCGACGGCGACGACACGCTCGATGGCGGCGCGGCGCTGGACCGGATGTACGGCGGCGCGGGCCACGACCTGATCCGCGCAGGCCTGGGGAACGACTACCTCCGCGGCGGCGCGGGCGACGATACGCTGGAAGGCCAGTTCGGCGGCAACGTGTTGCAGGGCGAAGAAGGTAACGACCTGCTGACGGGCGCCGAGGGCATCGACATCATGGAAGGCGGCACAGGCGCCGACACCTTGAGCGGTATGGCGGGCAACGACCGACTCTACGGCGAGGACGGCAACGACATCCTCGATGGCGGCGACGGCATCGACCGGCTCGACGGCGGCGCCGATGCCGACAGCCTGAAAGGCGGCGGCGGCAACGATGACGTGCTGGGCGACCTCGGCGCAGACACCCTCTCCGGCGGCGACGGGTCCGACCGCCTGTTCGGCCAGCAGGGCGACGACCAGCTGTTCGGCGGCCTGGGCCTGGATCGGCTTGACGGCGGCGCGGGCAACAACCTTCTCTCCGGCGGCGGTGACAACGATGTCCTGATCGGACGCGCCGGGGCCGACACGCTGGCAGGTGGCGGCGGCGACGACCGGCTCTATGCCAATGAGGGCATCGACAGCCTCGACGGCGGCGATGGCGACGACCTTCTCATGGCCGGCGATGACGGCGACGCGGCCCATGGCGGCGCGGGCGCCGACGGTGTCTACGGCGAAGCGGGAGACGACACGCTGGATGGCGGCGCCGGTGACGACCGGGTCGATGGCGGAACCGGCAACAACCTGATCTCCGGCGGGCTGGGCAATGACACGCTGATCGGCCGCGACGGGCTCGACACGATCGACGGCGGCGACGGCAACGACCGCGTCTATACAGGCGGCGGCGACGACAGCGCCTCGGGCGGCGCCGGCAGCGACTGGATGGTCGGCCAGGCGGGCAATGACACGCTGCACGGCGGTGATGGTGATGACGGACTCGAAGGCCGCGCCGACGACGACAGGCTCGACGGCTGGATCGGCAATGACAGCATCTTCGGTGGCGACGGCGCCGACACCTTGATCGGCCGCCACGGCGTGGACGAACTCTACGGCGGCGCCGACGCCGATCTGTTCTATGGCGGCCTCGATGCCGACACGGTCTATGGCGGCGCCGGCGACGACCGGGCTGTGGGCGACCAGGGCGACGACCTGCTTCTTGGCGAGGCGGGCAACGACATCCTGGAGGGCCGAGACGGCGACGACACGCTCACAGGCGGCAGCGGCGCCGATCACTTCCGCTTCTTCACCGCCGATGGGGTGGAGAGCAACGACGTGATCACCGATTTCGCGGTCGGCGAAGACGCGCTCTGGCTCACCGACATCGCCATCCAGTCTCTCGCCGCCGCGGACGCGGACGGGGATGGACAAACCGACGACACGATCATCACCTTCTCCAGCGGCGCCACCGCCGCCCTGCTCGGCGTCAGCGGCGTGGACGAAGCCGACCTTTTCTGAGCCCCCTCCCCGGTCGCTGCAAACGCCTCGCCGTACATCAGCCGGCCTGCTGCCGGGCCGACGACGCATTCCCCGCGCCATTTGATACAGGTCAAGTCGGGCCGTCCGGAGATGCGTCACGATCTGCGGGCAATGCCGCGATGAACCGGCCAGCGGAGGAGAGTGAGATGCAAGCCGCAGATGTCATGACGCCGAACGTCATTACCGTATCGCCGGACGCCACCGTCCGGGAGATCGCCGAACGGCTGCTCGCCAACCGGATCAGCGCCGTCCCCGTTGTCGACGCCGACGGCGGGCTCCTCGGCATCGTCAGCGAAGGCGACCTGATCCGCCGCGCCGAGACCGAGACCGAACGCCGCGAGAACTGGTGGCTGAGGGTCTTCGCCACCCAGGACGAGGAAGCCAGCAAGTACGTCAAGGAACACGGCAGGCTGGCCCGGGAGGTGATGACCCGCGACGTCGTCACCACGACGCCGACGGCGACGCTGCGCGAGATCGCGGACCTTCTCGAACGTCACCACGTCAAGCGCCTGCCCGTCGTCGACGGCGGGCGTCTCGTCGGTATTGTCAGCCGCGCCAATATCCTGCGCGGGCTGATCGCCGCCCCGGACCCCCAGATCAAGACCGCCTCCGATGACCGCAAGCTGCGCGAGGACGTGCTCAAGGCCATCTCCGAACAATCGGGCCTGGTGATGCCGACGATCGACGCCATCGTCCATGACGGCGTCGCCCAGCTCTGGGGCCTGGCCAGATCGGATGCGCGCGCAAAGGCGGCTGCCGTCGCCGCGGAGAACGTGCCGGGGATCCGCAAGGTCGAGAACCACGTGCGGCACGTGCCGGGCTGGTACTACGGCCTGTAACACCGGAGGAGACGGCCGGCTTCGCCTTCCGCAGGACGGTGTCGCCGCTGGCCGACGGGAATTGCCGGGCGTAGAATGAGCCTGATCACGCCCCGCCGGGGACGGGCTGTGGGAGGGGATAGCTCGGCATGGAAGCGGAACAGGAACCCATCAGTGAGTCGCCGATCCGTCTGGAGGTCGGCGTCGCCACATTCTCGGACGTCCGGGGCGCGCTTGGCGCCGGACTCCGCGATTTCGCGCGACGGCCCGCGCTCAGCCTCTTTTTCGGCCTCGTCTACGCCCTGTTCGGCGCCGCCCTGATCGCCGGTCTCACGGTCTTCGACCAGATCTGGATCGTGATCGCCACCGCCGTGGGCTTCCCGCTGGTGGCGCCCTTCCTTGCCGCCGGGCTCTACGAGATGTCACGCAGGCTGAAGCTCGATGAAGCCTTCACGGCGCGCGACATCTTCGGCGTGATCTTCACCCAGCAGCGCCGCGAATTCGGCTGGATGTCCTTCATCGTCCTGTTCGTCTTCTGGATCTGGGCCTATCAGGTCCGCCTCGTGCTCGCCCTGACGCTCGCCTATCAGGGTTTCCGTTCGCTGGATCACCTGCTCTCCGTCCTGTTCACCACCAGTGAAGGCGTCACCTTCCTGCTCGTCGGCTCCGCGGTCGGCGCCGTGCTGGCGACCATCCTCTTTTCGATCACGGTGATCTCGATGCCGCTGCTGCTGGACAAGCGGGTCGATTTCGTCACGGCAATGATCACCAGCGTGAAAACGGTGATTCAGAGCCCTGTGGTCATGCTGGGATGGGGTGCGGCAGTAGGCGCGCTGACGCTGCTCGCCATCGCGCCCCTGTTCGTCGGCGTCATCTTCGTCTTCCCCCTTCTCGGCCATACGAGCTGGCATCTCTACGAACGGCTCGTCCGCGAGAAGTGATAGAGGCGCCTCGGCGCGCCGGGCCGCCCCACGATCGCCTCCATTCCGATATGCTGCCGCTGTCGGCCGGCACGGCCCGGACCGACCGGAATGCGGGAGAGAATCATGCAGAAACCGATCTACGTGCTGAACGGCCCCAACTTGAACCGCCTGGGAACGCGGGAGCCCGAAATCTACGGTCGCGACACCCTGGCCGACATCGAGGCCATGTGCCGCGAGGCGGCCGGCGAGCGGGCGGTCGAGTTCCGCCAGACCAACATGGAGGGCGAACTGGTCAGCTGGGTACAGGAGGCCATCGACGAAGGCGCCGGGATCGTGGTCAATCCGGCGGCGTATACGTTCACCTCGCTCGCCCTACTCGACGCGCTCAAGATGTTCCCCGGCCCGATCATCGAACTCCACATCTCCAACATCCACCGGCGCGAGGAAATCTACCACCGCTCCTACGTCTCCCGCATCGCGACAGCGGTCATGGCCGGGTTCGGCGCTCAGGGCTATCGTCTGGCGATCGAAGCGATGCAGACCATGCTTGCCGCGCGTGGCGAATAGCGAAACAGTGTGGAGGAACGGGAGAGCGGAGAGGACATGGACTGGATGGACGGCTTCAGACCGAGGGATCGGGCGCATCAACCGCCAGCCCTTCATCCGGCCTACAGGACCAGCCTGACGCGTTCGCCCCGCCATCCGCCGGTGGCGGTCCCCACCGGCCTGACAGAGATGACCGGCCCGGTCTTCGGCGCCGCCGGGATCGACGCCCTGGAGGCCGATCTGCTTCGCAACGGCCGGGTCGACGGTGACCCGATCGGCGAACGCGTCCTGATCCACGGTCGGGTCCTGGACGAGGACGGGCGTCCTCTGCGCCGCAGCCTGGTGGAGATCTGGCAGGCCAATGCCGCGGGCCGGTATCGCCACGTCAACGATTCCTACCTGGCGCCAGTCGATCCCAACTTCACCGGCGGCGGACGCTGCCTCACCGACCAGGACGGCCGCTATGCATTCATGAGCATTCGGCCGGGCCCCTATCCCTGGCCCAACGGCCCCAACACCTGGCGCCCTGCGCATGTCCACTTCTCTCTCTTCGGCGAGGGGTTCGCGCAGCGCCTGGTCACGCAGATGTATTTCGAAGGCGATCCCCTGCTGCCGCTCTGCCCGATCTTCAACTCGGTGCCCGACAAGGCCGCGCGGGACCGGCTGGTGGCGACGCTGGACATGGAGGCGGCGAAGCCCTTCGACCATCTGGCCTACCGTTTCGACCTGGTGTTGCGCGGCCGCGCCGCCACGGTGTTCGAAAGCCGGCAGGAAGAATGACGCCATGAACCTGAAAGAAACCGCGTCGCAGACCGCCGGTCCGTTCGTGCACATCGGGCTGGCGCCGGAAGCCGCCGGCATTCCGACCGGCCGCAATGCGCGCGAGAACCTGATGGCCCAGCCGGGTTGCCAGGGGGAACGCATCCGCATCGAAGGCGTTGTCACCGACGGTGAAGGCAACGCGGTCAAGGACGCCCTGATCGAGGTCTGGCAGGCCGACGCCGAAGGATGCTTCCACCACCGGGATTCCCCCGGGAGGGCCGATCCGAAGGTCAGCAACTGGGGCCGCTGCGCTGCTTCCTTCGAGGACGGAACCTGGTCGTTCACGACCGTGAAGCCCGGTCCGACGCCAGCCGCCGACGGGCGCCTCCAGGCGCCGCACGTCGATCTGCTGATCCACGCCCGCGGCATCAACTTCCACCTCATGACGCGCGTCTACTTCGCCGACGAGGCTGTGGCCAACGCCGAGGATCCGCTGCTGCAACTGATCGACGACGAAGACCGCCGGGCGACGCTGATCGCCGGGCGCTCGAACCGCGCCGGTCAAACGGTCTACCGCTTCGACATCCGACTCCAGGGCGAAGGCGAAACCGTCTTCCTCGACTTCTGAGCGCCCGGACCTTGACCACCTCCCCCCTGGACAGCGCAATCTATGGCGACCTTTTCTGCGACCCGGCGGCGAGACGATTGCTCGACGACCGGGCGCAGATCGAGGCCATGCTGCGTTTCGAAGGCGCCCTCGCCGAGGCCCAGGGGGAGGTCGGCGTGATCCCGCAGGACGCCGCCGCGGCGATCGCGCGCGCCGCGTCCTCGCTGGCAATCGAGCCAGCCCGCCTTGCGGCCGAAACCGCGCGCGACGGCGTGCCCGTACCGGCGCTGGTCGCTGCGCTCAGGCAGGCGACCGGGGGCCAGGCGGCCTCCTACGTGCATTGGGGGGCAACGTCGCAGGACGTCATGGACACCGGGCTGGTCCTGCGCCTCCGGGACCTGCTCGACCTCTATCGTGAACGCATGGCGGCGACGGCTTCCTCGCTCGCCGCGCTGGCGCGCCGCTACCGCCACCAACCAATGGCGGGCCGCACGCGCTCGCAGCAGGCCACGCCGACGACTTTCGGGCTCAAGGCGGCGGGCTGGCTGGCGCCAATGGTCAGGCACCGCGATCGCCTGGCCGAGCTCCGTCCCCGCCTGCTCCGCCTCTCCCTGGGTGGGGCGTCCGGCACGCTCTCGGCCATGGGCGAGCGGGCGCCCGCTGTGGAGAAGGCCCTGGCCAGGCGGCTGGACCTGGGCATCGCACCATCGCCCTGGCACGCGCAGCGGGACGCATTGCTGGAACTCGGCGGCTGGCTCTCGCAGGCGACCGCCAGCCTCGGCAAGATGGGCCTCGATCTGACGCTCCTCGCCCAGAGCGAGGTCGGCGAGGTCCGGCTGGCCGGCGGCGGTTCGTCCACCATGCCGAACAAGGCGAACCCCATTTCGGCGGAAACCCTCGTGTCCCTGGCCCGGTTCAATGCCGGCCAGATTGGCCTGCTGCACCAGGCGGCGCTGCAGGAACATGAACGCGGCGGCCCCGGCTGGGCCCTGGAATGGCTCACCCTCGCCCCCATGGCCGCGGCGACCGCGGGCGCCTTCTCGCAGGCTCTCTCGTGCCTCGAAGGCCTCACGGTCCGCCCCGGGCGCATGCGCGCCAATCTGGACGCAGCGCTGAGCCTCCCACTGGCCGAGGCCGCGAGCTTTGCGCTTTCGGTCCACCTGCCGCGGGAGGAGGCGCAGCGGCTGGTCAAGGCAGCGTGCGTCCGGGCGAGCGATGAGGAACGCGATCTGTTCGAGATACTGCCTGAGCTCTCCGATGCCCCCATCGACTGGAAATCGCTGGCCGATCCGGCAGGCGCGCTGGGCATGGCCGACGCCTTCGTCGACCGCGTTCTGGCGGCTTGGGAAGAAACGTGGAAAGGAGGAGCCAGCGATGGCGCTTCGCAGTGACGCCGCCATGGTGCTGTTCTACGACATCGAGGGCGACAGCGCCGACCACGACGACTGGCACAGCAACGAGCATTTTCACGAAAGACTCTCTGTGCCGGGCTTCATTCGGGCGACGCGCTGGGTTTCGACCGGCTCGGCGCCCCGGTACATGGTGACCTACGAGGTCAGCGGCGTCGACGTCGCGACGTCGACGGCCTATCTGGATCGGCTGAACGACCCGACGCCGTGGACACGCGAGATGATGCCACGCTTCCGCGGCATGATCCGGGGGTTCTGCCGCGTCGTGGAGAGCCATGGCTTCGGCCTGGGCGCCGCCGCGGCGGTGCTGCGTTTCAGGCCGGGCGAAGGCGCCGACGAGAATCTCGCCGACTGGATCCGGCGCGAAGTCCTGCCGCAGCTCGTCCGCCGGCCGGAAGTCGTCGGCGCGCATTTTCTGCAACCGTCGCCGCCGCCGCCGATGACACGCGAGCAGTCGCTCCGGGGTGCCGATGACCCGATGTCCTGGCTGGTGCTTGTCACGGCCTTTGACGGCGCCGCCCTGGCGCGTGCCGCCGCAGCACATCTCGACCCCGCGGTGTTCCGCGAACGGGGCGCGACGGCCGGAACCGTCCTCGGAGAATATGCGCTCCACCATATCGCTGACGAGGAAGAGGCGGCGCGGGTGCGCGACTGAGACGCCAATGCCCGTTCGGCATAGCTCTGGTCGCCGGCCTCGTCATGTTCGACCAGATCCGGATCGTTGTCACGACGGCCGTCGGCTCGCTGGTCGGCGGGCCCCTGCCCCAGTCCGGTGGCCTACTATCGGTGAATCACCGTCCCGTCCGTCAGAATCACGCTGTCCATGGGCACGTCCCAGGGCATCGGGAAGATCGTCTTCATCCGGCAGAAGGCATGACCGACGCCGACGATCTTCGGCATCGGGCGCAGGCGCACGAGCGTCCGGTCGTAATAGCCGCCGCCATTGCCGAGCCGGTAGCCCGACTCGTCGACGCCGAGGAGCGGCACGATCACCGTGTCAGGCGTTTCGGCCTCGCCGTCGACGGGCACCGGTATGTCCCAGACTCCGGGCGCCATGGCGCAGCCGGGACGCCACCGGCGGAAGACGAGGGGCGCCTCCTTCGCCGCCACGACCGGCAGCAGAACACGCGCGCCGGCGGCGTCGGCGCGCGCCATCCAGTCCCGCAGATCGGGTTCGCCGCGGATCGGCCAATAGACGGCGATCCGCGTCCCCGCTTCCACGGCGACATGCTCATCGAGCCGTCCCATGAGTTCGCCGGCCATGGCGCGCCGGTCGCGTGCGGACAGTTTTCGCCGCTCGGCCAGCAGTCTCGTACGCTCGGCGCGCCTGAAGCGCGCGACGTCCCGCGCCGCTTCCGGATCCACGGGGTGACCGTCGACCAGCATGTGCGCAAGGCACGGGACCGATCCGGCGCGCTCGTCGTCGTCGTTCATCATGACTGCCGATCCTACATCCGCGCGCCGTTCCGCGGCCAGCGCAGCGCAGGCGACTAACGTGTCAGCCCGCGCTCAAGGCTGTGCCAGATGATGGCGCGGGCTTCCGGGTCGCCTTTCATCAGCGCCTTGACGTAGCTCTTCGCCTGGCTCCGGGTGATGTGGGACGGCAGGGTGGGCACCGTTGGATCGACCAGGGCATCGATCACCACCGGCCGGTCGGCGGCCAGCGCCGAATCCCACGCCGGCGCAATGTCCTCCGGCTTCTCGATGCGGATGCCCTTCAGTCCAAGCGTCCCGGCATAGTGAGCGTAGTCGAAGGCGGGAACGTCCTGCGTTTCCTCGACCTTCGGCGTCTTTGCCTGTGCGCGCAGTTCCCAGGTGACCTGATTGAGGTCGCCATTGTTGAGCACGCAGATGATGGCGCGCGGGTCTTCCCATTGCCGCCAGTACCGGGCGATGGTGATCAACGCGTTGAGACCCAGCATCTGCATCGCCCCGTCGCCGATGAAACCGATCGCCGGCCGGTCCGGATAGCAGAACTTCGCCGCCGTCGTGTAAGGGACAGCCGGACACATGGTGGCCAGCGTGCCCGACAGCGATGCCTTCATGCCGCGCCGCACCTTCAGCGCGCGCGCGAACCAGTTGGTCGAGGTGCCTGAATCGGCCGACAGGATGACGTCGTCCGGCAATCTGGGCGACAGCTCCCAGAACAGCAATTGGGGGTTCACCGGGTCGGCCTTCTGGTGCGCCCGCTTCTCCGCGCCCTTCCACCAGTCGTCGATATTGTCCTCGACCTTCCTGCGCCATTTGCGGTCGGTCTTGCGTTTGAGCAGCGGCTTCAGGGCCCGAAGCGTCGCCCCCGCATCGCCCTGAAGGTTGACCTCCATCGGGTAGCGCAGGGACAGCATCCCCGGGTCGATATCGACCTGCACCCCGCGCGCGTTGCCTTCCTTCGGCAGGAACTGGGCATAGGGAAAGCCGGAGCCGATCATGAAGAAGGTGTCGCAGTCACGGACCAGTTCCCAGGAAGGCTTGGTTCCGAGCAGCCCCGACTGGCCGGTCACGCCCGGCTCGTCGTCGCCGACGGCGGCGCGGCCGAGCAGCGCCTTGGCGACGCCGGCGCCCAGGATGTCCGCAATCTCCATGACTTCGTCGCCCGCGCCAAGCGCGCCCGCGCCGACGAACATCGCCACCTTCTCGCCCTCGTTGAGAACCGCCGCGGCGCGTTCCAGCTGCGCCTGGTCCGGCGTCACCACTCCGGGCGTGTAGCCGACCCCGCTGTGCATCGTGCCGTGGCCATGCCGCGGCTCCTCCACCGCGTCCGCTTCCTGCACGTCGGCGGGCACGATCAGCGCGGTGACCGTCCGATAGCCCTTTGCGATCCGGAATGCACGATCCAGCAGATGACGCATCTGCTCGGGCGATGCGCACATGTGGACGTATTCGTGGGCCACGTCCTTGAACAGCGCCGGCAGGTCCACCTCCTGCAGGAAGTCGCCGCCCAGGGCGGGCCGCGGCTGCTGTCCGACGATGGCGACGACCGGCTGATGGTCCAGCTTCGCATCGTAGAGGCCGTTCAGCAGATGGATGGCGCCCGGTCCGCTGGTCGACATGCAGACGCCCACCTCGCCCGTGTACTTGGCATGGGCGCAGGCCATGAAGGCGGCTTCCTCCTCGTGCCGGGGCTGGATGAAGTCCAGACCGTCGCCATCGGCGCGTTCGACCGCACTGAGAATACCGCCGATGCCTTCGCCACTGTAGCCATAGACCCGTTCCACGCCCCAGTCGCGCAGGCGCTCCAGCATGAAATCCGCGACGGTCTTCGCCATCTTCCCGATCCTCCATCGTCCGGCCGCGACGGGCGTGGAAAAGCCCGGTGCATCGGGACATGGGGAAAACCGTCTGGATATGAACCGCGGCATTCCGTCGACGCTGTCTTGTGCGTCGTGGAACAACGAAGCCGCGGTGGTGGCAAGTGCGTCGCGGGCAGCCGGCTCAGGCCGATTCGCGGTGAATCTCGCCATTGGCGGGCAGCGGCGCCTCTTCGATCTCAACGGCGTCAAGCATCGCGGCGACGCGCTCGAGCGACGCGATCAGCTGAGCCTGTTCCCAGTCCGCGAGGGCCTGGAATGCGCGGACGAAGCGTTGCGGCAGGGCGCCCGCGGCCTGCTGCAGGCGTTCATGGCCGATCGGCGTGCTGACGATGTGGGTCTGCCGCCGGTCGGCCTGCGACGGCAGACGCCGGACCATGCCGTGCGCAACCAGCTTGTCCACCAGAGATGTCACTGTCGCCTGGCTGACCCGCATCTGCTGCGCCAGGGCCTTGGGTGTGGCACTGTCCTGGCTGTCGACGATCTGAAGAACGCGGAGCTGCGTCGGCGTCAACCCGGCGGCCTGCGCCAGATCGCGGGAATACAGCTCCGTCGCGCGCACGATCCGGTGCAGGGCGATCAGGCTGTCATCCGTTCTGTGTCGGGACGCGTTGTTCATGATTCTCTCACGGCATTGAGTCCTATTTGCTTCAGCACGTGAAGATTTTCAATATAAAATTTGCTTCGGCTAAGAGCGTCCATCCGCGACATGCTTAGCCTGTGCGCGCCCTGGCGGCGGCTAAATGTACGTATATATGCGGCATATTCCATCCGCTGGCGGAAAAATATGCTTTGATGGTTGAAATTTCAGCAGCCCCCATATAGTTAGCTTCATCGAAGTTAGTGTGGAGGCGCAGGTACAATGCCCGAGATCATCGGAGACGAACCCAAATCCAAACCTCGAACTCGTGCGCCCCGTCTGCGCAAACCGAATGCGGAAGACGGGGCGGAAATCTGGGCGCTTGTGCGTGATTGCAAGCCGCTGGACGAGAACTCGATGTACTGCAATCTGATCCAGGCCGATCATTTCCGCGACACGTGCGTGGTGGCGGAACTCGACGGTGACGTCGTCGGCTGGATATCGGGACACATGATTCCCAACGAAGACGCGTTCTTCGTCTGGCAGGTGGCGGTGAGTCCGAAGGCCCGCGGCCTCGGTCTCGGCAAGAAGATGCTGCTGCACCTGCTGGAGCGCGACGCCTGCGCCGACGCGGCAGAGCTCAAGACGACGATCACCGAAGACAACGACGCTTCCTGGGCGCTGTTCCGCAGCTTCGCCCGCGCGATCGGCGGCGAACTCACCGATGAGCCGCATTTCGACGAAGAGGCGCACTTCGACGGTCGCCACGACACCGAGCACATGGTGACGATCACCCTGCCCGAGGAATTCGATCTCAAGCAGGCGGCCTGACCGCCGCAACGAAATTCCCGAATCTCCGAAAGGACGTACGCCATGCCCAATGACATGGACCAGAAGACCTCTGTCTTTGCACGCCGCGAAAGCGAAGCGCGCTCCTACTGCCGCTCCATCCCCTCGCTGTTCACCGAGGCCCGCGGCTCCGAACTGTTCGACGACGAAGGCAACCGCTATATCGATTTCCTGGCCGGCTGCTCGTCGCTGAACTATGGCCATAACGATCCCGACATGAAGCAGGCGCTGCTGGACTACATCGCCGGCGACGGCATCGCCCACGGCCTGGATCTGCACACCGAAGCCAAGGGCGCCTTCCTGACCGCCTTCGAGGAGCACATCCTGAAGCCGCGGGACATGGATCACCGGGTCATGTTCATGGGCCCGACCGGCGCCAACGCCGTCGAGGCGGCGATGAAGATCGCCCGCAAGAAGACGGGCCGCACCAACATCGTGGCCTTCACCCGCGGCTTCCACGGCGTGACCATGGGCGCGCTGGCCGCGACCGGCAACGGCTACCACCGCGGCGGCGCCGGGATGGACAAGTCCGGCGTCACCCGCATGCCGTACGACGGCTTTGCCGACGGCGTCGACAGCGCCGCGCTGCTGGAGCAGATGCTGACCGATCCGTCGGGCGGCATCGACGCACCCGCGGCGATCATCCTGGAAACCGTCCAGGGCGAGGGCGGACTGAACGCCGCTTCGACCGAGTGGATCGAGAACGTGGCGCGGATCGCCCGCGACAATGGCGCGCTGCTGATCATCGACGACATCCAGGCGGGCTGCGGCCGCACCGGGACCTTCTTCTCCTTCGAGAACATGGACGTGCAGCCGGACCTCGTGACCATGGCCAAGTCCATCTCCGGATTCGGGCTGCCCATGGCGATGGTTCTGGTCCGCCCCGAGCACGACGTCTTCGGCCCCGCCGAGCACAACGGCACCTTCCGCGGCAACACCCACGCCTTCGTCACCGCGCGCGTCGCGATCGAGAAGTTCTGGGCCGACGACAGCTTCGAGAAGGCCCTGGAAGAGAAGGCCACGCGCCTGACCAGGGCGCTGCGCAAGCTGGCCGAGACAGTGCCCGGCTCCCGCCTGAAGGGCCGCGGCCTGATGCAGGGGCTGGACGTCCATTCCGGCGAACTGGCCGGCGCAATCTGCGCCCGCGCCTTCGAGCTCGGCCTGGTGGTCGAGACCTCGGGCTCGAACGACGAGGTGGTCAAGATTCTGGCGCCCCTGACGACGCCGGCGGCGCTGTTCGAGGAAGGCTTCAACATGCTCGAGCAAGCGGCCGCGGACGTTACCGGCGGCATGCAGATCGCAGCGGAGTAGACGTTCATGATCATCAGGGATTTCAATGAGCTGAAGGGCACCGACAGGGCCGTCTCGGACAAGGAATGGACCTCCGTGCGGATGCTGCTGGCCGACGACGGGATGGGATTTTCCTTCCACATCACGACGCTGAAGGCCGGCTCGGAGCATACCTTCCACTACAAGCACCACTTCGAGAGCGTCTACTGCATCTCCGGCCGCGGCTCGATCACGGATCTCGGAACCGGCGAAACCCACCAGATCAAGCCGGGCGTGATGTATGCGCTCAACCTGCACGACCACCACACCGTCCGCGCCGAGGAAGACCTCGTCATGGCCTGCTGCTTCAACCCGCCGGTGACGGGCAAGGAAGTGCATCGCGAAGACGGTTCCTACGCGCCGGCCGACGAGATTTGAGGGCAAAGTAGAGTAGTACCATGTCACATACAGTCGAGAAGATCGGCGGGACGTCCATGTCCCGCCTCAACGAATTGCTCGAACCGCTGTTCCTTTCGGGCGGCGACGATCCCTATGGCCGTGTCTTTGTGGTCTCCGCCTTCGGCGGCATCACCAACCTGCTGCTGGAGCACAAGAAGACCGGCGAGCAGGGCGTCTATGCGCGGTTCGCCAACGCCGACAACGACCATGGCTGGCACGAGGCTCTGGACCGGGTGGCCGAGGCGATGCGGTCGGCGCACCGGGAGGTTCTGTCCCACGCAGGCGACGTCGAACGGGCCGACGAGTTCGTGCGCGACCGCATCGAAGGCGCACGCAACTGCCTGATCGACCTGCACCGGCTCTGCGCCTATGGCCATTTCCGCCTGGCGGAGCACATGCTGCAGATCCGCGAACTGCTTTCCGGCCTGGGCGAGGCGCATTCGGCCTTCGTCACCACGCTGATGCTGCAGCGCGCCGGCCTGAACGCACGCCGCGTCGATCTGACCGGCTGGCGCGACGACGGCGACGTCAGCCTGGACGAGCGGATCACCTCGGCGATGGAAGGCGTCGACCCGATGTCGGAGATGCCCATCGTCACCGGCTACGCGCAGTGCGTCGACGGCCTGATGAAGGAGTTCGACCGGGGCTACTCGGAGGTCACGTTCTCCCGCATCGCCGCGCTGACCGGCGCGCGCGAGGCGATCATCCACAAGGAGTTCCATCTCTCCTCGGCCGACCCGAACATTGTCGGCCAGGACGCGGTGCGCAAGCTGGGCCGGACCAACTACGATGTGGCCGACCAGCTTTCCAACATGGGTATGGAAGCGATCCACCCGAAGGCGGCGAAGACGCTGCGCCAGGCGGACGTGCCGCTGCGCGTGACCAACGCCTTCGAACCGGGCGATCCGGGGACGCTGATCGACGATCAGCCGGCGGAGACGGCCGCGGTCGAAATCGTCACCGGCCTCGACATCATCACCCTGGAACTGTTCGAGCAGGACATGGTCGGCGTGAAGGGCTACGACGCGGCGATCCTCGACGTGCTCAAGCGCCACAATGTCCGCATCGTCTCCAAGGTGTCGAACGCCAACACCATCACGCACTATCTGGATTCCTCGCTGAAGACCATGCGCCGCGTGGAGCGCGACCTTCAGGGGCTCTACCCCGCCGCCAGCATTTCGGCACGGCCGATGGCGATGGCCGCGGTCATCGGTCGGGACCTGAACGGCCTGTCCGTGCTCACCCGGGGTCTGCAGGCGATCGCCGGTGCGGATCTGGAGGCGGTGGGCGCAAGCCAGGGCCCGCGCAATGTCGATGTCCAGTTCATCTTCGAACGCGACGCCCTGCAGCCGGCCATCAAGGCGCTCCACGCCGCTTTCATCGAGAACCAGCCGACGGAACTGCGCCGCGCGGCCTAGCCAGCCGCGCTGGACGCCGCCCGTCCATCGCCGGCGGTGTCCGTCGGCACGGTGAGCGGCAGGCGGACCAGGGCCACAGTCCCTTCCCCGGGGCGGGAGCGGAGTTCGAATTCACCGCCGAGCAGCGCCACGAGTTCCCGGGTGAGCGGCAGCCCCAGTCCCATACCGCCATGGCGGCGGTCATAGCTGTCGGCGGCCTGGCCGAAGGGCGAGAGCACCTTCTCCATGTCGTCGGAGGCGATGCCGATGCCGGTGTCGGCGATCGATATCTCCACCGGCCAGTCGCCGCCGCCCGGCGCGGCCTTCACGCGGACCCGGCCACCGGCCTCCGTGAACTTCACTGCGTTGGACAGCAGGTTGATGATCACCTGACGCAGCTTGCCGGAATCGGACCACAGGGCCGGCAGCGTGCCAGCGGTCTCGTCCACCAGTTCGACGCCCCTGTCCTTCGCCATCGGCGCAACCATCGCGATGGCGAAGCCGATGCTTTCGGCGACGTCGGTATCCTCCAGATGCAGCTCCAGCTGGCCCGCCTCCGAACGGGTCAGCAGCAGGATCTGATCGACGAGCTGCAGCAGGTGCCGTCCTGCGTCCCTGATCGCGCGCGCGTGTTCGTCATAGGCGCCGTCATGGCCGACCGGACCCAGCAGCCGGTCGGCCATGATGTCGGCGAAGCCGATAATGGCGCTGAGCGGCGTGCGCAATTCGTGGCTCATATTGGCGAGAAAGCGGCTCTTGGCGCGGCTGGCCTGATCGGCCTCGTACGCCTTGATGCGCAGTTGCTCGCCCGACTGCTGCATTTCGCCGAGCATGCGGTTGAACGCTTCCGACAACGACCGGATCTCCCGCGGCGTCGGCTGCGGCAGGCCATCGACCCGGGCCTCGGCATTGCCGCCTTCGACCTCGCGCGCCACCGCCGCCACCGTCTCGATGGGTCGCGCCAGATGCCGCGCCAGCACCCAGGCCAGCGCCAGCGCCACCAGCAGACCCAGCGCGCCGATCAGCAGCGAGGCCATCTGAACCTGGTTGGCGTGGCGCTCCAGTTCCCGGATCGGCTGCGGCACCATCACGCCCCAGCCCGTCCTGTCGACGCTGGTGAAGCCGGCGATCATGTCGGCCTCCATGGCCGGCGAATAGAAGGTCTCGACCCCGGTTTCTCCGGCGACCATCCGGGCCACCGGCAGAATGGCCGATATGTCCTTCATTTCCAGCCGCCAGGACTCGTTCGGATGCGCCAGAACGCGGCCGAACTGGTCGACGATGGCGGAGTGGCCACGTTCGCCGAAGGCGATCTCCTTCTGGAGCCGCAGAAGGTAATTCATGCCCAGGACGCCAAGCGCAGTGCGGCCATCGTCGAGTTGCCGCACCACCACCAGCTTCGGCTGGCCCGCCCAGTTGGCCCTGACGCCGGTGAAGACCACGTCGCCGTCCGCCGCCTTCGCGGCCGCCTGCAGTTCGCTCATTTCCGCCGGCGTGTAGTAGCCCTCGCGGTCCTCGATATTGAGGATGATGCTGATGGGCCGGCCCGTCTCGTCGACGATGCAGTCATGCTCGAAACCCATCTCCACCAGCAGGCGGGCGACGCCGCCGTCGATGGTCGTGCCGCCGTCCATCGCCGCGATCGAGAGCTGGAACACCGCCTCCACGTCGCGGGCGTAGCGGTCCAGTGCATGCGACAGGTTCTTCGCCAGCAGCAGATGGCGCTCGCTGACCTCGTCGAGTTCCTTCTCGTAGGCCGACCGCTGCGTCCAGAAGGCCAGGAGGCCGACGGGGATGACAGCGACCAGGAAGAAGGCGACAAGCAGCATGCTGCGCAGCGAATCACCCCGCTGGCGACGCGCACCTGCCTTCCGCTTGCTGTCCGCATCCGCCATTGCATGCTCCCGGGCCCTTGCGGCCGGTTGTTCCATGCAGTCTACGCCATGCAGGACCGCGCAGGAAACAAGCCGGCATCACACCGGGCATCATCAGGAATCGACCCTGTTGCCCGGATCAGCACGCCGGTAAAGATCGGATCGGCGGCAGTCGAAGCCACGGAGGCATGAAGATGGCGGATGGCGAGGGCACCGGCATGGCGGGATGCATCGGCGGCGGCATCGTTCTGGGCGGCTGCGCCGTGGTGCTGCTGGCGGCCCTCGCCGGAGGCGTCATCGCGCTCGGCCTCTTCGCCGCGGTCAACCCGATCATCACGACGACCGTTCTCGTCCTGTTGGCAGCGGGCGGCATACGCGCCTGGCAATTGCGCCGCCGGCACCGCAGCGATGCCGAAGGGGACGAGCCGCCGACCGACCGCTAGGCGTGCGGCGCGACGTCCTCCATGAAGGCGCGGAGCGCGTCCAGCCGAGCCTCCACCCCGCCGCGGGCGACCGGATCGAGCAGGATGTGGGTCACGCCCACCTCCGCCAGGGCGCCGATGGTCTCCAGCATCTCTTCCGGCGAGCCGGCGATGGACTTCTCCGGGTCCATCGCCTTCGCCGGATCCAGGAAGACGCGCAGCGAAAGCGTCAGTTCATCCGGGTCACGCCCGATCGCCTCGCAAGCTTCGCGGCACTGCCGCCACTCGTCGGCCACAACCGTCCGCGGCTGAAAGGCGGCATGGAAGGCGTGGCCATAGCGGGCGACACGGCGGAACGCGGGCGCGCTGGAGCCGCCAATCCAGATGGGCAGCGGCTTCTGGACCGGCTTCGGTTCGAATCCCACTTCCGGGAAACGGTAGAACTCGCCCTCGAACGAAGGGGCGGCATCTTCGAACAGCGTCCGGAATATCTCGAGTTGCTCGTCCGTCCGCCGCCCGCGGGCGTCCCAGGGCATGCCCAGCACGGCAGCCTCCTCAGCCATCCAGCCGACGCCGGCGCCCAGGATCACGCGGCCTTCCGACAGCACGTCCAGGCTCGCGATCTGCTTGGCGGTCTGTACCGGCGGACGGTAGGGCAGGATCAGCACCGTGGTGCCCAGCCGGATCTTCTCCGTACAGGCCGCGACGAAGGTCAGCGTGCTCATGGCGTCCAGCCAGCTCATGTCCGGCGACGGGCCGAACGAGCCGTCACTGGTATACGGATATTTCGACGCGAACTCGGCCGGCCAGCAGATGTGGTCGCTGACCCAAGCCGAATGGCAGCCCAGCCGCTCCGCTTCGCGTGCAAACCCGATCAGTGTCCGCCGGTCCACGTTCCGCCCCAGATGCGGCAGATGAATGCCCCATTCCATGGCTCCCCTCCATGTCCGTTCTCTCCCACTCGCGCCAGTCTAGCGGGGCCGCTAGGATCGTGCGCGGGGAGAAATCGCATTCGGGGAGACAGGGAATGCGCGAGAAGACGATTACCGGCTACTGCAATCCGTTTTCGGCAACGCCGGGCGAGACCATCGGATTCATGGTCTCGACCTACGCGCCGGGCGACTACGAGGCCGAACTGGTGCATGTGCGCGCCGGCGATGATTTCAGCGACGCCAGCGTGGGCGTGATCGAGGATGTGCTGGCGGCCGATTTCGCCGGAACCTATCCCGGCCGGAATCAGCCGCTCCGGCCAGGTTCATCTGGTGTCGTCGAATCCGGCGCCCCCATCGGCCCCATGGACGGGCTGACCGTCGCCGCATGGATCTGGCCGACCCTGCCGGGCGGCCGGCCGCAATCGATCCTCGGCTGCTGGGATGCGGACCGCCGTGCCGGGTTCCGCCTGCTGCTCGACGCCGACGGGGCGCTGGCGCTGGAAATCGCCGACGGCAAAGGCGGCGGCCGAATGATCTCTACCGGCACACCGGTCCTCCAGCGCCAGTGGTACCGCGTCTCGGCCAGCTACGACGCGGGAACCGGAGAGGTCCGCCTGAGCCAGCAGCCGGACGGCCTTTCACCGGGCCAGAGCGTGGCCGCCGGGGCCGCCGAGGCGCAAGCGACGCTGGAGCAAGGCCTGCGGCCCGATGCGGGCGAGGCCCCGGTCATGTTCGCCGCCAGCGCCGGCGCCGAGGGTCCGGTCGATCACTACAACGGCAAGATCGACCGACCGCGCATCGCCGCGCGCGCGCTCGACCAGACGGATGTGGATCGCCTCATGGCCGCCGGTCCGGACGAATCCCTCCGCGGTGACCTGATTGGATGCTGGGACTTCAGCTGCGACATCCGGACGGACCGTATCACCGACCTCGGCCCGGGGGGCCGGCACGGCCGGCTCATCAACCTGCCCGCCCGGGCGTCGACCGGCTTCAACTGGACCGGCGAAGCCCACGACTGGCGCGAGAAGCCCGGGCACTACGGCGCCGTGCACTTCCACGACGACGACCTCTACGACGCGGGCTGGGAGCAGGATTTCTCCTTCACCGTACCGGCGGACCTGCCGAGCGGGCTCTACGCGGTGCGCCTGCGCCATGGCGGCGACGTCGACCGCATTCCCTTCGTCGTCCGTCCTCCGGTCGGCACTGCGACGGCGCCCGCGGTCTTCCTGATGCCGACGGCCTCTTACCTCGCCTACGCCAACTACCGCCTGCGCCTGAAGGCCAATCCCATCTTCGGCGACGGACGGCCGAAATGCGTCAATGACGCCTTCCTCGGCGCCCATCCGGAACTGAGCGGCTCGACCTACGACCTGCACAGCGACCGCTCCGGCGTACAGTACTCTTCCCGGCTCAGGCCGGTGACCAACATGAAGCCAGGCGACAACCGCCCCTGGGGCCTGCCGGCGGACTGCAACATCCTCGCCTTGCTCGACCATGTCGGCGAACCCTTCGACATCGTCACCGACGAGGACCTTCACCAGCATGGCGCCGCCCTGCTGGCGCCCTATCGCTGCGTTATCACCGGCTCGCATCCGGAGTACCACTCGACCGCAATGCTCGATGCGCTGGAGACCTTCACCGGCCAGGGCGGGCGGCTGATGTACATGGGCGGCAACGGCTTCTACTGGCGCGTGGCCTTCCGCGACGACCTGCCGGGCGTGCTGGAAGTCCGCCGCGCCGAGGACGGCACCCGCGCCTGGATCGCCGAGCCCGGCGAGTACTACCACGCCTTCAACGGCGAATATGGCGGGCTCTGGCGGCGGCAGGGCCGCCCGCCCAACCGGCTGGCGGGCGTCGGCTTCGCCGCCCAGGGCTTCGAGCGGAGCACCTATTACCGCCGACGGCCGGAGGCCGACGACCCGCGAGCGGCATTCATCATGGCCGGTGTCACCGACGAGGTCATCGGCGATTTCGGCACCGTCGGCGGCGGCGCGGCCGGCGAGGAGATCGACCGCCACGACGTCCGCCTGGGTTCGCCGCGGCATGCCCTGGTGGTCGCGACCTCAGAGGACCACGGCGAACAGATGCTGCGCACCAAGGAAGAGTTCCTGTCGACCATTCCCTGGTTCGACGACCCGAAGGTACGTGCCGATCTCACCTTCTTCGAATGTCCGAACGGCGGCGCGGTGTTCTCCACCGGATCGATCAGCTGGGCGGGCAGCCTGGGCCACGAGAACTGGAACAACAACGTGGCCCGCATCACGACCAACGTGCTGCGCCGCTTCATCGATCCGACGCCCTTCGAACTGCCCGGCGAGACCGCGAAGGGAGACCGCAGATGAGCCAGCGCAATGCGTTCCGTTTCGCCCACCCGTTCCGCGTCCGCTATGCGGAGATCGACGGCCAGGGCATCGTCTTCAACGCTCATTACCTGACCTATTTCGACACCGCGATCACCGAGTATCTGCGGCATCTGGGCTATGACTACGAGGCCGAGGTCAAACGCACGGGCGACGACTTCCACATTGTCAAGACGACGCTGGAGTACAGGGCGCCGATCCGCTTCGACGAGGAGATCGAGGTTGGCGTCCGCGTGCCGCGGATCGGGCGGTCATCGCTGGTGTTCGAACTCGGCATCTTCGGCAAGGGCGAGACCGAACCCCGCGCCGCGGGCGAAAACATCTGGGTCAACACGAACCAGTCGACCCACAAGACCGTGCCGGTGCCCGACGCTCTGATCCGCCTGATCCGCGATCTGGAAGGCGAGGCGCTGGAACTGGCGCGGCCGGTATGACGGCTGGCGGTTCCGGCCCCGGGCCGGGCGCGCTAGACTGCATTCTGCAGAACAGCCTTTGGGGGGAGGAGGCCATGGAAGCCGTCCGATATGTCGACCGTCTGAACGAGAAGTACCAGTCGCTGGGCTTTCCGCCGTACCAGTGGACCATCAACGAAGATGCGCCGCTGACGCCGCTGGAAAAGCCGCTCGGCGCGTGCCGCGTTTCCATGCTCACCACCTCGGGCGCTTCGTGCCGCGGGGAGCCCGGTTTCGACCCGGACGCGCGCAACGACCTGCGGCTTGACGCAGTGCCGTCGGACTGGCCGGCGGACGGCTTCGAGATCAACGACAATTATTACGACCACACGGACGCCAACGCCGATATCAATTGCCAGTTCCCCATCGAGCGGCTGAGGGAACTGGCGGCGGATGGCGTCATCGGCAGCGTTGCGCCCCGGCTCTGGAGCGGCTTCATGGGCCGCATCTACAAGCGCCAGGCGACACTGGAAAAGGCCGCCTGGCTCGCCGACGAACTGAAAGAGGACGGCGTCGATCTGCTGATCCTGGTGCCGGCCTGCCCGCTGGACCATCAGACCGCCGGGCTGGTGGCGCGCACGATCGAGGAAGCCGGTATTCCGACGGTCTGCGTCTCCACCGGTCGCGATCTCTCGGCGCAGGTGAAGCCACCGCGCACGGTCTTCGTCAATTTTCCCATGGGCAACGCCTTCGGCCGGCCCGAGGACCGGGCCCAGCAACGCCGGATCCTGATCGACGCGCTGGAGCTGGGCGTGAGGGGCACAACGCCGGGCGAACTGGTCGACCTGCCCTATGACTGGGGTCGGCCGGTGACGGTCTTCTTCAAGCAAACCACGCGCGAATACCAGTTGAAGAAGTAGCGGCGCGTTGACCGCGCCAATGCCGAACGGAACCGGCAACCCCATGGACGCCTATACGCCGGCCGAGATGGCCGTGCGCGTCCGCACTGTCGGTGTCGCCAAAGCCAGGCTCCCCGCCGTCTCCGTCCTCACCCTGGGCGTGCTGGCGGGAGCGTTCATAGCCTTCGGCGCGGTCCTCTACACCATCGTCATGACAGGCTCGCCGCTGGGGTTCGGGCCCGCGCGGCTGCTCGGCGGCGCGGCTTTCTCGCTGGGCCTGATCCTGGTGGTCGTCGGCGGCGCGGAGCTGTTCACGGGCAACAGCCTGATGGTCATGGCCTGGGCGGCGCGGCAGGTGAGCACGGCGCGTCTGCTGCGCAACTGGGCGCTGGTCTATCCAGCCAACCTGGCCGGGGCGCTGGGCACTCTTGGCCTCGTCTGGCTCGCCGGAACCCACGACATGGCCGGCGGCGCGGTCGGCGACACCGCGGCGGCGATCGCCGCCGCCAAGCTGTCCCTGTCCCCCCTCGAGGCCTTCGCCCGCGGCGTACTCTGCAACGTGCTGGTCTGTCTCGCCGTATGGCTCTGCTTCGCCGCCCGCGACGTCGCCGGCAAGGTGCTGGTGATCGTGCCCCCGATCACCGCCTTCGTGGCGCTCGGCTTCGAGCATTCGGTCGCCAACATGTACCTGATCCCGGCCGGGATGCTGGCGGGCGGCGAGTTCGATCTTGCCGGCCTGCTCGGCAACCTCGTTCCCGTGACGCTGGGCAACATCGCCGGCGGCGGCCTGCTCGTCGCTGGCGTCTACTGGATCTGCTACCTGCGCGGCCGTACCGACGAGACTGACTAGGTGCGGCGATCGCTCAGTAGCAGGTTGGCCAGTAGGCCAGCGGGTTGGGCTGCCCCCAGGGCTTCGGCTTCACGCGCAGTCGGCGGATCTGCGACTGCAGCCAGCGCTTGGTCTCGGCCGGGTCGACAATCTCGTCGACGCCGAGAATGCCGGCGCCGTCATAGGGGTCGGTATCCTCCGTCCACTGCTCGATCAGAGCCGCACGCTCCGCCGCCGCGTCCTCGGCCTGTTCCAGCCGCCCGCCGTGCACGACATTGACGCCGACGTCCGGGTCCATGAAGGAGAGCTCGGCCGACGGCCAGGCCGCGACCACGTCGGAGCCCATGTTGGTGCCGCCCATGGCGAAGTAAGCCAGCCCGAAGGCCTTGCGGAAGACCAGCGAGATACGCGGCACCCGGCAGATCGACAGCGCCTCCACCATCATGATGGCGCGGCTGAGCAACCGGTCGTGCTCCACCTTCGAACCGACCATGAATCCAGGGACGTCCTGCAGGAAGACGAGCGGGATGTTGAAGGCGTCGCAGAGGCAGATGAAGGCCGTGATCTTGTCGCACGCGCCCGGTGAGAGCGCGCCGGCGTAGTGCAGTGGCTGGGAGGCGACGAAGCCCACCGTCCGTCCGCCCATCCGCGACAGAGCCGTGATGATGCTGCCGCCGAAGCGGGGTTTCAGCTCGAAGATCCGGTCGTCGTCCGCCAGGTAGCGCAGCACCCGGCGCATGTCGTAGGCGCGCGTGCGCCGCATGGGCACCAGGTCATAGATCGTCTCGTCGACATCCGCGAGGCCGGGCCAGTCATGCTCGGGCGGCAGTTCCCAGGCGTTCGACGGCAGGTAGGAGAGAAAATCCCGGATCAGCTGGAAAGCCTCGTCCTCGGTTTCCGCGACCCGGTCGATCATGCCGGTGACCTTCTCGTGCACCTCGGTACCGCCCAGCGCCTCGAAGCTGATCTTCTCGCCCGTGGCGATCTCCACCACGCGCGGGCTGGTTACCGCCATGCAGGAACCCCTCAGCTGCACGACGAAGTCGGAGAAGGCCCCCTGGAATGTGCCCCCGCCGAAGCAGTTGCCCAGGATCGCCGTGGCCAGCGGAATCGAGCGGTTGCGGCGGTGGGTCTCGACGCTGGGCGTGACCTTCACGAAGCCCTCCGAGCCCAGCGTGTCGGGAATGCGCGCGCCGCCGGTCTCGGCGAAGAAAACGAAGGGATGGCCGTGCTCCACGGCCTGCTGCAGCATGCGCGTCTTCTTGCGGCTGCCGACCACCGAACTGGAACCGCGCTTGACGGTCAGGTCATCGCCACCGACCCAGACGGTGCGGCCATCGACCGTGCCATAGCCGCCGATCTTGCCGTCGCCGGGCGAGTTCGCGGCGTCCTCGGGCCGCTCGGAACGGGCGAAGGTGCCGAGTTCGATGAAGCTGTCGGGATCGAGAAAGCGGTCGATACGCTCGCGTGCGGTCAAAGCGCCGCGATCATGCAGCCGCGCGATGCGCTCGGCGCCGCCCATCTCTTCGCGGATCTTCCGCCGCCGCTCCCGGAACACGCCGGTCACGCTGCCTACATTCTCGTCGCCGGTTTCGCCATCGGCCATTGCCGTCCTCCCCTTGGATCGCAGTTGCCGAACGGCCTCCTCCGCCGTCCGCGTCGCCCCGGATTAATGAAGGGGGCCGAGGACGCCCGCAAGGGCCGCACACGCGCAGCATGGCGGCCCGCGCGTGACGGGCGGCTCAGCGGCCACTTTCCGACGCGCGGCCGTCCACCAGTTCGACCGCGCTCGAGACGTCGGCGCTCAGCTTCCAGCCATTGTCCAGCACGGCCGAGCGCGCCGCCTCCATCGCGGCAGTGCGTATGAGGGCGAAGTCCGTGCCGCGGAAGGTGTCGATCCAGACCCAGATCTCCAGCATGACATGGGTGGCCTCATAGCTGGCGATCGTCACCCGCGGCTCCGGCGTTTCCAGAACGCCTTCCAGTCCGGCCACCCGGGCGACGATCGCCGCCCGAACCTCCGGCAGCGGTGCGCGGTAGTCGACGCCCAGGGTGAAGGTCGGCCGCCTCAGCCCGTCCCGGGTAAAGTTGATCAGCGGCGAATTGAAGATGATCGAATTCGGTATGTAGATGTCTCGCCCGTCGGCGGTGCGGACATGTGTATTCCTCAGGTCCACGGCGGTCACCGCGCCTTGCGGCAGGTCGCCCGACTGTATGAGGTCGCCGATGCGGAAGGGGCGGGAGAAAACAAGAAAGAATCCGGCGAGGAAATTCTCCCCGACGCCGCGGAAGGCAAAACCGAGAGCCAGCGCTGTCATCCCGCCGCCGGCGAGCAGACCGGCGGCCAGATTCTCCCAGCCCAGCAGATCGGTGGCCAGCAGTACGCCCAGGAAGGCGAAGAGCCAGACCGGCAGACGGCTGACGAAGTTGGCGTGAATGCGGTCGCCCCGGCGGCGGACCAGCGACCCGAGCGCACGGCCGATGATCCAGCCGACGAACACCATGATCAGGAAGACGGCAACAGCCCCTGCCAGATCTGGCAGGAAGGCCGTCACGCCTTCAAGATGGCGATCCAGTTGCCGGCCGATTTGCACCCCCGGTTCGTCTTCCATGGCCGCGCCGCGCGTCCTCCGGTCTCGTTTGGATGATGAGCTTCGACCCTAGGTCGAGACTCCCGGGCGCGGGCGCAAGGTGGCGGCAGCGACTGTCAGACGCGTTCGATCACACCCATGCGGCCGGACTGGTAGTCGCGGACGGCGGCGTGGATCTCCTCCTCCGAGTTCATGACGAAGGGACCGTAGCGCGCCACGGGCTCGCCGATGGGGGTGCCGCCCAGCAGCAGGAAACGCCCGCCCTCGCCGGTCCCGGACACGGTCAGCGAGGTTCCCGGCCCGAAGACGGCCATCTGGCCGCGTTCGACTGTTTCGCGTTCCGGACCGAAGGATACCGCGCCGTCGAAGACATAGGCGGCGGCGTTGAAGTCCGTCGGGATGGCGATTTCCGCCTCCGCGCCGGCTCCGACGCGCCAGTCCTGCAGCCAGATCGGCGTACGCGTGCCGATCTTCGCCGCCACGCCGAAGGCCTCGCCGGCGATGACCACCACTTCGATGCGGCCGTCCGGGCTCGCCGCCCGCGGAATCTCGGCGCCGGCGAGATGCTGGTAGCCGGGCTCGGCGAACTTCTCCCGGGCCGGCAGGTTGACCCAGATCTGGAAGCCGTGCGCCGTGCCGCCCGCCCGCTGCATTTCAGGCGAAGGCAGCTCCGAATGCACGATGCCGGCGCCGGCGGTCATCCACTGCACGTCGCCGGCGCGGATGAGCTGCGTCTTGCCGGTCGAATCCTCGTGCAGCTTCTCGCCCTGCAGGATGTAGGAAACCGTCTCGAAGCCCCGGTGCGGATGATCGGGCGCGCCGAGCGCCTTCCCGGGCCCGTAGTCGACGGGACCGACCTCGTCCAGCATCAGGAACGGGTCGACCTGGTCCAGCCCCCTGGTGGGCACGGGCCGGCGGACCAGGAAGCCCGCTCCCTCGCGCTGCTGGTGCGCGGTAACGGTCTGCGCGATGCTGCGGCTCAACTCATTTCTCCTCGACGGCGACCTTCGCCGCATAGTCGGGCGGCGTGTAGCCGGCCTGCTTGTAGAGATGCACGGTGCAACCGCCATCGGCGCGCGCCGGATCGGAGAAGACCCACTGCGCCCGGCCGAACCAGCGCAGGGTCGCGGAGCCGTTCCAGATCGGACAATGCGTGCAGTAGACCGGCAGCCGTTCGCGGCCGAAGGTGAGCGGCCCGGCTTCCTCGACGAAGGGCAAATCGCCGCCCTCGCCCGCATAGCCGCCGGAGCGGCGCAGACGGCCGCCGCTGCCGCAGGGATTCATCTCGATGGTGAAGCGGTCGGCCTCCTCGCTGACGGCGACATGGCTCATGTGCTGCTTGAGCAAAAAGGCGCTGATCCGGGCGAACTCGGCCGTAGGCAGTTTCTCCCACGCCTCGAAGCCGGCCCGCTGTCCCTCCGCCAGATCGAGCTGGAAGCGGAGCAGTTCGTCTTCGCCGTAATGCCGCAGCGCCCAGGCGAAGCTGTCGGCCATGAAGCGGATGATGCGGTCGTGGAAGGGCACGTAGTGATCCGTCTCCCGACGCCGCAGCACGTCGCGGGCGCCCTCTGCATCGCCGTCGTCGATGCGGGCGACGATCTCCTGCGCCAGCGCGCCATGCTTCTCGTGGAACGCTTTCAGGCAGGCGGCATAGGTCTCGGGCAGCGCCGCCGCCTCCCCCGCCGCGCCGTCTGCCGCGTCGACACTCACGCCATACATGTTTCCGATGTCCTGCCTGAAGCGGAGGATCAGCGCCGTCATGCCACTGGCCGCTTCGGCATCCGGGCGGCGTTCCAGGGTCGAGACGGCGAGATCGGCGATGATCCGGACCGTGATCCCGAGACCACCCACCATCATGGCGTATTCCTTGGCCAGGCTTCGGGTTTCCCCGTCGCCATCCTGTACCAGCCGCAGCGCCGCCGCCAGATCGCCGGCGGCCAGCGCGTCGTCGACCTTCTCGCAGAGCCTGACGCCCCATTCCCCGATCGGTATGCTCATGGCCGGATCTCCCCTGTCCTTGCCAGATATCTCCCCACGTTCAAGCGTGCGTCCCGGCCAAGCTGCTGTCAAACGGCACATCGCCGCCCGCCGGGCCGTCTTTCGGAGTGACTGCCCACTTCCTATACTGACGCTGCAGCGGGTTTCACCCGCCTGACGACTGGGGAGGCGTCGGATGACCAACCATGACCTGAAACCCGTCCGCGGCCGGAGCGTCTGGCACGGCCGCGACCTGGAAGCGGACCGCAGCTTCGAGTTCGGCCTGGAACCGGCAGATGTCCGCGAACTGGAAGACGCGCTGGCGAAGGCGAAGGCCCAAGGGCTCGCCTATGCCGATCTGACGGCCGACAATTTCCGCCTGCCGGGGCTCGGCGCGACGATGCGGCGGATCGTGTCGGAATTGCGCGACGGGCGCGGCTTCGCGTTGATGCACGGCTTTCCGGTCGACGGCCATGACCTTGCCGATCTCGACATGCTCTATTTCGGCCTCTGCGCGCAGCTCGGTCAGCCGCTGACCCAGAACAGCGACGCGACGCTGATCCACTACGTCACCGACGGCGCGCTCCGGCCCAACCAGGGCACCCGCGGCGTCGGTCTGCCGAAGGAGTCGCGCCTGCATGTCGATCTGACCGACGTGGTCTCGCTGTTCTGCGTCCGCCAGGCGCCGGATTCGCCGCACAGCCGGGTCGGCAGCGCCGGACAGATCTACAACACGATGCTGGAACGCGCGCCCGAGGCGCTGGAGCGGCTGATGGCGGGCTTTCACTGGTCGCGCATGGGCGAGCAGCTCGACTGGGAAGCGCCCTGTTCGGAATACCGCGTGCCGCTGTTCTCCCTCGCGGCGGGGCGGCTTTCCTGCCGCTACAACCGCAACTGGATCGAAAGCGCCGCCACGAATGGCGAAAGCCTGGTTACGGCGGAGGAGCGCGAGATCTTCGACCTGATCGACGAGATCGGCCATGAGGCGCGCTTCGAGTTCCCCTTCGAGAAGGGCGACATCCAGTTCTGCAACAACCTGACCGTCCTGCACGGGCGCGCGGCCCACGCGCCGATCGAATCCGAAGCCGAGAAGCGCCTGCTGCTGCGCATCTGGCTCGATCTGCCGGACTTCCGTGACACCACGGACCCGGCGGTGGTCCGGTATGGCATCGGCCGCCACGGCCTGATCGGCTTCACGCCCGAGGAAATGGCCGCCGGTCTGCACCGCCAGCCGCGGCCCCGCCGCGCCGACGGGGCGATCCGGCTGTGAGCGGGGAAATGCACTGGAAATCGGCGGCGGAACTTGCCGACGATTTCCGCAGCGGCGCGGTCTCGCCCGTCGAGGTGACGCGCGCCATGCTGGACCGGATCGAGACGGTCGACCCGCTGCTCCGCAGCTACGACGAAGTGACCGCCGAGCGGGCGATGGCGCAGGCGTCGCAAGCAGAGACGGCCTGGCGCTCGGGCGAGGCCGGGCCGATGGTCGGCGTGCCGGTCGCCGTCAAGGCGCTCTGCGACATGAAGGGCGTGCGCACCGCCGCCGGAACCAGGGTGATGCGGGAGCGGGTCGCCGAGACGGATGCGACGGTCGTGCGGAGGCTGGAGGAAGCCGGCGCGGTGATCCTGGGCCTGCTGGTGATGACGGAGGGCGCCAGCGCGGTGCACCACCCCGAGACGCCGCAGCCGAAGAACCCCTGGAACCCCGACTACTGGTCGGGCGCGTCGTCCAGCGGCTCCGGGGTCGCCGTGGCCGCCGGTCTCTGCTTCGGCGCGCTGGGATCGGACACCGCGGGCTCGATACGCGCGCCGTCGCACTTCAACGGCGTGACCGGCCTGAAGCCGACCTATGGCCGGGTCTCGCGCGCCGGGGTGTTCCCGCTTTCGGCGACGCTGGACCATGTGGGACCGATGACGCGGAGCGCCGAAGACGCCGCGGCGATGCTGCGCGTCATCGCCGGACCCGATGAAGCCGACCCGTCTGCTGTACGGCGTTCGGTCAGCAACGATCTTGCCGGTCTGGATGGGGGGATCGAGGGACTCAGGATCGGCGTCGACGAACGCTGGATCACCGACGGGGTCGATCCCGAACTCGCCGAAGCGGTTCTGGAAGCGGCGGCGGAAATGGAACGGGCCGGCGCCGTCCGGGTAAATGTCGATGCCCCCGACCGCGGAGAGGCGATCCGCGCCGGCGCGGCGATCCTGCACGCCGACGTCGCCTTCGCGCACCGCGAGCTGTTTCCGGGACGCGAGGACGATTATGGCCCACACCTCGCGGAACTCATTCGCATCGGGCAACGCCTGACGGGCGTCGAACTGGCCGAGGCCCACGATTGCCGCAGGAACTGGATCGGCCGCATGGGCGCGCTGCACGAGGATGTCGATCTGCTGATCCTGCCGCCGACGCCAGCGCCTGCGCCGCCGGCCAGGCTGACGCACGCGCTGTCAGGCGACTTCTTCGACCAGGGACAGGTCTTCCGCTTCACCCTGCCCTTCACACTTTCCGGACAGCCGGCGCTCACCCTGCCCTGCGGTTTCAGCCGCCTGGGTCTGCCCCTGGCGTTCCAGCTGATCGGCCGGCCGTTCGAGGAGGCGGCGGCGTTGCGCGCCGGCATGGCCTGGCAGGCGCGGACCGACTGGCACCTGCGCCATCCCGACGATTCCGCCTGGTCCCAACGCGTCGGCTGAAACGCGAAACGGCCGGCTCCCGAAGGAACCGGCCGTCTGCAACGCTACAGAGGGCAATTGGCAGTGCCGTCAGTCGGCGGCGTCGCCCACGCGCTGGGCGTTCAGGGCCGCGGCGTAGGCCTCGCCGGAGGTCATCTCGATGCCCTCGTAGCCGGCGCCGGCGACCTGCCTGATGCGCTGGACATATTTCGGCGCCCCGCCGTTGTAGACCAGATAGCGCGGATTGCCGTGTTCATGGCCCTCGACATTCGAGTTGTAGCCGGTGAACCAGGACTTGGCCTTCCGCATCAGCATGACCGAGTACATCTGGACAACATGGTCGGTCCATTCCTTCTCGGCCTCGGCGCTCGCCTCGACGCGGGTGTAGCCCCGCTCCTGGACGTATTCCAGCATGTCGCTGACCCAGTTCACGCCGGTCTCGATGCCGCGCGGGTAGTTGGTCGACGCGGAACCGGACTGCGGACCGGCGGGCAGGAACATGTTCGGGAAACCGTGGATGAACATGCCCAGATAGGTCTGGATCGCCTCGTCCCACTTGGCTTTCAGCCGTTCGCCGCCGACGCCACGGATATCGATGTGATCGTAGGCGCCGGTGATGGCGTCGAAGCCCGTGCCGTAGATGATGATGTCGAACTCGCGCTCGACGTCGTCGGAGGTCATGATCCCCTTCTCCGTGATCCGCTTCAGCGGCGTCTCGGAGAGGTCGACCAGGCTCACATTGTCCCGGTTGTAGGCCTCGTAGTAGTTGGTCTCCAGCGGCACGCGCTGGACGCCGAAGCCGTGATCGCGCGGAATCAGCTTCTCGGCCAGTTCCTTGTCGTCGACGCGCTGGCGGATACGGTCGGCGATGTACTCGGAGAACTCCGCGTTCGCCTTCTCGTCGGTGAAGATCTCACGGAAGTTCTGCAGCCAGATGCCGAAGCCCGGCTCGTCATAGAGACGGTCCCAGAGCTGGATCCGCTCCTCGCGCGTGACTTCCCAGAAGCCGCGCCGGTCGGGCTGATGTTCGAAGCCGCCCGGCGACTTGGCGCAGTTGGCGAAGATCTCGTCATAGCGCGAGCGGATGTCCGCCATCTTCTCGTCGTCGATCCGGTAGTTGTTCAGCGGCGCGGCCCAGTTCGGCCGGCGCTGGAACACGGTCAGCTCGCCCACCTTGTCGGCGATCTCGCCGATCACCTGGATGGCGGTGGCGCCGGTGCCGATGATACCGACCTTCTTGCCCTTCAGGTCCACGCCTTCGTGCGGCCAGTAATAGGTGTGGAAGGACTGGCCCTTGAAGTCGTCGATACCTTCGACGCGCGGCATGGTCGGCTGCGACAGCAGACCGAGGCCCATGACCAGGAAACGGGTGGTCAGGGTGCGGCCGTCGTCAAGGCCAAGACGCCAGAGGTTCTCCGCCTCGTCCCAGTGCGCCGACTTCACGAAGACGTTGAACTGCATGTACTTGCGCAGGTCGAACTTGTCGGCAACGAAGTTCAGATACTTCAGGTTCTCCGGCTGCGGCGAATAGGCCTCGACCCAGTGCCACTCGTCCAGCAGTTCCTGCGAGAACGTGTAGCCATAGGTGTAGCTCTCCGAATCGAAACGGCAGCCCGGATAGCGGTTGAAATACCATGTGCCGCCGAGGTCGCCCCCGGCCTCCAGCACGGTCGCGTCCATGCCCATTTCGGCGAGGCGCTTGATCTGATAGATGCCGCACACGCCGGCGCCTATCACAATGGCCTCATAGTGTGTCTTGTTCTTGTCTGTCACCATCTGCTCCTGTTCCTGAATGCTTTGCGGCCATCATCGGCCGATGCGGACCAGCCGTCGCATCTGGAGCGCGGCAGAGGGTCCTCCCCACAGTTTCTGGTCGTTAATATACTCATCGGTAGCTTTTTCTGTCAAGTAGTAAACCACACATCGTTGCATGAAATGCTACGCTGCGTCACGCAACGCCCGCGCGCGGCGGATCGCAAAGCCGACCCTGGGAAAATGCACCGCCACCTCGCCCACCCTGTCGTCTTCGCGGACCAGGGTAATTCCTTCCGGACCGTACCCCCTCAGCGTGCCGGCGACCGGCTCGCGGCCATAGTCGGTCGGCGTCACTTCGACAGGATCGCCCTCGCACCAGCCTTCGGCATTGGCCATGACCCCGGCCGCGGGTTCCGGCGTCGCTTCACGCGCGGCGTCCAGGGCCGCCTCCGCGTTCATCTCCCGCATCTCGCCATGGCCGATCGCCGCGACCCGGTCCATGAACGCCGTCAGCGCCGGATGCGGTTCGAGAACGCGCGCAACGCCGGTGCCGTTGATGCGGATGAACCAGAGCGGATGGTAGAGTGTGAAATCCGCCAGCCCCGGCCGGTCGCCGGCAACGAACGGGCGGCCGTCGCGGAACAGGTCCGCCATCCAGGCCAGCCGCGGCCGAAGCTGTTCCAGGTGGCGCGGCACCGACGCCTTGATCCGTTCGATGTCGGCGCCTGCCGCGCCCCGCATGCGGGCGCGATCCTGATGAAAGGACCCGGGCACGGCATCGGCATTGGCGCCCATCACGTACACCGCCAGGGTCCAGAATGACGGCCCCTCGGCGAAAGCGGACATCACGTTGGCGAGCCCCCGGCCGCCGGCCATGATCGATGGCTCCGGCCAGCGCCGCTCCAGCTCTTCGGCGATCCGCCGGGTATCGCAATAGATATCGGCGCCGATCTGCATGACCGGCGTCTTGCGGTAGCCGCCCGTCAGCGGCATCAGGTCCGGTTTCGGCAGCGTCGAGGGGATTTCGACGCCCGACCAGCCAAGCTGCTTCAGGCCGAGCATGAGCCGGACCTTCTCCGCGAACGAGGAGATACCGTAGTGATGAAGAACCGGTCTGGTCACGACCGCCTTCCCCCGTGGTCGCCCTTAACGTTCGTTCAGTGTAAGCCCGCCCCGGCGCCACACCAACCGTGATGTACACGACCCTGCCATGTTGTTGGCCACCGGCCCGCTCGTCGATAGGCTGCGGACGGAGGAGAGGGAGCCGCAAGGGGGAGACGCGGATGACACTGCCGATGGACCGGAACAACCTGCAGATGTTCCATATCAACGTGAACTGCAGCGATCTTGATCGTTCCGTTGCCTTCTACAAGGCGCTCGGGTTCAAGGTGATCAACGATTTCAGCATGGATGAGCCGGCGGGCGGCCGCGACCCGACCATTGGCGAGAGAACGCCCAATCTGGCGGAGATCCTGGGCGTGGATCCGGGCTCGCGGATGCGGGCGGCTTTCCTGCGCCTCGGCGACGATCCGCGCGCGACGATCCTCGACCTGATCGAGTGGATCGAGCCGAAGAGCAGCGGGGCGCCCGCGCACATGACCCAGATGGGTATGGCGCGGCTCTGCTTCCGGGTGAAGGACTGTGACGGGGCCTACCAGGCCGCCGCGGCCGCCGGCGCGGAATGCTTCACCGCGCCGACGATGCTCGCCATGGGCGGTTCGCGCCAGAAGGTGTTCTGCTGCTACGATCCCGATCGCACGATCCTGGAGTTCCAGGAGTTCCAGAAGCCCTGAGGCGGCGGCGCCTCATTCGGGCTCGGGGTTCTTCCTGGCGAGGAAATAGCGGATCACGTTCTCCATCGTCAGGCCCTGGACGATGATCGAGAAGATGACGATCACGTAGGTCACCGTCAGCAGCAGCGGCTTGTATTCGCTCTCGTCGGGCAGCGAAAGCACCAGCGCCACGGAGATGCCGCCGCGCAGCCCGCCCCAGGTGAGCATGGGAATCGCACCCGTGGTGAACGTGCGGCGCAGGCGCAGGACCGTGACCGGCAGCCCCACCGCCAGGAAACGGGCCGCGATGACAAGAGGGATACAGACGAGGCCCAGCAGGATGTCTTCGGTGTGGAAGGCGACCGCCAGTACCTCCAGGCCCACCAGCAGGAACAGCACCGCGTTCAGAATCTCGTCGATCATCCGCCAGAAGGCTTCGACATGTTCGCGGGTATTCTCGCTCATGCCGTAGCGGACGCCGCTGTGGCCGATCAGCAGGCCGGCGACGACAACGGCGATGGGGCCACTGACGTGCAGGCGGATCGCCAGAGCGTAGGTTCCCATCACCAGAGCGAGGGTGAGCAACACCTCCAGCGCATAGTCGTCCATGCGCCGCATCGCCTGGAAGACGAGCCAGCCCGCCACGCCGCCCAGGACCGCGCCGCCACCGACCTCAACCACGAAGAGCCGCGCCACATCCATCGCGCCGAGCGGGGACTCATGGCCGCCGAAGGCCAGCGCCGTGACGATCAGGAAGAGCACATAGGCCACCCCGTCGTTGAACAGGCTTTCCGCCGCGATCTTGGTCTCCAGCGAATGCGGCACCTTGATGCGCTTCAACAGGCCGAGCACGGCGACCGGATCGGTCGGCGAAATCAGGGCGCCGAAGACCAGCGCGATGATGAAGGGAACCCCGGCGAGAAAATGGAACCCCGTCGCCACCAGCGCCGCAGAGGTGAGCACGCCGATGGTCGCCATGGAAGCGACCGCCCACTTCTCCTTGCGCAGCGCATCGAAGTCGACATGCAACGCACCGGCGAACAGCAGGAAGCCGAGCATGCCCTCCAGCAGGGTGTCGGCGAAATCGATGCCGAACAGTTCCTTGCGCACCCTGTCGTCGAGAGAAAAACCCGGTATCACGGCGTCGAGGCCGATCAGGATCAGGGACGCGACGAGGCCGATGACGACCAGGCCGATCGTGTTGGGCAGGCGCAGGGAAAACTGGTTGAGGACGCCGAAGCCTGCCGCCAGACAGACCAGAATGGCGGCGATCTCGAAGAAATTCACCTGGCGGGCCTCCGGACGCGGTGATGGCGGGGCCCGTCACCGGATCCCGCCGACACTCTGACCGCGCCGCGTCTACGCTTCAAGCCGCGCGCAGGCGGCTCGCGTCGGGTCCGGTCAGTCCTTTCGGCGCTTCGCCACCGTCGATGCGCTCCCCGAGGGCAACTGGCGGCCTGGCGCATAGGTCGCGGTTTCGAAGATGTCGTCCCGCCGCCGCGCCAGTTCGAGGAAGGGTTCGGCGTCGCGCTGCGGACCGCCCGGGTTCCGGGCACGCTCGCGGAAGGCCCTGCTCATCTGCTCCTCATCGCCGTGGGGCGGGCGGACATGACGAACAAGCGAGGCAACCGACCGTTTGCGCTTCCGCGCCTGATCGGCGATTCCGTCGACATTCGGTTGAATGCGCGCCTCGTCCGTATTGATCCAGTAGGCCATGGCTTGCCTCCATCAACGCGTGAGCCAAGGGACGCTACCCTTGTGGAAGAGGTTGGGGCAGAGGGCGTGCCGTTCAAGCCGGCGCCAACGCCTGTCAGACCCGGATATCGACGCCCGTCCGCCTGACGGGCGCGGCGGCCTCTGCTGCCGCGGCCGGCACGGCTTGCGCATCCAGACGGGTCATGCCGCCCGTCGCGATGCCGGCGATGCGGTCGATCCCCTGGGCCAAGGCCGCCATGAAACCTTCGGCGCGCGGCTTGCCGTCGTCCACCGTCTGCGTCCCATCCGGCACGGCGCCATCGTCCCGTTCGTTGCGGGCCTCGGCGCCGATGACATCGCCGGCTGACTGAGATCCGGCCGTGGCCGCCGCCTCGCCAGTCGGGATTTCGGCAGCTTCGCGGGGCTCCGGCGCCTTCACCTCGCCGCCCTCGTCGAAGCGCGCTCCGGCCTCCTCGGCCGTCCGGGCGGCGATCTCGGCCCGGGCCGCATTGCGCTTGGCCGTGGCGTCAGCAGCGACGCGGCGGTCCTGCCCCGACGGCTCGGCCGGAGCCAGCGCCGCCTTGCGGACGATATCCATCTTGTCGACGGTCGCTTGCGGGTCGCCGGGCACCGGACTGGTCGAAATGGAGACATGGCCGCCGGTGGCGTAGCTGCGCCCGTCCGGACCGCGTTCGAATTCGTATTCCGGCGCGCTGGCGTAGCGGCCGCCGGCGCGGGCGTGCGCCTGTTCATGGGCGCGGACCTCACGGTCCCGGGCCTGCAGGTCGCGGACTTCCTTCTTCGCTTCCTGGCCGAGTTCCGAATGCGCGCCCGATCGGGGCTCAACCGTCGGTTCTTCGGCCGGCTTGCGGGAGCGGCTGCCTTCTTCCTGGGCCGCCACCAGCGTCCCGCCGGCAACGGTGAAGCCGCCGCGGGCCTCGGCGAATCCGTTGCCGCGGCCCCGGTACTCGGCGCGGGCTTCGGCCACCGGACGCACGGCCTGCGGGGACGCCTCGCGGCTCGAGCGAGCAGTCGAGTTCGCGACCGTCGCCGAAGGCGTCGATGACAGTCCGGCGATCATGCCGACCGGTTCGGCGCGTTAGAGACTTCTCGGCTCATGCCGCCAGCAGAACCCGGACAGGTTAACAAATCGTCAACGCCGCGCCCTCTGGCCGCGGCGGGCGAATGCGGTCAGGATCGCCTGCGGGAGAGAGACAGACGGGGAGAGAAACCATGGCCCGACCGCCGCTTCGGATCGGCGTCGCCTACGACTTCCGCAATCCGCCGGATTCCGGCATCGCCAACACCGAGCTCTACGGCACAATCCTGGACCAGGTCGCCTGGCTCGATGGCCTTGGGCTGGACCTGGTCTGGTTCACCGAGCACCACTTCCTGGAGGACGGCTACCTGCCGTCATGGACGCCGGTCGCCGCGGCCATGGCCGCGCGGACGAAACATGTCCGCTTCTCGTCGGACATCTGCCTGATGCCGTTCCAGAACCCCGTCAGGCTGGCCGAGGACCTGGCCGTGATCGACAACCTTTCGAACGGCCGGATCGAGATCGGCATCGGCATGGGCTATGCGCCGCACGAGTTCCGTGGCTTCGGCATTCCGGTGAAGCAGCGCGTTTCCCGCACCGAGGAAGGGATCGAGGTGCTGCAGCGATGCTTCTCCGGCGAGAAGTTCAGCTTCGCCGGCAAGCGATACCAGTTCGAGGATGTCGAGATCCGGCCCGGCTATGTCCAGGAAGGCGGCCCGCCCATCTGGATCGCCGCCATGTCGGAGCCCGGGGCGCGGCGCGCCGCCCGCTTCGGCGCCAACCTGCTGCCCCAGGGACCGCGGGCAGAGGTTCTCGATCCCTGGCGCGAGGACATGCGCGCCGCCGGCCACGATCCCGACAGCCGCCGCGTCGGCATCATCCGGTCCTGTCTCGTCACCGACGATCCGGAGCGCGACTGGCCCGCGGTGAAACAGGCCGAGCGGTACCGCATGGAGGTCTATCTGCGCTTCAACCGGGAGTCCGGCGACGGTCTCGCCACCAGCCGGGATGTCGACCGCATCCCTCAGAGCTGGGTGGTCGGCGACGTCGATCACTGCGTCGCCGATCTGTCCGCCTTCATCGCCGAGTACGGCATCACGGATCTGGTGACCTGGGGCGTGCCGCCGGGCATGACCGCCGCCCGGATGAACCCGCATCTGGAGCGGTTCGTGCGCGACGTCGCCCCCCGCCTCAAGGCGGCGGCGGGCTGAGCGCTACTCCGCCGCCTGGGCGCCGGCCATGGCGCGCGGCATCTGCCCGCGGATGATGTAGGCCAGCGCCTGCACCACCTGCTCGGGCTCCCGGGCGACGGCATTGGCCGCGCCGTCGACTTCCTTCAGCGCATGATCGTGCTGTTCCGGATGCAGGGTGATGTAGGGAATGCCCACCGCGGCCGCAAAACCGGCGTCGAAGGCGGCATTCCACTGCTTGTACTTCTCCCCGAAGCGGACGACGACAAGGTCCGCCTCCCGGATGAGCGTCTGTGTGCGCATGGCGTTGAGCTGCGCGCCCTTGCGGTCGTGCCAGAACTTGTCCGGTTCGGCCCCGAAGATCGCGACGCCGCAATCGTCGGAGTCCTCGTGGACGGTGATGGGCGCGCTCAGATCGACCGGCAGGCCGGCCTCGGCAATGCCGCTCTCGATCCGCTCGCGCCAGTCGCTGTGGATTTCGCCCGACAGATAGACGTTCCAACGCTTCTCGCTCATGGTTTCGCTCCTCGTTGGCATGGTTTCCCGCACTATGGCTGGTGCGGCCTCCGGTTCCAACCGGCAGGGCGCGCGGCGGTTCCATCCCGGCGCGCCTTCATCTAGCTTCGGGCGGTCGACACCGCCTTTGCGCCAGGATCCGTCTTCCGGGAACCGAACCATGACCAAGCGAACCGCCCTCGTCACCTGCGCCGAGCGCTATATGGGCCCGGCGATCGCCCGCAGGTTCGAGGAGCTCGGTATTGACGTGATCCGGGGCGGCGAGCCCATGAAGAGCCAGGCCGAATGCGAGGCGCTGGTCGCGGAGGCAGGCCGGATCGACATCCTGGTCGCCAACCTGGCCGAGCCGCCGATGACCGGGCCGGTCGAGGCGATCGACAATGCGGACTGGCGGAGGCTGTTCGAATCCATGGTCGATCCGCTGATGTATGTGGTCCGCGCGGTGGTTCCACAGATGCGGGAGCGGCGGTCGGGCCGGATCATCGCCGTGACCAGCGCGGCGCCGCTGCGGGGCATCCCCAACAACGCCGCATACTGCGCCGCGCGCGGCGCGCAGAACGGCTTCATCAAGGCCCTGGGGCTCGAACTGGCGCGCGAGAACATCCAGGCCAACGCCATCGCGCAGAACTACATCAATAACGACACTTATTATCCGGACGACATTCTGGACAACGCGAAGTTCCTCGAGCACGTCAAACGCAACGTGCCGACCAACCGCGTGGGCGCGGCCGAGGAAACCGCAGAACTCGCCGCCTACCTCGCCAGCGAACGATGCAACCACATGGTCGGCCAGGTCATCCCCCTGGCCGGCGGCTGGGCGACCTGAGGCGTGTCATGACCCGCATCTTCGTCGACGCCGACGCCTGCCCCGTCAGACAGGAGGTCGAGCGCGTGGCCGCGCGGCACGGGCTGGAGGTCTACGTCGTTTCCAATGGCGGCCTCAGACCCAGCCGCGATCCGCTGGTGCAGACGGTAATCGTCGCCGAGGGCGCCGACGCCGCCGACGACTGGATCGCCGAGCGCGCCGGACCGGGCGACATCTGCATTACAGGCGACATACCGCTGGCCGGCCGCTGCCTGGAGCGGGGCGCGATGGCCATCCGCCACAACGGCGACGCCTTCACGCCCGACAACATCGGCGCCCAGCTCGCGGCGCGGAACCTGATGGCTGACATCCGCGCGGCCAATCCCCTCTGGACCGGCGGCGGCGGCCGCCCGTTCGCCAGGGCGGACCGCTCGCGCTTCCTCGACCGGCTGGAGCGGGTGGTGCAGGCCGTGCGGAAACTGTCCGGCCCGCGCGACGACGGTCCCTAGAATTCGGTGGCCAGCCGGTCCAGGCAGGCATTGGCGAGACTGCGGTCCGGCCGTTCGTCGCCGGGCATCGTCGCCCAGCCGCTCTCCATCAGCATCTCGGCACGGGAATAGGTCGGCGCCTCCTTCATCCGGGTCAGCACCGCGACCCGCTGCGGGTCCGCACCCGCGTTCTGTACACAAAAGGGCACCAGCGCGGCCACCACCTCGGCGTGGGCGCGCTGCGCTGCCATCTGCTCGGCGGAACCGCCTGTCTCCCAACCGGCCCAGGCAAAGCCGACCAGGGCGAGAAGCGCTGCGCCACCGGCCGCGCCGAAAAGGGCTGGTTTGGTCCATACGGGGGTATTCATGTAAGTATTCCTTAAATTTGAGCTGCTGTAACTTCAAACTACGTGTACATGATAAATCAAAAATCCGCCATGATGGATTTTTTTATTTTGATTTCACATCTTGTTTTTTCCCGATATCGAACCTGTTTCGAAGCCTTTTTCATATCTCTCGGATAAGATGACACCGCGCTTTCCATCGAGGGCACAAGTTCCCGAGGCAATTCGCGGGGGGCGGACCGGCCTTGCCGGCCGTTTCACCCAGTGCCGCAGAGCATTTCCACCGCGGGACCGATGCGGCAGGCCAGGCTGGCGTTCCCGGAAAACCGCTTCCAGTGCCTCCTCGGTCACTGTCGAAATCCATGATTGAATTTCCCCCGCCCTATGGCTATATTCGTGGCTGCAGGCAAATTGTCAGGCGCGGGCTTCGAAGAAGTATCCGGGTCATTCGACGCAATCTGCCTGCGAAGCGAAAAAAGCGGCACGAGACGGCATTGCATCGAGTAACGCCCGACGCCGCGAACTGTTCTGGAGAAAGACAATAACCGTAGGCACCGTTAAGTGGTTCAATTCGACCAAGGGGTTCGGATTCATCGCTCCTGACGACGGCTCGAAAGACGCCTTCGTCCACATCTCGGCCGTTGAACGCGCCGGTCTCAGCACGCTCGACGAGGGCCAGAAGGTCGAGTACGAACTCGTCACCGGACGGCAGGGCAAATCCTCCGCGGAGAACCTCACGATCGTCGACTGAACTCGCGGTCGGCCGGGGTCCGGACTCATCTAGATCCGGATCATGGTTCGGCCACCGTGCATGTGCGGGGGTGCTGGCGACAGCGCCCCCGTCATTGCTTTTGGGATCGGTCCGCGCCGCTCCCCTCCCCTCGCAGATTGGGAAACCTTGATGAAGAAGCCCGCGATGACCGCCGCCGATGCGCGCCGTGAGGCGGACCGCAAGAAGGACAAGCAGTTCATCCGCGACAAGGAGAAGGAGCGCCAGTCGCGTCTCGCCAAGACCGAGAAGCTGCGCCTGCTCCGTCTGGCGAAAGAGGAAGCCGAGATCGAGGAAAAGGCGGCCGCTACCGCCGCCAAAGCCGCCAAGAGCGCCAAGAAGACCGCCCGGCCCAAGGCGAAGGCGTCTGGAACGCCGGGCGAATAGACGCGCCACCGGGACGCGGCCGGAGCGTCCCGCCAGATTGTCGCCGACCATGCATTGAGGCGGAAGCCCGCCTTCCTCCTTCCGATGTTCAACAAAACACACAGGGAAGGACCGGCGATGCTCATCAGGATCGGCTACGAGATCGTTCATGATTGCCCGCAGCCGACGCCAATGCTGCTGCTGCTGCACACTCATTTTTCACGCGTTTCGGATTTCGTCCGCCCGGACCACATGATCGTGAGTCCATCGGTTCCGATGGACGCCTATCGCGACGGCTTCGGCAACTGGTGCACGCGGATCGTCGCCCCGGCCGGTCCGACGACGGTCACCGCCGACGCGTTGATCCGGGATTCCGGCCAACCCGATCCGGCGCTGTACTCGGCCGCCCAACACCCGGTGGAGGAACTGCCCGCCGAGGTGCTGACCTTCCTGCTCGGCAGCCGCTATTGCGAAACCGACCGGCTGATGGAAGCCGCATGGGATCTTTTCGGTCATACGCCGCCTGGCTGGCAGCGCGTCCAGGCGATCTGCGACTATGTGCATAACCACATCACGTTCGACTATTTCCGGGCGCGGCCCACGATGACCGCCCTGGACGTCTTCAACGAGCGTTTCGGCGTCTGCCGGGACTACACCCACCTGGCGATCGCCTTCCTGCGCTGCCTGAACATCCCGGCGCGCTACTGCACCGGCTATCTCAGCGATATCGGCTTCGAGCCGACCGAACCGGATTTCGCCGCCTGGCTGGAAGTCTGGCTCAACGGCGGTTGGCGTATCTTCGATCCGCGCAACAATACGCCACGCTATGGCCGCATTCTCATCGCCCGCGGCCGGGACGCCACGGACGTGCCCATCAGCCTGACCTTCGGCCCCAACACGCTTCAGAGCTTCCGTGTCTGGACCTATCCCGTCGACGACGCCGCCAACTGAACGGATGCGCTATTCCGCCGGCTGTTCCGCCGGCGCAGGCCCGGTGTCCACGGCGCCGAACAGCCAGTCGAAGAGCGGAAAGGTGAAGTTCATGTTCGCGCGCATCATTCGCGACGGTTCATGGTGTGCGATGTGGTGACGGCGCATCATGGCGATCAGCGGCGCGTGCCGGACGAAGGCGTTGTCAGGCATGTGGGCGCAGAAGTGCATGACCTCGAACAGGATGTACATCGCCGCCACCGTCGCCAGAAGCAGGAGCGCGGCGTTGGCGGAGATCGCAAGCCAGGCCAGCCCCGCCACAGGCGTCGACAGCAGCAGGGTCGCCGGCAGCGCGAAGACGGGAAAGAACACGATCTTCAGGTCCCGCGTCCCCTCGTAGCGCGCCAGTTCCCGGGTGAAGAAGCGGTGATGCGTATGGGTGTGGCGCTGGTAGAGCGCCCGCGCGATGCGGTTCTTCCGCGGCTGGTGCAGCACCCTGGCGTGCACCCACCATTCGACGAAGTTCCAGCCCACGATCCCGACGGCGATCATGGCGAGGTCGGTCCAGGCCAGCGGCGCGTCGAGTGCCCACAGGAACAGCGCGATGAAAGCCAGACCGATCCCCAGCGCCGTCAGGCCGTGGCGGACGCCGCTGTAGCCTGCCGGTATCGTATGCCGGAACTCGGCGCGGAATGCCTGTTGTTCGGCAAGGGTCATGGCCGTCCTCCCCGACTTGCCCCGCTGATCGAGCGATCATCCTAACGAAGCGGCGGGCCCCGGGAAACCGCCGCCGCGCAGGCCGGCGCGGCCAAGGGACACAGTCCCGCGGCCGGCCCGTTGTCCGGGGCGCACACCGTTCCCAGATCGCGATTTCAGCCGCAGGCCGCATCGAACGGCCCGCAACGCCAATCGCAGAGTAGAGGACGCGAGACATGGCCGAGAACAGCAAGCGGGTGGCCATCCTGGTCACCGACGGATTCGAGGAAGTGGAACTGTGCGAGCCCCGTGAGGCCTTGCAGGACGCCGGCATGGAGACGGTTATCGTCGCGCCGCACGACGGCAAGGTAACCAGCTGGCAGAAGACCGACTGGGGCAGCAAGTTCGAGGTCGACGCCACCCTGGCCGAGACGGACGGGGCCGACTACGACGCCCTGTTGCTGCCCGGCGGTGTGATCAATCCGGACGCGCTGCGCATCAAGGACAAGGCAGTCGCCTTCGTGCAGAGCTTCGTCGAGGCGGAGAAGCCGGTGGCCGCGATCTGCCACGGTCCCTGGACACTGATCGAGGCCGGCGCGGCGAAGGGCCGGAAGATGACCTCCTGGCCGTCGCTGAAGAACGATCTGGCCAACGCCGGGGCGGAATGGGTCGACCAGGAGGTCGTGGTCGACGGCAATTTCGTCACCAGCCGCAATCCCGGCGACCTGCCGGCCTTCTGCAGGGAGACGGTCCGTCTGTTCCAGGCTGCCTAGCCGGGTCTCATTCGCCGCCGCGTCACCGTTCGGCGGCGCGCCAGGCGGCGGGGGAAAGTCCACTGGCCTTCTTGAAGGCGCGGCTGAACGCCGCCTCCGACGCATAACCCACCTCACGCGCGACAGCAGCCACCTTGACGCCGTCGCGCAGATATCGGCCGGCCACGTGCATCCGCCACAGCGCAAGATAGTGCATCGGTGTCTCCCCCACCGTGGCGGCAAAACGGGCGGCCAGCACGCTGCGCGACAGGCCGGCTTCCTGCGCCAGAGCGGCCAGCGTCCAGCCGCGGGCGGGATCGGCATGGATCAGGGAGAGCGCGCGCCCGACGCCAGGATCGGCGAGCCCTGACAGCCAGCCGCACCCGCCCCCATCCGTGGCCGACAGATGGCGGCGAAGCGCTTCCACGAACATCAATTCGCTCAGGCCGAGACGGATACTGGCGCCCCCGGCCCGCTCGCGCCGGGATTCCTCGAGCGTCAGTTCGATCAGGCGGTCGAGCAGATCGGCTTCGCCGGCGGCGCTTCGGCGTATGTGCAGAAGCCGGGGCAGGTTCGCCAGCAACGGATTGAACGGCGACAGGTCGCAACCGAGAAAGCCGCAGATGAACTTCGCCGGCGGCGGCGCCCCGCCACCCTCCGGAATGACGAAGGGCAGCCGCCCTGCGGCAAGGTCGCGAAAGAAGTCCATCGTCTCCGCAGGGCCCAGTTCGGGCGGCGTCCCCGGTTCGCTGAGCATGGTGTAGGGATCACCGTGGGGAAACACGACGATGTCGCCGGGCCCGATCTCGACGGCAGGACTGCCGGGCACGCCGGCATGGCCCCGCCCCTCGACCACGACGTGATAGGAAATGATCTGCCGGGCGCCCGGCAGGATGATCTCGGCGAAGGACTTCGCCCGCGGGATGTCCACGCACCAGGGGCTCGAGGCATCGACGACGAAGAACAGCGCGCCTGTCAGTCGGATCGAACGCAGGACATCGGAGAGCGGGTCGGCGCCGGGCGGCGAAATGGACGCCGGAGCAAGGCTTGAGGACGCCTGGTCATGGGCTTCGGACATGGCGCTCCCTAACATCGGGGCGGTCGGGCCAGCCGCAAGACTAGGCCCCGCAACGGAGCAGGGGAAGCTCAGCCATGACGCCTACCGTCGCCGAGAAGCCGCCCGCCGAGATCTACGACGAGAAATTCGTGCCGGCCCTGTTCGGTCAGTGGGGACCCGTGATCGCCGGTCTTGCCGGAATCGGCGCCGGGCATCGCGTGCTCGACGTCGCCTGCGGCACGGGCGCTCTGACCCTGGCCTGCGCCGAACGCGCAGGCGACAGGGGCCGGGTCGCCGGTCTCGACGCCAATCCGGAAATGCTGGAGGTCGCACGGCGGAAGACGGACACCGTCGAATGGCATGAGGGGATGGCCGAGGCATTGCCGTTCGAGAGCGGCAGTTTCGATGCCGTGGTCAGCCAGTTCGGCATGATGTTCTTCGACGACCGGCCGCGGGCGCTCCGCGAGATGGCGCGCGTGCTCCGTCCGGGCGGCCGGCTTGCGGTCGCCGTCTGCGGCGACGTCGCCCGTTCGCCGGGCTACGCTGTCTTCGCAGGTCTGCTGGATCGCCTGTTCGGGCGGCAGGTCGGCGACGCCTTCCGCGCGCCCTTCGCGCTGGGCGACAGGGTCCTGCTCGGCGCCATCGCCGGAGAGGCCGGCCTCTCCGGCGCCGCGATCGAGGACCATTGGGGCCAGGTGCGCTTCGACAGCATCGAGGCGCTTGTCTCGACCGAGCGCGCCTGCGTCTGGACCCTCGGCGGCATTCTGGACGACGCGCAGTTCGAAAGCCTGCTGGCGGAATCGGCGCGCGAACTGGCGCCGTTCAGGGGAACGGACGGACGCGTCGCGTTCGACATGCCCGCCCTGATCCTGACCTGGCAAAAGCCGGCGGCCTGAAGCCGCCCCGGCTCAGATCGGCTTCTGGCCGATCACCTTGCGGCCCTTGTTGAGTTCCTTCAGGTACTCGATGCCGTCGGCCGCGATGGCCTCGCCGATGTGCAGGCCCTCCTCGCGCTCCAGATCGTCGACGTCGATCCAGTTGGCGTAGAGCGGCCGCGTGCGGTCGGTGATGATTCCGGCATTGAGCAGGGTCTTGACCAGCACGCGCATGATGTTGGTCGGATCCTTCAGGTCGTTGCGGCGTTTGGAATCGCGATCCCGGTAGACCTCGCGCACCGAGTCGCGCACCCACTCCCAGTCCAGGCCGAACTGCGGGTAGATCGCCCGCTTCTGGCGGATATTGGTGAGATTGAATAGCAGGGTCTCGAAGCACTTCGCCGCCCAGTCCTCGACGATGCGGTGCTCCTCTTCCGAGAGCTTCGGAATGGTGCGGTCCGCCCAGATCTTGCCGAACTTGTGGTGGAAGGCCTCGTCGGTCATGACCAGCTGTACCAGGCGCTTGAGCACCGGGTCGTTGGTGTATCGGTGAAGGTTGGCGAAGGCGCCCATGGCCAGCCCCTCGATCAGCATCTGCATGCCGACCAGCTTCTTGTACACCTCCGGCGCCAGCACGAGCTCTTCCATCAGCGAGCCCAGCGAGTCGCCGACCGGGTAGGCGGTGCCCCAGCGGTGGGCGATGTACTTCGCGAAGCCGGTGACGTGGCGGGCCTCCTCGCGGGCCTGGTTGGAGGCGTATTCCTGCGCGCCCGGATCGACCAGGATGTGGCAGAGGCTGGCCGAGAGGCTGAGCGCGCCCTGCTCGCCGTGCAGGATGGAAGAGACGCCCCAGCGCGTGGATTCGTTCGCCAACCGGATGCGCTGACCCTCGTCGAGGCGGTCGTAGACCGCGCCCGAAAGCTCCGGCACCTGCTCCGGCGGCATGATGTATTCGTTGTCGATGTCGAAGGGCTGGGAGAAATCCACGTAGACCGGGTTCAGCGGATCCCAGAAATGGTCGTGCGTGGCCGAAATGATCTCGTCGAAGGCGTCGGAGCGGCGATTGTAGCGCTCCACGTCCATCATGACGGAGAAGGCGTCCCGGTCGACTGTGTCGTAGGACCGGTCATGGGTAATGTGGCGGGACATTCGGGCTACCTCCCCAAAGCGACTTTTCCGACCCGGATACTGTCTGCCGCTTACGTTAACGTCAATAGGTTTCGACCCGGCAGCGCACCGCTCCCGCGTCCCGCGCCGAAAACCGGTTTCCCTTTCCGCCGCGTCCTCTAGTCTCACTGCCGGGCGTCACGCGGCTTGACGGAGGGGCGGCGAATGCAGGCGGGATTCAAGGCCCGGCTCGGCTGGGCCATGTACGACTGGGCGGCCCAGCCGTTCTTCACCATCATCTTCACCTTCATCTTCGGCCCCTATTTCGTGAACGTGGTGGTCGGCGATGCGGCAGCCGGGCAGACGCTCTGGGGCGACACCCAGACCATCGCCGGCCTGGTCATGGCCTTCATGGCGCCGGTGCTGGGTTCGCTGGCCGACGCGACAGGTCCGCGCAAGCCCTGGGTGGTCGGATTCAGCGTCGTCTGCATCGCCGCCTGTTTCGGGCTCTGGTTCGCCACGCCCGGCGCCGACGACAGCCGCATCGCGCTGATCGTCGCCCTGGTGGTGATCGGCGTCATCGGGGCGGAGTTCTCCATCGTCTTCAACAACGCCATGCTGCCGTCGCTGGCCAAGGGCGACCAGGTCGGCAAGCTGTCCGGCTTCGGCTGGGCCATGGGCTATGGCGGCGCCCTGATCGCCCTGCCCATCATGCTGTGGGTGACCGGGCAGCTGCCCGGCATGGCGGGACCGAGCTTCCCGGAAGGCAGCTATATCGGCGAGCGGCTGGCCGGCCCCTTCTCGGGCGTCTGGTTCATCGTCTTCCTGATTCCGTTCCTGATCTGGACGCCGGACCAGCCGCGGCTGGTCAGCGACCGCCTGGCCGCGATCCGCGCGGGACTCCGCGAACTGCGCCAGACCATCCGCACCCTGCCGAAGCGGCGGAACATGTTCCGCTTCCTGATCGCGCGCATGATCTATTATGACGGCCTCAACGCGATCTTCGCCTTCGGCGGCATCTACGTCGCGGCCCAGCTCGGCTGGACAACGCTGGAGCTTGGGCTTTTCGGCATTCTGACGCTGATCTTCGGCGTTCCGGGAAGCCTGCTGGGCGGCTGGCTGGACGACCGCATCGGCTCGAAGCGGACCCTCTTTCTCTCGATCGGCGGGCTGGTGCTGACGACGCTCGGAATCATCTCCATCGGCGACGACAGGGTGCTGTTCTTCGTGCCGATGGCCTTCCCCGTCGCCGGCGACGGCCTGTTCGCCGCCCCGGCGGAATGGGTCATGCTCGGACTTACGGCGCTGCTCGGCCTTGTCGCCGGCCCGTCGCAGGCCGCCAGCCGGTCGATGGTCACGCGCCTCGCCCCGCCCGGACAGCTCGGTCAGTTCTTCGGCCTGTTCTCGCTGTCGGGCAAGGTCACGGCCTTCCTGGCCCCCTTCGCCATCGCGCGCGTGACCGACGCCAGCGATTCGAGCCGCATCGGCGTTTCGGTGATCCTGGTCTTCCTGATCGTCGGCCTGTTCCTGCTGGCCGGCGTCCGCGAGGAACGCGACCAGCCGTTCTGAGGGACTCAGCCCTTCAGATCGCCGATCGAGACATAGGCGGAGATCCGTTCCAGGCTCGAATGGACATCGGCCACGACCGGCCCGTCATGCGCCATCACCTCGGCGACCTTCGCAGCGAGATCATCGTCCTTCGTGATCGTCACCCCCATCGCGCCGAAGCTCTCGCCCCATTTGGCGAAATCGGGATTGGCGAGCTGGGTCGAGGCGACAGTGCCGGGAAAGAACTTCTCCTGATGCAGGCGGATGGTGCCGTAGGAGCCGTTGTTTGAGACGAAGACCTTGAACTTCACGCCGCGGGCGATCGCGGTCGCGAGCTCGTGGCCCGTCATCATGGCGCCGCCGTCGCCGAGAAAGGTGATGATCTGCCGTTCCGGCGCGCGCAGGCTGGCAGCCACCGCCGCCGGCGTGCCCATGCCCATGGCGCCGGAGACCGCGCCCAGCATGGTCTGCCGCCCGTTGAAGCGGACATGGCGGTGAATCCAGCTGGAGAAATTGCCCGCGTCGGTGACCACGATGGCGTCGTCGGTCAGGTGCGGCTTCAGCGCCTCGACGACAAGGCCGAAATTGACGCCGTCGTCCGCCGGCTCAGGCGCGCCGCCCATCAGCTTGTCGACATAGGCTTTCAGCCGCGCGTTCCAGTCGCCCCGGCCGCCCCCGCTCCCGCGCGCGGCGAGCGCCTCGAGAAAGGCGACGGGGTCCGCCGTCAGACCGATTTCGGCGGCGAAGATCCGGCCGACGACGCCGGCGTCCGGATAGACGTGCACCAGCGGCTGCTTCGGCGGGATCGAGGGGAAGACATAACCCTGCGTGGTGGTGTCGCCCAGGCGCGTGCCAACGGCGACGATCAGATCGCTTTCCGACAGCAGCTCCACCTGCGGCTTCGGAATGTTGAAGCCCAGATAGCCGGCATAGAGCGGGCTGTCGTTCGGGAAGACGTCCTGATGCTTGAAGCTGGTGACCACCGGCAGCGACCACGCCTCCGCCGCCTTCAGCAGCGCCGCGCGGGCCGGCGGCAGGTCGAGCAGGCCGCCGGCGATCATCACCGGCCGCTCGGCCTTTGCCAGCAGCTTCGCGACACGGTCGACATCGTCACCCGCCGGCGCCGTGCGCGGCACGGGCATCGGCTCGGCGGGCCGCGCCTCCGTCTCGTCGAACTGCATGTCTTCGGGCAGCACGATGACCACCGGTCCGGGCGTCCCGCTCTGCGCGATCTGGTAGGCGCGGGCGACGATCTCCGGGATGCGGTCGGCGTCGGAGATGGTCCAGACCGCCTTGGCGATGTCGCCGAACATCTTCGAATAGTCGATCTCCTGAAAGGCCCCGCGGCCGATCTCGTCACGGGAGACCTGGCCGATGAACAACACCAGCGGCACGGCGTCCTGCTCGGCCGTGTGCACCGCGATGGAGGCGTTGGTGGCGCCGGGTCCACGGCTGACCAGCGCGATGCCGGGCCGTCCGGTCAGCTTGGCGTCGGCCACCGCCATGAAGCCCGCGCCCGATTCGTGGCGCGCCTGGACCAGCTCGATGCGGTTGCGCCGCGCGAAGGCGTCCAGCGTTGCCAGGTAGCTCTCGCCCGGCACGCAGAAGGCGCGGTCGGCGCCTTGCGCCTCCAGGCAGGCGACGATCAGATCGGCGGCGCGGGTCATCGGCATGTTCCTCCCCGGGATCAGGTTTTTCTTGTTCTCCAAGTGCTTCCTAGCACGGCCTGATTCTGCATACCAAGCTTGCAGCGGACGCGCGTGTCTGGAAGTATACGCCCTTCCAACAGGCCACGTTCGAGATGGTCAAGGATCAACAGGGAGGAGTTTACCCATGCGAATCATGACTCGAGTTGCGGCCGCCGCCGCTCTGGCCACGCTGCCGTTCGCGGCCGGCGCGGCCGAGGGCGGGCTGCCGGACAAGATGACCTGGACCGCCTATGGCACCACGGCCTCGGGCTACGCCCAGTCGGTGGCCGTCGGCGATGCGCTGAACAAGGCCTATGGCGTCAAGATGCGCGTCATTCCGGGCAAGAACGACGTTTCCCGCATGGCGCCGCTGCGCGACGGCCAGGCGGACTACTGCGCTTGCGGCGCGGCCGCCTATTTCGGTCAGGAAGCCGCCTTCCTGTTCGCTTCCGAGGAGTGGGGCCCGCAGCCGCTGCGCGTGGTCATGACCGCGATCGGCAAGAACAACCTGTCGCTGGCCACCGCCAAGGACGCCGACATCAAGACCATGGCGGATCTAAAGGGCAAGCGGGTTTCCTGGGTGGTCGCGGGTGACGCGCTGAACTGGAACGCCGCCGCCAACATGGCCTTCGCCGGCCTGACCTGGGACGATGTCGAGAAGGTCGAGGTCTCGGGCTTCAAGGCGTCGATCGATGCCATCATCAACGGCCAGTCCGACGCCGCCTTCATGTCCACCGTGACGCCGCATGCGCAGCGTCTGGCGGCTTCCCCGCGCGGCCTCCACTGGCCGCCCCTGCCGCATGACGACACCGAAGGCTGGAAGCGCCTGCAGGCGGCGCAGCCGATCGCGCTCAAGCACGTGGGCACCCAGGGGGCGGAAATGTCGCCCGAGAACCCGCATGTCGGCTACACCTATCCGTACCCGATCCTGGTGACCAACGCCGATCAGGACGCCGACGAGGTCTATGCCCTGATCAAGGGGATCCACGAGAACTTCGACGCCTACAAGGACTCCGCGCCGGGCGCCGACGGCTGGTCGATGGACAATCAGTCGATGGTCTGGGGCATTCCCTATCACGAGGGCGCCATCCGCTTCTTCAAGGAGCAGGGCATGTGGACCGACGAGGCCCAGGCCAACCACGAGACGCTGCTGAAGCGCCAGAAGCTCATCAAGGACGCCTGGGACTCGATGGGTTCGGTCGCCGGCATGAGCCCGGAAGAGGTCAGCGCCAAGTGGCTGCCGATCCGCGCCAAGGCCCTCAAGGACGCCGGCATGCCGGTGGTCTTCGACTGAACGGTTGGACCTGAATGAACCAAAGCGCCGGTAACGAGCCGGCGGGCCCCGCTGGGGGCCCGCCGGGCGCCGCGCGACCGAAGATGGCGGTGGCCGATGCCGAGAACCGGTATCGGCCACTGTCGCCTTTCTGGCGCGGCCTATTGATGACCGCAACGGTCATCACCGTTCTCCTGTCGATCTACATGCTCTTCAACCTGGGACATACCTTCGGCTACGTCCCGGTCGATACGCAGTATTTCTTCATCCTTCTGGCGCTGCTGCTGCCGCTCTGCCTCCTCGTCTTTCCGCTTCGGAAGACCGGCAAGGTCGGTTCGCGCGGGACCGAGCGGGCCCTGTTCGGCTTCGACCTCCTGCTCATGGCTGCGGCCATTGGCGCCAACGTCTATCTGTTCACCTACGCCCGCGACATCGTGAACCTGGGCTGGGAATGGGCGGCGCCCACGCACATCCAGATCGCCTCGGGCATTCTCTGGCTGCTGGTTCTCGAGGCCACGCGGCGGGCTGCCGGACTCTCCGTCTTCCTGATCGTGCTCGTCTTCTCGACCTATCCCCTTTACGGCGAGTGGCTGCCGGATCCGCTGGAGACCTTCGAGAACGAGCCCTTCGGCAAGACGGTCGCCTATCACGCGATCTCGTCGGAATCGATCCTGGGCATCCCCTTCCGCGCCTTCGCCAATCTGGTCATCGGCTTCCTGATGTTCGGCGTGGCGCTGCAACACACGGGGGGCGGCAAGTTCTTCATCAACCTGGCCTTCTCGCTGCTCGGACATGTCCGCGGCGGCCCGGCCAAGGTCGCCATCTTCTCCTCGGGCCTGATGGGTTCCATGAGCGGCAGCGTCATCACCAACGTGCTGACCACCGGTTCGCTCTCGATCCCGGCGATGAAGCGGACGGGCTTCAAGGCTCACTATGCCGCCGGCGTCGAGGCCTGCGCCTCGACCGGCGGAGTGCTGATGCCGCCGATCATGGGCGCCACCGCCTTCATCATGGCGATCTACCTGAACGTGCCCTATTCGGAGATCATCATCGCCGCGGCGATCCCGTCCTTCCTCTACTTCTTCGGCCTGTTCATGCAGATCGACGCCTATGCGGCGTGGATGGGGCTGAAGGGCCTGCCGCGGCACGAGATGCCGTCGGTCAGGGAAACCATCAAGGAGGGCTGGCACTACATCTTCGTGTTCTTGCTGCTGGTCTTCATGCTGCTCTACCTGCAGCGGGAGGCGCTGGCCCCCTACTACGCGACCGCCCTGCTGATCGTCCTCAACCAGGTCACGCCGGGCAACCGCTGGGGCTGGAAGGAAGTCGAGAACTTCATCACCGGCGTCGGCCGCCTGTTCGCCGAACTGGCCGCGATCCTCGCCGGCATCGGCATGATCGTCGGCGCACTGTCGATGACTGCCAAGATATCGACGCTCGCCAACGAACTGCTCTCGATGGCCGGCGGCGACATCTTCCTGTTGCTGCTGATGGGCGCGCTCGCCAGCTTCATCATGGGCATCGGCGTCACCGTCACGGTCGCCTACATCATCCTGGCGATCACCCTGGCCCCGGCGTTGACGCAGTCGGGACTCAATCCGATGGCGGTGCACATGTTCATGCTCTACTGGGGCATGCTCAGCTTCATTACCCCGCCCGTGGCGCTGGGCGCGTTCGCGGCGGCGAGCCTCGCGGGCTCCAATCCCATGCGAACGGGGTTCGAGGCGATGCGGCTGGGATCGGTGATCTATTTCATCCCGTTCTTCTTCGTCCTCAATCCGGGCCTGATCATGCAGGGCACGGTGCCGCAGGTGCTGGTGGTCACCGGCACCGCGATTATCGGCGTCGTGCTGCTCGCCTCTGCGCTTCAGGGATACATGATCGGCGTCGGCAAGCTGACCCATCACCGGACGCTGCAATGGCCCATCCGGTTTGCGGTCGGACTCGCGGCGCTTCTGTTCCTGGCGCCGGGCGGCGAACTGACCGGATACACCCATGTCGAACTGGTGATCGCCGGTCTTGCCATCGGCCTGCCGGCCGTGGCGCTGGCCTGGATCCAGGCCCGAAGTCACGCCGTGGCCTGAGAAATCCGACCATCGCCGGGCCTCCCGAGGGGGCCGTCCTGACAGGGGCGGCCCCCTCGTCTATGATGGAGCGGTGAAACAGCAACGAAACCAACGAGCGCGCAACGGCATGACGCGTACTCTCCGGGCTGCCCTCGCAGTCCTCGCCATCATGACCATCGCGCCTGCGGCGCTGGCGCGCTGCGAGGTGGACAAGCCGGTGACGCTGGCCGACCTGAACTGGGATTCCAGCGCCTTCCACGTCGCCGTCGCGGCCCGCATCCTGAAGGATGGCTATGGCTGCCACGTCGAACGGAAGCCGGGGGCGACCCGGCCACTGTTCAAGGCGCTCGCCCGCGGCGAGGTCGATATCATGATGGAGGTCTGGAAGGACAACATCCCGACCCTCTGGCGGCAGGCCGCACAGGCCGGCGACGTGGTCGAGATGGGCGTCAACTATCCGGACGCGGTTCAGGGCTGGTTCGTGCCCGCCTATCTGGTCCGCGGCGAGGACGCCCCTGCGCCGGATCTGGAATCCGTCCGCGACCTGGCGGACTATCGCGACCTGTTCGCGGACCCCGAGGACCGCGGCAAGGGCCGCTTCTACAACTGCATGCTGGGCTGGGGCTGCGAGAAGGTGAACACGCGGAAGCTTCACGCCTACGGACTGGCCGACGACTTCAACAACTTCCGGCCCGTTTCCGGCCGCGCCCTGGTGCGCGCCATTGCCGGCCACTACGAAAAGCGGGAGCCGTTCCTGACCTATTACTGGGGACCGACCTGGGTGCTGGGAACCTACGACCTGGTCATGCTGGAGGAGCCGCCCTACGACCCCGAGATATGGTCGGAGATGAACCGGAACCGAAGACCCGAGGCAGCGACGGCCTATCCGACGTCCGCGATAACCATCGCTGTAAGCGACGAGTTCGCCGAAGCGGCGCCGGAGATCGTCGGCTTTCTGGAATCCTACCGGACCTCCAACGACCTGGTCTCGGCGGCGCTGGCGGACATGCGCCGTCTCGAAGGCGACGCGGAGGCGGCGGCGCGGCGTTTCCTGACGGCGCGCCCCGAAATATGGACAGAATGGGTGCCGGAGGATGTCGCCCGGCGCGTGCGCGAGGGGCTTTCCTGACCCGGCCGGCTGCGGCTCAGGACAGCCAGCGCTTGCGCCGGCGGTAGTGCTTGGTCTCGCGGAAGCTCCGCCGGCCCTCGGAAGACAGGCCCAGATAGAACTCCTTGACGTCTTCGTTGTTGGCCAGGCTCTCGGCAGTGCCGTCCATCACGACGCGGCCGTTCTCCAGGATGTAGCCGTATTGCGCGAAGCGGAGGGCAATATTGGTGTTCTGCTCGGCGACAAGAAAGCTGACGCCCTGTTCGCGGTTCAGGCGGGAGACGATCTCGAAGATTTCCTCGACCAGCTGCGGCGCGAGGCCCATCGACGGTTCGTCCAGCAGGATCAGATTGGGCCGCGCCATCAGTGCCCGGCCGATTGCCGTCATCTGCTGCTCGCCGCCGGAAATGTAGCCGGCCTCGGCGCTCCGGCGCTCCTTCAGGCGAGGAAAGTACTGGTAGACCAGGTCGATATCCTTCTGGATCTCGCCCGCTCCGTCGCGGCGCGTATAGGCGCCGGTCATCAGGTTCTCCTCCACCGTGAGGTGGCCGAAGCAATGCCGGCCCTCCATCACCTGCACGACACCCAGCTTGACGACGTCGTTGGGCGTCAGCCGGTCGATCCGCTTGCCGCGGTACTCGATCGCCCCCTTTGTGACCTCGCCGCGTTCGGATCGCAGCAGGTTGGAGACGGATTTCAGGGTCGTCGTCTTGCCTGCGCCGTTGGCGCCGAGCAGACAGACGATGCGGCCCTCGGGCACTTCGAGCGAAACGCCGCGCAGCACCAGGATGACGTGGTCGTAGATGACCTCGATATTGCTGATCGACAGCAGAGGCTTGGTCGCTTCGCTCATCGGGGGCTCCGGCAGAATCGGTTCAAAGGGGCCTGACGGGCCACGGCGCCCCGGAGCATTCACCGGGACGCCGCGCCGTCAATCGGATCGCGAGGATCAGGCGCCGCAGTCGCGGGGCGTGATGCCCTTCTCCGCCGCATAGGCCGCGGCCGACTTCTCCACCATCGGACGCACGATCGACTGGTCCGTCTCGATCCAGTCCGAGGCGGACGTCCACGCGCCGTTGTTCCACTGCAGGAAGCGCACCGGCGCGCCGCCCTCATGGTCCTCGCAGGTCATGGCGAACTCGGGCAGCAGGCCGACAGCGCCCAGCTTCTCCAGCCGGGCCTTGTCGAAGGTGAGCTGCTCCAGTGCGGCCTGTACCTCGGGGCCGGTCACCGGCCGGTTCTCGCCCACCATCTTCATGGCGTCGCGGATCGCCTCCGTGCCGACCATGGCCATGGCGAAGGCGCGGTTGACGTAGATCGTGCCCAGGCGGTCCTGATCGACCGAACCCTTACCCTTGCTGTAGAGGTGCTCCATCATCCACTGGATCACCGGATAGTCGGTGCCCGCGCCGTGGTAGCCGGCGGCGTAGTAGCCCTCGGCCGCATCACCGGCGGGACGGGTGTCCTCCTCGGAACCCGACCACCAGACGCCGACGATCTTGTTCGCCGGGAAACGCACGCGCGCGGCTTCCTTCAGCGACGTCGGGTTCATCACGCCCCAGCCGCGCAGGATCACGTAGTCCGGCCGGTACTGCCGGGCGATCTGCAGCCAGATGGCCTTCTGATCAAGACCCGGATGGGCCACGGGGAAGTTGCGGAACTCGAAGCCGTACTTCTTCGCCTGCTCCTCCAGGACCGGGATGGTCTCCTTGCCATAGGCGGAGTCGTGATGGACGTTGGCGATCTTCAGGCCCTTGAGCTTCTCCATCCCGCCCTCGAGCGAGCCGATGAACTTGATCTTCGCCGTCGACTGGCTCCAGTAGTTGGTCAGAGCCGGGAACAGATAGGGGAAGACCCGGCCGTCGGAAGCGTCCGTGCGGCCATAGCCGATGGTGATGATCGGCACCTTGTCGGCTTCGGCGCGTTCGAACACCGCGTAGGTGCCGCCGGTCGAGAACGGATGGTAGAACGGCGAGCCGGTCGGCCCGTTGTTCTTCATCTTCTCGTAGCATTCCACGATGCGGTCGGTCTTGTAGGCCGTCTCGCACTTCTCGTAGGTCAGCTTGACGCCGTTGATGCCGCCGTCGCGGATGTTGAGGAACTCGTAGTAGTCGGCCATGCCGTCGCCGAAAGCCGAACCGCCGGCGGCGTAAGGTCCCGTCCAGTATGCCGCTACCGGAATGAACTGTTCGGCCGCTTGCGCCGAGCCCGCCAGCATGGCGGCGGCGGTCACGCCGATCGCAACTTTGCGGAATTGCATCGTTGTCTCCCTGTATGTCGCGCTCCGTGTTCGGAGCCCTGATTATTGTCGCCGGTAACGATACCATGCGGAACCAGGCTCCGCCAGCCGATCACCGCCCTCCGGCAGGGGCAGCGCCGACCGTTTCAGTACGGGAACGGCCAGAGTCTGAGCTTTTCCTTCGCCAGTTCCCAGATCCGGGCCAGGCCGAACGGCTCCACGATCAGGAAGAAGACGATCATGCCGCCAAACACCACCAGTTCCAGGCTCGCCAGCGTGTCGGTGGCGACCGCGCCGCCGAACAGGCCGGCGACGTTGGTGATCACGATCGGCAGGATCACGAAGAAGCCGGCGCCCAGATAGGAGCCGACGATGGAGCCCAGACCGCCGATGATGACCATGAACAGCACGTCGAAGGCGCGGAAGATGTCGAAGGCCTGCGCCTCGACCGAGCCGAGGAAGACGAAGGCCCAGAGCGCGCCGGCCAGGCCGCAGTAGAACGACGAGATGGCGAAGGCCAGCAGCTTGGTCTTCAGGATCGGGATGCCGATGACCTCGGCTGCCACGTCCATGTCGCGGATCGCCATCCATGACCGGCCCAGAGACGATCTGACCAGGTTCTTGGCGATCACGGTCATGACGACGAGGAAGGCGAGGCAGAGCAGGTATCGCTCCCAGGCCGCGTCGATGACATAGCCGAACGTCACCAGCGGCGGCGACGAGATGACGCCGGAGCTGGCGTAGTTCGAGAACCAGCCGAAATGGGTCAGCGTCCATTCGATGAAGAAATGCGCCGCCAGCGTGGTCACCGCCAGATAGAAGCCCTTGATCCTGAGACTGGGCAGGCCGAAGGCGATGCCGACCACCGCGGCCACGACTGCCGCGAGCACGAAGACGATACCGAAATGCATCCAGGGGAACGACGTCGCGATCTTGTAGGCGGCGAACGCCCCCACGGCCATGAACCCTGCGGTGCCCAGCGAAATCAGCCCGGTATAGCCCACCAGGATGTTCAGCCCGATCGTCGCCAGGGCAAAGATCAGGAACGGGATCAGGATGGAGCGCAGCAGGTACTCCCCGGCGATGGCCGGCACCACGACCGCGGCGAACAGCGTCACCGCCAGGACGAACAGGCGCTCCTCGCGCAGGACCAGGTGCGCCTCGTCCTCGCGGTAGCTCGATTTGAACTGGCCGGCTTCTCTAAAGATCATGGTTCAGACCCGCTCGATGATCTTCTCGCCGAACAGGCCCTGGGGCCGGAACAGCAGGAAGACGGTGGCCAGCACGAAGGGGAACCAGTTTTCGGTTCCGCCCCCGAAATAGCTGCCGATGAACACTTCGAAGAACTTCTCGCCGGCGCCGATGATCAGGCCGCCGACGACCGCCCCGGTGATGGAATCGAAGCCGCCGATGATCAGCACCGGCAGGGCCTTCAGCGCCAGCAGCGCCAGACTGAACTGCACGCCGGTCTTGGCGCCCCACATCATGCCCGCGACCAGCGCGATGATGCCCGCGGCGCCCCAGGTGATGGCCCAGATGGTCTGCAGCGGGATACCAACCGACAGCGCCGCCTGATGATCGTCGGCGACCGCGCGCAGGGCGCGGCCGTATTTCGTCCGATTGAAGAAGATCGTCAGGATCACGACCATGCCTGCTGCGATACAGGCGGCGACGATCTCCTGGCGGGAGAGGAACATGCCCGTATGCTCGATGAAGAACTCGACCGGCGTGTCCTCGATCCGGATGTCGAGGGCGTAGACATCCGACCCCCAGGTGACCTGGGCGATGCCCTCGACGAGGAAGTTAAGCCCGATCGTGGCCATGAACAGGATGATCAGTGGCTGGTTCACCAGCGGCCTGAGCACCACGCGCTCGATGGCGATGGCCAGCACCAGCATGATGATCAGCGTCAGCACCAGCGCCAGCCAGAAATTCACCCCCATTTCGAGCAGACCGACGAAGCTCAGCGCGGCGAAGAAGACGAAGGCGCCCTGCGCGAAGTTGAAGATGCCCGAAGCCTTGAAGATCAGCACGAAGCCCAGCGCCACCAGGGCGTACATCATCCCCGTGAGGAGACCGCTGACGATCACCTCCACCAGGAACATCGGCTGTTCCGGAATGATTTCCAGCATGTCCGCGCTACCCCTCTTCGCCGTCCTGGTGCGAGACCCCGAGATAGGCCTCGATGACCTTCGGATCCCTCTTGACCTCGTCCGGCGTGCCGTCGGCGATCTTGCGCCCGTACTCCAGCACCGCGACCCGGTCGGAAATGTCCATCACGACGCCCATGTCATGCTCGATCAGGATGATCGTGGTACCGAACTCCTCGTTCACATCGAGGATGAAGCGGCACATGTCCTCCTTCTCCTCCATGTTCATGCCGGCCATGGGCTCGTCCAGCAGCAGCAGGTCCGGTTCGGCGGCCAGCGCGCGGCCCAGTTCGACCCGCTTCTGCAGGCCGTAGGGCAGCCGCCCGACAGGCGTCTTGCGGATCGCCTCGATCTCCAGGAAGTCGATGATCTCCTCGACCTTGCGGCGATGCGCCAGTTCCTCCCTGAGCGCCGGCCCCCAGCGCAGCGCCTGCAGCAGCCAGTGCGACTTCATCATCAGGTTGCGGCCGGTCATGATGTTGTCGAGCGTCGACATGCCCCGGAACAGGGCGACGTTCTGGAAGGTTCGCGCGATGCCGCCGGCGGCGGCCTCATGGGGTTTCATCTGCCGGCGCTTCTCGCCGCGGAAGGTGATCGTCCCCTCCTGCGGATGGTAGACGCCGTTGATGCAGTTGAGCATCGACGTCTTGCCGGCGCCGTTGGGACCGATGATGGCGAAGACCTCGCCCTCGTTCACTTCCAGGCTGACGCCGACGATCGCCTTGACGGCGCCGAAGCTGAGCGAGACGTCCTGGACCGAGAGAAGCTCCGGCCCGAAGGTCCGGGCGGGAAGCTGTTCCGCTGTGCTCATGATCCCTCCCTCAGCCGGCCTTGCGCAGCGGCTCGGCCGGCGTCGACTGCGGCGACTGGCGCAGCGGCTCGAACGTCCGGGCGTCGCGCACCTTCACATTGGCCCTGAGCGAGCCCTTGCGCCCGTCCTCATAGGTCACCTGGCTCTCGATGGAGGCTTCCTCGGCGCCGGAGAACAGCGCCTCGATCAACGGTTCGTAGCGTTCCGCGACAATGCGGCGGCGGACCTTGCGCGTGCGGGTCAGTTCGCCGTCATCGGCGTCCAGTTCCTTGTGCAGCAACAGGAAACGCCGGATCTGGGAACTCGCCAGTTCCGAATCCCTGGCCAGGTCGGCGTTCACCTTCTCCACACAGCCGGCGATCAGGTCGGAAACCGCGTCGCGGGCGGCCAGATCGGCATAGGACGCGAAGGAGATGCTGTTCTTCTCCGCCCAGCTGCCGACCGCTTCCTGATCGATGACGATGAACGCGGTCACGAAATCGCGGCCATCGCCGTGACACACCGCCTCGCGGATGGCGGGGAAGAACTTCAGCTTGTTCTCCAGGAACTGCGGCGCGAACAGCGTGCCGTCGTTCAGCTTGCCCACGTCCTTGGCGCGGTCGATTACCTTCAGATGCCCGTCGTCGGTGAAGATGCCGGCGTCGCCAGTGTGGATCCAGCCGTCGACCAGCGCCTCCCGCGTCGCCTCGTCGTTCTTGTAGTAGGCCGTGAATACGCCCGGCGTGCGGACCAGTATCTCGCCGTCGTCGGCGATGCGTATCTCGCAGCCCGGCGCCGGCGGTCCCACGGTATCGGGACGGACGTCGCCATTGCGCTGGATGCAGGCGTAGGCGCAACTCTCCGTCTGGCCATAGAGCTGCTTCAGGTTGAAGCCGATGCCGCGGTAGAAGTTGAAGATGTCGGGGCCCATCGGCGCGCCGCCCGTATAGGCCAACCGCACCCGTGAGAAGCCCAGATTGTCCTTCAGCGGTCCGTAGACCAGAACACGGCCGATGGTGTAGAGTAGCCGATCGATCAGGTTCACCTTCCGCCCCTCCAGGATATCGATGCCGCAGCGGCGGGCAACGCCGATGAAGAACTCGTACATCCAGCGCTTGATGGCGCCGGCGTCGTCCATGCGGATGGTGATGTTGGTGAGCAGGTTCTCGAAGATCGCCGGCGGCGCGAAGAAATAGGTCGGCCCCAGTTCCCGGATGTCGTTGAGCAGCGTCTCCGCGCTCTCCGGGCAGCTTACGGGAAACCCGCCGATGACGCCTTGGGCGAAGAAGAAATGATCGCCCACCCAGGCCATGGGCAGGTAGCAAATGATCTCGTCGTGTTCGTCCAGTTCCTCGAAATCGATCACCGCCTGAGCTGCCGTGATGATCGAGTGATGGGTGTGCATCACACCCTTCGGATTGCCCGTGGTGCCGGAGGTGTAGGCGATCAGGCTGACGTCGCCGGGCTCGCCCTTCGCCACCTCGGCCTCGAAAAGGTCGGGCTTGTCGGTCTGCAGCCGGCGGCCCATCTCCTGCACATGCTCGAAGGAATGCAGGAACGGCATGTCGTAGTTCCGCATGCCCCGCTGGTAGAAGTAGACCACCGTCTCGATGGACGGGCAGGCGTCCTTGATCTCGAGGATCTTGTCGACCTGTTCCTGATTCTCCGCCACGACGAACCGGACCTCGCCATGGTCGAGGACGAACCGGGCCTCTTCGGCGCCCGAATCCTGGTAGATGGGCACGGCGATGCCACCCATGGCTTCGACGGCGAGGAAGACCCAGTAGAGCTGGGGCCGGTTGTCGCCGACGATGGAAACCTTGTCTCCGCGCTGCAGGCCCAGGGCCTTGAAGCCCATGGCGAGGGCGCGGATGCCCTCCTCGGTTTCCTTCCATCGATAGCTCTGCCAGATGCCGTAGTCCTTCTCGCGGAAGGCGACCCGGTCCGGCCATTGACGTGCGTTTCGCAAGACGAGCTTCGGCAGCGTGTCGCCACGCGCGATGCTCGCGCTGACATCGGTCATGCGCTCGCGACCTCCCAATCGCAGCGGCGGAACCCCTGTCGTTCCGCCTTGTTCGTGACCCGACCGGATGTTCTGTTTCGCTTCCGTGACGGACCGTTCCGTGATTAAGGCGCGCCCGAAACGATCGGTCAAGCAAAGGCTTGGGACGTGTTCTCCGGATACCGGCACGACCGACGCCGGAACCCGTCGGGACTGAACCGGAGGAAGACGCCATGCTGGACGCCACCCCTCTCATGAAGATCTACGCCAGCTGGCGGATCGCCCGGCTGAAGCGGCGCAGCCCGCGCGAGGCGCAGGAGCGCGAGTTGATGAAACTGCTCCACTGGGCGAAGGACACGCGTTTCGGCAAGGCCCACGGTTTCGCGAAGATCCGCACGGTCGAGGACTTCCAGGCCGCCGTGCCCATTGCCAGCTACGAGGACTACTGGCGGGACTGGTGGCGCGAATCGTTTCCCGTCCACGACAACATCACCAGCCCCGGCCGCACGCCTCACTTCGCCGTCACTTCAGGCACGACCTCGGGCAAGACCAAATACATCCCCGTGACCCGCGAAATGATCGCCTCCAACAAGAAGGCGGCCGTCGACGTCGTGGTTCACCACCTGGCGAACCATCCCGACAGCCGTCCGCTTGCCGGCAAGACCTTCATGATGGGCGGATCCACCGACCTGGTCGAACAGGCGCCCGGCATCGACAGCGGCGACCTCAGCGGCATCGCGGTCACCACCCAGAGCGCCTGGACGAAGCCCTTCGCCTATCCGCCGACCGACGTCGCGCTGTGGGAGGACTGGGAGAAGAAACTGGACCGCTTCGCCCGCGACGCCTTCGAGGAAAAGATCACCATCTGGACCGGCACGCCGAGCTGGATGCTGATCCTGATCGACAGGATGCGGGAGATCGCGGCGGGGCGGCCGCTGTTCCCGAACCTGGAGCTGCTGGTTCATGGCGGCGTCTCGTGGGAGCTCTACCGGGAACGGTTCGCGCCCTTCCTGGCCGAGACCGGCGCGAAGACGCGGGAAGTCTATCCGGCCTCGGAAGGCTTCATCGCGGTCGCCGACAAGGCCTATGAGGACGGTCTGCGGCTGATCGCGGACAACGGCATCTTCTTCGAGTTCGTGCCGCTGGAGGAGCTCGACTCCGACAATCCGACCCGGCACTGGGTCGGCAATCTGGAAACGGGACAGGACTACGCCGTGGTGCTGTCGTCGAACGCCGGCCTTTACGCCTATCTGGTCGGCGACACGGTCCGTTTCGTCGACCGGGACGGTCCGAGGCTGAAGATCACCGGGCGGACCTCGTACATGCTTTCGGCCTTCGGCGAGCACCTGATCGGCAGCGAGATCGAGACCGCCGTGCACGACGCAGCCGGCGACCAGGGCGTCCAGGTGGCCGAGTTCACCGTCGGCCCGGTGCTGCACGCCGAACGGGGCGGCCGCGGCGGCCACATCTATCTGATCGAGACCGAGGGCGGGAGCGCCGATGCCGACCGTCTGGCCAGGCGGATCGACGAGCGGCTTTCCGAGGTCAACGACGACTACGCAGCCCACCGCGTCGAGGGGACGGGCATGGAGCCGCCGCGCGTTGTGCTGGTCGGCGAGGGCGGCTTCGAGCGCTGGATGGCGTCCCGGGGCAAGTCCGGCGGCCAGCACAAGGTGCCGCGCGTGATCGCCGACGCCGACCGGTTCCGCGCCATGCTGGGGGATTTCGGTGTCGACCCGGAGTCAGGCGAGCAGCAAGGCCAGTAGTATCAGTACTGCCGTCTCGCTCATCACGCAGGCCGCGCCGAGAACATCGCCGGTATAGCCGCCGAAACGCCGCGCCGCCTTGCGCCCCACCGCTTCCGCCGCGGTCAGCGCCAGAACCGGCGCCAGCACCAGTCCCGCAATGCCGAACGGCGCCACCAGGGCGGCGGCCACAAGCGCCAACAGCGCGAATCCGCCGGCGGCGGCAACCGCGCCTTCGCCCGGCTCGCCCGCGGCCCTGCCCGCGCCGTCCGCGCGCGCCGGGGCGCCGGTCAGCATCAGCCAGGCCATGGCCGCCCGCGACAGGGTCGCCGCGGCGAGCAGCGCCGCCAGCGCCTCGCCGCCCGAGAGGCCGGAAAGCGCCGCGACACGCGCGGCCAGGAGCAGGAACAGGGCGATGACGCCATAGACGCCGATACGGCTGTCGCGCATCGCCGCAAGTCGGGCGGCCCGCCCGCCCCGCGCGCCCAGTCCGTCGAAGAAGTCGGCCACACCATCCTCGTGCAAGGCGCCCGTGACAACCACCATGGCCGCGACCGCGAGCACCGCCGCCAGCAGACCCGGCCCGCCGAAGCAGTGGGCCACCACGAAAGCCGCGGCGCCTGCGGCAGCGACAACGACGCCGGCCAGCGGAAAGGCCCAGACCGCCTCCGCCAGTGTCCGCTCGCCGCCCCCGCCTGCGGGAAACCGCACCGGCAGCCGGGTCAGCCAGCCGAGGGCCAGCGCCAGTTCAACCTGCCGACGCCGGTTCATGACCGCTTCATCACCAGCGGCAGGCCGGCGGCCACGAACAGCACGCAATCCGCCTTCGCGGCGACCTCCCGGTTCAAGGTGCCCTGGGCATCGCGGAAGGCGCGGCCCAGCCGGTTGTCGGGCACCAGCCCAAGTCCGACCTCGTTCGAGACCACCACGGTGGGACCGGAGCGGCCAGCGAGCGCCGCGATCAGTCCAGCCCGGTCGGCGGCGAGATCGGCCTCCGCCAGCAGGCGGTTGCTCAGCCAGAGTGTCAGGCAGTCGACCAGCATGGGCGTCTCGGCGTCCTCCCGGATCGCGGCAGGAAGGTCATGCGGCGCTTCGATCGTGCGCCAGTTCCGGCCCCGCTCCGCCTGGTGGCGGGCGATGCGTTCGGCCATCTCGTCGTCCAGCGCCTCGGCGGTGGCGACGTAGACCGGGGTCGCCGCCCCTGCCGCGGCCCGGATCAGCCTCTCGCCCCAGTGGCTCTTGCCCGAGCGCGCCCCCCCCAGCACCAGGGTCAGCGCCGGGGCTGGGGCCGCATCACCCAGCGCTTCGGACCAGGCGTCCATCGATCAGGCCTCGGCCTTCCGCCCGGCGACGGCGGCTTCGGCGAAGGTGGCCATGCCGTTGTGACAGGCCAGCGCGGCGCGGACGAGGCCCAGCGCGGTTGCCGCGCCCGAGCCCTCCCCCAGCCGCATGCCGAGATCGAGCAGCGGATCGAGCTCCAGTCGCTCCAGCACCCGCCGATGGCCGGGTTCCGCCGAGCAATGGGCAGCCATCGCATGATCGAGGCCGGCGGGATCGAGCATTCGCAGCGGCGCCACCGAGGCGCAGACGATATAACCGTCCAGCAGCACCGGCACGCCATGGCGGCGGGCGGCCAGGCAGGCGCCCATGATGGCGGCCATTTCCCGGCCGCCAACGCGGCGGAGCGCCTCCAGCGGATCGCCAAGGGCATCGCCATGGAACGCCAGCGAGCGATCCACAACCGCGGCCTTGCGCGCCAGCCCCGTCTCATCGAGCCCCGCTCCGCGGCCGGCCCAGTCGGCTCCCGTGCCGCCGAACAATGCGGCGGCGACCGCTGCCGCAGCGGTCGTGTTGCCGATGCCCATATCGCCGAAGATCAGAATGTCCTCGATGCCACCAACTGCGTCCACGCCCTTGCGCACCGCCTCAAGGAAGCCTTCTTCGGTCATCGCCGGCTCGCTCGCCAGGTCGCCGGTCGGCTCGCCGACACCGCAATCGATCGCCTCCAGCCGCGCGCCGAACGCCTCGGCCAGCTGGCAGATCGCGGCGAAGCCCGCGCGGAAGCCGCCCAGCATCTGGGCGTTGACCTCGTCGGGGAATGGGGAGACGCCATTGCGGGTGACGCCGTGGCTGCCGGCGAAGACGATGATGCGCGCATCCGCCAGGCGCGGCCGCGGGGTACGCTGCCAGCGCGCCATGTGAACGGCGATATCCTCCAGCCGGCCCAGCGAGCCCTCGGGCTTGACCAGTTCGGCCTGACGCGCGCGCGCCGCGTCGGCCGCCGCCGCATCGCCATCGGCGAAATCGGTGCAGGCTGCCCGGAGGGCCTCCATGGAAGACAGATCGATCATGACGCTCCCGTTCGTTCCTGAATCCGCAATTTCCGCGCCCGGCCAAGGCGGCTTGGAATCGTGGTGGCGGCGCGATATGGCATGAAGCCGTTTCGCACAACCGGAGCCGACATGGAAAAGATTTATGTGACCGCCGACGAGCTGTTGCGCGATTCCTTCGAGCTCGGGCTCAGGGTCTACGAGAGCGGCTTCCGCCCCTCCTTCATCGTCGGCGTCTGGCGCGGCGGCGCACCCATCGGCATCGCCGTGCAGGAGGTGCTGGACCACTACGGCGTACGAAACGACCACATCGCCATCCGCACCGCGTCCTATATTCGGCCCGGCGAACAGGCGAACACGGTGCGCGTCTTCGGCCTCAACTACATCATCGACAACATCGACGCCGACGACCAGTTGCTGATCGTCGATGACACCTTCGATTCGGGGCGCAGCATCGATGCCGTGATCACGGAGATCGAACGCAAGTGCCGGCGCAACACGCCCACCGAGATCCGCGTCGCCACCGTCTTCTTCAAGCCGGCGCTGAACCGCACCAGCCGCGAGCCTGACTATTTCATCCACCAGACGGACAGGTGGATTGTCTTTCCGCACGAGATCCACGGCCTGACGCCCGACGAGATTGCCCGCCACAAGATCCATCCGGGGATCGACCGGGCGAGGTCGTCCTGACCGGAATCAGACCAGATCGGCGCCCGTATAGGGCTGCAGACCGACGCATTGCACCTTCGCCTCGCCGCTTTCCAGCAGGGTGACGCGGCGATTCCAGTATTCCGCTTCCGATACCAGCCAGGGCTGCAGCCTGGGCGCCAGCGGACCCGCGGCGGCCAGAATCTCCCGGGTCTTGGCGAAGGCCTTACGGATGGCCTCGGTATAGAGGGGGGTGATGTCCTCGAAACTCGGCGCGTCGAAGCCGATGTCGTCGGCCATGTCGCGAAAGCGTTGCGGGCTGACCAGATGCATGGGCTGCCGCTCCAGCGCCGACCACACAGCCACCTCGGGGCACTCCGGATCGTCACCCGTGAGAAACAGATCGCTGAAATAGATCTTTCCGTCCGGTTTCAGCACGTGGAACAGGTGCTGCAAGACCCGGTGCTTGCGCCGGACGTGGGTGATGGGTTCCTTGCCGATGATGGCGTCGGCAAAGCCCCGCTTGAGGCCCGTGTCATGGTAATCGCGCCGGTCCGCCTTGACGCGGGAGCCCCTGGAACCGAGCCAGGCCTGCGCCAGATCGGCATGCTCGACCTCGTCGTTGTAGGCGAAAATCGCGGCTTCGCAGTCGCCGGTCAGCCGATGGCCCAGACCGCCCATGCCTGCGGCCAGTTCCACCACGCGTGATTCCTCGTTGAGTTGCAGAGGGCCGGCGAGGCGTTCGTAGACGGCGTCAGCGGCGGGACTGATCATGCCGGGACCGAAGAGACCCTCCAGCAGAACGATGCGTTCCTGCGGCCACGGCCCCTTGCCGGATTCGCTTTCCGCATCACGTGCGCCGGTCTGTGACGCGCGCCGGGACGGCGCCGACGGTCGTGCGTCCTCGTCACCGCCCCACCAGGAGTTGAGGCGCTGCCACAGGCCACCATTGCGTGTCGTTCCGCCCTGTTCGTACTGGGTGCTCAAGCGATGAATCCTGCCCGGTCACGGGTTCTTCGAACCACCACCCATAACAGCCGCGCCCTAAGGCTTGGTAAACGGCGCAGGGCCGATCAGGAAGGAAGCCGCAGAAGCCGGCCGCCGCAGCCCGAATAGGTCGCACCGTCAATGCGCATGCTGACCGTGTCGCTGAACACGGCGCCATTGCGGGAATCCGTGCAGCGACGGTCCGTCCGGGTAATCCGGACCTCGTGATCGGGCGTGCGGGATTCGAACTGCCGCTGATCCGTGGTCCCCGGCCTGCGATTGGCCGGTATCACCAGGGGTGGCCAGTTGGGCCGGTGGACCCGGATCAGGTCCTCGGAAATGGCCAGATTCCAGTCCGGATCCCAGCCCAGCGCCGTGAACTGGGCCTGTGGTCCAAACGCGGAGACACGGGTGCAGTTGTCGAAGCTCCTGTGGCCGAACACAAGACGGGCGCCGCCACCCTCCTCGCGGAAGGTGACGGCCTGGTTCTCGACTGTGCCGGTGTAGAACGCGCCCGACGCCTTCTCAAGACGCTGAAGGTCGGCGCGCTGCTCGCCCAGAGTCAATTGGGCCCGCTTCCCGTCGAAGACCGCGCGTACGTCGAGATTGCCGCAACGATAGAGCACCGCCGTCTGGCCCGCGGTGGCCTCGGGCAAGCCCGACTCGTTCTGCGGGGCGCAGGCCGCCGCCAGAACGGCGACCAGAATCATCAATGCAGGAAGACATGCTCGCATCACGCTCATCGGTTCAACTCCCAAGCAAGGCGCGGGCGAGAACCACGTTCTGGATCTCGGTCGCGCCGTCGATGTACTGGCTGATCTTCGCCGATGCGAGGTGTCGGGCGGCGGGCTCCTCCAGCCGTAGGCCGTTCGCGCCCATCACCTGCATGCAGTCCGCAATCCGCTGCAATGCGGCGCGGGTCGCGAATTTCTTGGCGTGGGCCGCCGCCCGGGTGGCGTCCTGGCCTGCGTCGACCAGCGCCGCGGCGCGGTAGGTCAGCAGCCGGCTCGCCTCCAGGTCCGTCTCGACATCCGCGAGCATCCATTGCACGCCCTGGAAGTCGGCGATCCGCCGGCCGAACGCCTGGCGTTCCTTCACATAGGACACGGCCCGATCCAGCGAGGCGCGCATCATGCCGACCGACATGCCGCCGACGAAGATACGGGCCGCGTCGATGCCCGACATGGCCGCGCGGAAGGCCCGCTCCTGCGGCAGCAGGATGTCCGCCTCGGTCAGGCGGACGCCGTCGAAGCGGAATCCGCCTGCGCCGAGCGCATGACCGCCGGCAAGGTCATAGGGTCCGACCCGGCTGACGCCCGGCCGTCTGGCCTGGACCAGAAAGCACATGACGCCCCGCCAGCCCTGCTCCGGGTCGGCCTGTGCATAGACCGACAGGACGTCAGCGTGGGCGGCGCTGGATATCCAGGCCTTCTCGCCCTCCAGACGCCAGCCACCGTCATCGGCAACCGCGCGGCAGGCCACCGCCGTCGCGTCGGAGCCCATGCCGGGTTCGGTCAGGAGGAAGGTGCCGATGCTCCGGCAGGCGAGCATGTCCGGCAGCAGGGCGCGGCGCTGCGCCTCGCTGCCATTGCGGGCGATATTGCCCATCAGGTTGTCATGGACGATCAGACCGAAGGCGAACGGCATGCAGGCCGCGGCCAGTTCCTCGAAGACCCGGCAGGCGCCGGTCAGGCTGAGTCCGTGCCCACCCTCCGATTCCGGCACCAGCAGCCCGGTCAGGCCGGCGTCGGCGGCCCGGCGCTGGGTTTCGGCGGGGTAGACCCGGTCCTTCTCCCAGCGCGCGGCGTGCGGCGCCACCTCTTCGGCGGCGAAACGGCGCGCCGTTTCGGCGATCGCGGCTTCACGCTCCGTCAGTTCCGGCTCGAAGGCCATGCTCCCCTCCCCTGTCGATGACTCCGCCGAGCATAGCCCCGGCGCCGCCAACGCGAAATCGATCAGCCCGGCGCAGGAGCGATGACAGCGTGGCGTCAATCCGGTTACAGTTCGGCGTCGGAAACACCGGGGAGGCGTCCGGTCCGCAGCCGCGCGCCCGTTCACCATGCCGAGAACGCTCAGTTCGGCCCAGGTCGAAGCCTTCGATCGTGACGGATATCTGTTTCCGTTCAAGGCCTTCGCGCCCGAAACGGCTGCATCCTATCGCGCCCGGCTGGAAGCGTTCGAGGCTGCCGAAGGCGGTCCCATCCGTTCCAACATGCGCCACAAGGTGCATCTGCTCTTCACCTGGGCCAACGAAATCGTGCGTCATCCGCGTATCCTCGACGCGGTGGAGGATATCATCGGAGCGAACATCCTCTGCTGGTCGACCAATTTCTTCATCAAGGAGGCGCGCGATCCCGGCTTCGTCTCCTGGCATCAGGATTCGACCTACTGGGGGCTGGAACCGCCGGAGGTCGTCACCGCCTGGGTGGCGCTGTCGGACGCGCCCCTCGAAGCCGGCCCGATGAAGTTCCTGGCCGGGTCGCACCATCTGGACCAGTTCGCCCATCACGACACCTTCCACGAGCACAATCTGCTGAGCCGCGGCCAGGTGATCGACATGGCGATCGAGGAGGAACGGGCGGTCGATGCGCCGCTCAAGGCGGGCGAGTTCTCGCTCCATCACATCCGGCTGGTGCATGGCTCCCGCCCCAACCGCACCGACGACCGGCGCATCGGGCTCGCCATCCGCTACATCCCGCCCCACGTCCGGCCGGTGAAGGCCGCGAACTCGGCCATGCTGGTGCGCGGGGTCGACGCCTGCGGCCATTTCGAGATGGAGCCGGACCCAGCGAGCGATCTCGATCCGGCCGCGCTGGCCGCCCACGAGGACGCCATGAAACGCCAGCTCGGCGCGCTCTACGAGGGCACAGGCGTCACCGTCGCCCGGGACTGAGGTCCGGAGTCAGATCGCCATCATGCGGGCGCGGGAGCCACGCTCGATCGCCGCCGCCGGCAGACGGCCGACGCCCAGCGACTGGCGGATGATCATCAGCACCTGAAGTTCCGGCTGGCTGGCCTGGCCGTCCGCGGCGGCGACGTCGCAGGCCAGAGCGTAGGCGGTCTCGGCCAGGCGCGGCGGCAGGGCGTCGGCGACATCGCGCATCAGTTCCTCCAGCCCCTCTTCCTTTTCAAGATAGCCGAGGCAGGATTCGGAATCGGCGGAAAGATCGTCGAGATCGTAACCCCGGAAGACGGGCAGAATGCGGATCATCTCGCTCATCAGGATGATCTCCTGCTCGGCCAGTTCCTTGTCTGCGCACGCGGTCAGCACCATGACGTGCACCAGCGCGCTGTGCGGGCTCATTTTCGCGGCCATCGGTTTTTCCTCATTTCACGCGGATTTGCCGGACGCCTCGGGGACGCCGAAGAAGGTTCTAACACCCTCGACGGCTTCGGCAATGCCCACCCGGCGGATTTCGACCTCGGGCGGAAAGGCGTCGCAGAGCCTGCTGGGCAGCATCGGATCCAGCATCACGAAGACGCCCCGGTCCCCGGCGCGGCGGAGCAGACGGCCATAGGCCTGCTTCAGGCGGAGCCGCACCAGCATGTCGTCATAGCGCCGGGCGCCGAAGGCCTTGCGCCGGGCCTTGTGGAGGATGTCCGGCCTGGGCCAGGGCACGCGATCGAAGACGATCAGCCGCAGCGACTCGCCCGGAACATCGACGCCATCGCGCACCGCGTCGGTTCCCAGCAGGCAGGAATCGGTCTCGGCGCGGAAGATGTCGACCAGCGTCGAGGTGTCCATCGGGTCGACATGCTGCGCATAGAGCGGCAGGCCGGCATTCTCCAGCGGCTCCAGCAGACGTTCGTGGACATTGCGCAGCCGCCGGATGGCCGTGAACAGTCCGAGCCCCCCGCCACCCGAAGCGAAAAACAGCTCGCGATAGGCCGCGGCGATCTCGTCGGGCCGGTCGCGGCGCACGTCGCCGACGACGAAGATCCGGGTGTTCTCGCCATAGTCGAACGGCGAAGGCACGCTGAGACGGACAGCCGGCGCAACCATATGCGCGAGACCGGTCCGGGCCTCGGCGGTGCTCCAGTCGTCCCCGTCGCCCGAACGGTCGCGCAGGCTGGCCGACGTGATGACCGCCCCGTGGGCCGGCTTCAGCACGGTCTCGGCGAAGGGCTCGGTAGGATCGACGACATGGCGATGAAAGCCGACATCGACCTCCCGCCCGCCGATGCGCCGCACGGAGAACCAGTCGACGAAGCCTTCCGCCTGCGGTCCGCCCACGCCGCCCAGCATCGACATCCAGGCGCCCAGCACCGCCTCGCAGCGGTACTCGATGCCGTTGATCGCCGCTTCCAGCCTGACCCGCTCGCCCGTGGGCAACTCGTCGGTCTCCTCGTCCAGCCGGGACGCCAGCGCCGACTTGAGCCCGACCAAGGGTTTGCGGATCTCGTCCAGTGCCTGCGCCAGGGCCAGCGCCGCCTCGGGCAGGCCGGGCACGGGGGGATCGGTTTCGCATTCCAGGCCGTAGGGATTGTCCGGCCCGTCGCTGCGCGCCATCACCTGCTGACGCAGCCGGGTCAGGAACGCCTCCGTCGGACCGGTCGGGTTCTCGCCCTTCAGCCGCGTCAGCCAGTCGAAGCCTGGCAGGACCCGGGCGGCGTGGGTCACCCGGTCCAGCGCCGCGGTCGCATCGTCGTCGCCCGCGATCAGGTCGGCGATGCGGCGGGTCAGGCCCCGCGCCCGGCCGCGCGCGCCATCCTCGGCGCCGCGGATCCAGCGACGGAGTTCGGCAGCCTCCAGGCCCGACAGTTCGGCCGAGAAGGCGCTGTCGGCGGCGTCGAACAGGTGGTGGCCCTCGTCGAAGACATAGCGCCGGGCCACGCTCTCCTCGGCCCGGAGCTGGACCGCACGGGCCAGCACCAGGGCGTGGTTGGCCACGACGATCTCGGCGCGTTCGGATTTCTTTCGCGCCACCTCGATGAAACATTTCCGGTAATGCTCGCAGGCGGAGAATACGCACTCCCCGCGCCGGTCGGCGAGGCCGGTGGTGCGTTCGGAGCCGAACAGCAGCGTCAGCCAGGACGGGAAGTCGCCGCCGGCCAGGTCGCCGTCGCGGGTCGCCTCGATCCAGCGCGCGACCAGGGCGAGCGGCACGATGTCCGCGCGCCGCGCCGCGCCGCCCTGCACCGCCTCCATGAAATTCAGCAGGCAGAGATAGTTCTCGCGCCCCTTGCGGATCACTGCCCGCTCGGCCTTCAGCTTCGGGTCCGGGTAGAGGCGGTCCAGTTCCTGATCGAGCTGGCGCTGCAGGTTCTTGGTGTAGGTGGAGATCCAAACCGCGCCGCCATTCTTCTCCGCCCAGACAGAGGCCGGCGCGACATAGCCCAAGGTCTTGCCTGTGCCGGTCCCCGCCTCGGCCAGCACGATGCGCGGCTCGTCGACATGGTCCCGGGGCCGGAAGGCGTGCGCCGCGCCCTCGGCGTAGCGGCGCTGGGCCTCGCGCTCTTCCGAGCCTGTCCCCAGCATCGCGCGCAGACGTTCCGCCGCCTCCACCGGTTCGACAGCGGCGGAACCGGGCGGCGGCGGCGGGGCCATGTCCGGGAACTCCGGCACCCGCGTCCAGGCGTCGAGGCCGCGGAAGCGCGATTTCGCCCCCCCCTCGCCCAGCGCCTTCAGCACCGGCACCGCCCAGGGCCAGCCGCCATCGGCCATGGCCTGGGCGAGCGAGGCCGCGCGCGTCCGCGCCTCGCCGCCGAGTTGCGGGAGTTCGGCCAGCAGCACCTCGGCGATTTCCGGCAGGCGCGCCGGATCCGGGGGTTTGCCGGCCGGCGCAAGGCTGACGGCGCGGGCCAGGCCGTCCAGGGTCGGCAGACAGAAGTGTGCAGGTCTGACGAAGGCGAACAGCTCCAGCAGATCGTGCGCGGCGAAGCGCCGGATACCCAGCCGCCGCGCCACCGTCGGCATACAGACCACCAGCGGCAGGTCGCGCGCGATGCGGCGTCCGGCGACCTCCGCATCGAGGTCCTCGATCTCGCCGTCGGCGGTCATCAGCACCCCGCCGCGGCCCGCCATGGCAAAGGCGGGGACGTCGGGCAGGGCGATTTCGGGCGCACGCGAATCCATCGCCCGGACTATAGCGATCCCGAAGCCGTTCCGCGCCGCCCGATCCGCTTTCCCTTTGCGTCATCCGGCACAACTGACTAGGGTTCACTTAGAAAATTCCGAGCCTCAGGAACTGTGGAGCAGCACCCATGGCCGTTGCCGAAAGCGTCGAGGAAAAGGACGGGGGCCACTACCGCGCCGGCGCGGAAGAGCTGGCGCACCTGCCCGGCAAGCCGAGCCGGATTCCGCTGAAGGGCACGATCGATTTCATCCGCGATCCGCTGGCCATGACGATGAAGGCGCATGCCGATTACGGCAACGTCTACAAGTCGCGCACATTCATGCAGTGGTCGGTCTCCATGCTGGGTCCCGACGCGCTGGAACTCGTCCTGATGGACCGGGAGAAGAACTTCTCCTCCCGCGCGGGCTGGCACCACATGCTCAGCCGCCTGTTCTCCGACGGTCTGATGCTGCGCGACTTCGACGATCACCGGGCGCACCGGCGGATCATGCAGGTCGCCTTCAAGCCGGCGCCCATGAAGGACTACCTGCTGCGCATGAACGGCGGCATCCGGGAGCGCCTGGACGCCTGGGAGCGCGCGCCGGAGTTCCTTTTCTACCCGCAGATCAAGCAGCTCACGCTGGACCTTGGCGCCAGCGTCTTCCTCGGCATCGACGCCGGACCCGAGGCGCGGCGGATCAACCAGGCCTTCGTCGACGAGGTTGCGGCCTCCATCGCAGTCGTCCGCAAGCCGGTGCCGGGTCTGAAGATGTACAAGGGCGTGAAGGCGCGGCAGTTCCTTTCCGAGCTGTTCGCGCGGCTGATCGAGGAACGCCGCGGCAGCGAGACCGAAGGCGACGACATGTTCAGCCAGCTCTGCCGCGCCGAGTCCGAAGACGGCCGGATGCTGACCGATCAGGAAATCATCGATCACATGAACTTCCTGCTGATGGCGGCCCACGACACGACCACCAGTTCGCTGACGACGATGATCTGGGCGCTGGCGGCGCATCCCGAATGGCAGGAGCGCATCCGCCGCGAGATCGCGGAGATCGGCGGCGCGGAACTGGGCTATGAGGACGTCTCGCGAATGGACGTGGCCGAGCGCGCCTTCAAGGAAGCGCTGCGCATGATCCCGCCGGTGCCGTTCATCCCGCGCCGGGTGGTGCGCGAGTTCGAGTTCCAGGGGCAGCGCATCCCCGCCGGCGCGAACGTCTCGGTGAGCCCGGGCTATGTCCACATGATGCCGGAGCTCTGGACGGACCCGCAGAAGTTCGACCCCGACCGCTTCAGTCCCAACCGCGCCGAGGACAAGAACCACAAGTTCGCCTGGGCGCCCTTCGGCGGCGGCGCGCACAAGTGCCTTGGGATGCACTTCGCCTACATGCAGGTGAAGGCCTTCGCCTTCCAGCTGCTGCAGCGTTTCGAGGTCTCGATCGAGCCCGGCTACGAGCCGAAATGGGCGCGCATCCCGATCCCGAAACCCCTGGACGGTCTGCCGGTGAAGCTGACCCGGCTGTAGGCCGGGCGGCCTCATGGACGGACGCGTCGCGCCCGTTCCATCCTGCCGGGGATTGCTCTAGGCTCGCCCGCCAATCGACCGGACACATCATGTAGTGGGAGCAGACGATGGCGATCGGTTCCAATGCGGTCCGCATGGGCGCAATGGCGCTGGCGGCCCTGGTCATGCTGGACGCGCCGGAGGCCGGCGCGCAGAACCAGGCGCAACAGCCCCGGAGCGAAGTCGTCGGCACGCACGGCGACTGGGAGAAGCGCTGCATCGATCTGCAGGCGCAGGGCCGACGCTGCGCCCTGGTGCAGATGGGCGACAACCCGACGGCCCAGGTCCGCGCCGTGGCGACGCTGACCCGAGGCGGCGAGAACGGGGCCGAGACCGTCGCCCGCTTCGAGGTGCCGATCGGGGTTCACCTGCCGAGCGGTCTGCGGGTCCATATCGACGGTCAGGATTTCGGCGGCGTGCCGTACCAGTTCTGCCACCCCGACCGCTGCGCCGCGATCGCCATCCTGTCGGCTGAGCAGGAAGCCGCACTGAAGGGCGGAAGCACGGCGACGATCACGTTCTTCGCCGATCCGAAGGTGCCGATCGAGGTGCCGATCTCGCTGATGGGCGTGACCGCCGGACTCCGTACCCTCGAATAGGCCGAACGGGGCTCAACCGGCGCTGCGTTGCCGCCGCCGCAGCGCCTGCATGGGCATGACCTGCCCGCTTGCCGATCTGCCGGCTGCCGTGAGCGGCTTCATCTGCACCCTGGAATCCGGCTCGCCCTCGATCCAGAGCCCCTGCCCCGATGCGGGCGTGAAGCCGTATTGCAGATAGAGCTTGGGATCGCCGATCAGCACCACCAGGTCGATGCCCGCATCGGCGACCTTCTGCAGGCTCTGATTGACCAGCGCCCGCGCCGCGCCGCGCCCGCGATAGGACGGCGCCACAGCCAGCGGTCCCAGCAGCATGGCGTCGACGCCGCCGGCCTGGCAGGGCCAGTACTGGATCGCACCGATCATCAGGTCGCCATCCCAGGCGGCCATGCCGAAACGCTTGTCCTCGTCGACGTGATCGCGGAAACGATAGGCGATCTTCTTCTCCCTGTCGGGACCGAAGGAGACGTCGAGCAGGGCGGGGAGCGCCGCCCGCGCGGCGGCGTTCAACAGGGTGAATTGGAACATGGAGGGACTTTCGGATCGGCTGGTGGGGACGATTTCAGGGCATCGCGTCCCGGACGCCTCTGCCGCCCCGGACACGTCAGACCTGTCGTCGTCGTGCGATCCGAACTCTCATCATGGATTCCCAGATAAGCGATACGGGCCGGTTCCGCAAAGGAAATCGTCCCGCCGTCGTTGATAGCCCGACCCGGGCGGACTAGGTTGCCTGCCCGCAGGGGAGATCAGGGGAGACATCGATGTTCTACCGCGCCGACCAGGACCACGGCCTGAAGCACAACCCGTTCAAGGCGCTGGTCGCGCCCCGGCCCATCGGCTGGATTTCCACGCGGGATCGCAATGGCGGCTTCAACCTGGCGCCCTTCAGCTACTTCAACGCCATCACCGACTACCCGCCGACGGTGGTGTTCGGCTGCAACGGCCCGCATCCGGAAGGCGACACCAAGGACACCGCCGCCAACGCCCGCGACACCGGCGAGTTCGTGGTCAACATGGCTACCTGGGAACTGCGCGAGCAGATGAACCGAAGCTCCGCCCACGTGCCGCGCGATGTCGACGAGTTCAGGGAGGCCGGGCTGACGGCCCTGGAGAGCGAGATGGTGTCCGCCCCCCGCGTCAAGGAGAGCCCGGTCAACCTCGAATGCCGGTTGGTCCAGGTCATCCAGCTCCGCTCCAGCAATCCGAAGATCACCAATAACATGGTCATCGGCGAGGTCGTCGGCATCCACATCGACGAGCGCATCATCAAGGACGGCATGATCGACATGCCGACCTACCGCCCGATCGCCCGGCTCGGCTACATGGACTACACCGTGGTCGAAAAGGTCTTCACCATGGACCGGCCGGATTAGGGGACGTCCCCTTCGGGATCAATCAGGTCAGAATACTCTGGTGTCATGCCCGCCCCCGTGCGGGCATCCGGGCAGAATATCGACTTGTGGCGAAGCCGCACCGGACCCCCGCACAAGCTTGCCCCTGACCCCGTTCGGGGGGCGGGGGTAACGAGTTAGGCAGCGTGAACACAATTTGAAACCGGTCAGCTAACGCCGGACCGCCGGCGCTTCGACGGGCAGGCCGTTGCCGCGCCAGGCGACGTAGAGTTCCAGCGCCAGGTAGGCGTCGGAACCGAGCGGCCGCGGCTCGGCGACGCGCTGGTCGTCGCAGAAGCGGAAGCGCCGGTGCGTCGAGCCCACACCGGACCAGCGCAGCAGATAGGCCGGATAGCCGTTGATCTGGCCCTGGCTCAACTGCTCGCCGCGGACCCATTGTCCGGCGCGCTCGTCGTGGCACTGGAAGCAAGCCAGGTTCATCTGCCCGCGCCGCTCGCGGTAGAGGGCCTTGCCCCGCTCGAAGAAGGGTTCCGCTGCGCCGTCCACGGCGACGTCGACCGGCATGCCCGCCGACAGGCTGCGCAGGTAAAGCGCGAGCGACAGCATCGGCTCGGATTCAAGCGGAAATGGCTCTGCCTCCATGCGCGCCTGCCGGCAGTCATTGATCTGGCGCTCCAGATTCACCACCCGTCCGTCCCGGACCACGGGATAGCGCGCGGCCACCCCTTCCAGATCAGCCGGCGCATGGCAGTCGGCGCAGGCCCGGTCCGCGGCGCCCGTCTTCCGCGCGAAGATCGCCCGCCCCTTCTCCAGCCAGAACAGACCCGGATTGGCGAAGGGGTCGGCCTGCATCTCGCGGACCGCGGGCGTCGCCCATTCCAGGCCGGACTTCGGGGGATCGGGCGGCTCCGCCATTGCCATCGGCGCGGCTGCCGCCAAGATGCATCCGACATATATCGAGAAACGGGGCCAGTTCATGAGCATCAGCATCGCAAAGATCGACCACGTTGTCCTGAACGTCACGGACACGGATCGCGCCATCGCCTTCTACCGCGACGTGCTCGGCTGTGAGGTCGAGCGTACGGTCGAACGCATCGGTCTGGTGCAGATGCGCGCCGGCGCCTCGCTGATCGACCTGTTTCCGGCAAAGGCCCCGTCCGAGACGCCGAACATGGATCACTTCTGCCTCCGCGTTGAGCCGTGGAATGTCGACGAGATCATGGCGCACCTTGAAAAGCATGGTGTCGAGAAGGGCAAGACGGTCACCCGCTACGGCGCCGAGGGCGACGGCCCGTCGATCTACATCCGGGACCCGGACGGCAACACGGTCGAACTGAAAGGCCCGCCGGTCGGCCGATGACGATGCGCCGGCGGCCATGGCGATTGACAGCAGCGACGCCGGGCCCTATCTCCCGCTGCGGCTGAAGGCGCCTGCCGCTCGCCGGCTTGTCCGTTGGTGAAGTCCTTCTTTCCGATCATCCGTCCCGTTCGATCAGACGAATGCGGCCCGATGGCAATGCGAGCCCCGTCCAGCTTCCGCATTCGAAGACCGAATGAGGACCACGATGACCGGAGCGACGACACCCCCTCCCCCGCTCGACGAGTTGAAGCGGCAGGCGAAGCGATTGCGCGCCAGCCTCGAGGCCGCCGGCCAGACCGTCGGCCACGGGCGCGCGCTCGAACTGATCGCGCATCAGCATGGCTACCGCGACTGGAACACCCTGCACGCCGCGATCGGCAACCGGCCGCCGCCCCCGCCGCTTTCGGTGGGCCAGCAGGTACGCGGCCGCTATCTCGGCAAAGGCTTCACCGGCGAGATCGTCGGGCTGCGCCAGCTCGGCGAGGATGGCCGCTATCGCGTGGCCCTTCGTTTCGAGGATCCCGTCAATGTCTCCGCCTTCGAGAGCATGACGATCCTCCGCCGCCAGATCACGGCGGTGGTCGACCGGCGCGGCGTCACGGCGGAGAAGACCTCGGACGGCGTGCCGCACCTGAGACTGGAGCTCTAGGCCAGTCCGAAGGTGCCGGCCACGCCGTCCCAGAGCAGCTTGAGCCCGACCAGGAAGACGAAGACGTAGCAGATCAGGTAGAAGGGCCTCTCGGGGATCCGGTGATGCAGCCAGACCCCCGAGAGCATCGCCAGCGGGCAGATCGGCGCGAGCACCAGGGCGGTCATCAGGTTCTCTTCCGTCAGCAGCCCCAGATAGCCATAGGGCACCAGCTTGGCGTAGTTCACCGCCATGAAGAACACGGTCGTCGTGCCGACGAAGACCGTCTTGTTGAGCTTCAGCGGCAGCAGATAGACCTGCAGCGGTGGGCCGCCGGCATGGCCGATGAAGCTGGTGAAGCCCGAAACCGCGGACCAGAATACGCCCCGCACAGGGCTTTCCGGCCGCGCCTCGTCGCGGCGGCGCCCGCCCAGCCAGTAGTTGAGCGAGAACAGCACCGCGATCGTGCCGATGATAAGGCGGATCATGTGCTCGTCGACCCACCCTGCCAGCGCCGTGCCGATGCCGATGCCCAGCAGTGCGCCGGGCCCGAGATAGAGCATCAGCTTCCGGCTCCAGTCTCGGCGGTAGCTCCAGACGCCGAAGATATCCATCAGACACAGGATCGGCAGCATGATGGCCACGGCCTGCAGCGGCGGCACGACAAGCGACAGGGTCGGCACCGCGACGATGCCGATCCCCGCGCCGAACCCGCCCTTCGAAATGCCGGTCAGCATCAGGACCGGCAGCGCCACCGCGTAGAAGACGGGGTCCTGGATCAAAGATGTCGCCCGATGGCCTCGACCGTTGCGGACACGATCTCGTCGGCCTCAGCCCGCGTCAGGCAGAGCGGCGGCGCGAAGCCGATGATGTCGCCCTGGGGCATGGCGCGGGCGACGACGCCGAGTTCGGCCATGGCGCCGACCACGGACGGGCCGACCTTCTTCGCCGGATCGAAGAACCTGCGCGCGCCCGGATCATCCATCAGTTCGACCGCGGCCAGCATCCCCTCGCCGCGCACTTCGGCGACGTTCGGGTGGTTCTTGAGGCTGTCGGCCAGGGCTTCCCGGAAATAGCCGCCAACCTCGGCCGCGTTGTCGACCAGCCCCAGTTCGTCCACCAGCTTCAGGTTGGCGATGCCGGCGGCGGCCCCGATCGGATGCGCCGAATAGGTCCAGCCATGGCCGATCGGGCCCAGCTCGTCGGTGCCCTTCATCAGCACATCGTAGACGTCCTTCGAGATGATCGAGCCCGAGAGCGGCGCATAGGCCGAGGTCAGCCCCTTGGCGATGGTGATGATGTCGGGCGTGATGCCGTAGTGAGCGGAGCCGAACATGGAGCCGAGGCGGCCGAACCCGGTCACCACCTCGTCGGCGATCAGCAGGATGTCGTGCTTCTTCAGCACCGGCTGGATCGCCTCCCAGTAACCCTCCGGCGGCGGCACGATGCCGCCGGTGCCCAGCACCGGCTCGCCGATGAAGGCGCCGATCGTCTCCGGTCCCTCGGCCTGGATCATCTCCTCCAGCTTCTCGTCGCACCAGGCGGAGAATTCGCGCTCGCTCATGCCCGCATCGGGACGGCGGAGATAGTAGGGCGCCTCGGTATGCAGGATCCGGTCGAGCGGCAGATCGAACTTCTTGTGGAACAGCTGCAGCCCGGTCAGGGAGCCGGTGATCAGCCCGGAGCCGTGATAGCCCCGCCAGCGGCTGATGATCTTCTTCTTCTCCGGCCGGCCGAGCACGTTGTTGTAATACCAGACCAGCTTGACGTTGGTCTCGTTGGCGTCGGAACCGCCGAGGCCGAAATAGACCGACCGCATGTTCGCCGGCGCGCGCTCCACGATCATGTTGGCCAGCGTGATGGAGGCCTCGGTGCCGTGGCCGACATAGGCGTGATAGTAGGCCAGTTCCTTCGCCTGGGCGGCGATGGCGTCGGTGATCTCGCTCCGGCCGTAGCCGACGTTCACGCAGTAAAGCCCGGCAAAGGCGTCGAGCAGGCGCTTGCCGTCGCGATCCTCGATGTAGACGCCCTTGCCGCCCTTCACGATGCGGTTCGGCGACTCGCCGCGGGCGTGCTGGCCCAGATGGGTGGACGGATGGAAAAAGCTGTCGCGATCCCACTGGTCGAGCTGATCGTTTCTGAGCATGGCTACCTCGCTCTCAGGTGTTGATGACGGATCCCGCACCGGCCGCGCGCGCGCGGCTGAGCGCATGGGTGGCGATGGCCGTGTCCTGCGCCCCCGTGCCTGTGAGATCCACGATGGTGACGTCCCGGCCGCTTGTGCGGCCCGGCACGTCGCCGGCAATGACCGCTCCGAGTTCGGGCGGCGCCTTCCCGCCATCCATGCCGGCGGCGAGCACGGCCTGCCATTCGCCGGCGGTTCCACACTGGCTCAGCCGGTCGGCGACATAGAGATCGGAAGCGGCAATCGCCGCCGGATCGATCTCGTTCTTGCCGTCCTGGTCCGAACCCATGGCGGTGATGTGCAGCCCCGGATGCAGCCAGTCGGCCCGCACCAGAGGCCCGCGGGAAGGGGTGGTGGTGACGACGAGTTCGCTTGCGCGCACCACTTCTTCGGGACTGCCCACCGCTTCCGCCGCGACCCCGAGAGCCGTTTCGAGATCGCCGGCGCAGGCGAGCGCCCGGTCGCGGTCCCGCGCCCAGACCAGCACGCGCTCGAAGGGCCGCACGAAATACGCCGCCTGGAGCTGCAGCCGGGCCTGAACGCCGGCGCCGATGACACCCGCGGTCGTCACCGTCTCCGGCCCCAGATGCCGCGCGGCCACGGCGCCTGCGGCGGCCGTCCTGATGTCGGTCAGATAGCCGTTGTCGAGCAACAGCGCGTCGACCAGACCGGTCTTCGCGTTGAACAGGATCATCAGCCCGTTGAGGCTCGGCAGGCCAAGCTGCGGATTGTCGAAGAAGCCTGGCGAGACCTTGATCGCGAAGCCGCCGAAGCCGGGAATGTAGGCGGTCTTCACGTCGACTTCGCCATTCACCATCGGCAGGTCCATCGACAGGATGGGCGGCATCACGACCTCACCGCCGGCCAGGGCGAGGAAGGCGTCCTCGATTACGTCGACAAGCTCGAGGTCGAGGGCCACGACCCGGCGCAGTTCGGTCTCGGTCAGCACCGCAATCTCAGGCATGGCCGCCGCCTCCCACTTCGACATTCCCGAGTCCCAGTCTCTCGCCGGCGATCACGGCCGAGAACTGGCCCATGTCCACATTGCGCCCGGTGATCAGGAACGCCGCAGGACCGCCCAGGTCCAGCTTGCCCGCGAGCAGCGCCGCGTGACCCACGGCCGAGGCGCCCTCCGCCACCAGGCGGTCGCCGGCATAGAGCGCACGCATGCCGTCATAGATCTCCTGCTCGGTCACCAGCACGATGTCGTCGAGCAGAGCGCGGCAGAGCGCGAAGGTGAGTCGGTTGTCCAGGCCGATGCCGCCGCCCAGGCTGTCGGCCAGCGACGGCACCTCCTCCACCTCGACCGGATGCCCGGCGCGGATGCTGTCATGCATCGCTGCGCCGCGGTCCATGCTGACGCCGACGATCCGGATGTCCGGACGGATCGATTTTGCCGCCAGGGCGACGCCAGCCGCGAGCCCGCCGCCCGAGAGCGGAATGACGATGCAGGCGAGGTCAGGCCGCACTTCCAGCAGCTCCAGCCCGATCGTGCCCTGCCCCGCCACCACCAGAGGGTCGTCGAAGGGCGAAATCCCGATCATGCCGTGGTCGGCGATCAGCCGGTCCGCTTCCCGCTGCGCCTCGTCCTGGCTGCGGCCGATGCGCCGCACTTCGGCGCCCAGTTCGGCAATCGCGGCCGCCTTTCCCTCAGGCACCAGATTCGACAGGCAGATGACCACGCGGATGCCGAGGCGGCGCGCGGCATAGGCCACGGCGCGGCCGTGATTGCCCGTGGAGACCGAGACCACGCCGCTTGTGCGCGCAGCGGCCACGTGCGCCGTGACCGCGTTGGCCGCGCCACGCAGCTTGAAGGCGCCGGTCGGCTGCAGGACCTCCAGTTTCAGCAGGATCTCCTCTCCGGCCGGCCCGGAGAGCGCGGACGCGACAAGCGGCGTCGCCACGGCGACACCCGACATGCGCTGTCGCGCGGCATAGATATCGCTCAGATTCAACACCGCGTTGTTCCCTTGGGCTGTCCACACGTCATTGACACGGCGCGCGCGTCAATTCAACGCTGGCCGCGCCAACCCTTTCGAGCGAGAGACGACATGCCAGACGTGACCCTGCCCTTCGATCGTGCGGAGTACCACGACCGGCTCGCGAGGGTCAGGCGGGCGATGGACGATGCCGGGCTGGACGTGCTGTTCACCTGCGATCCCTCCAACATGGCCTGGCTGACGGGCTATGACGGCTGGAGCTTCTACGTCCACCAGGGCGTCATCGTCGGGCCGGAAGGCGAGCCGGTGTTCTGGGGCCGACGCATGGACGCCCTGGGCGCGATGCGCACCTGTTACATGGATGCGGCGAACATCGTCGGCTACTCGGACGACTACGTCATGTCGAGCGACTCCCACGCCATGGAACATCTGGCGGAGACCATCAAGGCGCGTGGGTGGGACGGCCGCCGCATCGGCGTGGAGAAGGAGAACTACTACTATTCCGCCCGCGCCCACGAGGTGCTGGAACGCAATCTGGAGGGCGCGCTGGTCGACGCCACCCTGCTGGTGAACTGGCAGCGCGTGATCAAGTCGCCGACCGAAATCCGCTTCATGCGCCGCGCCGCGCGCATCGTGGAGAACATGCATCGCCATATCCTGGAAATCGTCGAGCCGGGCCGGCGGCGGAACGAGATCGCGGCCGCGATCTACCATACCGGCCTGTGGGGTTCCGAGGACGAGGACGGCCTGTTCGGCGGCGACTACGCGGCGATCGCGCCGCTGATGCCGACGGGCCGGGATGCAACGGCGGCGCATCTGACCTGGGACGACCGGCCGTTCGAGGAGGGCGCGGCGACCTTCTTCGAGATCGCCGGCTGTTATCGGCGCTATCACGCGCCGCTCTGCCGCACGATCTTCCTCGGCGAGCCGCCCGCCGACATGCGCTTCGCCGAAGAGGCGGTGATCGAGGGGATCGAGGCCGGCATTTCCGCGGCGCGCCCCGGCAACACCGCCGGCGACGTGGCCCGCGCCTTCTACGGCGTGCTGGAGAAGCGCGGCATCAAGCGCGAGGGCCGCTGCGGCTATCCGATCGGCCTTTCCTATCCACCCGACTGGGGCGAGCGCACCTTCTCGATCCGGCCCAACGACCAGACGGTGCTGAAGCCGAACATGACGTTCCACCTGATGACGGCGCTGTGGATGGACGAATGGGGCCTGGAGATCACCGAACCGCTCAGGGTGCGCAGCGAAGGACCGGCGGAATGTCTCGCCAACTATCCCCGCCAGCTGTTCGTGAAACCATGACCGTTCTCGACCAGACCCGCGAGATCCTGGACCACCTGATCGGCTTCGCGACCGTTTCCGCCGACAGCAATCTGGAACTGATCGCCTATGCCAACGAGCGCCTGGACCGCATCGACGCCCGCACCCACCTGACCCTCAACGCCGAGGGCACCAAGGCGAACCTGTTCGCGACCATCGGCCCGGACGTCGACGGGGGCGTGGTCCTGTCGGGCCATACCGACGTGGTGCCGGTCGAGGATCAGGACTGGTCCAGCGATCCCTTCACCGCCCGTTTCCAGGACGACCTGATCTATGGCCGCGGCGCCTGCGACATGAAGGGATTCATTGCCTGCGCGCTGGCGATGGCGGAAAGCTTCGCCGAAGCGGACCTCAAGCGTCCCTTGCATCTGGCGCTGACCTTTGACGAGGAAGTCGGCTGCCTGGGAGCAAGGGTGATGCTGGAGGCGCTGAAGGACTCCGGCCGCCGTCCCGCCGCCTGCATCATCGGTGAACCGACCGGCATGCGGGTGATCGAGGGCCACAAGGGCTGTTGCGAATACAGCACCAGCTTCGACGGACTGGAGGGTCACGGCTCCCGGCCCGAACTCGGCGTCAACGCCGCCGAGTACGCCGTGCGCTACGCGGCGGAACTGATCGCGGCCGCCGAAGACCTGAAACAGCGGGTTCCCGCCGAGAGCCGGTTCGAACCGCCCTGGTCGACGATTTCCCTGGGCCGGATCCATGGCGGCATCGCCCACAACGTCATTCCCAATCACTGTTCGGTGGACTGGGAGTTCCGTCCGGTGAACCGCGCCGACGCCGACTATGTCCGTGAACGCATGCGCCGCTATGCCGAGGATGTGCTGCTGCCACGGATGCAGGCCATCCACCCGGAGGCGGCGATCCATCATCGCGTCATCGGGGAGGTCGGCAGTCTGGAGCCCATGCCGGGCTCGGAGGCCCTGGCGCTCGCCCGCGCGCTGACCGGGGGAAACTCGTCAGACGTGGTCTCCTTCAACACGGAGGCCGGTCTGTTCCAGGAACTCGGCATCCCGACCGTCGTCTGCGGCCCAGGCTTCATCGACCAGGCCCACAAGCCCGACGAATTCGTCAGCCTGGACCAGCTCTCCCAGTGCCTCGACATGATCGCCGGGCTGAAGGTGCGGCTGGCGGCCTGACCGGGAATTCCCTACACTTCCGGGAAAGCACTGGGAGGATGCCATGAACGATCAGTCCAAATCGCCGAAGTTCGGCAAGGCGGTGCACGCCACGCCGCAGAGCGCGCCCGAGGTTCCGGGCCGCCGCGCCTTCTTCAGCTACCGCGACCTGGGCGTGACGGAAGCGACCGGCGGCAAGATGCGCGCCCAACTCACCACCGCCGACAAGGGCATGACCGAGTCCACCGGCTGGCACTATCACGAGTGCGAGGCGCAGTTCGTCTACTGCACGAGCGGCTGGGTCGAGCTGGAATTCGAGACCGGCGAGTCCGTCCGGGTCCAGGCCGGCGAGTCGATCTTCATCCCGGGCGGGGTGAAGCACAACGAGTTGCGGACCTCCGACGACTTCCAGATTCTGGAGGTCTCGGTTCCGGCCGACATGGGCACGGTGCCCTGCGAGAACCCGAACGGCTGAGGCGCGGCGGAACCTATTTCCGCCAGTCCAGGATCATCTCGACGTCGCGGTCCTTGCCTTCGCGGCGGGTGTCGCCCAGCAGCATGTCCAGGCCGCACAGAACCTTGTCGACCCGGCCGCCGTCCCCGAAGGGCAGAAAAAGGTGTTCGGCCGTCACCCAGTCCTTGTCGACAAAGTGGATGGTCCCGAGGATCGCCAGCGGCTCGGCGGATTCGGCGCAGCGGCGATAATGCCAGGTCATGTACTCCAGCCGGTCGCCGTAAAGGTCGCGGTCGAGCCAGCGGCCGGTTGAATCGCGCCCTGCAAGCTGCGTGACGAAGGTTCCGATGACCCGGAAGCGGAATCGGCCGCCGCCGTCCCCGACATCCACGACGATCAAGTGCGGCAGGATCGCCTTCACTGGGGCCGGGTCGAACGACGACCACTCCGGCAGCCTGCTCTCCGGCGCGAGGGTCAGCCAGTGGTCCCGCAGGCGCCGGTTGACGCGGCTGCGCATCGCTTCATCGGTGACCGGCCGCAGCGCCTCGTCCATGTCCATCCGTCCCCGCCCGATAGTATGGTTGGAAGACCTACGCGCCGACTGCGCCACGCGATCATAGCAATCTGCGCTCGGAAGCCCCGCTATTTCCGCCAGTCGAGGATCAGTTCCACGTCCCGCGCCCGGCCGGCCAGCCGTTGGTCGCCGGCCAGCACGTCGAGCCCGCTCAGGACGATGCCGGCGCTGTCGCCATCGGGGCCCCGGGCGAAGGGCAGGAAGATATGCTCCGCCGTGACCCATTCCTTCTCGGCAAAGTGGACGCTGCCCAGCGTGGCCAGCGGCACGCCCGTTTCGGCGCATTTCCGGAAGGTCCAGATCATCGCCTCCAGCCGGTCGCCGTAGAGCGCCGCGTCCAGCGTCCGGCCCGTGGCGTCCCGGCCGGCCAGTTCGGTGACGAAGGTGCCGACCAGCCGATAGCGGAAGACGGCTGGATCGCCGACGACCTCGACAACCACCAGATAGGGCAGGAGCCGGGGCACGGCCACCGGATCGAAGGCGTCCCAGGAAGGCAGGTCCGGCCCCTCGCCGCGGAGCGTCAGCCAGTGGTCGCGAAGCGCGCGGTTCACATCGCTGAGCAATGGCTGGCCGGTCTCCGGATGCAGTGGATCGCTCATCGTACCTCGGATCGTCATTCGTCAGGGGGGAGCGCCGACCGCAAACGCGGCAAGGCGCGGCTCTGATGCCAATTCGTAACGACCGGCGCAAGAGTTGGAACGCGCATGGCGGCAATGTGGCGGCACTGCCCGCAAATTGACCAACGACCGTCTGTGCGCCGTGAAATTGGGCACCGGGAATCCGTCTGAGCGCCCCGTGAAGCGGGCCATTTGCGGAAGTGTCTGAATTCCCGTGCCGATTCGGCCTGGGCTCCCCTGTCGCCGCTCTGGCACGGCGATTGCCAAGAGAACCGCAATGGGCGGCTAGGGTTCCGGTCCGCGCGTCGCCGCGGGCGACTGGTCCGAGAGCCGCCATCCCGGCCGCGCACAGGCCGGGACACACGGCGGGCCAAAATCCCGGGAGGTCTCAATCGGCGGCTTGGTGTCGGCCGGGAGCCTCTTTCTCCTCGCCGCGCAGGCCGGTCGGCACAGGCGCAGCGAGGAGGACGAACTCATGAAACGCATCATCGCAACCATCGCCGCGGCGGCGGTCATCGCCATCGGGCTGGGCGGAGCGGCGCAGGCGGAGAAGAAGGACAGCTTCCGCGTCGCCTGGTCGATCTATGTCGGCTGGATGCCGTGGGGTTACATGGAAGACTCCGGCATCATGGACAAATGGGCCGCGAAATACAGCATCGACGTCGAGATCGTGCAGATCAACGACTACATCGAGAGCATCAACCAGTACTCCGCCGGCGCCTTCGACGGGGTCAGCGCGACCAATATGGACACCCTGTCCATTCCCGCCGGCGGCGGCGTCGATACGACGGCGCTGATCGTGGGCGACTTCTCCAACGGCAACGACGCCGTGCTGGTGAAGGGCGATCGCGCCTTCAAGGATCTGAAGGGCGAGCAGATCAATCTGGTGGAGCTCTCGGTCTCCCACTACCTGCTGGCGCGCGGCCTGGAGAGCGCCGGCATGTCGGAAGCGGACATCAGCGTCGTCAACACCTCGGACGCCGACATGGTCGCGGCCTTCGCGACGCCCGGCGTCACCGCCGCGGTGACCTGGAACCCGCTGGTCTTCACCATCATGGAAATGCCGGGCGTTTCGAAAATCTACGACAGCGCGGACATCCCGGGCGAGATCATCGACCTGATGGTCGTCAACACCGAGACGCTGGCCGACAACCCTGACTTCGGCAAGGCGCTGGCCGGGGCCTGGTACGAGACCATGAGCCTGATGGCCGCCGACACCGAGGCGGGCAAGGCCGCGCGGACCGCCATGGCCGAGGCGTCCGGCACCGACCTCGCCGGCTATGACGCCCAGCTCGCGACGACGAAGATGTTCTATGATCCGGCGGACGCGGTCGCCTTCACCGAGGACCCGAAGCTGCTCCAGACCATGGATTTCGTGCGCAACTTCCTGTTCGACCACGGCATCCTGGGCGAGGGCGCGCGCTCGGTGGACGACATCGGCATGGCCTTTCCCGGCGGCGCCACGCTCGGCGATACCAGCAACATCAAGTTCCGCTTCGATCCCGCCTACATGGTGATGGCCGCCGAAGGGAAGCTGTGACGGCCAAGTCGCATCCGTCGCTGCCCGGCTCGTCCGGGCAGCCCACGGATCCGCTGATTTCGAGACATGGATTGCCCGGATGAACCGGGCAATGACGTCAGGGTTCCATTTTCCTGTCAGAGGGATTGGCCAAGCTCGATGCGCTGGATGAACCGCCGTCCCGTCAGGTCGGTCGCGGTGCTGCTCGCCGCCCTGCCCTTCGTGCTCACCCTGCTTGCCTATGTGGTCGGCTCGGAGGTCCGCCGGGCGGAGAACCCGAACGACAAGCTGCTGCCGGCGCCGGCGAAGGTGATCGAACGCGCCGCCGAACTCGCCACGGAACCGGACCGGCGCAGCGGCGACGTCCTGCTCTGGCGGGACACGGCGGCCAGCCTGCAGCGCCTGGCGGTCGGCGTCGCCATAGCCGCCTCGCTCGGCCTCGGCTTCGGCCTCGCGATCGGTCTGTTCCCGGCGGGCCGCTCCACCCTGGCCTCCTATGTCGCCTTTCTTTCCCTGATACCGCCGCTGGCGCTGCTGCCGATCCTTTTCATCGTCTTCGGACTCGGCGAAGTCTCCAAGGTCGTGCTGATCGCCGTCGGCATCACCCCCTTCATCATCCGCGACCTGAGCCAGCGGGTGCTCGAGATTCCGACGGAACAACTGGTCAAGGCGCAGACGCTGGGCGGGTCGTCATGGCAGATCCTGCTGCGCGTCGCGCTACCTCAGGTGGCGCCCCGGCTGGTGCAGGCGGTCAGGCTCTCGCTCGGTCCCGCCTGGCTGTTCCTGATCGCGGCCGAGGCGATCGCCGCACAGGACGGCCTCGGCTATCGCATCTTCCTGGTCCGCCGCTATCTGGCGATGGACGTGATCCTGCCCTATGTCTGCTGGATCACGTTTCTCGCCTTCGCCATCGACTGGTCGTTGCGCCGGTTCTCCCGGCGCGCCTTCGGCTGGGCCCATACGGAGGGAGAGAGCCTTTGAGCGCGGTCTCCGTCCGCCAGGTCTTCAAGACCTATGACCACACACCGATTCTGGAGAACGTCGACCTGGAAATCGACGAGGGGCAGTTCTGCGCCATCGTCGGCGCCTCGGGCTGCGGCAAATCCACCTTCCTGCGCATGCTGCTGGCGCAGGAGATGCCGAGCGCCGGCGAGATCCGCATCGACGGACAGCCGCCCGCGCGCGAACCCGGCCCCGACCGCGGCGTCGTCTTCCAGCGCTATTCCGTCTTCCCGCATCTGAGCGTGCGTCAGAACCTGCTGCTGCCGATGGAGTTCAGCGGGAGCCGCCTGCTCGGCCGGCTGTTCGGTCCGCGCAAGCAGGAACTGGAGCGCGAGGCCGACCGGGTGCTGGAGCGTATCGGACTGGCCCACATGGCCGACGCCTGGCCCAGCCAGCTCTCCGGCGGCATGCAGCAGCGTCTCGCCATCGCCCAGGCGCTGGCGCTGAAGCCGAAGGTGCTGCTGCTCGACGAACCCTTCGGCGCGCTGGACCCGGGCACCCGCAAGTCGATGCACGAATTCCTGCTCGACCTCTGGCGGGAAACCGGCATGACCATCTTCATGGTCAGCCATGACCTGTCCGAGGCTTTCACCCTGGCCAACAGGGTGCTGGTCTTCGACAAGCGCCGCTGGGACCCCCATGATCCGACCGCCTTCGGCGCCACCGTGACCTACGATTTCAAACTGACCGAGAAAGACTGGGAGAAACCCGATGTTCCTGCCTTTGGACCGCCGGACGCGCCGCAACCGGCCGCCGGCTGACGCCGCAACTCAGGAAAGCCGCCGCCGCCACCACCCCGACCTCTCGAAGCTGAGGGGCTGGAAGTCCATGCAGGCCGAGGCCGGCATTCCGGGCGACGAATGGGACAAGGAACGCCGCTGGGCGCTGCGCATGGGGCTCACGGGCGCGGATTCGATCGAGGACCGCTCGATCCCGACCTTCGCCCGCGGGGAACTGCCCCACTATGCCGGCATCAACACCTTCCTGAAGGCGCCCTATACCGAGGACGTGACCGAGGTCGGGAACTACGACGCGACCGTGCTCGGCGCCCCCTTCGACGGCGGTACCACCTACCGTCCCGGCACGCGCTTCGGGCCTCAGGGCATCCGCAAGATCTCGGCGCTCTACACCCCCTACAACTACGAACTGGCCGTCGACCTGCGCGAGCAGATGAGCCTCTGCGACGCCGGCGACATCTTCACTATCCCCGGCAATATCGAGAAGACCTTCGACCAGATCAGCCGCGCCTGCGCCCATGTCTTTTCCACCGGATCGATGCCGATCATCCTGGGCGGCGACCACTCCATCGGCTTTCCCACCGTGCGCGGCATCGCCGAGTGCACGTCGAAGACCATCGGCATCGTCCACTTCGACCGCCATGCCGACATCCAGGAAAAGGACCTGGACGAGCGCATGCACACCACGCCCTGGTTCCACGCCACGAACCTGCCCAACGTGCCGGCGAAGAACCTGGTCCAGGTCGGCATCGGCGGCTGGCAGGTGCCGCGCGAGGCCGTGGCCGTCGCCCGCGAGCGCGAGACCAACATCATCACCATGTCCGACGTGGAGAAGATGGGCATCGACAGGACCGCCGAGATGGCGCTGGAGATGGCCTGGGACGGCGCCGACATGGTCTACCTGTCCTTCGACATCGACTGCATCGACTGCGGTTTCGTGCCCGGCACCGGCTGGCCGGAGCCCGGCGGCTTCCTGCCGCGCGAGGCGCTGGGGCTGGTTTCCCGCATCGCGGCGGAGGGGATCTGCGGCATGGAGATCGTGGAGGTCTCGCCGCCCTACGACACCTCCGACATCACCGCGCTGATGGCGACCCGGGTGATCGTCGACGCGCTGGGCTCCATGGTCGCCGCCGGCAAGTTGGGCGCGCACAGCGGCCTGATCGACAAGCCGGTCGAGTTCCCCAAGGGCGACTATGATGCCGCTCGCGACGGTGCGCGGTGGACGACCAGCGCGCGGAAGGGCTGAGCCATGGCGCACGACCATCACGGCCACGGCCATCACGACCATCACGGTCCCGGCCACAATCACGATCACGCCGCGCCGACCCACCTGCATTCCCACATGGAGGGGGAGGACCGGGCGGAAGAGATCGCCATGCTGGCCGAACAGTTCCTCGAGGGCTTCCGCGAAGCCTCCGACAAGGCCAGCTATCTGCGCCTCGCCAGCGTGCCCCTGGAAATCGGCAGCGAGTGCGGCGGCAAACCGCTCCGGCTGGTCGACCTGACCATGGAATCGGCCTGGCAGGTCGGCGCAGCATCGCCGGGCTTCGGCGGCGGCGATCTGGTCTACATGCCCTTTCCGGGGCAGATGATCCGGGAGCGGGTCAACTGCCGCCTGACCTATGTCTCGCTGACCGAGCGCCGCGACGTCGACCTGCGCCGCTTCCTGGCGGAGAAGGTGCGAACCTAGGGGATCAGCACCGCCGCGCCGTTGAGCCGGCCCTCGCGCAGGTCATCCAGGGCGCGGTTGGCGTCCGCCAGCGGATATTCCGTGACGTGCGTCGCGATCGGCACTTCCGCCGCCAGACGCATGAACTCTTCCCCGTCGGCTCGGGTCAGGTTGGCGACCGAACGCACCACCCGCTCGCCCCAGAGTATCCCGTAGGGAAAGGCCGGGATGTCGCTCATGTGGATGCCGGCGCAGACCACCGTGCCGCCCTTGCGCACCGCCCTCAGCGCCGCCGGCACCAGAGGCCCGACGGGCGCGAAGATGATGGCGGCGTCCAGCGGCTCCGCCGGCGTCTCGTCCGACCCGCCGGCCCGGGCGCAGCCGAGGCTTCGGGCGAAATCCTGCGCGGCCGTATCGCCCTCCCGGGTGAAGGCATGGACCTCCACGCCCTTCGCGATCGCCACCTGGGCGATGATGTGGGCCGCCGCGCCGAAGCCGTACATGCCCAGCCGCTTCGCCTCGCGGACCATGGCCCAGGAGCGGTAGCCGATCAGTCCGGCGCAGAGCAGCGGCGCGGCCTCGGCATCGCCGTAGCGGTCCGGCAGCGAGAAGACGTAGCGCGCATCGGCGACGCAGTACTCGGCATAGCCGCCCTGCATGGTGTAGCCGGTGAAGCCCGGCGCGTCGCAGAGGTTCTCGTGACCCTCGCCGCAGTAGAAGCAGGTCCCGCAGGTATGGCCGAGCCAGGGCACGCCGACACGCTCTTCCTCCGCCAGACCGGATACGCCGGAGCCCAGCGCATCGACAGTCCCGACGATCTCGTGGCCGGGAATGACGCCCTGCGGCACGTCCGGCAGGTCCCCGTCGACCACGTGCAGATCCGTGCGGCAGACCCCGCAGGCGGCAATCTTCACCCGCACCTGACCCGGCCCGGGCTCGGGCAGCGGGACCCGGCTCGCCTCCAGAGCCGCGCCCGTGCGCGGCAGCGTCATCGCGTTCATTTCCGCCATCGCATCCCCCGTGGCGCTTCCTGCCGGACCATCATCTGCCCCAGCGCAAGCGAATCAAGCGACGCATCGCTCAGCCGGCGAGGCGGTCGGACTCCGCGACGCCGAGACCGCCGCGGCTGATGACGAAGTCGCGGATCGCCTCGACGCCGTCGCCGAAGCGGATGCGGGCGAAGACGAAGGGTCGTTCGCCGCGCTGCGCCTTCGCGTCCCGGTCCATGCGCCCGAGGTTCGCGCCAACGAGTTCGGCCAGATCGGTCTTGTTGATGATCAGCATGTCGGAGCGGGTGATGCCCGGGCCCCCCTTGGCCGGGATCTTGTCGCCCGCCGACACGTCGATGACGTAGAGCGTGATGTCGGCGAGTTCGGGGCTGAAGGTCGCGGCCAGATTGTCGCCGCCCGACTCGATCAGAATGACGTCGAGATCGGGAAACCGCTCCGTCATCTCGGCCACGGCGGCGAGGTTGATGGAGGCGTCCTCGCGGATCGCCGTGTGCGGGCAGCCGCCGGTCTCGACGCCCATGATCCGCTCGGGTGGCAGGGCGCCGGTGCGGGTCAGGATCTCGGCGTCCTCCTTCGTGTAGATGTCGTTGGTGATCGCGGCGACGGAGTAGTTGCCGGTCAGCGCCTTGGAGAGCTGCTCCATCAGGGCGGTCTTGCCGGAACCGACGGGACCGCCGATGCCGATGCGGAGAGGGCCATTGGGGGACTGGCTCATGAGCGGAACAACCTCGTTCTCTGGGTTTCGTGCTGCATGGATTTCAGATCCGCGACGAAAGCGCCGCTGGCGACGCTGGCGAGCGGCGTGGCCAGCGCGGCTCCCGCGACCTTCGGCAGAAGCGGCTCCACGGCGCGGGTCAGGTGCAGCCCGTCGGTCTGGCCGAGCGGCACCAGGCGCACCACGGCCGAGATCAGATTGCCGGCATAGGCGTGCAGATAGGCCACCGCCGCCTCGGTCAGGGGCAGTTCGTGGCCAGCCGCGGTGACGCCGACGGCCACGGGATAGGCGACGGGCCCGTCATGGACGCGCGCCAGCATTTCCAGCGCCGGCGTCGGCCAGGCCGCTTCCACCGCCTTGAGGAAGGCGCGGCCCTGGGACTCGGTCTCCAGCGCCAGTTCCGAGGTGGCCGAGAGCGCGGCGGCTGTCTCTGCCGTTTCCGCCAGCAGGGCCTCGTCGCCATTCGTCACCGCCCGCCAGGCGTGGGCCAGCAGCGTGGCATCGGTTCGTCCGGCGCCGAGCGTGACAAGGTCGACGATCCACGCCTCCGCGCTCCGGCGGTCGCGGATCAGATTGTCCTCGACGGCGGCCTCCAGCCCGTGACTGTAGGTATAGGCCCCGACGGGAAAGGCCGGGGAAAGCCAGCTCATGAGCCGAAGCAGGTTGGTATCGGACGGCATCTCAATGACCTCCATGACTGGAACGCGGGGCATGGCCATGATCGTGCGCGTGGACGGGGCCGTGGCCATAGGCCCCGCCCTCGGGTTCGAACGGCGCGGTGACATGCGCCACCTCGCCGCCAAGTCCTTCTACCATCGCCTCGATGACATGATCGTGGCGGATGCGCAGCTTTTCCCCCTTCAGTTCCGTCGGCAGATGACGGTTGCCCAGATGCCAGGCGATGCGGACCAGGTGCGCCGCGTCGCGGGCCGTGATCTCCGCCAGGCGCTCCGGCGCGGCGGCGACGGCGACGATGCGACCGTCCGTGAGCCGGAGCCCGTCGCCCTCCCTTAGCGCCGGCACCTCGGCGAGATCGAGCAGGAACGCCAGTCCGCTCTCGCCCGTGATCGACAGCCGCCGGCGCCGCCGGTCCTCCAGGTCGAGGACGACGCGGTCCGCGGCAGCGGCCGGCTCGAACGTTCCGGCGGGAATGATCTCGTGGCATTTCAGCATGAAGTCACTCCAGGACGGCGCCCCGGGCGAAGACGCGGGGCCATGCCTGAGAACCGCAACCATTCTCGTGCCCCCGGGAACACTCCGGCATGGGTCCTCGGGTCAAGTCCGAGGACGCCTTCGTACTGTGCGCGGAATACGCCATCAGAACAGGAAGTACCGCTGGGCCATGGCGAGCTCGGCGGCCGGCTCGCAGGTCAGCAGTTCCCCGTTGGCGCGGACCTCGTAGGTCTCCGGATGGACGTCGATCTCCGGCGTCATGCCGTTGAGCACCATCGATTTCTTGCCGATCCCCCCGCGCACGTTCTCGACCGCCAGCAAGCGCTTGGCCAGCCCCAGGCTCCCGCCGATGCCGGCGTCGAGCGCCGCCTTCGAGACGAAGGTCACCGAGGATTCGGTCAGCGAGCGACCGTAGGACCCGAACATCGGGCGGTAGTGCACCGGCTGCGGCGTCGGGATGGAGGCGTTGGGATCGCCCATCTGCGCCGCGGCGATGGTGCCGGACTTCAGGATCAGGTCCGGCTTGACGCCGAAGAAGGCCGGCGACCAGAGCACCAGGTCGGCGAGCTTGCCGGGCTCGACCGAGCCGATATGGGCCGACATGCCGTGCGCGATCGCCGGGTTGATCGTGTACTTGGCGATGTAGCGGCGGACGCGGAAATTGTCGTTGTCGCCCCGCTCCTCGGGCAACGGCCCGCGCTGGCGCTTCATCTTGTCCGCCGTCTGCCAGGTCCGGATGATCACCTCGCCGACCCGGCCCATGGCCTGGCTGTCGGAAGCGATGATCGAGAACGCGCCCATGTCGTGCAGGATATCCTCGGCGGCGATGGTCTCGCGGCGGATGCGGCTTTCGGCGAAGGCCACGTCCTCCGGGATGTTCGGATCCAGGTGATGACAGACCATCAGCATGTCGAGATGCTCGTCGATGGTGTTCACCGTGAAAGGCCGCGTCGGGTTGGTCGATGAGGGGATGACATTGGCCTCGCCGCAGACCTTGATGATGTCCGGCGCATGACCGCCGCCCGCGCCCTCGGTGTGGAAGGCGTGGATGGTGCGGCCCTTGAAGGCGGCGACCGTGTTCTCGACGAAGCCGGACTCGTTCAGCGTGTCGGTGTGGATCATCACCTGCACGTCCATCTCGTCGGCGACCGAGAGGCAGCAGTCGATCGCAGCGGGCGTCGTGCCCCAGTCCTCGTGCAGCTTCAGTGAGGACGCGCCGGCCAGCACCATCTCCTGCAGCGCCTTTGGCGTCGAGGCGTTACCCTTGCCCGAAAGCGCGAGGTTCATGGGGAATGCGTCGAAGGCCTGCAGCATCCGCCCGATGTGCCAGGCCCCCGGCGTGCAGGTGGTGGCGTTGGTGCCTGTCGCGGGACCGGTGCCGCCGCCCAGCATGGTGGTGATGCCGCTCATCAGCGCCTCCTCGATCTGCTGCGGGCAGATGAAGTGGATGTGCGCGTCGAAACCGCCGGCGGTGAGGATCTTCCCCTCGCCGGCGATGGCCTCCGTGCCCGGGCCGATGACGATGTCGACGCCGGGCTGGGTGTCCGGATTGCCGGCCTTGCCGATGCCGGCGATGCGGCCGTCGCGGATACCCACATCGGCCTTGATGATACCGGTATGGTCGATGATCAGCGCGTTGGTGATCACCGTGTCGACAGCGCCCTCGGCGCGGCTGACCTGCGACTGGCCCATGCCGTCGCGGATCACCTTGCCTCCGCCGAACTTCACCTCCTCGCCGTAGATCGTGCGATCTTCCTCGACCTCCACGATCAGCTGCGTGTCGGCCAGGCGCACCCTGTCGCCGACCGTGGGACCGAACATGTCGGCATAGGCTTCGCGTCCGATGCGATAGGCCATCAGTCCAGCCCTCCCATGATCTTCTGGTTGAAGCCGTAGACGAAGCGCCTGCCGCCATAGGGCACCAGCGTCACCTCGCGGCTCTGGCCGGGCTCGAAGCGCACAGCGGAGCCCGCCGGGATGTCGAGGCGCATGCCGCGCGCCTTGTCGCGTTCGAAGTCCAGCGCCGGGTTGGTTTCGTGGAAATGATAGTGGCTGCCGACCTGGACCGGCCGGTCCCCGGTATTGGCCACCGTGATCGTGACCGTTTCGGCGCCGGCGTTGAGTTCGATCTCGCCCGGCTTGATGAAGTATTCGCCCGGAATCATGCGGCTCTCCCCTAACGGATCGGCTGGTGGACGGTGACCAGCTTGGTCCCGTCGGGGAAGGTCGCCTCGACCTGGACGTCGTGGATCATCTCGGCCACACCGTCCATGACCTGGTCGCGGCTGATCACCTTCGCGCCCTCGCTCATCAGATCGGCGACGGGCCGGCCGTCGCGCGCGCCCTCGACCACGAAGTCGGTGATCAGCGCGATCGCCTCCGGATGGTTGAGCCTGACGCCGCGCTCCATCCGCCGCCTGGCGACAACCGCCGCCATGGCGACCAGCAGCTTGTCCTTCTCCCTGGGCGTGAGGTTCATGCCAGTTCCCTCCCTCTCGTCATATTCCGAAAACCCGCGGCAGCCGCGCGGGCTGACCCGTGACGACGCGGCGAAGCGCCGGTATCAGCGCCGCCAACCGCAAACGCAGCGTGTCGCCATCGGGCGCGGTCACACGGCCGACCACCAGCGGACCCCGGCGGCTCGCCCCGCCGTCGGCGCCAACCCCTTCGCGGATCGCGGCAAGCACGGCGTCCGGCTCGTCCGCCTGCGCGATCACGGTGGCATAGGCGCCTGCGCCCGCGAGCACCGCCGGACGCGCGATCTGCGCGGCCAGATCGTCCTCCAGCCGGAACGCGTCCAGCCAGACCAGCCGGCCGCCCACCCACACCGACCAGCGGTCGGCGATCATGCCGGTGCGTATGGTCTCGCCCATGGCCTTGCGGCCGAGCACGACGCTCTCGACCGCCAGGAAGCGCGACGCCGGATCCAGGTCGACCGCCGTCTCGCGGCGGAACCGGCCGGCATCGAACAGGATCGTCTCCTGCGGCAGCCACTCGGCCGAGGCCCCGGCGCCGGCGGTGAGCCTGTTGCGGATCAGCGCCGCGCCGCCGGAACTGCGGTAGATACGCTCGGCCGCCTGGGTCGAGAAGCAGGCCTGCGCCTCTGCTCCCCATTCCACCGCGGTTTCCACATCGTCGCCGCCGGTCAGGCCGCCGGCAGTGTTGATCAGAATCGCCGTGAGCGGATCGCCGTCATAGGATCGCGGCAGGCGGGCCTTCATGCAGCCCTGCTGATGGAGATCGGCCAGCGCCGTCCGCGTGCCCACCCCCAGGAAGGCGATGCGGACGGCGCCGACCGATCGCGGCGGCCCCGGACTGCCTGCCTTCGAATTCGGGACCGCCGATTCAGACCGTGAGATGGCGGCGAACATCGTCCTCGTCCATCTCGTCGGCCTTGCCTGAAAGCACGATCTCGCCACGGTCCATGACGTAGAACCGGTCGGCCAGATCGCGCGCGAAATCGAAATACTGCTCCACCAGCAGGATCGCCATGTCGCCCCGGTCGCGGAGCAGTTCGATGACCCGGCCGATGTCCTGGATGATCGACGGCTGGATGCCTTCGGTGGGCTCGTCGAGCAGCAGGACGCGCGGCCGCGTCACAAGCGCCCGGGCGATGGCGAGTTGCTGCTGCTGGCCGCCCGAAAGGTCGCCGCCGCGCCGGCCCAGCATGTCCTTTAGCACCGGGAACAGTTCGAACAGATCCTCCGGCACGTGACGCTCGGCGCGCGGCAGGCAGGCATAACCCGTCTCCAGGTTGTCCCGCACCGACAGCAGCGGGAAGATCTCGCGGCCCTGGGGCACGAAGGCGATGCCGCGCCGCGCCCGCTCGAACGGCTTCATGGCGTTGACCGCGGCCCCGTCGAGGCGGATCTCGCCCGACGAGACCGGATGCTGTCCGACGATGGCGCGCAGGGTCGAGGTCTTGCCCACGCCATTGCGGCCCATCAGACAGGTGACGGTGCCCGGCGCCACGTCAAGGGAGACGCCCCACAGGGCCTGCGAGGCGCCATAGGAGAGGTTGATATCGGAAACGTTCAGCATCCCTACCTCCCCAGATAGACTTCGACGACGCGCTCGTTGGCGCTGACCGTGTCGAGCGAGCCCTCGGCCAGCACCGAGCCCTCGTGCAGCACCGTAACCTTGACGCCCAGATCGCGCACGAAGGTCATGTCGTGCTCGACCACCACGACCGAGTGCGTCTTCGCGATGTCCTTCAGCAGGATCGCCGTCTCGGCGGTCTCGTCGTCGGTCATGCCGGCCGCCGGTTCGTCGACCAGCAGCAGCTTCGGATCCTGCGCCAGCAGCATGCCGATCTCCAGCCACTGCTTCTGACCGTGGCTGAGCGACCCCGCCAGCCTTCCCCGGTGATCGCCCAGACGGGTGATCGCGAGGATCTCGTCGATACGATTCTCGGTATCCTTCGAACGCCGCCAGAGCAGGGTCGCGAAGACCGAGCGGTCGGCCTTCAACGCCAGTTCCAGGTTGTCATGGACCGACTGGGTCTCGAACACCGTCGGCTTCTGGAACTTGCGTCCGATGCCCAGTTCGGCGATCGCCGCCTCGTCGTGCTTCGTCAGGTCGATGCTGCCCTCGAAGAAGATCTCGCCCTTGTCGGGGCGGGTCTTGCCGGTGATGACGTCCATCATGGTCGTCTTGCCGGCGCCGTTGGGGCCGATGATGGCTCGCATCTCGCCCCTGCCCATGACGAGCGAGAGATCGTTCAACGCCTTGAAGCCGTCGAAGGAAACGCTGACGCCGTCGAGGTAGAGGATGCTGTCAGTCAGTTGCTGCGCCATGGTTCCTACTCCGCCGGGGCCGGGCCAAGGGCCGGCTTGGTGGGATCCGGACGTCCGGGCCGCCGGTTCCAGAGGGACGCGGCGAGCCCGACCAGCCCCTTCGGCAGGAACAGCGTGGCGCCGATGAACAGACCGCCCAGGGCGAACAGCCAGACATCGGGCAAGGTGCCCGTGAAATAGGTCTTGGCGTAGTTCACCAGGATGGCTCCGATCACCGCGCCGTAGAGCGTGCCCCGGCCGCCGACGGCGACCCAGACCACGATTTCGATGGACACCGCGGGCGCAAACTCGCTGGGATTGATGATGCCGACCTGCGGCACGTAGAGCGCGCCGGCGACGCCGGCCATGCAGGCCGAGAGCGTGAAGACGGCCAGCTTGTAGCGGTCCACCCGGTAGCCCAGGAAGCGGGTCCGGGATTCGGCGTCGCGGATCGCGGCGATCACCTTGCCGTATTTCGAGCGGGTAACCGATTTGCAGATCAGGAAGCCGAGCGCCAGCGCGGCGGCCGAGGCGAACAGGAGCCCCACGCGCGTCGCGTCCGACTGCAGGTCGAAGCCCAGGATGTCCTTGAAATCGGTCAGGCCGTTGTTGCCGCCAAAGCCCATGTTGTTGCGGAAGAAGGCGAGCATCAGCGCGAAGGTCATAGCCTGGGTGATGATCGAGAGATACACGCCCGTCACCCGGCTGCGGAAGGCGAACCAGCCGAAGACGAATGCCAGCGCGCCCGGCACCAGGATCACCATGACCATGGCGAACCAGAACATGTCGAAGCCGAACCAGTACCAGGGCAGCGCGTCGTAGTTCAGGAAGACCATGAAGTCCGGCAGCTCCGGATTGCCGTAGACGCCGCGATCGCCGATCTGGCGCATCAGATGCATCCCCATGGCGTAGCCGCCGAGGGCGAAGAACGCGCCGTGGCCGAGGCTGAGAATGCCGCAATAGCCCCAGATCAGGTCCACCGACAACGCCAGCAGGGCATAGGTCAGGTACTTGCCGACCAGGCTGACCATGTAGGTCGGCGCATGCAGCGGTGACGACGCCGGGAGCAGCTGGTTGGACAGGCCGACCAGCAGGATCACGCCCAGCAGGATGGCGAGAAAGATCATCCCGCCACGGTCGAACGCGCGAAAGACGAAGCCTTTCATGATCATGACTCCACCACGCGGCCCTTGAGCGCGAACAGACCGCGCGGCCGCTTCTGGATGAACAGGATGATGAAGACCAGGATCAGGATCTTGGCCAGCACTGCACCGGCGAAGGGCTCGAGGAACTTGTTGGCGATGCCCAGCGTCAGGGCGCCCACCAGTGTCCCCCACAGATTGCCGACGCCGCCGAAGACCACGACCATGAAGCTGTCGACGATGTAGGACTGCCCCAGATTGGGGCTGACATTGTCGATCTGGCTCAGCGCCACGCCGGCGATGCCGGCGATGCCGGAACCCAGCCCGAAGGTCATTGCGTCGACCCAGTCGGTGCGGATGCCCATGGCGCCCGCCATGCGGCGGTTCTGCGTCACCGCGCGCATCTGCAGGCCCAGCGGCGTCCTGCGCAGCACCAGCATCAGCGCCGCCAGCACCACGAAGGCGAAGCAGATGATCCAGATGCGGTTGTAGGTCATCGTCATGGCGCCGATCTCGACCGCGCCGGACATGAAGGACGGATTGCCGACTTCCTGGTTGGTCGGCCCGAAGATCGTCCGGACCGCCTGCTGCAGCACCAGGCTGACACCCCAGGTGGCCAGCAGGGTCTCCAGCGGCCGGCCGTAGAGATAGCGGATGATGCCGCGTTCGATGGCGACACCCACGGCGCCGGAGACGAGGAAGGCGAGCGGTATGGCGAGCGCCAGGCTGCCGTCGAACAGCTCCGGCGCATGATTGCGGATGACTTCCTGGACGACGAAGGTCGTATAGGCCCCCAGCATTACCATCTCGCCATGGGCCATGTTGATGACGCCCATGACGCCGAAGGTGATGGCGAGACCGATGGCGGCCATCAGCAGCACCGAACCCAGGCTGATGCCGTAGTAGATGTTCTGCGCCGTCGCCCAGAGCGCCAGCCGGTCCTCGATATCGCCGATCGCGGCGACGGCCGCCTGACGCAGTTCCGGCGGCGCGTCGGCCGGAAGCCGCTTGAGCATTGACATCACATCGCGGCCGCCCTTCTCGGCGAGAATGCGCACAGCCTCGACCTTGGTCGCCGTGTCGAAGTCGGAACGAAGCACCGAAGCGGCGCGGGCCTGCATCATCGCCTCGAGTATGGCCTCATCACGCTCGTTGGCGATCGCCTGGTCCAGACTGGCGATCGCCTCCGGATCGGGACTGCCGAACAGCGACGCGGCGGCGGCGCGGCGAACCTTCGGGTCCTTGGCCAGCAGCGTCAGCGCGCCAAGCGCGCTGTCGATGGCGCGCCGCAGGTTGTTGTTGACGCCGATGCGGCGGGCGTCGCGGCTGCCGACATTCTCGACGAACTCGCCGGTGATCGGATCCAGCAGATCGCGGCCGCTTTCGGCCTTGCGGGCGATGAAGACCTTGCCGTCGGACTTGCGGGAATAGAGATCGCCGTCGCGGAAGGCGGTGAGCGCGCCGGCGGCCCGGGCGTCGCCGGTGGCGGCGATCTTCGCGACGATCGCCTCCTTCTCGGCGTAGTCGTCGGTGTTCAGTTGTTCGATCAGCCCTGTCAGGTCGTCCGCGCGCGCCTCGATCGCTGGCAGGCAGAGGCAGAGAGCGAACAGCAGGGCGAGAAAGCGGGCCATCATCAGCCGATCTCGCTTCGTTGTCTGGGGGTCTGGAACTCGTCTCGGTCGGTCAGGGACCGGCGGCGGCCGTCGCTCAGGGAGCGCAGGCCGCCGCCTGCCCGTTCGTCACGCCGCCATGAAGGCGGCGCCTCTCAGGTCAGGAACCCGAGCCGTACTTCGGCTTCTCGCAGCCGCCGCAGACCCAGGGATAGGTCCAATTGGCGGTCAGCTTGGAGCTCTCCGGAATGAAGTCCGACCAGGCGTCGCCCTTGACCACGCCTTCGGTCGACCAGACGGTCTGGAACTGGCCGTCATCCTGGATCTCGCCGATCAGCACCGGCTTGGACAGATGATGATTGGTGTTCATCACCGCGACGCCGCCGGTCAGGTTCGGAACCTCCTGGCCGTACATGGCCTGGCGCACCGCATCGACGTCGGTGGTGCCGGCCTGCTGGACGGCCTGCACCCACATCTGGAAGCCGATGTAGTGGGCTTCCATCGGGTCATTGGTGACGCGGTCCTCATTGCCGATGAAGGCGTGCCACTTGCCGATGAAGCTGTCGTTCTGCGGCGTGTCGACGCTCATGAAGTAGTTCCAGGCGGCCAGGTGACCGACCAGCGGGCCGGTGTCGATGCCCGCCAGCTCTTCCTCGCCGACCGAGAAGGCGACGACCGGGATGTCCTGGGCGGCGATGCCCTGGTTGCCGAGCTCCTTGTAGAACGGCACGTTGGCGTCGCCGTTGATGGTGGAGACCACGGCGGTCTTCTTGCCCGCGGAACCGAAGTTCTTGATGTCCGCCACGATCGTCTGCCAGTCGGCGTGACCGAACGGCGTGTAGTTGATCATGATGTCCTCGGCCGCGACGCCCTTGGCCTTGAGGAAAGCCTCGAGGATCTTGTTGGTCGTGCGCGGATAGACATAGTCGGTGCCGGCGAGAACCCAGCGCTCGACGCCTTCCACATTCATCAGGTACTCGACAGCCGGGATCGCCTGCTGGTTCGGCGCGGCGCCGGTGTAGAACACGTTCTTCGAGCTCTCCTCGCCCTCATACTGGACGGGGTAGAACAGCAGGCTGTTCAGTTCCTCGAAGACCGGCAGCACGGACTTGCGCGACACGCTGGTCCAGCAGCCGAAGACCACGTCGGCCTTCTCGACCTCGATCAGCTCGCGCGCCTTCTCGGCGAACAGCGGCCAGTTGGAGGCCGGGTCGACAACGACCGCCTCGAGCTGCTTGCCGAGCAGGCCGCCCTTCTTGTTCTGGTCCTCGATCAGCATCAGCATGACGTCCTTCAGGGTCGTCTCGCTGATCGCCATGGTGCCGGACAGCGAATGCAGCACGCCGACCTTGATCGTCTCTTCAGCCTGGGCTGCGCCTGATACCAGGCCGAGCGCCATTGCGCTCGCGGCTGCCAGGGCTTTTACCCTCCCGAATTTCAACATCGTCTCATCCACCTCCTGTGAGCGATTGGCCTAACGCTCTCCCTAGTCCAAGAGACGTGCCAGTCGTTGTTGCGCTCGCGAAGGTGAAATTAGCGATTTACTTACATGAGGTTAGACGAATATGACTGAAAATCGGGCACCGTTGTAACTCGCCTTTATTTTGGGCATGGCGACAGGACATCGCCCAAAATTCATGCATACTCGCCGCCTGCATACGAATGAACCAGCAGGGATCAGGGGCCGGCCGCGATCGCCTTGTCGATGATCGCGGCGGCTTCATCGGCATCGACCCAGCCATGGACCTTGACCCACTTGCGCGGCTCCAGATCCTTGTAGTGCTCGAAGAAGTGACGGATCTGGTCGAGCAGAAGCTGCGGCAGGTCGCTGTAGGACGACACGCCGGCGTAATACGGATGCAGTTCGTTGACGGGCACGGACAGGATCTTCTCGTCCATGCCGGCCTCGTCCTCCAGCACCAGCGCGCCGACGGGCCGCGCGCGCACCACCGCGCCGGGAATCACCGCCGGCCGGCCCGCGACCATGATATCCAGCGGGTCGCCGTCATCGGCCAGCGTATGCGGGATGAAGCCGTAATTGCACGGGTAGTACATCGCCGTGTGCAGGAAGCGGTCGACGAACAGCGCGCCGGACTTCTTGTCCACCTCGTACTTCACCGGCTCGCCGCCGATGGGGATTTCGATGATGACGTTGACGTCCCAGGGCGGGTTCCGCCCGATCTCGATCTCGTTGACGTTCATCGCTGGATCGCCGCTCCCTTGCCGGTTCGATGGGCCCTGAAACCAGAGGTCGGGCCTGAGGCCGCGAAAGCAAGGGCGGGCTCAACTGCCGGCGACCGGATCCTCGCCCACCACGAACTGGACACGATCGGCGGCGAACAACGCGACGCCGTATTCGACCGGCGCCCCGTCGGCGTCGACATTGACGCTTTCGGTGCGCAGCAACGGGCGGCTGCGCGGTAGCTCCAGCGTCTCGGCTTCGGCGGCGGTCGGCAGCAAGGCCTGGATGCGCGTCACCGCGCGGCGGTAGTTGACTACCCCGCACTCGGCCAGCGCGCGGGAGACCGACAGCGTCGCCTCGAAGCGCCGCGCGATGTCGGGAAAGCGCGCTGCCGGGAAGCTGTGGGTCGTCAGGCTGAGCGGCCGGCCGTCGACCAGGGAGACCGTGCGGATCGCCCACAGCCGGGCGCCGCGGCGCAAACCGAGCGCGGTGGCGGCGGCGGTGTCGGCGGCGACCTTCCCGGCCGATAGCAGGCGCCTTGAGCGCTCGGCCTCGGGCCCGGACAGACTCTCGGAGAACCGCGTCCGCGGACCCACGGCATAGTCGCGCACATGCTCGCGCACGAAACTGCCCCGCCCCTGCTCGGAGCGGATCAGGCCCGCATCGTCCAGCGCCGCCAGGGCGCGGCGCACGGTGTGACGGTTCACCCCCGCGTCGCGCGAAAGCGCGGCCTCGGTCGGCAGACGTTCGCCCGGTTTCAGACCGCCTCCCCGGATGCGGGCGGCGAGCTGTTCGGCGATCTGCGCCCAGACGGAGGCGGCCCCGCCGCGTTCGATCTCGAATGTCATCAAGACGTCGTCGAATCCCTGTTGAACTGCATCGTGCAGATTGGTAAATAGTCGATAATTGTCTAGACATCTAGACAAATCTTCAAATTGTTCGGTTTTCGGGACGGCGCGATGACGGACTCGGCGGAACTCACATCAGGACAGCGGGACCGGCGGCGCTGGATGGGCGTACTGGCGAAGGCCGATCCGGCGCATCTGGCGGAACTCTGGCAGGTGGCCATGCGCGCTGGCGAACCGGCGCATGAGACGGTGCGCGCGCCGGAGATCGGCATGGTGATGACCCGCGGCCGGGCCGGCGGTTCCGGACAGGCGTTCAACCTGGGCGAGATGACCGTCACGCGCTGCGCCGTACGGCTGGCGGACGGCGCGGTCGGCCAGTCCTGGGTCGCGGGCCGGAGCAAGAAGCACGCGCGTCTCGCCGCGCTCTGCGACGGGCTGATGCAGGGCGATGCTGCGGCGATGATCGAAGCCGCCATCGTCGCGCCGCTGGCGCGGGCCGAGGCCGAACGCCGGCGGCTGCAGGCCCGCAAGGCGGCGGCGACCACGGTCGAGTTCTTCACCATGGTGCGCGGAGAGGACGAATGAGCCTTCAGGGCGAACTCCATGCCGGCCTCGCCGATCCGGTCTTCGATTCCCAACGGGTCTTCCGCGCGGTTCTCGACGCGCTGGCGCGCCCCGGTCGCGTCGTCGCCTTCCCCCGGTCCTGCGACGCCCTCGGCGGACTTGCCGCCGAACCGCTGGCGATCCTGCTGTCGCTGGCCGACAACACCACACCGGTCTGGCTGCCCGAAAGCCTGCAGGACGGCACGCTCGCGGGCCACCTCGCCTTTCACGCGGGTGTCGTGCTCACGACGGAGCCCGTGAAGGCCGCATTCGCCGTGATCGACAGCGCGGTGGACGCGGCCTTCATCGACCGCTTCGCGATCGGCGCGCCGGACTATCCCGACCGTTCGACGACGCTGATCCTGCCCTGCGCCAACGTGACGGACGACGCCGGGTGGAGCCTTGCCGGCCCCGGCATCGAGACGACGGCCCGCCTCGGCATCGAGCCCGCGCACCCGGCGCTGGAGACGGCGATCCGCCGCAACGCGACGCTGTCGCCGCTGGGCCTCGACGTGATCTTCACCGCGCCCGGCCGTGTCGCCGCCATCCCCCGTTCCACCCGGCTGGAGGAGTGATCGCATGTATGTCGCCGTCAAGGGTGGCGAGAAGGCCATCGAGAACGCCCACGACTGGCTGGACGAGGAGCGCCGCGGCGATCCGGACCTGCCGCGCATCACGCCCGAGCAGATCGAGCAGCAGCTCCGTCTCGCCGTCGACCGGGTCATGACGGAGGGCTCGCTCCACGACCGGAAGCTCGCTGCGCTCGCCATCCGCCAGGCCCGGGGCGACCAGATCGAGGCGATCTTCCTGCTGCGGGCCTATCGCACCACCCTGCCCCGCTTCGGCGAGGCCGAGCCCATCGACACGGGCGCGATGCGGGTCAAGCGGCGCATCTCGTCGACCTTCAAGGACCTGCCGGGCGGTCAGGTGCTGGGGCCGACATTCGACTACACCCATCGCCTGATCGATGTGGACGACGACGGCGAAAGCGCAGTCGCCGCCGAGGCCGAAGCCGAGGGAACCGCCGCGCCTCGCGTGATCAACCTCCTGGACCGCGAGGGGCTGATCGAGGCAGAGAAGCCGGCCGGCGCAGAGACCGAACCCGCCGACATCACGCGCGCGCCTCTGGAGTTCCCGGCCGGCCGCGACGCACGTCTGCAACGCCTGGCTCGGGGCGACGAGGGCTATCTGCTGGCGCTCGGCTACTCCACCCAGCGCGGCTATTCCCGCAGTCATCCCTTCGCCGGCGAGATCCGCCACGGCGCAGTCGCGGTCGAGTTCGCGCCGCCCGAGTTGGGCTTCCCCATCGAGATCGGCGAGATCGACGTGACGGAATGCCAGATGATCACCCAGTTCTCGGGGTCCGAGACCGCCCCGCCCCAGTTCACCCAAGGCTACGGCCTTACATTCGGTTTCTGCGAGCGCAAGGCCATGGCCATGGCGCTGGTGGATCGCGCCTTGCGGGCCAGCGACTTCGGCGAGGAAGTCACCGCGCCGGCCCAGGACGAGGAGTTCGTTCTGGCCCATTGCGACAACGTGCAGGCTACCGGCTTCGTCGAGCACCTGAAGCTGCCTCACTATGTCGACTTCCAGTCCGAACTGGAGCTGGTCCGCAAGCTGCGCAGGGAGCACGCCGGGCGGCATGCCGCCGGCGCCGGCGAACCGTCCATGGCCGCGGAGTGATGCGATGAGCAAGTGGACGGAAACGCCGGGCCGCTGGGATCCAGCCTACAATTTCGCCTATCTGGACGAGCAGACGAAGCGGATGATCCGCCGCGCGCTGCTGAAGGCGGTGGCCATTCCCGGCTACCAGGTCCCCTTCGCCAGCCGGGAGATGCCGATGCCCTATGGCTGGGGCACCGGCGGCATCCAGGTGACCGCCGCCGTCATCGGCCGGACGGACCGGCTGAAGGTGATCGACCAGGGCTCCGACGACACCACCAACGCCGTCAGCATCCGCCGCTTCTTCCGCCGTACCACGGGCGTGGAGACCACCGAGCGCACGGCCGAGGCGACGATCATCCAGACCCGCCACCGCATTCCGGAGAAGCCGCTCGCCGAGGATCAGATCCTGGTCTACCAGGTGCCGATTCCGGAGCCGCTGCGCTTCCTGGAGCCGCGCGAGACCGAGACGCGGAAGATGCACGCGCTGTCCGAATACGGCCTGATGCATGTCAAGCTCTACGAGGACATCGCCCGCCATGGCCACATCGCCACCACCTACGCCTATCCGGTCAAGGTGAGCGGGCGCTATGTCACCGATCCCTCGCCGATCCCGAAATTCGACAATCCGAAGATGGACAACATGCGTTGTCTGCAGCTCTTCGGCGCGGGGCGGGAACAGCGCATCTACGCCATCCCGCCCTTCACCCGGGTCGCCAGCCTGGACTTCAAGGACCATCCCTTCGAGGTGCAGACCTGGGACGAGGCCTGCGCGATCTGCGGCTCGACGGAAAGCTTTCTGGACGAGATCGTCACCGACGACCGGGGCGGGCGGATGTTCGTCTGCTCCGACACCGACTATTGCGCCGCGCGGCGCGGCGAGAGACCGGAGGACGCGGCATGACGGCGGTTCCGCCCCTGCTCGAGGCGCGCGGTGTCTCCAAGCGTTTCGGCCGCATCGAGGCGTGCCGCGACGTCTCCTTCTCGATCCGCCCCGGAGAGGTGCTGGGCGTGGTCGGCGAGTCCGGCTCAGGCAAGACGACCCTGCTGCGCTGTATCTCCGCCCTCATGGAGCCGAACGCCGGGGAAGTCCTCTACCGCATGAACGACGGCGAGACCCGCAACGTGTTCGGCCTTTCCGAGCCCGAACGGCGGCTTCTGATGCGCACGGACTGGGGCTTCGTTCACCAGAACCCACGTGACGGACTGCGCATGGGCGTCAGCGCCGGCGCCAATGTGGGCGAGCGGCTGATGGCCGTGGGGCAGCGTCACTACGGCAATATCCGGGGCGCGGCGCTAGACTGGCTCGACCGCGTGGAAGTGGCTGCGGACCGTATCGACGACCGGCCGGACACCTTTTCCGGCGGCATGCAGCAGCGCGTGCAGATCGCGCGAAACCTCGTCACCCATCCGCGGCTCGTGTTCATGGATGAGCCGACGGGCGGCCTCGACGTTTCGGTGCAGGCGCGGCTGCTCGACCTGCTCCGCGGCCTTGTGGCGGAACTCGGCCTGTCGGCCATCGTGGTCACTCACGATCTCGCAGTGGCGCGCCTGCTCTGTCAGCAGCTCATGGTCATGCGCCAGGGCGAGATCGTCGAACAGGGCCTGACCGATCAGTTGCTCGACGACCCGCAGCACCCCTACACGCAGCTGCTCGTCAGCTCCGTCCTGCAGCCCTGAGGCCGATCTCATGAAAGACATGCTCCGGGTCGAGAACGTCGCCAAAAAATTCACGCTCCACTTGCAGAGCGGTGTTGAACTCTCTGTACTGAAAGATATTTCCCTGTCGGTCCAAGCCGGAGAGTGCGTCGCACTTGCCGGCGAATCCGGCAGCGGCAAGAGCACGCTGACGCGCATGATCTACGGCAACTACCGCTGCGACGAAGGCGCCATCCGCGTCCGTCATGGCGACGCGTGGGTCGATCTGGCGAAGGCCGATCCCTGGACGATCACCGAGGTTCGCCGACGCACGCTGGGTTATGTCAGCCAGTTCCTGCGCGTCATTCCGCGCGTGCCGACGCTGGAGATCGTCGCCGAGCCGGCGATCGTGCGCGGCGTGGAACGCAGGGAGGCTCTGGATCGGGCCCGGCAATTGCTGGAGCGGCTGCGCGTGCCGGAGCGGCTCTGGTCCCTGCCGCCCGCCACCTTTTCCGGCGGCGAGCAGCAGCGCGTCAATGTCGCCCGCGGTTTCATCGCGCGCTTTCCGGTCATGCTGCTGGACGAGCCGACGGCGTCACTGGACGCCCTCAACCGCGCGACGGTGCTGGAACTGATCGAGGAGGCAAAATCCGCGGGCGCGGCGGTGGTCGGCATCTTCCACGATGCGGACGCGCGGGCGCAGGTCGCCGACCGCAATTTCGAAGTCGCCGCGCGCGCCGGCGCAGGCGCCGCATGATGACGAACGGGGCCCGCTACGCGATCTACTTCATGCCGGAGCAGGGCGGCATGCTGGCCCGCCGCGGCGCGTCCTGGCTGGGCCGGAACGCGCTGACCGGCGAGACGGTCGAACAGCGCTGCCCGGGAGAGATCGAACCGGCCGGTTTCGTGGCGCGGACGCAATCGCCCAGCCGCTACGGCTTCCACGCGACCCTTAAAGCGCCGATCCGTCTGTCTCCGGGTGTCTCCGAGAGAGCCTTCCGCGCGGCGGTCGCCGAATACGCCTCCCGCGCCCGGTCCTTCAACCTGGGCCGGCTCTCGCCGAAATGGATCGGAGCCTTCCTCGCCCTGACGCCGGACAGCGCAGATCCCGAACACATGCGGGCGCTGAATGACTGGGCCTTCGGGATCGTCCGCACCCTCGACCCCTTTCGGGCGGCGATGCCGGCCGAGGAGTTCGAACGGCGCGTACGGGGACTGGACGACCGCCAGCGCCAGCTTCTGGAGCGCTGGGGCTACCCCTATGTCTGCGACCAGTTCCGCTTCCACATGACGCTCTCGGCCCCGGTGCCGGAGGCCGAGCGCAGCGCCTGGCGGGCGGCCGCGGACCGCTGGTTCGCTCCGGCGCTCGCGCGGGACGTGGCGATCGACGCCATCAGCATCGCCGTCGAACGCAACCCGACCGGGCCCTTCGTCGAACTGGCCCGCTACCCGCTCGGCGATGGTTGAGCGAAGCCCGGCCTCAGGGCAACCCGGCGCCGGCGACGTCCACTTCCGTGACCTCGACGCGGCCCGCCGTGCGCTCCGCGACGCCGGGACCGCTGTCCTCGTTGGTGATGACGAACAGGTGCCGCTTCTCCGGACCGCCCAGCATGCAGGCATAGGCGCCACGGCCTTCCAGCGCGATCTCCTCGGCGACGCGGCCACCCTCCAGGATCCGCTGCACGCGACGCCCGCGCGGGTCGGCGACCCAGATGGCGCCCTCCTGGTCCAGGCAGATGCCGTCGGGCACGCCCCCCTCCATCTCCGCCCAGACCCGGCGGTTCGACAGCGCGCCGTCTTCCGCCACATCGAACGCGGTCAGGCGGCTGGCGAAGGTCTCGCCGACGATCAGCGTGCCCCCGTCGGGCGTGATCACCGTGCCGTTCGGGAACATCAGCTCGTCCGCGGCCTCGTGCATCGAGCCGTCGGGGTCGACGCGCCACATGCTGGTGGTCTTCGGCGACTGGCCCTTGTGACGCTCGAAGCCGAAATTGCCGACATAGGCGCGGCCCTTCGCGTCGACGACCATGTCGTTGCAGGGGGCCTCGACCCGGTCCGACAGGTCGGCGTGCTCCGTCAGCTTGCCGTCCTTCAGCCGCAGCAGCCGGCGGTCGAGCATGGAGACGATCAGGCACGAACCGTCGGGCATGAAGCCGAGACCGGAAGGCTGGTTGGCGACATCGACCACCTCGTCCACCCGGCCCTGCAGGTTCACCCGCCGGACGTGATGGGCGTAGAAGTCCGAATACCAGAGCCAGCCATCCCGCCAGCGCGGGCCCTCGCCGAACTTCAGCCCCTCGACCAGCGTTTCCAGTGTCCGCGTCATCCGTCGCCTCCTATTGCCTCGTCATGGCCGCGCGCGCCTCGGCGCTGGCTTCCGCCCTGCGGTCCTTGCCTGTCATGGGCTTCGGCAGGTCGAAGATCACCCGCGCGATCCGCCCCGGGTACTCGAAGGGCGCGCGGTAGTCGTCGGTCACCGGCGCCATGGAGCGCCCGAAGTCCATGCCCGTCGACGAGAGGATCCGGACCAGCAGCGGGATCGCCGCCCGCCCCGCTTCGGCGCCGTCGATGCGGAGTACCGCCTCGGCCGATTGGTCGCCGGTGCGCGTCACCGCAACCTCGACCACATGATCGCCGGGCGCAAGCGGTTCGGCGGCCTCGATCCGGCTGTGATCGCGGAAGCAGTTGTAGTCGAAGACCACACGCCCGCCCTGGACGAACAGAACGTAGCCGGAATTGATCGTGCCGCGGGCGATCAGTGCGCCGTCAGCGCCCGCCTCCGGATGAACGATCTCGGCGGACATGGTGAAGTCCCGCGCGGCGCTGGGACAGGCGTCGGCGACGATATGGCTGAGCGGCGGGTAGTAGGTGAAACGGCTGCGCGCCGTCGGCGTGCCTGCGCGGCGGGAAGCGCGGAAAAGCTGCGCCGCACCCCGGTCGTCCAATGGCAGGACGCCGTGCTTTTCGGCCTCCTGCCACCAGAGGTCCACCATCTCCTTGACCTTCTCCGGCTGCGCCCCGGCCAGGTCGTCGCTTTCCGAGAAATCCTCGTCAAGGTGATAGAGCTCCCAGCGGTCCCCGTCGAAGCCGTTGCGCCGGTCGTGACGGGTCACGGCCTTCCAGCCGTCGCGCCAGATGCCGCGATGGCCCAGCATCTCGAAATACTGCACCGCCCGGTTCGGCCGGGCCTCAGGATCGGTCAGCGTCGGCAGCAGGCTGACACCGTGCATGGGCATCTGCTTCACACCGGCGACCTCTTCCGGCGGTTCCAGCCCGGCGGCGTCCAGGATCGTCGCGGCGATATCGGTGGCGTAGGCGAACGGCCGGCGGAACTGTCCCTCCTGGCCTTTCAGCTTCTCCGGCCAATGGACGATCAGGGGGTCGCGGACGCCGCCGCCATGGGTGTTCTGCTTGTACCATTTCAGCGGCGAGTTGCCGGCCTGCGCCCAGCCCCAGGGGATGTTGGAATGGCTCCGCGGCCCGCCGATCAGGTCCAGATGTTTCACTGCCTCGTCAACGTCTTCCTTCAAGCCATTGAAATAACGCATTTCATCGAAGACTCCGGTCGCCCCGCCTTCCTGGCTGGCGCCGTTGTCGGACATGACGATCAGCAGGGTGTTGTCCAGCTGGCCCACCTCTTCGAGAGCGCGCACGAAGCGCCCGATCTGCTGGTCGGTGTGATCCAGCATGGCCGCGAAGGCCTCCTGCAGACGGTTGGAGAAGGCCCGTTCGTTGTCGGAAAGCTCCTTCCAGGGCCGGACGCCGGGATTGCGCGGGGCCAGCTTCGTGCCCGCCGGGATCACGCCCATGTCGAGCTGTCGCGCATACCATTCCTCGCGCACCGCATCCCAGCCGGCGTCGTAGCGCCCGTGGTACTTTTCCATGAAATCCTTCGGCGCATGGTGCGGCGAATGGGTCGCGCCGAACGCCATGTAGAGGAAGAACGGGCGCTCCGGCACCAGCGAGGTCATGTCGCGCACCATGCGGATCGACTGGTCGACCATGTCCTCGGAGAAGTGATAGCCCTCCTCCGGTCCGGCCGGCGGGTCGACGAAGTGGTTGTCGTGGGTCAGCTCCGGATGGAACTGGTCGGTCTCGCCCTGCAGGAAGCCGTAATAGCGGTCGAAACCCTTCTGCAACGGCCAGTTATGAAACGGTCCTGCAGCAGAACATTCACTCATCGGCGCGAGGTGCCACTTGCCCGTGCACATGGTGGCGTAGCCGCTCTCGCGCAGGATCTCCGCCACCGTCGCTGCCGAGCGGGGCATGGCGCCGCGCATGTTCGGAAAGCCGGAATCCATGTTGGAGATGGCGCGCATCCGCACGGCGTGATGGTTGCGCCCGGTCAGGATGCAGGCCCGCGTCGGCGAGCAGAGCGCCGTGGTGTGGAAACTGGTGTAGCGCAGCCCGTTCGCAGCCAGCGCGTCCGTGTTCGGCGTCTCGATGGTCGAACCGTAGCTGCCGAAATGTGCGAAGCCGGTGTCGTCGAGCACGATCAGGACGACGTTCGGCTTGCCCTTCGGCAGCTTTTCCTGGGGCCACCAGGCTTCGGAATCGTCGACCGTGCGGCCGATCCTGCCGCCGAAATCGGGTTCCCCCGGATGCGTGTAGCCCATCGTCGTCCCTCCCCGGCGCACTGGCGCCACGGGAAGTGTGCCGTCAACCGCCCGCCGCCGCAAAGGAAGAGAGCACAGGGCTACTCCGTGTCGGGCGCGGGCCGGTTGGCGCGTTCCTCCACGAACCGCTCCAGATCCTTGAAGGCGACGCGCCAGTCGCGGCCGAACTTCACCGCGCGGAGGGAACCGTCATTGATCCAGCCGCGCACGGTCGTCTCCTTCATCTTCAGGAGTTCGGCCACCTCGTGAATCGTGAGCATCGGTCGTGACAGCATGGTTCAAACCATATGATCCTTGGGTTCCGGCGAGGCAAGGTTGATATCAGTTTGAATCAGTTTATTGACATTCATATCTGTTTCTATATCTCAGCGTCAATTTTCACCAGCAAGAGAGACTTCGACATGATAACGCGCGCGATTGAGAAGTTCATCAATCAGACGGCTTCCACCCCGGTCGCCGTGACGCGCGTTTCCCGCCGACGCCCCGCAGGAGAAGACCAGGCCCGCCCGGCGCGCGACTGAGGGGGCCGACATGACCGAGATACTCTCGCTCGCGGCCGGCAACCTGCTGAGCCCGATGGTTCTTTTCTTCGCGCTGGGGCTGGCCGCCGGTCTGGCGCGCTCCGACCTCGCGGTCCCGGAAGTGCTGGCCAAGGGCATGGCCCTCTATCTCATGCTCGCGATCGGCCTGAAGGGCGGCGTCGCCCTGTCGGAGACGGGCCTCACACTGGCCGTGATCGCCATGCTCGCCCTGGGGGCGGCGCTCAGCTTCCTGCTGCCCTTCCTCGCCTTTTTCCTTCTGCGAGCAACGACAGGCATGTCGGCAACGGATGCCGGCTCCGTCGCCGCGCACTACGGCTCCATCAGCGTGGTCACCTTCGTCGCCGCCAGCACCTTCCTGACCGAGGTTGGCGTCGTCCATTCCGGCGCCATGGTGGCGGTGGTCGCCCTCATGGAAACGCCGGCCATCGCCGCCGGCCTCCTGCTGGTCCACATGAACCGGCAGAAGACCGCCGACAGCGAACCGGAAGTGGGCGGCAGGCTGGTCCGCGAAATCCTGCTGAACGGTTCGATCGTGCTGCTGATGGGCTCCTTCGTCATCGGCTGGATCACCGGCGGCGAAGGCTTGGAAGCGGTCTCCCCCTTCGTCGTCGACCCCTTCAAGGGCGTGCTCTGCCTCTTCCTTCTCGACATGGGGCTGGTGGCCGCCAGCCGCCTGAGAGAGGCAAAGGGCATCGGACCGTCGGCGCTGCTGTTCGGGATCTACATGCCGCTCATCTCGGCGGTGCTCGGCTGCGGCCTGGCGGCCCTGCTGGGGGTTCAGGCGGGCGACGTCATGCTGTTCGGCCTGCTGGCCGCCAGCGCATCCTATATCGCCGTTCCGGCGGCAATGCGTCTGGCGCTGCCTGACGCCAACCCGTCGATCAGCCTGTGTCTCAGCCTGGGCGTCACGTTCCCCTTCAACCTCGCCATCGGCATTCCGCTCTATCTGGGCTTCGCGCGCTGGCTGACCGGCTAGGGCCGGATTTCATCGAAGCGTTCGAAGGCCCGGCGCATGACGGCGATGTCGGGGGCGACCCCGGTGAACAGTTCGAAGGCGCGGACCGCCTGGTGGATCGCCATGCCCTCTCCCGACAGGGTCTGGCAGCCGAGCGCGCGCGCGGCCCGGAGAAACTCGGTTTCCAGCGGCAGGTAGACGATGTCGGCGGCCCAGTGGGCGGAGCCGAGCAGATCGAGCGGCAGCGGCGCGCCGGGAAGCTTGTCCATGCCGACCGGCGTCGCGTTGACGATGCCATCGGCCGAGGCGGCTTCGCCCGCCACATCGGCCGCCATGCGAACGCGGTCGGCGCCGAAGCGCCCCGCCAGCCGCCGGACAAGTTCATCGGCCCTGTCCGGCTCGACGTCCAGCAGGACAAGTTCTCCGACGCCGCAGTCGAGCAACGCGCGCGCCACGGCGGCCCCGGCCCCGCCGGCCCCGAGCTGCAATACCCGGCGGCGTACGACGCCGGTCATCCGTTGCTGGAAGCTCTCGCGGAAGCCCCAGTAGTCGGTGTTGTGGCCGGTGCTTCGGCCGCCGCGGAAGACCACGGTGTTGACCGAGCCGATCTCGTCGGCTTCCCGCGCCACGTCGTCGAGCAGCGGCAGCACCGCCTGCTTGTAGGGATGCGTGATGTTGAGGCCGGAGAAGCCGAACATCGCCGCCTGGTCCAGCAACTGCCCCAGGTCGGGCCCCGCCGGCCCCATCCGGTCCGTGTCCAGCAGGCGGTAGACCAGCGAGCGCCCGAGGTGCCACGCCGCGGCCTCATGCATCGCCGGCGTGCGCGAGAGACCGATACCGCTGCCGATCAGGCCGACCAGCACGCCCGCCAACGCCTCCGCGCCGCCCCGGTTTTCAGTGTTCTTCCAGTTCATGGACCGGCCTCCGCCATCACGCTGGCGGACATGTGTTGTGCCGCCCGCCCGGCGACTATAGTGCGGCGGATCACAACGGGAGGAGCGGATGTTGGATCTGGGACTGGAAGACAAGGTCGCCGTCATCACCGGCGGCAGCGACGGACTGGGACGGGCCACGGCTCACCGCATGGCCGCCGAGGGGGCGAAAGTGGTGATCTGCGCGCGGCGCGAGGATTATCTTCAGACGGTCGCCAGTGAACTTACCGACGAGACCGGCGGCACGGTGCTGGGGGTGCAGGCCGACGTCTGCAAGGCCGCCGACTGCGAGAAGCTGATCGAGGCGGCGCGCGAGGCCTTCGGCGGCGTCGACATCCTGGTCAACAACGCCGGCGCCTCGGCCGCGGCGGGCTTCATGGACGTTACCGACGAAGGCTGGCAGGCGGACTTCGACCTGAAGATCATGGGCGCGGTGCGAATGTGCCGCGGCGTCATCCCCATGATGCAGCAACGCGGCGGCGGGGCGATCGTCAACGCCACCATCGGCTGGGGCAAGGCGCCGGGCTCGGCCAAGCTGCCCACCAGCCTGTCGCGCGCCGCCGGCATCAACCTGACCAAGTCGCTGTCCAACGAATACGCCGCCGACAACATCCGCGTGAACACGGTCTGCATCGGCCTGATCAAGAGCGCCCAGTGGACGCGGCGCGCCGACGGCGACGCGGAACTGGCGGCACTCTACGACCGGATGTCGGAACAGGTCCCGCTCGGCCGCATGGGCGAGGCAGAGGAGTACGGCGATCTCGTCGCCTTCCTCTGTTCCAAGCGCGGCGCCTACATCACCGGCACGGCGATCAACCTCGACGGTGGCATGTGCCCGGTGGTGTAGGACCGGGGAGGCGACCGTAGCGTGCGGCGATGCCCGACTTCCTGAACAGCCTGGCCGGAATGCCGACGCCCCTGGCGGGCTTTCTCGGCAGCCTGGCCGCCGGGTTGATGAGCGGCGTCGGCGCGGCGCTGATTCTGCTGGTCGACACGCGCAACGAGCGGGCGGAGGTGCTGCTGCTGGGTTTCAGCGCGGGAGTCATGCTGGCCGCGACCTCCTTCTCGCTGATCGTGCCGGGCGTGGATGCGGCCCTCGCCGGCGGGTCCAGCCCCATGGCCGCCGCCTTCATCATGGCCGCCGGCCTGATGCTGGGCGGCGTGGCGCTGTGGCTGATCAACGCCTATGCGCCCCATGAGCATTTCGTGGGCGGCCACGAGGGGCCTCCGGCCGAGAGCCTCAGCCGCATGTGGCTGTTCGTCATCGCCATCACACTGCACAACTTCCCCGAAGGCCTGGCGGTCGGCGTCGGTTTCGGCGGCGACAAGCTCTCCGACGGCGTGCCGCTGGCGGCGGGCATCGGCCTGCAGAATATCCCGGAAGGTTTCGTCGTCGCCCTGGCGCTCGCCTCGGAAGGCTACTCGCGGAGCCGGGCCATCGGGATCGGCCTGCTCACCGGGCTGGTGGAGCCGGTCGGTGGCCTGGTGGGCGCCGCCGCCGTGACCCTCAGCGCCGCCGTCCTGCCCTGGGGCATGGCCTTCGCCGCGGGCGCCATGCTGTTCGTCATTTCCGGCGAGATGATCCCGGAAACGCACCGGGAAAGGCGCGGCGTTCTGCCGACCTTCGGCATCCTCATCGGCTTCGCCGTCATGATGGTCCTCGACATCGGACTGGGCTGACGGGCCGTCACGGAACCGATCAGGACTGTCATCAACGAGTCACAGCGAATCGCTATCACCGCCTCAAACAGGAGGTGGCTGGTGCTGGAAGTCTCGCAGATCAGAAAGGAATTCGGCGGCCGCGTGGTGGCCGTCGACAATGTCAGCTTCGGCGCCGACAGGCCCCAGATGATCGGCGTGATCGGGCGCTCCGGCGCCGGCAAGTCGACCCTGCTCAGGATGATCAACCGCCTGACGCCGGCGACCGCCGGCGAAGTGCTGGTGGAGGGCCGCGACATCCTGCGTCTCAAGGGCGCCGAGAAGCGGGCCTGGCAGCGCGACTGCGCCATGATCTTCCAGCAGTTCAATCTGGTGCCGCGGCTCAACGTCGTCACCAACGTGATGCTGGGCCGCCTGAACGGCCACGGCGCGCTCCGCAGCCTGTTCTCCATCTTCGGTGACGACGACATCGAACGCGCCCTGTCGGCGCTGGACCGCCTCGGCATTGCCGGCCAGGCGCTGCAGCGCGCGGAGACGCTCTCCGGCGGCCAGCAGCAGCGCGTCGCCATCGCCCGGGCCCTGACCCAGAACCCGAGGATGGTCCTCGCCGACGAGCCCATCGCCTCGCTGGACCCGCTGAGCGCCGAGGTGGTGATGAAGTCGCTGCGCGAAATCCACGAGCGCGACGGCCTGATGGTCATCTGCAACCTGCACACCCTGGATACCGCCCGCGCCTATTGCGACCGGGTCCTCGGCATGCGGCAGGGCAAGCTGGTGTTCGACGGCCCGTCGAGCGAACTCAGCCCGGCCGTCGTGCGCGACATCTATGGCGCAGACCACGAAATCGACGAGGCGGCCACATCCACGTCGATCGGACCGGTCCCGCGCCCCGCAGAGCATATCGGCCCGGCGGCCGTACCCGCCTGAGGACAATGCCGCGCCGCGACAACCATCTTCGTTCGAGTCCAAATCCGAGAGGGAGACGACCATGAAGTACACCACCATCCTGGGAGCCGCCGCGGCGGCGATGATCTCGACCGGCGCGCTGGCGCAGGACAAGATCGACGAGTTCCGCATCGGTATCCTCGGCGGCGAGAACGCCTCCGACCGCCTGCGCTCCAACGCCTGCCTGGAGGAGAAGACCGAGAAGCTGCTGGGCGTGCCCGTCAAGCTGTTCGCGCCGGCCGACTACAACGGCGTCATCGAGGGTCTGCTGGGCGGCAACCTGGACATGGCCTGGCTGGGCGCGTCCGCCTACGCCAAGGTCCATCTGACCAACCCTGACGCGGTCGAACCGGTGCTGACCAAGATCAATACCGACGGCTCCTTCGGCTACCACTCGATCGGCTTCGCCCGCATCGACAGCGGCATCGAGAACCTGGACGACATGAAGGGCAGGAAATTCGGCTTCGGCGACCCGAACTCGACTTCCGGCTATCTGATCCCGTCGGTCGAAATCCCGAAGGCCGGCTATTCCATGAAACCGGGCGAGCACTTCAGCGACGTCGTCTTCACCGGCGGTCACGAACAGACAATCGTCGCGGTGCAGAACGGCGATGTCGACGGCGGCGTGAGCTGGGCCGACGGCCTGGGCAACTGGGAAGACGGCTTCAACTCGGGCGCCTTCCGCAAGGCCGTGGACGCCGGCCTGGTGGACATGACCCAGCTGAAGGAGATCTGGCGCTCCAAGGTCATCCCCGAGGGCCCGATCGTCCTGCGCAAGGATCTGCCTGAAGACGTCAAGCTGAAGGTCGTCGGCATGCTGGCCAGCCTGCCATCGATGGATCCGGAATGCGCCTACGGTTTCATGGCCGGCGAGATCAAGGCCATCGCGCCGATCTCCCACGCCGACTATGAGAGCATCGTCGCCGCGCGCCAGGCGAAGTCCAACTGATCATCGTCTGACCCGAGCAACGGGCGGTCCGGATCGCCGGGCCGCCCGCGCTCTTCCTGCCAGCGGCGGCCCCCACCCATGAACACGTCCCTGTTCCACGAAGAACTGCTGCGGATGAAGCGCCGCCGCCAGCTCTACTCCATGGCTGTCGTGGCCATCGCCGCCGCGGTCATCGTCGCGGGCTACGGCCAGGCCAATTCCATGAACTCCGGCGGGTTCCTGAGCGGTCTGGAGCAGTTCTTCGACTATCCGGGCGAGATCGTCGTGGAGGCCTGGCAGGCAGGCCCTGCCTTCTTCGACCTGCTCATCCGGTTCCTGCCGGCCCTGATCGAGACGCTGAACATCGCCGCCGTCGCCACGATCCTGGGGGGCCTGGCGGCCGTGATCTTCGCCTTTCTGGGCGCCTCCAACCTGAATGTCTGGCCGCCGGCAGTCCCGGTTGCGCGCCGCCTCATGGACCTGTTGCGCGCCTTCCCCGAACTCATCGTCGCACTGTTCCTTATCTTCGTCCTGGGCACCAGCCCGGTGCCGGCGATGATCGCCGTCGCCCTCCACACCACCGGCGCGCTGGGCAAGCAGTTCTCCGAGGTCAACGAGAACATCGACCGCAAGGCCATCGAGGGCCTCGAGGCGGTCGGCGCGAGCTGGTTCCAGCGCATGAAGTTCGGCGTCCTGCCGCAGGTGCTGCCCAACTATCTGAGCTATTTCATGATGCGCTTCGAGATCAACGTACGCGCTTCGGCCATCCTCGGCTTCGTCGGCGCCGGCGGCATCGGCTCCGAGCTTCGCCGCACCATCGGCTGGGGCCAGGGCAGCGGCGACGAGACCGCGGCGCTGTTCCTGCTGCTGATCATGGCCATCTTCGTCATCGACCAGGCGTCATCCTGGATGCGCCACCGCGTGTCCGGCGGAGGGCTGCCGGCATGAGCGCCCCGGCGATGGGCATGGACACCGGCGAGGCGGTCCCGACGCGCGGCCGGATCGCCCGCTCGGTCCGCATGCAGTCCCGGATCGGCTTCGCCATGCTGGCCGGCGTGCTGATCTATCTCGCCTATGCCTGGACCGCCTTCGACGTCAGCGGCCTGATCGCCAGCGCCCGGCCGGAACGTGCGGCCCTGCTGGCGACGGACGCGGTCGCCCACAAGGTCCATGTCGAGAAGTCGTTGCGTTTCGACAAGCTGGTGATCGCCGTCGAGGGCGAGCGCACGGCGACCTACAAGACGCCGCCCGAGTGGGTGGACATCGACGGCGAGCGGGTCCGGGTCGATCTGGGCGACGGCTACACGGCCCTGATCGAAGGCCGCACGGTGATCCTGAACGCGCCGGACTATGGCGAGATCCGGGTGACCGCCACAAAGGACGGCGTTGAAACGGAATTGCCGGCGGGCGAACAACCGGACTGGCTGCGCGCCACCGACGCCAAGTTCGACGCCAGACCCAGTCTGGCGCAGCGCGTGCAGGTCTCCCGCGCCAAGATCGAGGTGCACCGCTATTTCCTAGGCTGGGAGAATTTCTTCTTTCCCTTCGATTCGCCGCTCGCCGCCTTGTCCTTCGGCGAGGTCACGGATCTCGTCTTCGACGGCCGCCGTCTGGACCCGGAACGCTCCAACGCCGCGCTGGTGTTCCGCAGCTTCTGGGAGAACCCCGACTGGCAGCACGGCAACGTCTTCGTGGCCCTGCTGGAAACCCTGCTGATGGCCGTGCTTGGCACCTTTACCGCCGCCTTCGTCGGGCTTCCGCTGGCGTTCCTGGCGGCGCGCAACTTCACGCCCTCGGGCACGCTGCGATTCATCGTCAGACGCGTGTTCGACTTCCTGCGCGGCATCGACATGCTGATCTGGTCGCTGATCTTCATCCGCGCCTTCGGCCTGGGGCCGCTGACCGGCGCGCTGGCCATCGCCTTCACCGACACGGGCACGCTGGGCAAGCTCTTCTCCGAAGCGCTGGAGAACATCGACAGGAAACAGGTCGAAGGCGTCAACGCGACCGGCGCGTCGAAGTTGCAGACCTATCGCTTCGGCGTCATCCCGCAGATCCTGCCGATCTTCGTCTCCCAGGGCCTCTACTATCTGGAATCCAATACCCGCTCGGCAACGGTGATCGGCGCGCTGGGCGCCGGCGGCATCGGCCTGATGCTGGTGGAGACCATGCGCACCTCGCGCGACTGGGAGAACACCCTCTACATCATCATCCTGACGATCCTGCTGGTGATCGCCATGGACAACCTGTCGGGCCTGCTGCGCCGCCGGTTGATCCGGGGCAAGCCGGACTGATCGTCCGCGCCTTGCGGCAGATCAAGACAAGCGCCCTGTGAACCTGAGAGACTGGTCCCCGTTCGCCACCGCGAAGAGGGGAAGGGCCCGTGAACCGGTTGAGCCGATTTATGGTCACAGCCGCCGTCCTGGCCGCTGCGGCGCTGCTGTGGCTCCCGCCCGCGACGAGCCTGTCGCCGGCCGCGCTCGCGGTTGCGGCGACGGGTATCGTGATGGCCGCGCTCTGGATGACGGAAGCGCTGCCGCTGGCGGCCACCGCGTTGCTGCCGCTGGTCGTCTTCCCGCTGCTTGGCGTCATGCCGCTCGACGCGCTTGGCCGATCCTACGCGCACCCGCTGATCTTCCTGTTTCTGGGCGGCTTCATGCTGGCGGCGGCGATCGAACGCTGGGGCCTGCACCGGCGGCTGGCGCTGGCGGTGATGCGGCTGGCCGGAAAGCGGCCTTCGGGGATCCTCGCGGCCGTCATGGCGGCGACCGCCTTCCTCAGCCTGTGGATCTCCAATACCGCCTCGGCCATGGTGATGGCGCCGATCGCGGCCGCGATCGCAGCCCGTGAGGGCGCGAACTCGCCCTTCGCCACGGCGCTGATGCTGGGCGTGGCCTACGCCGCCACCATCGGCGGCATGGGATCGCTGATCGGTACGCCGCCCAACGCCCTTTTCGCGGCCTACATGACCGAGAGCCACGGCATCGAGATCGGCTTCGCCGACTGGCTCGCCGTCGGCCTGCCGGTGGTGGCGATCATGCTGCCCGCCGCCTGGCTGCTGCTGGGCCGGATGCTCTACCGGCTGCCCGAAACCTTCGACGCACCGCCCGAAACGGCCCTGCCGCCCTGGACCACGGGCGAGCGGCTTGTCGCCATCGTCGCGGGGCTCACGGCGCTGGCCTGGATCACGCGTCCGCTCACCGCTTCGCTCCTTCCGGCGATCGAGATCAGCGACGGCGGCATCGCCATGGCGGCGGCCGTGGCCCTGTTCGTGCTGCCGGCCGGAGGCGGCTCCCGCCAGCGTCTGCTGGACTGGCCGACGGCGGCAGGCATCCGCTGGGACGTGTTGTTGCTCGTCGGCGGCGGGCTGGCGCTGGCGTCGGGGATCGAGCAGTCGGGACTCGCCACATGGATCGGCGCCCAGGCGTCGGTTCTGAAGTACTGGCCGGAGTTCCTGGTACTGCTGGCGATCGCGGCAACCATCGTCTATCTGGGCGAACTGGCCAGCAACACGGCAATGGCAGCGATCTTCCTGCCCGTCGCCGGCGCGATGGCCATCGGCGCCGGCGCGGCGCCGCTGACCTTCGCCCTGCCCGTGGCGCTCGCGGCCTCCATCGGCTTCATGCTGCCGGTGGCGACGCCGCCCAACGCCATCGTCTTCGGCAACCCGGCGGTGGGCCGCGTGGACATGCTCCGCGCCGGCGCCATACTGAACCCCATCGGCCTCGTCGTCGCGCTCGCCGCCGGCATGCTCATCGGACCACTGGTGTTCTGAGACCGCTCAGCCGGTAGCGGGGGTCTGCCGCCCGGCCGGTGCGAAATGGCTGAGCGCATACCATTCACCGAACGCCGCGATTTCCGCCCGATCGCCCTCCAACTCGAGATCACCGGTATTGCGGGCGGCCGCGATGGTTCGATGGCCAAGCCAGATTTCGACCAGCGTGCGGATATGCGCATGGATCCACAGATCGACCTCGAAGCCCGGATCGCGCACGCACATGTCCACCTCCGGCCCCTCGAAGACCAGCCAATAGAACCGCCGGGCCGCAGGCACGCCCTCCAGGTGAAAGCGGACCACCCGGCGCGGCTCCACGTCTCGATCGGCGATCAACGCGCTCTGCCGCAGTTCCCACATCAGCAGGTCCGGATCGAGATTGGCCTCCTGCGTGATCTCCCTGCGAAGCCATTTCTGCGCCCAGGCGCCCATACGGTCGAGCACCGGAAACAGTTCCTCGCCCGCCGGGGTCAACCGGTAATCGTGGCTGCGTCCACCCTCCGGCACAGGCCGCTTCTCCACGATATTGGCGGCCTCGAGTTCCTTCAGCCGCCGCGACAGCAACGCCGGCGACATGCGCGGCACGCTGGCCTGAATGTCGTTGAATCGCGTCGCGCCGCAGAACAGGCCGCGCAGGACCAGCGGCGTCCAGCGCCCGGCCATCACTTCGGCGGCGATGGCGATGGGGCAGTACTGTCCATAGCCTTTCTTTCCCGACATGTCCGCAGGCTACGGATCACCTGCCGCTGCGGCAACTACACATGCTGAAGTTGAGCGTCGGCGCTTCGAAGTCGATCCTCCCGGCCATGGAACCGGCGAGACATGGAGACCGGAAATGACCCGACAGATCGATCTCGACGCCCTCCTCGGCGAGCTGGGCCCCGCCTTCGCCGCCCGGTCGGCGGACCATGAGGCAGAAGATCGCTTCGTGGCCGAGAACTACGACGCGCTGCGCGACCGCCGCGTCTTCTCGGCTCTCGTACCATCGGAAATCGGTGGCGGCGGGGCGAGTCACGAAGCCATGTGCGGCTTCTTGCGCGCCCTCGCCCGGCACTGCCCTTCGACGGCGCTGGCCCTGTCGATGCACCAGCATCTGGTCGCGGCCGCGGTCGCCAACGACCGGGCCGGGCGACCCGGCCGCGCGCTGCTGGAAAAGGTCGCCGCCAACGAGGCGATATTGATCAGCACGGGCGCGAACGACTGGCTCGATTCCAATGGCGAGGCGGTTCGCGTCGACGGCGGCTACCGCGTCAGCGCGGTGAAGCCTTTCGCCAGCGGCTCGCCGAAGGGCGACGTGCTGGTGACCTCGGTCGCCCACCCGGCCGGGCGGGACGGACCCGAGGTGCTGCATTTCCCCGTGCCGCTTCATGCAGAAGGCGTGACCTCGCTGGACGACTGGCTGGTCCACGGGATGCGGGCCACCGGATCCCAGACGATCAGGCTGGAGAACGTTTTCGTGCCCGATGAAGCCGTCGCCATGCGCCGCCCACAGGGGCCGTTCCATCCGGCCTTCGCCGTCATACTGACCGTGGCGCTCCCGCTGATCATGTCGGTCTATACCGGCATCGCAGAGGCGGCGAGCGTGATTGCCACGAAGCGGATCGAAAGCCAGAGCTGCGATGCCATCGCCGCGATCCAGGTCGGGGAGTTGGAGAACCTTGTGACCACCGCCGACATTGCGGTCCGCGATGGCATCCGCCTCGCCAACGGACTTGATTTCGAGCCGACGGCGGAGATCGCCAGCCAGGCGCTGGCGCGAAAGACCATCGCAGCCAATGCGGCCATCGCCGGCGTCGAGAAGGCGATGGAGATAGCGGGTGGCGCGGGATTCTTCCGCAAGACGGGGCTGGAGCGGCTACTCCGGGATGTAAGGGGCGCACGCTACCACCCCTTGCCAGAGAAAAAGCAGGTTCTGTTCACCGGCCGCCATGCGATCGGCCTGCCCCCGGTCGCCTCGATGACAACGGGAATGCCCCGGGCCGCGGCCTGAGACCGCTCAGCCGGCGCGCCGGCCCTTGAGCCAGGTGTCGGCGGCCATGTCGGCGTATTCCTCGGGGCCGACCGGGCCCGCCGGATCGTACCAGATGTAGGTGTAGTTGATCATGCCGACCAGCATCATGGTGCGCGCCGAAAGGGTCCGGCGGTCCCGGCCTGCAGCCGGATCGCAGGCGGCGATCAGGTCGCGCACGACGGCGAGGATGTCGCGCTGCTTCGCCTCGATGGCCGCGCGGTCGGCCTCGGCCAGGTTCTGGAGATCGTGCAGCAGGGTGACCTGAAGATCCTTCGAGGCGGCATTGATCCTGACGAAGGTCCGGACCGTCTCGCGGAAGCGCGCCTCCGGTTCACCCTCCCCCGCCGCCGCCCGGCGCACCGCAGCCAGCATCATGTCCAGATGCTCGTGCAGCATCTCCGAGAGCAGCGCCTCCTTGGAGGCGAAGTAGTGGTACAGCAGGCCGCGCGAGATGCCGTTCGCCTTCGCCAGATCGGCGATCGAGGTATTGGCGTAGCCCTGCCCGGCGAAGACCGTCGCCGCCCGCCTCAGGATACCCTGGCGGATTTCGTCGTAGTTTTCGGCCTGCGTGCGCGCCATTCGTCCGCCCTGTCTCCGCGGGTCAGCTCCGAACCAGAACCCGCTGCGCCTTGGCTTCGTAGCGCGGCAGGGCTCCCGCCGGATGACACTCCACCGGCACCTTCAGGCCCAACCGGCTGGTCAGGCTGCGGCCGACCGCATCGGCGAGGTCATCGGGGTTGCCGTTGTAGCCGTTCTCCTGCTCGATCGCGACCGTCAGGCTGTTCGGCGAACTCCCCGGCTGGTCGACATAGATCTGCCAGGCTTCCTTGACCGTTCCCGGCGTGGCGGCCACCACATCCTCGATCTGCGACGGATAGACGATGACGCCACGAACCTTCAGCATGTCATCCGATCTGCCGATGATGCGCCCGATCGCGCCCATGCCCTTGCGGCCGCACGGACAGTCGCCTGAATGCTCGGCCACGCGCACCAGATCACGGGTGCGCCACCGCACCACCGGCGACGCCTCCTTGTCGAGCGTGGTCACGACAAGTTCTCCCACTTCGCCCGGACCGACCGGGGTCAGTGTCTCGGGGTCGAGGATCTCCACCAGCACACTGTCTTCGTTCATCAGGTGCATCTCGTCGCGCTCATGGCTCCACGGACAGGTGCTGGCAACAATTGGGCCGCCGGCTTCGGTCGTGCCGTAGGTGTTGAACGAGCGGAATCCCTCCGGCATCTCGGCTTCCAGTTCGTCCCGGAACGCACGGGAGACCGACTGACCGCCGATCACCGCATGCTGCAGTTTCCAGTGGCGTTTCGGATCGATGCCTTTCTCCTTGGCTGCGCGTATCAGACTGGAAAGAAAGACGGGGGAGACCGTCGCCAGCGTCCACGCCATGTCCTTCAGCCATTCGACAACGAGATCGCTGCGGCCGGGACCGAGGGGGAAGTTCGTCACCCCCAGTTCCGCCATGCCGATGTCATAGGCCAGGCCGCCGGCCCAGAGTCCGAACCCGAAGCCGTTATAGCCCCGGTCGCCCGGCCGCACGCCGTGACTGTAGAGCTGGCGGGCGACCTGCCGGGCCAGCAGATCGATGTCGCTGGCGGTGAACCCGAACAGGACCGGCAGGCCGGTGGTGCCCGACGTGGCGCAGAAGCGCTGCACGGCGGCCGTCTCGACCCCCAGCATGGGCAACGGATAGCGTTCCCGAAGCTGCGACTTCTCCAGGAAAGGGAGCGCCGCCAGCGCCTGGCGGTCGGCAAGATCCCCGGGCTTCAGACCGGCCTGACGGAAATGCTCGACCCATTCCGGCGACCGGGCGAGGCGTTCGCCCAGCGCCGCCAGTTTGCCGTTCTGGAGTTTCAGAAGATCATCACGCTCCAGGGCTTCGATTTCGGGTTCGAGCATGGTTTCGTTCGGCTTGCGCATCGCGTTTCGTCCTCCCCGTCAGGATACCGTTCGCCGCTTCCCCCGTCGGCGCACTCGCGACCGTTGCGTCCTGAGCAGCGTTGTATTATAAACCGGACGACCGTTCAATGAATAACCGCGGGACGCCAGCCATGAATCTTTCGGTACAGCCGACCGATCTTTCCGACCGTATCCGGGACGAGCACATCCACGGCTCCCTCTACACCGACCCGGCGGTGTTCCAGGAAGAACTGGAGAAGATCTGGTACCGGACATGGGTCTATGTCGGGCACGAGAGCGAAGTGCCGGAGGCCAACGATTTCGTGCTGAAATCGATCGGCCCGCAGCCCGTGATCATGACCCGCGGCGCGGACGGCGAGGTCCACCTGCTGCAGAACCGCTGCCCGCACCGCGGCAACCAGGTCTGCACGCGGGCGAAGGGCAACGCGCGGCGCTTCACCTGCCCCTTCCACAACTGGACTTTCGAGAATGACGGCCGGCTCGCCGCCTATGCCTTCCCCGAGGGTTATGCGGGCCGCGACATGTCGGAACTGGGGCTTGGCCGCGTGCCGCGGGTCGCCAGCTATCGCGGCTTCGTCTTCGGTTCCTTCGCCGGGACCGGCCCCAGCCTGGCGGACCATCTGGGCGGCGCCGCTGAAACCATCGACCGGCTCTGCGAACACTCGCCCGAGGGCGAAGTGGAACTGACCGCAGGATTCCTGCAGCACCGGGTGAAGGCGAACTGGAAGTTCGTGCTGGAGAACGAGACCGACGGCTATCACCCGGCCTTCGTCCACGCGTCGATCTTCAAGGTGGCGGAAAGCGGGCTGGGCGGCCTCTACGGCGACCGCTCGACGGCCCTGACCCGCGATTTCGGCAACGGCCATACCGAGATCGACCTTCGGCCCGAGTTCCGCCGCCTGGACAGGCCCATGGGCTGGTTCGGCACGACAGCGGAGAAACTGCCGGACTACACGGCGGCGATGACGGCGGCCCACGGGGCGGACAAGGCGCGCGAAGTCATGATCGACGGCACGCCGCACGTCATGATCTTTCCCAACCTGTTCATCGCCGAGATCCAGATCTTCGTCATCCAGCCGCGGGCCGTCGACGACACGGTCCAGCACGTCACGGCCTTGCAGTTGAAGGGCGGACGGGAGATGAACCGCCGCCTGCGGCAGCAGACCATGGGCTCGGTCGGCCCGGCCGGTTTCCTGCTGGCCGACGATTCGGAGATGTACGAACGCACTCACCGCGGCGTGCAGAGCCTGCAGCCCGAATGGCTGTTCCTCGGCCGCGGCGACCACCGCGAGCGCCGCGACGCCGACGGCTACATGGTGGCGCACGCCACCGACGAGGTGCCCTCCCGCGGCATCTGGCAGCACTACCGCCGTCTGATGGAGGCGGCGTGATGCTGGCGCCCGCGACCGACGAGACCCTGCTCCGCCGGGTGGAGCAGTTCATCTATCTGGAAGCCCGTCTGCAGGACGAGCACGAATACGCGGCATGGGAGGCGCTCTGGACCGACGACGCCATCTACTGGGTGCCGGCCAACGGGGCCGACATCGATCCCGAACAGCAGATGTCGATCATCTATGACAACCGCAGCCGCATCGGGGTGCGCGTCCGTCAGTTGATGACCGGCAAGCGCCACACCCAGGAACCGAAATCCTCGATCCGCCACTTCGTCACGAACATCGAGATCATCGGGCGCAGCGGCGGCGACATCGCGGTCGGCTGCAACGTCATGGTCTACGAGTCGAACCTGCGCGGCGAAACGATCTGGGCGGCGCGCACGGACTACACGCTGCGCGAGGCGGACGGCGCGCTGAAGATGGCGCGCAAGAAGGTGGCGCTCGTGAACAACGACAAGCCGCTCTACACCCTCTCCTTCCTGATCTGAGCCCGGAGGTCCCAATGAACGCCGACAGCGCAACCATCGCCGAGGGGAATGTCCTGCTGACCATTGAGGACCGCGTCGCCCATATCCGGCTGAACCGGCCCGACGCAGCCAACGGCATGTCGGTGGAACTGCTCCGCGACTTCTACGATGCGGTCATGGCCGTGCACGAGGCCGACGACGTGCGCGCCGTCCTGATCACCGGCGCGGGCAGGAACTTCTGCGCCGGCGGCGATATCCGCGCCTTTCATTCGAAGGGCAAGGACCTGCCGGCCTATATCCGCAAGGCCACCGCTTATCTGCAGGACGCCATGCAATCCCTGATGCGTCTCGACGCGCCGGTGATCGCCGCCGTGCAGGGCTACGCCACCGGCGGGGGCGGCTTCGGCATGGTCTGCGCCGTCGACCTGGTGGTGGCCGCCGAGAACGCGAAGTTCCTGGCCGGCGCGACCAAGGTCGGCATGGCCCCGGACGCCGGCACCACGGCGACGCTGCCGGCCATCGTCGGCCAGCGCCGGGCGACCGAGATCCTGCTGCTGAACCCGACCATGACCGCGGCGGAGGCGCACGATCTGGGCATCGTCAACCGGGTGGTGCCCGAGGCCGAACTCTTCGACGCCGCCATGGCGATGGCGAAGGAACTGGCCGCAGGCCCGCCGCTCGCCCAGGCGGCGGTGAAGCGGGAAATCCGCAATCACGCCAAGCTGCCCGTCGAGGCCGTCTTCACCGAGGAGGCCCGGACCGTGGCCGAGCTCTCCGGCACCGACGACGCGCTGGAGGGCCTTGCCTCCATGATCGAACGCCGCCCCGCGAAGTTCACGGGGCGGTAGTTCCATTGTCATCCCCGCCGCCGCAGGCGCGCGGGGATCCGCAAACGGCCTGGCTCTCCGCAAATCCCGCCGCGATCCCCGGCCGCGCTTCGCGCGAACGGGGATGACATCGAAAGGGCCGCCCCCTAGCCTCCCTCTGGGGAGACCGAGGGGAGGCGCGAGATGACCTGGAACCTGCCGGACTATGACGACCTGCCGGTGATCGAGAAGATCGGCCTGCGCCACGCCTGGGGCGTCTTCGGCGAGAATGACGAGCTGGGCTGCATCAACCTGCTGAGGCCCGAATGCCGGCTGGCGGCGGCGAAGGAGATCCGCCAGGGCAAAGTGGTGAACCTGTCATTGCCGCTGAACGAGCCCGATCCGCCGCTTTTCGGCCGCCAGCCACTACATCACGAGATCTTCAACCTGGACCGCAACACGCTGGACGACCGGCTGGACTCGCTCTATCCGCAGGCTTCGAGCCAGTGGGACAGCCTGCGCCATGTCCGCGCCCGGGAATTCGGCTACTGGGGCGGTGTGATGGAGGACTTCAAGCCCGGACCGGGCCGGCTCGGGATCGAGCACTGGGTCGAACACGGCATGGTCGGCCGCGGCGTCCTGCTGGATATCGCCGGCTGGTTCGCTGACCGCGACGAGCACTACCACGCGCTGAAGCCCCGCGCCGTGACCGCCGCCGAGCTGGAAGCCGTCGCTGCGCATCAGGGCGTCAAGATCGAGCCCGGCGACATGCTCTGCCTGCATTTCGGCTGGGTCGAGGCCTACCGGGCACTCGACCGTTCGGCCCGGGAGAACTACGTCGACAACATCACTCACGCCGGCCTGAACGCCTCCGAAGAGGAAGCACGGCGGTTGTGGAACTGGCACCCGGCAGTGCTGGCCTGCGACAATCCGGCGGTGGAAGTCATACCGGGCGACCCGGCGATCGGCTCGCTGCACCGCCGCGTCCTGCCGCTGATGGGCTTCTGCCTCGGGGAGATGCTGGACTTCAGCGCGCTCACCCGGGAATGCCGCACGGCCGGCAAGTGGACCTTCATGATGACCGCCGTTCCGCTCAACCTGCCTGGCGGTATCGGCTCGCCCGCCAACGCCATCGCCATCATCTGAGGAGAGGCGCCATGTTCGACCGGCTCATCCCGACCATGCTGGTCGGCAGCTATCCCCAGCCGGCATGGCTGGTCGACCGCGACGCCCTGCTGGGCAGCGCCCCGCCACGGGTGCGGATGGCGCAGGTCTGGCAGCCTTCGGCGGACGTTCTCGAGGAAGCGCAGGACGACGCCACGCTGATCGCCCTGCGCGACCAGGAGCGCGCCGGAATCGACGTCCTCGGCGACGGCGAAGTCCGGCGCGAGAGCTATTTCAACCACTTCGCCAATGCGCTCGACGGCATCGACATCGACAACCCGGGCACCGTTCCGGGCCGCACCGGCAAGCCGACGCAGGTGCCCCGGGTCGTCGGGCCCATCCGCCGCACGCGGCCCGTGCAGGCGCGCGAGGTCGCCTTCCTGCGCGGCCAGACGGACAAACCGATCAAGATCACCCTGCCCGGCGCCTTCACGATGGCGAAGATGGCCAGGGACGAACATTACAGCGACCAGGAAGAGCTGATCGCCGCCTACGCCGACGTGCTGAACGCAGAGATCCGCGATCTCAAGGCGGCCGGCGCGGACGTCATCCAGCTCGACGAGCCGCACATGCAGGCCCACCCGGAGGAAGCGCGCCGCTTCGGCGTCGCGGCCATCGACCGGGCGCTGGACGGGATCGAGGGACCGACGGTGGTCCATGTCTGCTTCGGCTATGCCTATGTCGTGAAGGACAAGCCGTCGGGCTACTCCTTCCTCGCCGAACTCGATGCCTGTTCGGCCGGCGCCATCTCCATCGAGGCCGCGCAACCGAAGCTGGACCCGGCCATCGTCGAACGCCTGCCGTCCAAGCGCATCGTCTACGGCGTGCTCGATCTGGGGGACGAGGCCATCGAGACGCCCGAGACGGTCGCGGAAAGGCTGCGTGGCGCGCTCGCGCACCTACCGGCGGAACGGCTGATCGCGGCGCCGGACTGCGGCATGAAATACCTCGCCCGAGACGTCGCCTTCGGCAAGCTCAAGGCGCTGGCCGAGGGCGCGGCGATCGTCCGACGGGAGGTCGCAGGCGTGTGACCGCTCAGAACATTCCCACAACCACCATGACCGCGAGAAGGGCCGCCAGACCTGCGGTGATGTAGATGAAGTTCTGCATCTCTCGGCCTCCACTCATTGTTCCCGCCTTCATTGGCCGACAAGGAAGGCGCGCTACGCTGATCGATTCATGGGAAGAGGTTGGCCGCCGGGCGGCGCGCTTCAAGACGCCACCGCCCACGCAAGCGATGCGTCGCATCCGCCGGACGGGCACGGTCTATTCGCCGGCGGGGCTGTAGCCGGTCGGCGTTTCGTCGGCCAGGGCCATGGAGCGGACGAAGTCCTCCATGTCCATCAGCGGGATGGCCTTGCTGTATTTCGCCAGCCCGAAGGAGTCGGTCAGGTGGAGGTTCGCGGCCAGGGCCGCGTCGTCCGGCATCTCGTAGATGTAGACCATGTCGTACTCGCCATAGCTGCCGAACTGGGCGATCGGCCTGCCGCCGAAATCGGCGATCGCCTTGCGGTGGATCGCGGCGCGGTCGCGCATGTCGGGGTTCTTCACCATGGCGCGTTTCTGGTCGTTCTCGTACTTGACCATGTAGAGGACGAGCTGGCCCATGACCCGCGCCTCCCTATTCGAACGGCGCGAAGGCGGCCAGCATCCGGCCCGGCGCCTTCGTGTCGTCCGGCGCATGGACGGGCTGGATGCAGACATGGTCCGCGCCCGCCTCGAAATGCGCGTCGATGACGGCGCGGATCGCCGCCTCGTCGCCATTGGCGACCATGGCGTCGAGGAAACGGTCGTTGCCGCCGTCGGCCAGTTCGTCTTCCGTGAAGCCCAGCCTGAGCCAGTTGTTGCGGTAGTTGGGCAGCGGCATGTAGCGCTCCAGCTCCTTCCGGGCCAGATCGCGGGCGCGCGCCTTGTCCGTCTCCAGGCAGATCTTCTGTTCGACGCAAAGCCACCTGTCCGGCCCCAGCGCCTCGCGGGCGCGGCGGGTATGCTCGGGGGTGACGTTGTAGGGGATGGCGCCGGCGGTCATCTCGCGCGCCAGGTCGAGCATCTTCGGACCCAAGGCAGCGACGAATGTGGTGCGCGAGGGATCGTCGAGGCCCGGTCCGTCCTTGCCGCGGAGCGCCGTCAGATACTCCCGCATGGCTGTGAGCGGCTTGCCGTAGCTGTGGCCGCGCAGGCGCTCGACCATGGGCGCGTGGCTGACGCCGAGCCCCAGCATGAAGCGCCCGCCCGAGATCGCGTTCAGCGTCATGTGGCCCTGACGGGCGGCGAAGGCGTCGCGGGCGTAGATGCTGGCGATGGAGCTGCCAACCAGCAGGCGTTCAGTCTGGCCCAACAGGAACGCGCCCTGGGACATGGATTCATAGCCGACCGATTCGGGATACCAGAGCGCGGCGTAGCCCAGCGCCTCCACCTGCCGCGCGAAACCCTTGAGCTGTGTCGCGTCGAACTTGTGCGTGGCGTACCAGACGCCCAGCCGGCCGATCTTTTCCATCGCGTCGCCTCCCCTGTTTCAGGCGGCGATGGTCGCCGCTTGCGCCGTGCGGTTCAAGCGGCGAGCGAGACGGGAGAGTTTCCCGGGGGCGCGCTGCAGCGGCTTCTGTCCGCGGAAGCTAGCCGGTCAGCCCTTCCTCCAGGGCCTTGATCTGCAGCGCCAGGTATTTCGAGTAGATGCGGCACTGCGCCAGGCTGCCGGCGATGAACCACAGGCCGGGCTGACACGTGCGGCGGAACATGGCCCTGAGCTCCTGGTCCTCGCCGAAGCCCCAGACCGGTCCCACCCGGTCGGCCACGGCGTCGCCGAACAGACGCCGCACCAGCCATTCCTGCTCGCGGTAGCCGGTGGCCAGCACCACCAGATCGGCGTCCCGCCGTTCGCCGTCGCGCAACGTCATGCCGCCTTCGTCGAAACCCTCGATCTCGTCCCATTGCACGAGCCCGATCTCGCCAGCGGCGATCAGGTCGGAACAGCCGACATTGAAGTAATAGCCGCCGCCGCGGGTCAGGTACTTGAACTGCCAGCCGGTATCGTCCTCGCCATAGTCGAGGCGGAAGCCGGCCCGTTCCAGCCCGGCGAGCAGGTCCCGGTCCAGTTCCCGCGATCTCGCGGTGAAGGTCTGGTGCGAGGCGCGGGCCAGGGCGAGCGGCGTGCTCGCGACGATCAGGTCGCAGTCCTCCAGCGGCGGACCCTCGGAATAGAGAGCATAGGGAAGCTGGGCGCTCGGCTCGATATTGACCACCATGGTCGGATTGCGCTGGACCATGGTGACGCGTGCGCCGCTGGAATGAAGATCCTGGGCGATGTCGTGGCCGCTGTTGCCGGTGCCGATGACGATGGCGTCCCGGCCCGCGAAGTCCTCCCCGTCGCGGTACTCGGCGGAGTGCATCACGGGACCATGGAAGTTCTCCAGCGACGGGATCTCCGGACGGCTGGGAATGCCGCTGACGCCGGTGGCCATGACGACGTGACGCGGGTTCATCGTCCTGAGCGAGCCGTCCTCGCGGCGGAGCGAAACCGTCCACCGGCCCGCTGCCTCGTCCCATTCGCCCCCCTCGAACTCGGTGCCGGTCCAGACATTGAGCTCCATTGCCTCGGCATAGGCCTCGAACCAGCCCGCCAGCTTGTCCTTGGGGATATAGGTCGGCCAGTTGGGCGGAAACGGCATGTAGGGCAGGTGATTGACCTGCACCTGGTTGTGCAGGGTCAGGGCGTGGTAGCGCTTGCGCCAGTTGTCGCCGACGCGCCAGTGCCGCTCGACCACCAGCGTGTCCACGCCAAGCTGGCCGAGGCGGGCCGCGATGGCGAGGCCGGCCTGGCCCGCGCCGACGACGATCGCCACCGGATCGTGCTCCGCATAGGCCGCTTCCGCCTGCCGCTGATCCAGCCAGTTCGGACCCCGGAAATCGCGGGAATGCGACTGGCCGGTGGGCCGGTTGCTGCCCAGCCTCTCCTCATGCCCCTTCAATTCGTCGAGTGCAGTGAGCAGGGTCCAGGCCCTGGGTTCGCCATCCGCGCCGGCGCGCAGCCGCAGAATGCCGCTGCCTCGGCCGAGCCGGGTCTCGAAATCGAAAAAAGCTTCGACGCACTCCGCGCCGGCGCGCTGCACCGTCCGCGGCGCAGTCCGGTCACGCGCGGCCCGGAAGCCCGAGGGTCCGGTCCCGGCGGCATGATGCGCCAGCGCGCTGGCGACTTCGGCGCGGCCACTGACCGTTCCGATCGTCCAGGTCAGCGCCACCACGTCGCGCCAATGGCAGTCCTCGGCGAACAGCGGCGCGAGCGCCGCCGCCTCGCCCGAGGCCAGCGCTCGCCCGAAACGGCCGAGCCATTCGTCGATCGCATCCGTCTGCCGCGCGGGCGCCGTGTCGGCCATGCCATTTCTCCAGAACGTCTCCGTACAAGCCTAGGGAACTTGCGCCGGCCGACGCAACTCGTTGCACGCCGGCGTGGCATGCGTGGCCATTTCGTGGGCAGTGCCGGGTCCCCGATGGCCGCGCAGGGGTGGCCCCGCGCTGGTGCGGGTCTTGCAGCCGGCACGGACGGAAAATCCGGCAAGGGAAGGATCGGGAATGAACAAGCCGCCGACGGATGCGGGAACGGCAAGGCGCCGGCTTGGCGCGGGGGACAGCTATCACTGGCGCGTCGACGAGACTGTCGTCGACATGGCAATGCCGCTCCCCGAGCCGCGCCGCGCCGCCATCGCCGCCGAGCCGCAGTCGGTGGTCTGCGACCTGAACCGCACCGCGCTGGTGGTCATCGACATGCAGAACGACTTCTGCGCGCCGGGCGGCTGGGTCGACCATCTCGGGCAGGATTTCACACCGGACAGGCGCCCCATCGAGCCTCTGAACACGCTGATCCCGCCCCTCCGCGAAGCCGGGGTGCCGATCATCTGGGTCAACTGGGGCAACCGGGCGGACCTGGCCAACATGCCGCCGAACCAGATCCACCTCTACAAGCCCGACGGCGGCGGCATCGGCCTGGGCGAGCCCCTGCCCGGCAGCGGCGCGCCTGTACTGCAGAAGGACAGCTGGGCCGCCGCCATCGTCGACGAACTCGACACCGATCCGGGCGACATCTTCGTCGACAAGCACCGCATCAGCGGCTTCTGGGATACGCCGCTGGACAGCATCCTGCGCAATCTGGGCACGCGGACCATCCTGTTCGCCGGGGTCAACACCGACCAGTGCGTGCTGCATTCGCTGACCGACGCCAACTTCCTGGGCTATGGCTGCATCCTGCTGGAGGACTGCTGCGCCACCACCTCCCCGGAATTCTGCACCGAGGCCACGGTCTGGAACGTCAGGAAATGCTTCGGCTTCGTCAGCGATTCCACGCACGTCCTGGCGGCCCTGCGCGAGATGAAGGACTGAGAACCCCGGCGCCCGCCGCGAAAGAGGCTGGCGCCGGCGCGCGCCGTTGCGCATCCTCGCCGGGCATCGGAATCGGGAACGGGTGGCGCGCGTGGCAAGGACGGCCGCCGGCAGACCGCCCGGGCGCGGCGGCGGCCGCATGACCCGGGTCGAACTGCTGACACAGAAACTCGCCGAGGACATCCTCGACGGCCGGCTGAAGCCTGGCGCGAAGCTGGACGAACAGGGTCTGGCCGACCGCTTCGGCGTCTCCCGCACACCGGTCCGGGAAGCCATCGGTCAGCTGGTCGCCATGGGCATGCTGGAAAAGCGCCCCCATGTCGGCGCTGTCGTCCGCCAGGTCACGGCCGAGCGCCTGAGCCAGATGTTCGAGGTCATGGCCGAGCTGGAAGCCGCCTGCGCGCGCCTGGCGGCCGAACGGATGACGGCCGCCGAGCTCGGCGAACTGCTGGCGCTGCACGAGGAGACCCGCATCGCCGTGGAGGACGGGGACCACGAGGCCTACGAGGTGCTCAACCGCCGTTTTCACAATGCGATCTACAGCGGCACCCACAACGACATGCTGGTGGACACGACCCTGGAGGCCCGCCGCCGGGTGGCGCCCTATCGCCGCGCCCAGTTCTCGGTGGCCGGCCGCGTGGCGGCCTCCTACGACGAGCATGGCGATGTCGTCGCCGGCATCCGGCGGCGCGACGGCGAACGGGCCTATCAGGCCATGCGCGCGCACATCCGGACCGTGAAGGACGCCTCCATGAACTATGTCGCGCAGACGCTCAATCTCGATACGGACAGATCCTGAAATATTACGTAACATCAATATATTAAATAATATTGCATACAAAATGCCGAATTCTCCGACACTCTGCGCCCGAATTGTGCAGCGCACATATTTTCGCCACCGGCCAGGCCCGATCTCCGCAACCGATTGAATTCATTTGAATGTTTCCAATCCCCTCCGACCGGTCGCGCCGAGAGGCTGCCCCCGCACTGCCGAAGGAACGGGCGCAAGCATTCGATAATTGCATGCAATATTTTATACACCCTTGTTTTTACATATAACTTTTTCTGGCCTGTTGCTTGCTAGTTCCGTCTCAGGGTCGCGGCGTCCGCCGCGGAGACAGGGAGCAGAACAATGGACAGGCGCAACTTTCTCAAGCTGACGGCATTCGGAGCGGGTGCGGTAGCGGTGCCGATGCTGGCGCCCTTCGGCGCGCCGCGGGCGGCGGGCCGCGCGGACACGCTGCTGGTCGTCGTCGGCAGCACCGTCAACAGCATGGACATCCACCGCGCGGGCACCAACCGACCAAGCTACGCCATCGCGGTCAACCTGTACGACCGCCTGGTCGGCTTCGGAACCAAGACGCTGGCCGACGGCACGGAGATGTACGACTACCAGAACCTCACGCCGGAACTGGCCGAAAGCTGGGCGTTCGCGGCGGACGGCAATTCGGTGACCTTCAAGCTCAAGCCGGACGCAATCTTCTGGGACGGCTCGCCGGTGACGGCCGAGGACGTGAAATGGTCGTTCGACCGGGCCGTTTCGGTCGGCGGCTTCCCGACCACGCAGATGCGCGCGGGTTCGCTGGAGAAGCCCGAGCAGTTCACGGCGGTCGACGAAAAGACCTTCCGCATCGATTTCCTGCGTCCCTCCAAGCTGACCATGCCCGATCTGGCGGTGCCGGTGCCGATCATCATCAACTCGAAGGTGGCGAAGGCCCACGCCACCCAGGACGATCCCTGGGCGACCGAGTACCTGCACCGCAATCCCGCCGGCAGCGGCGCCTTCATGCTGGAGCGCTGGGATCCGGGCCAGCAGGTGGTCTACAAGCGCTTCGACGACTGGAAATGCGGTCCCCTGCCCGGCGTCGAGCGGGTCATCATGCGCGAGATTCCCTCGTCCTCGACCCGCCGGGCGCTGCTGGAGCGCGGCGACGCGGACATCTCGCTGGACCTGCCGCCGAAGGACTTCGCCGAACTCAAGGCCTCGGGCAAGTACACGGTGGCCGCGGCGCCGATCGAGAATTCGATGATCGCCATCGGCCTCGACACCACCTACGGCCCCTTCCAGGACAAGCGGGTGCGCCAGGCCGTGGCCTATGCCATTCCCTATGAGCAGATATTCAAGCAGGCGGCCTTCGAGCGCGGCATTCCCATGTGGGGCGGCGCATCCTTCGAGCCGGCCGATATCAGCTGGCCGCAGCCCTTCCCCTACTCGACCGACTACGACAAGGCGAAGGCCCTGCTGGCGGAGGCCGGATACGCGGACGGTTTCGAGGTGCCCTTCGCCTTCAACCTGGGCTTCGCCCAGTGGTCCGAACCGATGGCGCTGCTGGTTCAGGAAGGGCTCGGCAAGGTGGGCATCCGTACCGCGGTCGAGAAGGTGCCGGGCGCCAACTGGCGCACCCAGGTGCTGATCGAGAAGAAGTGGCCGATGCACATCAAGAACTTCGGCGGCTGGCTCAACTACCCCGACTACTACGCCTACTGGGTCTACCAGGACGGCAGGCTGTTCAACTCCATGAAGTACCGCAACGAGACAGTCGAGACGGTGACCGAAGAGGCCCTGCATCTGCCGGTGGAGCACCCGGACTACGCGCCGAAGATCAAGCAGCTCATCGCCACTTTCTTCGACGAGGTACCGCTGATCCCCGTCTTCCAGCCCTATCTGGACGTGGCGATGCAGTCGAACGTCTCGGGCTACAAGTTCTACTTCCACCGCCAGCTCGACGCGCGCTGGCTGAGCAAGGCCTGAGGGGGCGCGGCGCGTGGCCCGGCGCTCCACCGTTGCGCTGATCGGGGGACGGCTGCTGCAGGCCGTCCCCTCGATCGCCGGCGTCATCGTCGTCACCTTCATCCTGACCCGGGCGTTGCCCGGCGATCCGGCGGTCTACTTCGCCGGACCGGCGGCCGACGCCCAGTCAATCGAGCAGGTGCGGCAGGCCCTGGGCCTCGACCGCAGCCTTCCCGAACAGTTCCTGATCTATCTGGGCGACCTGTTCACCGGCGACCTCGGCCAGTCGATCAGCACCGGCCGCCCGGTTGTCGAGGAACTGATCCGGCGCATGCCGGCCTCGCTGGAACTGACCTTCCTGGCGCTGCTGTTCTCGCTGTCGGTGGCGCTGCCGCTCGGCATCCTGGCGGCCACGCGCCCCAACAGCTGGATCGACCATCTCTGCCGCGTGATCGTCACCGCCGGCGTCTCGTTGCCCGTGTTCTTCACCGGGCTGTTCCTAGTCTATGTCTTCTACTTCATCCTCGGCATCGCGCCCTCGCCGCTGGGGCGGATCGACATCTTCTATCTCGACCCGCCGCACGTGACGGGCTTCTTCACCATCGATTCCCTGCTGGCGGGCGACATCGACACCTTCGGCGCGGCGCTGGCGCAGCTCGTCCTGCCGGCGATCACGCTCGGCCTCTTCACCCTGGCGCCGCTGGCGCGCATGACCCGCGGCGCGATGCTGGCCGTGCTGTCGAGCGATTTCATCCGCACGGCCCGGGCCTCCGGCCTGTCGCGGCCGACCGTGCTCTACACCTACGCACTCCGCAACGCGATGCTGCCGATCCTGACCACGCTCGGCATGGTCTTCTCGTTCATGCTCGGCTCCAACGTGCTGGTGGAAAAGGTCTTCGCCTGGCCCGGCATCGGCTCCTTCGCCATCGAGGCGCTGATCGTCTCCGACTACGCCGCGGTTCAGGGCTTCGTGCTCGCCATGGCCTTCCTGTACGTCGCCCTGAACCTGGTGATCGACATTCTCTACACCGTCGTCGATCCCCGCATCGGACTGGAGGGCTGAGCCATGCGGGAGTTCCTGAAACACCTGCGCTACATCCTGACCGAGAACCCGGTCACGCTGGTCGCCGGATCGATCTTCGCGCTGCTGGTCCTGTTCGCACTGTTCGGGCCCTGGATCGCGCCCTACGACCCGCTGGCAAGCTCCGCGAACGCGCTGCAGCCGCCCAGCGCCCGCCACTGGTTCGGCACCGACCAGCTGGGCCGCGACGTGCTCAGCCGGGTCATCGTCGCCACGCGGCTGGACCTGACCATCGCCGTCGTGGCGGTCGCGCTCTCCTTCATGGCGGGCAGCGTGCTGGGTTCGGCGGCCGGCTATTACGGCGGCTGGATCGACCGGGTCGTGGGCCGCCTGACCGACACGATCATGGCCTTTCCCCTGTTCGTGCTGGCCATGGGTATCGTCGCGGCGCTGGGCAACAGTGTCGAGAACATCATCTACGCCACCGCGATCATCAACTTTCCCTTCTACGCCCGCGTGGCGCGCGCCGAGGTCAACGTCCGCCGGGAAGCGGGCTTCGTCCTGGCGGCGCGGCTGGCGGGCAATTCCGACGTCCGCCTGCTGGCGACGCAGATCTACCCCAACGTGCTGCCGCCCATGATGGTGCAGGTCTCGCTCAACATGGGCTGGGCGATCCTCAATGCCGCCGGTCTTTCCTTCATCGGTCTGGGCGTCCGCCCGCCGACCCCGGAATGGGGGATCATGGTGGCCGAGGGCGCCGGCTACATCGTCTCCGGCGAGTGGTGGCTCGCGCTGTTCCCCGGCGCGGCGCTGATGATCGCCGTGTTCTGCTTCAACCTGCTGGGCGACGGTCTGCGCGACCTGATCGACCCGCGCCGGCGCACCTGAGGAGGCGGCCATGACCGAACCGAAGGATCCCGTCCCCATCCTCTCCGTGGAGGGCCTGAGCGTCGACTTCAAGACCCGGGGTGGCGTGGTCCACGCCGTGCGCGGCGTCGATTTCGAGCTGTTCCGGGGTGAGACCCTGGGCGTCGTCGGCGAGAGCGGCTCCGGCAAGTCCGTCACCGCCTTCAACATCATGGGCATCCTGGAGGCTTCGGGTCGGGTGGCGGCAGGGCACGTCCGCTTCCGCGGCCTGGACCTGACCACCGCGTCGGAGCGGGCGCTGCGCGAGATCAGGGGCCGGGAGGCCTCCATGATCTTCCAGAATCCCCGCGTCGCACTGAACCCCATCCGCACCGTCGGCGACCAGATCGAGGACGTGCTGCGCCGGCACACGACGATCCATTCCCTCGACCTGAAGAAGAAGGCCATCGAGGCGCTGGATGCCGTCCGCATCCGCAACCCGGAACTGCGTTACTCGGCCTATCCCTTCGAGCTGTCGGGCGGCATGTGCCAGCGCGTCATGATCGCCCTGGCGCTGGCCTGCGACCCGCAACTGCTGATCGCGGACGAGCCGACCACCGGCCTGGACGTCACCACCCAGAAGACGATCATGGACCTGATCCGCGACCTGGGACGGGAGCGCAACCTGGCCACCGTGCTGATCACCCACGATCTGGGACTGGCGAGCCAGTACTGCCAGCGGCTCGTGGTGATGAAATCCGGCGAGGTCGTGGAAGCGGCCGCCACGCTGGAGCTGTTCGCCAATCCGCAGCACCCCTATACGCGGAAACTCATCAAGGCGACGCCGCGCCTCGACAGCCGCCTCGAGGATCTCTCGGACGAGCCGGCCGCCAGCCGTCCGAGTCCGGTCGCCGCGCCGCCTGCCGCCGACGGGCCGCCGCTGCTGGCCGTGGAGAATCTGGTCAAGGAATTCAGCGCCGCGTCCGGCGACGGCTGGTGGCGGCGGCTCGCCGGCCGGGCGACGGACGAAACACCGCCCTTCCGCGCCGTCGATGATGTCAGTTTCGAGGTCTGCGCCGGCGAAAGCGTCGGTCTGGTCGGCGAATCCGGCTGCGGCAAGTCCACGACCTCCAACATGATCACGCGCCTGATGGACCCGACCGCGGGCCGCATCCTGTTCGAAGGCCACGACCTGGCGGCGATTCCGTCGGCGGACTTCGCGCTCAGGCCGGAACGGCGGCTGATCCAGATGGTCTTCCAGGATCCGACGGAGAGCCTCAACCCGCGCTTCAACGCGCGCAGCTGCATCGCCGATCCGCTGATGCGCCTCGACGGCATGCGCAACGCCGCCGAACGGGAGGCACGGATCGTCGAACTGGCCGGCATGGTGGGCCTGCCCGAAGATCTGCTCGGGCGCTTCCCGCACCAGCTCTCGGGCGGCCAGAAGGCCCGCGTCGGCATCGCCCGCGCCATCGCCGTCGCGCCGAAGCTGCTGATTCTGGACGAACCGACTTCTGCGCTCGACGTGTCGGTGCAGGCGATCGTGCTCAAGCTGCTGGCGGACCTGAAGCGCCGCCTGGGCATGAGCTATCTGTTCGTCAGCCACGACCTGAACGTCGTGCGCCTGCTCTGCGACCGGGTGATCGTCATGAACGCCGGCCGGATCGTCGAGCAGGGTCCGGCGGAAGAAATCCTGTCAAACCCGAAGGACGACTATACCCGCGCCCTGATCGAGGCCGTGCCGCACCTGGAGATGGACAGCGCCGCGGCGAAGGCCCGGCTGGCGGAGGAAGTATCTTGAACGTGCTGGCCGATGAAATGCTGACCATCGAGGCGCTGCGCCGCGCCCTGCTGGCGGGTGAAATCCGGCCCAGCGAGATCGCCGCCGAAGTCGCGCGCCGTTGCGACGACGCCGACCCGGCCATCTGGATCAACCGACCGTCGGCGGACGCTCTCATGGCCGAGGCCCGGCGGCTCGACGGGCTCGATCCAGCGACGCACCCCCTGCTCGGCATCCCCTTCGCGGCAAAGGACAATATTGACGTGGCCGGCCTGCCGACTACGGCCGGCTGCGCCGCTTTCGAATACGCGCCCGCGCACGACGCGGAAGTGGTCCGGCGGCTGCGCGAGGCGGGTGCGCTGGTCGTCGGCAAGACCAATCTGGACCAGTTCGCCACCGGCCTCGTCGGCGTGCGCTCGCCCTATGGCGTGCCCGGCAACAGTTTCGATCCGGCCTTCGTGCCCGGCGGCTCCAGTTCCGGTTCCGCGGTGGCCGTGGCGAAGGGTCTCTGCGCCTTCTCGCTGGGCACGGACACGGCGGGTTCGGGCCGCGTGCCGGCAGCCTTCAACAACCTCGTGGGCTGGAAGCCGAGCAAGGGCCTGCTTTCGACCACGGGACTGGTGCCGGCCTGTCGCTCGCTCGACTGCACCTCCGTCTTCGCACTGACCGCGGCGGATGCCGCGGCGGTCGCCGGCGTCGTGACAGCCTATGACGATGCGGACCCGTTCTCCCGCGCCATGCCGAAGGACATCACGGGCCCGTCCGACTGGCGCGGCGCCCGCTTCGGCGTGCCCCTGGCAGCCAATCTCGACTTCTTCGGCGACAGGGACTGCGAAAAGCTGTTCCACGAGGCCGTCGCCGCCGCGGAACGGCTCGGTGGCGAGCCGGTCACAATTGACATCACGCCCTTCCTCGACGCAGCGCGCCTGCTCTACGAAGGACCATGGGTGGCCGAACGCTATATCGCGGTCCAGGAGCTGATCGAGCGCGATCCCGACGCCCTGCACCCGGTCACGCGGGAGATCACGCTCGGCGGCCGCGACCCGAAGGCGACCGATCTGTTCCGCGCGGAGTATCGCCTCGCCGAACTGCGCCGCGCCGCCGACGACATCCTCGCCGGGCTCGATCTGATGCTGCTGCCGACCGCGGCCACCATCTACCGCATCGCCGAGGTCGAGGCCGACCCGATCCGTCTGAATTCCAATCTCGGACGCTATACCAATTTCATGAACCTGCTCGATCTCGCGGGGGTAGCCGTGCCGGCGGGATTCCGGCCCGACGGCATGCCGTTCGGGGTGACACTGGCCGCACCGGCCTTCCATGACCGCCGCCTGCTGGCGCTGGCTGGCGCGCTGCATGAGGAGACCTCCCCTTTCGTCGGAGCCATGCGGTCGCCGCTCACCGCCGCGCCTCCGAAACACGACAGCGAAACGGACGTGCTCGAGATCGCCGTCTGCGGCGCACACATGTCCGGCCTGCCGCTCAACGGCGAGCTGAGGGAGCTAGGCGCAACGCTGGTCGGTCAGGCCAGGACCGCCGAGAAGTACCGCTTCTACGCTCTCGCGGGACCCGAGCCGGCCCGGCCCGGACTCGTCCGCGTCCCGCAAGGCGGCGGCGCGGTGGAAGTGGAAATCTGGCGGCTGCCCGCGCACGCGGTCGGCGCCCTGCTGGCGGCGATCCCCGCCCCGCTCGGCCTGGGGTCCATCGCCCTGGCGGACGGCACAACGGTGAAGGGCTTTCTCTGCGAGGCCGCGGCGACCGGAGACGCGCGCGACATTACCGCCTTCGGAAGCTGGCGGCGCTATCTCGACGCGCGGCACACAGGGAGCGCCGAACTTGCCGAAACCGCTGATTGAGGCCCGGCCGGGCGCTATCGAAATCGACCCGGCGCGCACGGCGCTGATCATCATCGACATGCAGCGGGATTTCCTTGAGCCTGGTGGTTTCGGCGAAACGCTGGGCAATGACGTCGGGCTGCTGGCCGCCGCCATCGGTCCGTGTGCGCGCGTGCTGGAGGCGGCGCGGCGAACCGGCCTGGCGGTCATCCACACCCGCGAAGGTCACCGCCCCGATCTCAGCGATGCGCCGCCGGCCAAGATCGAGCGCGGCGCGCCCGCCATGCGGATCGGCGACCGCGGTCCCATGGGCCGCATCCTGGTGCGCGGCGAGCCAGGTCACCAGATCGTATCCGCGCTCGCGCCCGCACCGGGAGAGCCGGTGGTCGACAAGCCCGGCAAGGGCGCTTTCTACCAGACCGATCTGGAACTGATGCTGCAGAACCGCGGCATCGAATCGCTGCTGGTCTGCGGCGTGACCACCGAGGTCTGCGTCCACACCACCGTACGCGAAGCCAACGACCGGGGATTCCGCTGTATCGTCGTCGGCGACGCCTGCGGCTCCTATTTTCCGGAGTTCCACGAGGTTGGACTCAGAATGATCGCCGCGCAGGGCGGGATCTTCGGCTGGGTCACCGACGCCGCCGCCGTGGTTCGGGCGCTCGAGGCGATGGAGACGAATTGATGGCCAAAGCGTTCGACGCCGAAACCCACATGCGCGCCATGGCGGCCACACTGGACCTCGGGATAACACCCGCTCAGGAAGCCGGCGTCCGGCAGTTTCTGGAACTCGCCGCGCGGATGAACGCGTTGCTGGAAGCCGCGCCTTTACCTGCCGACAGCCTGGAACTCGCGCCGGTCTTCACCCCACCGGAGCGGGGCGCGTGACGCTGCCGCCCTACATGACCGCGGCGGCCATCGCCGGCGGCGTCGCGGCGGGCGAGATGAGCGCGGTCGAGGTCGTGCGCGGACACCTGGAGCGGATCGAACGGCTCAACCCGTTGCTGAACGCCTATACCGACATCACCGCGCGCAGAGCGCTTCGCCAGGCCGCGGAGATCGACCGGAGACGTACGGCTGGCCAGGCCGTCGGCCCGCTCGCCGGCGTCCCCTTTGCAGTCAAGAACCTGTTCGACGTCGAGGGACTGACGACCCGCGCGGGTTCGAAGATCAACCGTGAGAACCCGCCCGCGGGCGCCGACGCAGAACTCGTCCGCCGTCTCGAAGCCGCCGGCGCCGTGCTGCTGGGCGCGCTCAACATGGGCGAATACGCCTACGACTTCACCGGCGAGAACGCCCATCACGGCGCCTGCCGCAATCCCCACGACGCGGACCGGATGTCCGGCGGCTCCAGCTCCGGCAGCGGTGCGGCGACGGCGGCCGGGCTGGCGCCGCTCAGTCTCGGCTCCGACACCAACGGCTCGATCCGCGTGCCCGCGTCCCTCTGCGGTATCTTCGGACTGAAACCGACCTACGGCCGGCTGACGCGCCACGGCACCTTCCCCTTCGTCGATAGTCTCGACCATCTGGGGCCGTTCGCCCGTTCGGTCGGCGATCTCGCGCTGGCCTACGACGCCATGCAGGGCCCGGACCCGCGCGATCCGGTCGTGGCCGGCCGCCCGGCCGAGCCCATCACGGCCACACTCGGCCACGGCATCGAGGGTCTGCGCATCGCGATCGCCGGCGGCTGGTTCGACACCGGCGGCCTGCCCGACGCCGCGGCGGCGGTTGAAGCCGCGGCAAACGGGCTCGGCGCGGACCGGACTGTCGAAGTGCCGGGCGCTGAAGCGGGCCGAGCCGCCGCCTTCATCATCACCAATGCGGAGAGCGCGGCCCTTCACCTGAACCGGCTGCGCCAACGCCCCGACGATTTCGACCCCGACACGCGCGACCGCTTTCTCGCCGGCGCGATGCTGCCGGCCGGCTGGCTGGTGCGGGCGCAGCAGGTGCGGCGCTGGTACCTGGAGCAGGTCATGGCGCTGTTCCGCGACGTCGATCTTCTGATTGCGCCGTCGACACCCTTCAGCGCGCCCCTGATCGGCCAGAAGACCATGGAACTGCGCGGCGAGGAACTGTCGGTCCGGCCCAATCTGGGGCTGTTCACGCAGCCGATCTCCTGCATCGGACTGCCGGTCGCCGCGACGCCCATCGAGTGCGGCACCGCCATGCCCATCGGTGTGCAGATCATCGCCCCGCCCTGGCGCGAGGATCTGGCGTTGCGCGCCGCACGGCATCTGGAACGCGAGGGCGTCGCCGCCGCCCGCACGCCGAAGCTCTGAACGGCTACTTCCAGTACGGCTGGGCCAGGGTCCGGGGCGCGCTCTGCCGACCCACCAGACCGGAGACGGCGATGAAGGCCAGCAGGTAGGGCATCATGATCAGCAGCGCGTTGGGCGCGTCGATGCCCAGCGCGGGCAGCTGGAACTGCAGCGCCGTCGCCGCGCCGAAGACCAGGCACGCCACGATGGTCTGACCCAGCTTCCAGTTGCCGAAGATCACCGCCGCGATGGCGAGATAGCCCGCGCCGCGCGTCATCCCCTCGGTGAAGGTGTGGATATCGCCGATGGAGAGGAAGATGCCGCCCAGCGCGGCCAGCAGGCCGGTCGCCATGATGACGCCATAGCGGATCAGCGTGACCGAAAGCCCCGAATGAGCGACCGTCCGTGGCGCGGCGCCGGCGGCCTTGATGGCCACCCCCAGCCCCGTGCGGGCGAGCAGATACCAGACCGCGACGGCGACCGGGATCACCAGATAGACCAGCCAGACCTGTTCGAAGATCGTCTGCCCGATCACCGGGATGTCGCTCAGGACCGGCGGGTTCCACTTGTCGAAGCCCGGGATGACCTCCCGCGAGCGCGCGCCGAACAGCTCGCGGTAGCCCAGCGTCGTCGCGCCGAGCACGAAAATGTTGATGCCCAGGCCGGTGACGATCTGGTTGGCGCGGAGCGTGTTGGTCAGGAACGCCTGTAGCAGCGACAGCGGAATGACCGCGACCAGCCCGCAGACCAGCCCGACGACAGGGCTGCCCGAGAGCGACGCGCCCGCAGCGGCGGCGAAGGCGCCGGTCAGCATCATGCCTTCGACCGACATGTTGAGGACGCCGGCCTTCTCGCTCAACAGTTCGCCGATCGCGGCCAGAAGGAGCGGCGTGGCGAGCCGGATGGTGGAGGCCACGAAGACCGCCAGCAGTTCCTCGTTCATCGGCTCGCTCTCCTGTCCATCCAGTAGGCCGCGCCGGCGATCGAGATCACGATCAGGCCCTGTACGATCTGCACCAGCGCCGTCGGCACGCCGGCCGCCATTTCCATGGTGATGCCGCCCGAGCGCAGGAAGCCGAACAGCAACGCGCCGGCGATGACGCCGGAAATCCGGCCCCGGGCCAGCAGGCCGACAACGAGGCCGTCGAAACCGTAGCCCGACGAAAAACCGGTCTTCAGCGAGTGCTGTTCGCCCAGCAGCATGATCGCGCCGGCCAACCCGCCCAGCGCGCCCGCGATGAACAGGGCCAGCACGGTCATGCGCTCGACCGGTATGCCCGCGCGGGCGGCGGCGGTCGGATTGAGCCCGACAAAGCGGAGACGGAAGCCGAACACGGAGCGCGCCAGCAGGACCGCCGCGACGACGGCGAGGATCAGTGCGATCACGACGCCGACGGTGACCGGCGCGGCGTAGGAGCCCGTCAGCAGCGGCACCATGGTCGAAGCCGGCACCGTCGCCGATTCCGGCAGGGTCGCGGCGCTGGTCATGGGCTGGCGCAGCAGGTCCGTCGACTGGACGCACCAGTAGACGATCCAGATGGCGATGAAGGAGAGCAGCAGGGTCGAGATGACCTCATTGGTGCCGGCCCTGACCTTCAGCACGCCCGCCAGCCCGCCCCAGAGGCCGCCGGCCAGCGAAGCGGCCAGCACGGGCAGGATGACGGCCAGGCCCAACGGCAGGCCCGCGACCCCGCCATGCACGGCGACCGCCGTCGCCACGATGCCGCCGACGGCGATCTGTCCCTCGCCCCCGACATTGGTCAGGCCCGCGCGCGCGGCGATGACGAAACCGATGCCGACCAGGGCGTAGACCGTCGCGCGGTTGAGCGAGACCGAGATGGCGTAGGCCGAACCGAAGGCGCCCTGGCTGAAGGCGGAGATCGCCTGACCCAGCGACGCCCCCGTGGCGACGATCAGCAGGAGCCCCACGGCGAAAGCAGCGAGAACCGCCAGCACGGGGATGGCCGCCGGCGCACCCAGGATCCGGCCCGAGGCGGCGAGCGCGGCGTTCATGCGCCCTGCCCCGCCATCATGGCGCCGATGGCGTCCTTCTCGGACGGATCGGCGGGTCGTTCGTTGACGATACGGCCGCGGTACATCACCAGCACCCGGTCGGCCACGGCCAGGATCTCGTCCAGTTCCGAGGAGATCAGGAGCACGCCCGCGCCCTTCTCGCAGGCGGCGCGAATCAGGCCGTAGACCGCTTCCACCGCGCCGACGTCGAGGCCGCGGGTCGGCTGCGCGGCCAGCATGAATTTCAGTCCCGGCATGGTCAGTTCCCGCGCCAGCACCGCCTTCTGCTGATTGCCGCCCGAGAGGCTGCCGAAGCGGACGTCGGGCCCGGCGGCGCGCACGTCGAAGCGCTCGATCAGATCGGCGGCTTCCGCACGGACCGAACGCCGGTCGATCAGCCCGAAGCGCGTGTGTGCGCCCATCCTGTTGTTCAGCATGGTCTCGGCGAGGCTCATGTCGTCCGCGGCGGCGACGAGGTGGCGGTCCTCGGGCACGATGCCGACACCGGCGGCCGTGATCCGGGACGGCGTGGCTCTTGTCAGCTCACTGTCGCCTGCGAACCAGCGCCCCGCGCTCGGATGCGCCAGACCGGCGAGGATACTGCCCAGTTCGCTCTGGCCGTTGCCTTCGACGCCGGCGACGCCGACGATCTCGCCCGGCCGCACCGTGAGCGTCACATTGTCGAGCCGTTGCGCGCCGCCGGCGTCCCTGAAGGAGACGCCATCGACCTGCAGGGCGAGCCCCCCGGCGTCCGACATCCTGCGGCGAGCCCTGGGCGCGGCCGTATCGCCGCCCATGCCCAGGGTCGACATCATCGAGGCGTCCAGGCTTCCGGCGTCGCGGCGGATCATCGCCTTCACCAGCCGGTCGATCTCGCCGGACGGGTTATCGGAGGTCGTCGCGATATGTCCCGCGCGCAGCACCGAGACCCGGCTGGCCACCTGCTTGATCTCCGCCAGCTTGTGCGTGACCAGCACGACCGCCGTGCCTTCGGCGGCGACCCGGCGGCAGGTTTCGATCAGCGCGGCGATCTCGTCGGGTAGCAGGACGGCGGTAGGTTCGTCCAGGATCAGCAGCCGGGGCTCGCGCATCAGGCATTTCACGATCTCGACACGCTGGCGCTCCCCAATCGACAGGTCGCCGACGATGCGGAACGGCTCGAGACTGAGACCGTAGAGCGCCGAGAGCTCGGCCAGCCGCGCGGCATAGGCGGCGCGGTCGACCCGGCCCAGCCCCCGGCCCAGTAGCAGGTTGTCCACCACCGAGAGCTCGTTCACCAGGCTGAAATGCTGGTGAACCATGGCGATGCCGTTCTCCAGCGCCTCGCGCGGTCCGGCCGGCGCATAGGGCGCGCCTTCGAAACGCATCTCCCCCGCCGTCGGCTGATGGACGCCGAAAATCAGATTGCAGAGCGTCGACTTGCCGGCGCCGTTTTCGCCCAGCAGGCAGTGGATCTCGCCGGCGCGGAATTCGATGTCGATATCGGCAAGCGCGTCGAAATCGCCGAAGCGCTTGCCGACGCCGCGCATCGCGAACCGGGCGTCTCCGGCCACGGCCACGGGGGCCGCCGCCGGAGACGCCGTCACGGTTCCCGCGTCGGGTGTCACCCTTCCAGAACCTTGATCCTGCCGGCCTGGATGTCGGCCTTGATCTGCTCCAGCTTCTCCATCATTTCAGCCGAGCTCTCGCAGACGGCGATGTCGGAAGCTTCCGGGCCCATGGCGAGGCCGAAGGGCTTGTAGCCGGGGGCCCATTCGCCCGCCATCAGCTCGTCGATGGCGTAGCGCACCTGGAAGCCGACGCCGGTGATCGAATAGGCGACATACAGAGGATCGGAGCCGCAGCGGTCGGTGTAGCTGCCGATGATGTGGGTGCTCTTCTCCCGGGCCGCCTGCTCCATGCCGCGCAGTCCGAGATTGAGGATGTGGTAGTGGACATCCGCACCCTGGGCGATGGCGGCCAGGGTCGCCTCCTTGGACTTGGCCACGTCGTCGAAGTCGCCGGTGTAGTTCTCGAAGTACTTGATGTCGGGGTTGATGTAGCGCGCGCCGTTGCCGAACTCGGCGCCGGCGTTGACGATGGAGGGGATCTCCATACCGCCGACATAGCTGACCGCGCCGTTGGTCGAG